>JADFOK010000001.1 GCA_022562895.1 Bacteroidota bacterium | reverse complement strand
ATGAGATCGTTTCTATTTACATAGAGAACTATAGCAATATAGCTAAAGACGAAATGCAATTATATGGTATTCCTGCCAGTATAACTTTAGCTCAAGGAATTTTAGAAAGCGGTGCTGGAAGATCCGGTCTTAGCCGCAAATCTAATAATCATTTTGGAATAAAGTGCCATAAAGATTGGACAGGTGAACGAGTTTATCACGATGATGACGAATTACAGGAATGCTTCAGAAAATATAAGGATCCTGATATATCTTTTAGAGATCATTCCTTGTTTTTAACAGAACGAACACGATATAAAGATTTATTCAAACTGAAAAAAGACGATTATAAAGGCTGGGCTAAAGGATTACGTAAAGCGGGATATGCTACAGATCCTAAATACCCTAAAAAGCTAATCACTATCATTGAAAGATATAAATTATTCAAATTGGATGCTGAGGTTTTAGGAAAGAAAGGCAAAAAATCAAAAAAAGGAAAATTCAAAATAAGCACCTATACCGTACAAAAGGGTGATACCCTTTATAGTATTTCGCAGCGCTTTAAAATGACCGTTGAAAATTTAAAAGAATTAAACGGATTAGATTCAAATACTATTGATATAGGGCAAATACTGAATTTAAATTCAAAAAAAAATAAATAAGGAAAAGTATATACCCACAGGCGATGATAAAGATTATAATAAAAAAAAACCTCGAATCTCGAGGTTTTTTTAATCAAATATGTTTATGATATTTATTGCTCCTGCATACCGAGCCATTCATTATACTGTTCCTTAGTTAAACTTTTCTTCATTGAAATTTTTAAAGTGGTATCGTATTGTTCTTTAAGAGCAATAACTTCTTCGTTCTCAGGGTTTTTTCCATTAATATGCTTTTTGTAATTTACTTCTTTCTGAACAAGAGCTCTGTAAATGGCTCGTGTTTGATCTCCGTTTAATCCTAAATCTGTAGTAAGTTTAGCAACTTGGGTTTTAGCTATTACCTCAGGCTTATCCTGATCTTGAGATAATTTTTGAGCTGAAATGTTTTGTGTACCAAACAATGTAAAAAGAGTAATAACAATTATAGTTAATAGGTTTTTCATTTTAATTAAATTTATTTTAGGTTAACAAGGTAACTATTATTCAAGAATTAGGCCAAATAATAAAATCCCAGATTAAATTATTATTCTATCGCTTCAAGATATATTAACAGCATATCTACCGCTTCCTGATGTACAATACTTCTTCCTAATTGTGGCATCATATAGACGGGGACATTACTTTGAATTCGATCTTCAATTTGCCCTCTGTGTTCTCTGATACCCGTATCTTTAAAAGGAGTTTCTAATCTAAAGTCAAGTAAAAAACCTGAAGGAACGATTCCACCGGGTCTATGACAATGTGCACAATTAATATCAATATAAGCTCTTCCACGTTCAAAAATATCAAAAGCTGTTTCATCGGTCCAATCCGCTAGTATACCTATACTTGATGGATTAGAAATCCCCTCTAATAATCCGTTATTTATAAAATATTCCAATTGATTTTGATTTATGGTACCGTTTTGTGGATTAAAATTCATATTCCTTAATTTAGGTCCAATAGGCCAAATAACCTTATTTATATTATGGCAAGTGATACAATTTTCCTGGGATGGAATTCCGTAGTCTATATTTTGAGTATCTCCTTCTATATCAATGTAACTTATGGGTACAATACTACCAAAGTTGGTATAGGTAGCTTCAGTTTGAGCTTCATTCCAAATATAATTTCCTAATTTCCATTCGCCTTCTACCTTAATTATAATACGAGTCTCAATAATCTTTTTTCCCAAACTTGGATCTCGATCATCAATATAATAGTAAAATGTTTTTGAGATAAGCGTATTATCAGGAAATGTTGGTAATAGATCACTGTTGTTATATTGCATTGCAGTACCTTCGGGAAGACGTAATAAACGTTGCTTACGAGCATAATCAGTAAATAATCCAGTATTCAGATCGAATAAATGAAGTCCTTCCGCTGGAGTAAGTGACTCTAAAGGACCTGTAAATACACTCATTTCCGATAATAGATTTTCGAAAATAAGTGGTAGGACTATCGGGTCGTCATCATCTACTGCTACATAATCATTATCATCACTATTACAAGAGCCTAGAATTAGTGTCGTAACCAATAATGTATACAAATAAAATCTTTTCATTTTTATAAATATTCGCCTAAAATACAAATTTGATTTAAATGAAAAAGAATTCAGTGTAATAATTAAACTTTAAAAAAAGGAACGTTCCCTCAATGAAAAGACCGTGAGCCTAAAAGCAGGTTTTATTTCTTGGCTTCTTGTTATAGTTTCGGAGGTAATTAATGATAAAATCTAAAAAGATGAAAACAAAACTTGCATTATTGACGATCCCGGTCTTTTTATTAGGAGCGTATTTTTCAGTTTTTAATTCTGAAGATCCCTTATTGGAAGCCAGACGAAATTTACGATCTATAGACGGTTGTGTGTTTATGACAGTTATGGGAGAGCAATCTTCCAAGGACTTTGGTGTTTATAAAACCGATGAAAACCTGCAGTTTTCGGTACGAGATGGCCTTTTCTGGCTTTCCAAAGCTCAATTACCAAACGGAGGGTATGGAGCGGGAAGTCATAATGCTCAACATATTAGGGATCCACATGCTGTAAAAGCAGATCCTGCAACTACGGCTATGGTTGCCATGTCGTTTTTAAGGAGTGGAAATACACTGGAAAAAGGAATGTACTCACAAAACCTTAAAAAGGCTATGAACTTTTTATTGGAAACCGTTGAAGCATCAGAGGACAGTCCTTATATCACAAAGGTTCGCGGGACCCAAATCCAAACCAAACTTGGTCAGAATATTGACGCCGTACTTACGGCTCAGTTTTTTTCAAATTTATTATACAGAAATTTGAATGCAACTAACAAAAAACGGGTGGAGCGATGCCTGGATATTTGCATTTCCAAAATTGAAAATTCTATTGATACCGATGGTAAAATGACAGGTGCCGGATGGGCAGGTGTCTTGCAGAGTGGTTTGGCAGGAAGTGCTTTAGAAGCTGCCGAAGCAGTGGGAAGAGATATTAATGAGGAGCTTTATGAAAGATCTAAAAATTACCAAAAAGGGAATTACAATGAAAAAGACGGCAGTGTAAAGACAGCCGATGGAGCAGGAGTGATGCTATATGCCGTAAGTGGAAGTGTAAGGGCAACTGCCAAAGATGCACGAAAAGCACTAGAGGCCATTAACAAAGCCAAAAAAGAAGGGAAACTTGATAAAAAAGCAGTAGTGAATGTTGCGAATTTACAACAGATAGGAATTGATACTGACAAGGCCATTGAGTTGACAACCTCGTATAATGTATATCAATCTGCCAAGAAAACAGCACAGCGTGAAGACGTGTTAAATGGATTTGGAAACAATGGAGGCGAGGAATTCTTAAGTTTTTTGCAAACGGGAGAGTCGTTGGTGGTAAACCAGGATAACGATTGGAAAGACTGGTACGACGATATGAGCGGACGTATATTAAAGATACAAAATGAAGACGGTAGCTGGAATGGACATCACTGTATTACCAGCCCCGTATTTTGTACCGCCACAAGCTTGTTATTGCTTACTGTAGAGAACGATATTGAATTTCTAAGTAAAATAGGGGAATAAGAAAGAGCTTAGGTTGGTTCTACTTTTTTGTATGCAAGACCGCTCCGAGATCCTATATAGGATCAAAGGAGAGGTTTTTTGATTTTCAAAGAATGGTTAAGATGTTAATATATCAACTACTAATTAAGATGTCATTTTTTATTTTTCATTCTTCCTTTAGGATAATAAGTTCCCATCAATCTATCCCAAAAATTAAAATACAAACCGTAATTACAATGTGATCTTTGATGATGGTAATCATGATCCATAGTAGTGTTTTGATATTTAAAATACCTAATACCTGGAATCACGAATCCTAAATGTATAAAAATGTTATAAAGGGTTAAAAAACTAATGAAAATGAGTAATGAAAATTGATGGTAAGGAATTAAAAATAAAATTATCGGGATAATTCCAATAGAAATTATAGCTTCTATCGGATGAAATGCAAATGCTGCCCAAGGTGTTGGACTATGAAAACTGTGATGTATTTTGTGGATGTGCTTAAATATTTTTGGATAATGAATTAACCGATGTGTCCAATAAAAATATGTGTCATGCAATAATACCATCAAAATAATACTAATAAAAAAGTAAGCCATTCCATAATCGTTAATATCAGTATACAATTTTGTTTTGTTGTTTTCAATCCAATATAAAAAAATCCAAATGGTACTTCCATAGATTATAAATGTCATGATTGAATATTTAATTTCTTGCTTAATTTGATTGATTAATGGAAACCTGCTTTGAATTTTGAATCTATAAAGACTTTTCTTCTTCCAAACATAAAATATATAAAAGAACATTCCTGCTAGAATACCGTATCTAATGATAAATAGAATGGTGATTATAAACCATATTTCGATATTTGATAATTCATCAAAAAGCATCTCTAATTCGTTTTGATTTTATAGTCCTTACATCCATTTAATTTTAATAAATTCAGATTTTCTTCAAAAGAATCATCTAAAACGTTACCTGTTTTTTTAGGACAAAATGGGCAAGCATTTATATCTCCATCTGTATCGACATACATTCCTTTAAGCCCACCGCCAAAGCAACCTTGCCTCCTTTGATAATACTCATGATACGTAATGATAGGATAAGAATTATATGCTGAATTGAAATTCATCTTCAAGAAAAAGTCTTCCAGGATTAAAATGTGATATTGTTTTAACAATACATCTTTACCTGCATAATGCCCTACTGCTTTTGGCTCTATAAATTGGACAAAAGAAACTTTTAGTTCTTTGGCCAGATTCATATAGGCAGTTAAGTTTTTTTCTGAAATAAATTCTTTGGTTACACAAAGTGAAAGTGCTGTTACTAAATTGTTTTTAATGGCATTTTTCACAGCTTCTTCAACCCAAAAATAGGCATCTTTAAAACCTCTGAAAGTATTATGCTTTTCCGGTATAAAATGATCAAGACTAATAATAACACCTGTTAAACCGGCTTCCTTTAATTGCTTGGCGTTATTGGCAGTTAGTTTAAACCCTGAAGTGACTACCCAAAAATCGGTGGTTTTAACGGCTTGTTTGAGAACTTGAAGCAAGGTATTAATTTTTATAAGAGGTTCCCCTCCCAAAAATTGAATTTGGCTTACTCCTTTATCCTGAATCTTACGAACAATTTCATTTAGTTTTTCAGTTGTAAGGACTTCTTTTTTGTTCAAATTTTCCCACTCATAACAATGCTCACATCGCAAGGCACACTTTTTTGTAATGGCGATAAATACACTATTAAATCTATTGACCTTTTGTTTTACCGGTTTAAAATCATGAAGTTGTGAGGAAATAAAATTTTGATACACCTTACTATTCCAACCCGGAGTATACAAACCCATATAGTATTTCCCTCCGGCATATACCAATTTATGAAGTTTATTATCACCTAAAAACCGTCTTCTTAACTTTACTAAATAATGCAAAGCATTCAACCAATCCAGTGGGTTTCTATAGCATTTTATCGCAATTTTCAGTAAGCTAATTTTTAGCCTGGTATGGACTAATTTCTGTTTGAAACCTGAAATAATAAACTGCTGATTGGACATATCTGTTGAAACAGATTCCAATTTTTCTTGTTGGACGAATTTGTCCTGAAGCTGTATGATCATAGTTTTATTATTTTTCATCATTCAAGGCTATATCAAATTGATCAACATAATCCATAATGGCCTCGTATTCATATTTTGAAAACTCGGTAAAGGCACCTGCTTCTCTAAATAATTTAAGCTTTGCGAAATTGGGTTTACCCTTGTAATCCCTAATGTAATTATAGAATCCTCTATTTATTAGAAAAATCGATCTCTTTAAGTTTGAAGGAACCTCATGGGTTTTAAAAGTGACCTCTACCGCATTGCCAATATCAGGCTGAACAAAATATTTTCTGTCAGCTTTAGTCAAAAGGTCTGTTACATTGTTGTTATCCTCATCAATTGCCTGAGAAGGTTCAAAGTAATTTAACTTTATGGGTAAATTTTCAGTATAGTCAATTCCTGTGTAATCCACTTCCCAAAACATAAATCCGGTTTCAAGCTTGATCTGCAATTTGTTGCCAGTTACATTACTTACATCTATTGGTATAACCATATCTCTTAAAGCCATGGGTCCGACGGCATTTATTTTATCAACCAACTCCCATCCTTTTGAGGTTTTCAGATAAACCGATAATGGTATGTTTTGTTCATTTATCCATTTAGTAATTTTCTCTTTTGAAACCAATTGTTGATCTTTTTGGAATTGGGGATAATAGGTTCCAAATTGTTCATTGAACTTTCCAAATACATAATCCAGCCACATTGAATTTTTAGCCGTCACATATAATTTTGCTGTGTTGGTTAGAGAGGGTTTATCAAATTCCAACACAATATTTCTTGTGCTGTTTGTGTTTTCAATTTCGGTATTAAACAAATAGTAGTCACGGTCTTTTTTTAAAGCCGGTTTTTGATTTAATATAGCATTGTCCACCATTACTTTTTCTGGAGAAACCATAGAAGAGAACGTATGTAATTTCCCATTTTTATCTACCAATACTTCTACATTTTCGGGATGATCTACTGTAAGTAATTGCAGGAAGTCGGTATGTTGAACCTCCTTTAATTCGTTGGTTATCTTAATGCTATATTCATTATTTTCAGCCTTAAAATTGGGTAATGGCAAATAGTCATCACGTTGTTGATTCGCCGTTATAACACCCGGATAAAGCTCTCCGGTAAATACAAATGCTTCTCCATTTTTTATATAGACGAATGGACATGAACTTTTGGTAAGTGCAACAATAATAGCTATAGCTGCCAATACGCCAACAATACCTACCACTATAGTTACCGCGGTACGTCCACCGTTTTTTTCATTAATAGATATTACAGTAATATCTGAAAAAGGTATCGTAATTTGCGAACCAAGGTCCGGTTTAATAATTGTACTTAATGTAAAATGAAGCTCATTAAAGGGTACTTGTTTTTTAGTATTATATTGTTGCACTCGTTTCATTTCCCGGGGTTTAGCATATTGGTGATACCAAATTACAGTTTGTACAATTCCGGTTATGGTTTTATCCTCTTCATTTAGAACAAGATTATATAAATGCCATACGCTTTCACCGGAGTGAATAATAACATACTTATGTGTCGTATTAAAATCTTCCATTTGCTTCGCAATCGTTTCGGGGCTGGTCGTGAAGTCTTTTACATTATAATAAGAACAATTCACCAATAGGTTTAAAAATGCAACCATTAAAACTAGTGATAGGCAGGAAGTAATTTTTTTATTTTTATTAAAAAAGAACAAGGGTCGAAAGGTGTGTTTGTTATTAGTTTTCATAATATGAGTTTTAAGAATTTTTAATTATCAAAGTATTTTTAAAATGGAATGGTAATGGATACGCTTAGATGATTGGTTTTATCAAACGTTCCAAACTCTACGGTTCCACTTTTTAAGGCTAATATTGCCTTTCGTTTATTACTTCCAGCTGAAATAAAGAAAGGAATACTTGCAAGTGCAACTCCCCCTCCTACTATAAAAAGTGCTTCAGCACCAGAATCATTTTCTACATTAAAACTAGAATTTATTATATTAGTAGAAGCTGTAATTGTAGCTCCAATAGCGATTATCGCTACACCGGAACCAAGAAATATATAACCTAAAATTTTGTTTGTCTTATTTTTTCGCATAAACATATCATACATTTGCTGTGGTGTTTTGTTAAATGAATTATCAATCTCTTGTCCTTGAAGGATTGGTGCGTAGAACAATGAAATACATAAAATAATTACTAGCTGTTTAAATAATCTTGTTTTCATGATATTGAGTTTTAAGAATTTTGATTAAAAATAATATGCATTTATATTTCATTAGTCCGAAATCATAGGAATCGGATAAATTCGGACAGATTTTAAGTTAAAAATCAGTTAACTGAATTAAAAAAGATTGATTAATCAAATAAAATCATTAATGATTTAATGAAACTTGAATAATTATGATTTTTGGAAAGTACCGTACATAAAACTTATCTAACAAATATCCTCTCAACTTCTCGTGAACTAAACTAATAAGACTTGGTTTTAACTTAGTTCTTTGTTAGCGGTTGTAATTTTATTATACATGTAATTTATTTTTCAGGCTAGAATGAAAGCGAGTTTCCCATAACTTGTGTTTTTTCATTGATTCCTTGACAAAAGATGAAGTACCAATCAGGTATACAATAGCGTTATTAATAAATGATAGAGGAAATTTAAATGGCCGTATAACATCTATCAGTAATATTACCCTTGTTTCATCTGTGTTGTTCCATACTTCGTGCTCAAAGGTATCATCAAATACTACAACTTTTCCTTCCTTCCAGTTAATTTGCTCATTTTCTATCCGCATTACACAATCATTGGCCTGACCAGGTATAATTAATCCAAGGTGGCTTCGGATAAATCCTTTAAAAAGTCCTTTATGAGCAGGTATATGTTTGTGGGGTGAAAGAATAGAAAAAAAAGCGGTTTTCATACCGGGGATTTGTTCCAGTATGTTTACAGTAACAGGACATGTCTGGCAATTTAGTATGGCTTTTATACCAAAACCATAGAGAAAAAATGTTTTCCATTTATTATCATGGTTCAATACCTTTTGCTCTTGCTGAATATCCTGTAGGTTGGGTAATAACTGGTGAAAAGCAAGTACTTCTTCAAACTCTTTACGGATAGATTTCCAATTATTTTCTAAAAGTTCAGTCCATTTGAATTGCTGGTTATCAAAAACGAGATGATCACCAACTGTTGAATACTTTCCCATCATGTCTCCAATCTTAAGTAATAGGGGTCTGAACAGTTTAAATTTTATCAATTCTCTGGTTTTAAAGATTAAATTTTTCATTTCATTTTTTTAAACTTTGATTAAAAATAATATGTAGTATTATTTCATTAGTCCGAAATCATAGGAATCTGATAAATTCGGACACATTTTAAGAGTTTACCTGATCTTTTAAGAGGTGTGAATTCAGTTGAGATTTAGGAGTTCTTAAAAAGTTTTTTATTAAGCTGGAAATTTTGTGGTATCTTTAGGTTTTGTTGTAAACCTCTAAGGATATGACAATTGAGACTCCCATTGTTCAGATTTTTAATACGATCCTAATTACCGGAGTTATCTATGGGTTTATTTTTATTGGCTTTATATTTCTAAGTAAAAGAAGAAAAGGGAAACCCCTGCTATTCCTAAGTTTAATTGTACTGTTTATATCATTGAACAACCTCCAGGCCTGGCTGATCGATATGGGATATACCTTCTCTTTTGTCTATTTAAAATACCTGAGAGTACCTTGGTATTTTTTTTGTATGCCTTTATTTTATGTCTTTTTAGTACACTATTTAAAAATTCATAAAAAGGTCCAATCATTTTTATATATAACCAGTTTCGCTTTTATTGGAATGATAATATTACGACTCTCTCTTATATTATATTCTCAAGTAAATAATTTCAGCGATTTAGATACCCGGCTTATTATAAACAATTATAGTACTTACGAAGAAATAGGAAGTTTTATATATACCATTTTCATATTTATATATGCAGCATTGATGCTCACTAAAAATAAAAAATGGTTTGAGTTTATACTTAAATATGATGATTTAAAGTGGATCAAACATTTTTTAAATCTTGGCCTTATTATCATAATTATTTGGGTAATTGCTATCTACCGAAACTATCAGGATGGTAGTTTTAGTTCTCCTCAAATAAATTATCCATTACGATTGTGTTCTTCGGTTTTGATCTATTGGGTTGGGTTTAAGGGGCTTTCCAGATATAGAATAATGGAAGATCGAATTGTACTTAGAGAGAATATTTACAAAGAAAAATTATCCAAAAATATAGAAGATTTAGAATTGAATATCTCAAATCTTGATATAGATGAACAGGTAAAAGAAAAATCGGAAAAACAGCTAAATATATTTAATAAAATAAATTCCATTGTTATAGACCAAAAGAAATATCTGGACCCTTACCTTAGCTTAGAATCTCTTGCTAACGATTTAAAAATTAGCATTGGTCATCTTTCTTTTTTAATCAATAATTATAGTGAAAAACACTTTACCGATTATATAAACGAGTTTAGAGTAGATCAGGTTAAGAAGTTGATTCTCAACATTGAATATGTAAATTATACTATCGAATCTATTGGTTTGGAATCTGGATTTAACTCCAAATCAACTTTTTATACAGCTTTTAAAAAATTCACAGATCTGTCACCATCGCAATTTAAACAACAATTCGTTAACTAGATCTTGTTTGTTAATGATCGAAATAATATTGTTTTTTTAAAATATTAATCTGAAACCAAAAACCGGAAGTTCTTCTTGTATAAAATCTAAATCTTCAGATCTCTTAAATCCCATATTCTCATACATTTTCCAGGCTACTTGCATCGCTTTTGTCGTATGAATGATCATTTGATCCCGATGTTCATCAAT
The DNA here is from genome assembly GCA_022562895.1 of Bacteroidota bacterium. Classification (GTDB taxonomy): domain Bacteria; phylum Bacteroidota; class Bacteroidia; order Flavobacteriales; family Flavobacteriaceae; genus Marifrigoribacter. Next base: position 131,398 of record JADFOK010000001.1, on the reverse strand, counting down.
TGCCAATTGAATACAAGCTTTAGTTAAAAGCCTACCTATACCTTTGCCTCTTATAGATGGATCTACGGCCAATAATCTAAATCCCGAAGCATTTTTTTCCTTAGTTGCGGTCCCCCCGGAGCCATAATATTTCATATCACCAAAATAAACAACGCCACCACCTATATTTCCACTGGAGGAGATGGCAATTAATAATTTTGTCTTTGGATTTTCTGTTAAACTCCCAATATTAGCTAACATTTTATAATAGGCAGGTTGTTCTTCTTTGGGAGGTAATCCTTGAAGTTGGGAATATACATTGACCATTAATTCTCCAATTTCTCGAAATTCATTTGAAAAAGCATCTCTAACGATATATTCTTTGCTATTCAAAATAAAAAAAGGGTTTTATTATAATTTTATTACAAATTTAATGTTTTCAAATTCATAAATTGACAAATCAATGACAATAAAATAGCATTTATATTTACTAACGTAAACAAAAAAAGGAATTACATTTTTGTAATTCCTTTTCAAATGACAAATTAGTTATTGTAGAACCTCAACTACTAAAGTCTCCTCTGGTTTTTATCCTTTGTTAACCCAAGCTTAGTTTATTCTTTAATATATTATATACTACTTTTTCTTTTTTTTCTTCCTCGATAGGAATCATAAGCTCCTTTATTTTTACCTGGATCAGGATCTTTTTCTATTAATTCAAAAAGCCATTGCCACCACTCACCAACATTTGGGTTTTGATTTATAATCCGTTCTGACTCAACCCATTTATGAAGCCGACTCCAAGTGCCACGAACCCATCCTCCTACCATGCGATCAAGAAGATGGTGATCAACTATTTGTTCAAAAACCATGCATCCCCACATCTCACAGGCACTATCAACAGCCAGTGCCGCTTTAAGTAGTTTTGGATCATTCCGTATTAAATCCGGATCAGTGTCTTTCGGTAATTTTAAAATAAGTGAAACAGCTCGTCTCACTGATTGAGTTTGTACTGTTCGCACAATATCTACTGCTGCATAATCACGTCTTTTTTGTGTTGAATGCCTTAATTGTAAGAGTCCAAATGCGATACCTAATACAACTGAAACAGTAGTAATAATGTTGAGAGCCAGATTAAGATCAAATACACTTTGTAACATATATTTTTATTTTAGTTTTCAGATTTCGATGAATCAATTATTACTTGAAAGAATGTACTGTTCTGTTTTTTTATAACTCACAAAGCTCTGCTATACGTAGTCCTATTTTGATAGAGGAAAGATAATGAATTTGTATAACTATGTTTTAAAAAGTATTCAAATTCATCAAAGTGACCCATCCGTGACCGGACCGAACTATAAAAAAATGTACGGTGTACATTTTTAGCGAAGGGACCATCCCGATAACTATCGGGAGGCGTGTTGGCGTCTATTAAACCACCTCAACAAATAAACCATCATCGGTTTTGTTCACCTTAGCAATACCTTGTTTAGTCAAGCCCTTAATGGCCTTATCCCATTTCTTATTGCTTAGTCCCGATTGGGTTTTAAGAGCAACTAAATCCATTGGAGAATTGTTTTTCAGAATAGCAAAAACGACCTTTTCATCATCGGTCATGGCAACTTGCTTCTGCTCGGGTTTCATTTGGGGGAAGAAGAGAACTTCCTGAATAGATTGATTATTGGTTAAAAACATAATAAGTCTATCCATACCAATTCCCATTCCGGAAGTTGGAGGCATTCCATATTCCAATGCGCGTAAAAAATCGTAATCTATAAATTTTGTTGCTTCATCATCTCCGCGATCCGCCAAACTCACCTGTTCTTCAAATCGTTTCCGCTGATCTATAGGATCGTTCAATTCGCTATAAGCATTGGCTAATTCCTTTCCGCAGACAATAAGCTCGAATCGTTCCGTTAGCTCCGGGTTATCCCGATGTTCTTTACAAAGAGGACTCATTTCTTTTGGGTAGTCGGTAACAAATGTAGGCTGCACAAAATTCGCTTCACATTTGTCGCCAAAGATCCCATCGATGATTTTCCCTTTACCCATGGTCTCATCTATTTCAACACCCATATCTTCAGCTGCCTTCCGAAGTTCCGCTTCAGACTTACCCGTAATATCAAATCCTGCGTATTTTTTAATGGCATCGGTCATAGAAATACGAAGGTAGGGTGCCTTAAAATCTATATTATTTTCGCCAAAGGTGGTTTTAGTAGTACCGTTTACTTCGGTAGCACAATGCTCTAACATTTCTTCGGTAAAATCCATCATCCAGTTGTAATCCTTGTAGGCTACATAGATTTCCATCATGGTAAATTCCGGGTTATGTGTACGATCCATTCCTTCATTTCTAAAGTCTTTTGCAAACTCATAGACCCCATCGAATCCCCCCACAATGAGTCTTTTTAAATATAGCTCGTTGGCAATTCGCATATACAAAGGGATGTTTAAAGAATTATGATGCGTTATAAATGGCTTGGCAGCAGCACCTCCCGGAATGGGTTGCAGGATAGGTGTTTCTACTTCAAAATATCCTCGTTCGCTTAAAAATGTACGCATCGCATTAAAGAGTTTTGTGCGTTTTACAAACACTTCTTTTACATGTGGATTTACAACCAGGTCTGCATAGCGTTGTCTGTAACGCATTTCAGGGTCGTTAAACTCATCGAAAGTATTGCCTTCACTATCTGTTTTTGGAATAGGAAGTGGTTTTAAAGATTTAGACAATAGGGTAAATGCTTTTACCATCACAGTTTTTTCGCCTACTTTTGTGGTAAATAAGTCACCCTCGATTCCTATAAAATCACCAATATCCAATAGTTTTTTATAGACCTCATTGTATTGGCTTTTGTCTTCACCGGGGCAAATTTCATCACGGTTAAAATAGACCTGGATACGACCCTCCGAATCCTGTAATTCGGCAAAAGAGACTTTCCCTTGAATACGCCGTGACATCAAACGTCCCGCTATAGTAACTTTTTTTCCCTCTGAAAAATTCTGTTTTATATCATTTGTTTTAATGTCTACAGGGTAAAGATCGGCAGGGTATGGGTTGATGCCCAGTTTTCTTAATTGAATGAGTTTCTCTCTTCGAACCTGTTCCTGTTCAGATAATTGCATAGGGATTTTGTAAAAATATATGCAAAGATAGGAACATTGTGACTGTAAATCAATAGCTGTAACAAAAGCAATTACAGGCGGACAAATAGGTGAATTATTAATTGTAACTTTGTAACTTATGAGTATTTGGAGAGTATTACTTTCAATTTTATTTCCACTACTTGCCGTTATCGATAAAGGATGTGGTTCTATTTTAATTGTTCTTATATTAACCATTTGTGGTTGGATTCCGGGTGTGATCACAGCTTTAATAATCTTAAATAACCCGAAAAGATAATTTGATGTTACAAAAAGTAATTTTTATATTACTTATAGCTATTACTGCTATAAGCTGTCAGTTTACGGAAACCCTTTACCTGAATGAAGATGGAAGTGGTACCATGTCTATAGAAATGGATTTGAGTGAAATGATGGGCTTTGGAGGTGATATGAAGAGTGATTCAACTACCGTGAAAATGGATACTATAATATCTATGAAAGATTTATTGGAAGAAAAGAAAGATAGTATATCCCGGCTTTCGGAAACGGATCAGAATCGTTTAAAGAAAATGGAAAATTATAACATACGTATGATAATGGATTCAGAGACTGGCACGATGTTATTTAATTTATATTCAGACTTTGAAAGTATTGAGGAGATAAATGATATTTTCAGGGGATTAGAACAAACTTCTTCTTTAATGCCAGGATTAAATGCGAATATGGGAAAGGGTGAGAATGACGATTCAAAAGATCTAATAGGTGTTTCTTATTCTTTTAACAATAGGATATTTATACGTGATGCCTATATAAAAGATAAAGAATTACATAAACAAGAGGTTGATAGTATTAAGGGTTCTGAAGCTTTTATGAGTACTATGCGATACAGATTAAAATATACATTTCCCAGAAAAATTATAAAATCTTCGATTGAAAATGCTAAATTTTCACTTGACGGAAAAACAATAGAAGTAGAAATTGGATTTCTGGAATATTTTAAAAACCCGGACCTGTTAGACTTAGAAGTAGAACTCGAAAATTAATTTTTGTTGAATAAATCTGTCGAAATACAAGAGTTAGGATTAAAAGATTATAAAGAAACCTGGGAGTTTCAGGAGCAACTCTTTAAAGAAATTATTGATATAAAAATAAAAAACCGAAGAGAACAAACGTCTCTTGAAACCCATAATTATTTTTTACTGGTGGAACATCCCCATGTCTATACATTGGGTAAAAGCGGTGATGTTGATAATTTATTAATTTCTGAAGAAAAACTCGAAGAAATAAATGCCAGATTCTACAAAATAAACAGAGGGGGAGATATTACCTATCACGGCCCTGGGCAGATCGTAGGATATCCTATCCTGGATCTTGAAAACTTCTTTACTGACATCCATAAATATCTGCGTTTTCTTGAAGAAATGATTATTAGAACTCTTTCCGAATACGGACTTAAAGCAGAACGTTCACCGGGAGAAACCGGAGTATGGTTTGATGCAGGGACCCCCTTTGCACGAAAGATATGTGCTTTGGGTGTTCGTTCAAGTCGTTGGGTAACCATGCATGGCTTTGCTTTTAATGTGAATACTAATTTGGGTTATTTTGATTATATGAATCCTTGTGGTATAAAAGGCAAAGCAGTTACTTCCCTAAATGTAGAACTGGGGAAACCTGAGATTTCACAAGAGGAAGTAAAAGAAAAACTCCTAAAACATTTTTCAGAATTATTTGAAGCTGAATTAATACAAAAAACCGAAGCTTAATTTTAAAATTTTAGTTTTTATGAAATGCAGTAAGTTGACTGCTACTCATAAGCTTTCCTTTTTTATTGTACTCTTCCTGTTTTACCATTCCTACCTCTTTAGCAATCCATTGTTTTGATGTTCCGGTACTTTTAAACCCCATTTTCATGTCTACGGAATAAACTTATAACAAAACAATCATAAGTTCCAGCTGGAGTGGTTACAGATTCTTTTGCGATAACCTTACGGTCGGTTATATTAACCGAAAACTTTAATGTGATTCCCATATTAATGATCATTAACATGGATGCATCCGGTAATTCCTGACCAACAGAGAGATTATTTGGCAGATCTAAATTAGTGCCGGAAATCTCCAAATCAAATTCTTGATATTGATCGAACATCTGTGAATTTATCATAGAATTGAAATCTATGGATATCGTATCGTCTTTACAGGTAATGTTGTAAGATGATTCCAGAATCAATTCCCCTTTTTCATCTTTAACCTGAGAGGTTATCGTAGAAACTTCAGCTCCCTCAACTGTTCGCACATCAGTTATGGTATAGTCAACAAATCCGGTAGTTTTTCCTTTTTTATCGTAATTAGTTATTTGAAAAGTTGTGCCCTCATCAAAAGGATAATACTTACTACAACCACTTTGTGCGAAACTTACAGAAGCGATTAGACAAAAAGTAATAATGCTTAGTATAGATGTTTTCATTTTTGTTAGTATTTAATTTATGTTAATAATGTCAAGTTATAAAAATTAGTCAATCCCAATAATTATCGAAGTTCATAGAGTAATATTTCATTGTCTCCCCCTTTAACTAAAAAATTTAATTTCCCATTCTTATTTGCATCGCCAATGTCTGAGGAAGAAGTTCCAAAAACAGGAAATCCGGCTAATATCTCCCCAGACTTAGTATATACATATACTTTGTTTTCTTGGGTTTCAGTAATGGTTATATATGTTTTATGGTTTGCAGTATATATTTTAGGAGTTGTGTAAAGCCCATATGGGAGCTCAACTAATTTTCCATTTATGCGCATTAAATTATCATCTAAGGTAACTTTTATTTTCCCCTTAATGGTAAACCAATATCCGGTTACGTTTAGCTTTTGAGTAGTTACCTTTCCTTTTTGCGAGATGCTTACTTTTGAATTATTTTTTGTTATTACCACAAACTTATTGCCTTCCTTAGCAATTGGCATTTCAGAAAAATCAAAAGAATTAGAAACCGAAATTCTCGATTTTCCTATTCTGTTTAAAATATTGAGCTTTCCATTTTCTTCAGCAATAAGAACGTAATCTTTATTTATAATTCTAATGTGTTGTGGTGGCAGCACAATGTTCGATTTTGCTTTTTTGAATTTAAATCCCTCCACTGTTTTACCCTTGCTGTCGTACATAAAAATTTCATTACCCTGAGTTATAACAAATCTGTATTTCCGATTATTTTCATAATCAAAGACTGAAAGGGCTTGGGTTATATCGTCTTTAAATACTAATGGGAATGGGGTTACATTTCTTCCGTTTCTATCCAAAACGTAAAATGTATTTTTGGTAACAAAAGCTAATTGTTTTTTTCTGTTTCTAAGAATGTCAACTTCAAGTATATCACCTAATATCGGGCCATCCAGTATTTTTGTCCATAGTACTTTTCCACCAGATGAAATAAAATGTAGTTTATTGGTAACATCTTGTACTATAATATCTTTTCCATCGGTTCTATGATTGGTAAAAAATTGTGGATTTCTCAATAATTCATCTTCGAGTTTAATACTGAAAAGCTGTGATACTATTCCCGAAGATCGATTACTTGGGGAAGCTTCTTTGCATACAAGGTTTATATGAGCAAAATCTCTTTCGTAAATAAACTGAAGTACGGCAAGAGGATATTTTTTTGATGAAATAGATCCAATCCTTAATTCTTCTGTGAGGGTAGAAGTATTTGTATTAAAAAACCCTGTTAAAACATTGGCGAAATTTCCGTTTAATTTCATGATAAGCAATGATGATGCGCTGCTCAATTGCGATGCGGAGTCCTTAAAATATGTGCTCTGAGCGAGACAATTATTATTCAAATAAGCAGTAATAATGTTATGAGCTATGGTTTCATTTTCAGAAAAAACAAAGAAATCACCTAGTTGGAATGCATATTTTGGTAAACTATAATCTAGTAAGGGAGCAAATACATTTGTGAACAAATCAGGTTCATTAAATTCATTCAGAATAATTTGTTTAAAGGAATCTTTCTGTGTGATATATTCCGTTAGTGCTTCGTTGGTAAGTGAGGGATCGATACTTTTTAGTACAATTGCTTTTCCCTGAGAAAATTCTAAGCTTCCAACTTCAATAACCGATTCAAACAACCCGATTTCTACAGTTGCAGGGTTTTTAGTTTCTCGAAATCGTTGTATATTTTTTTGAAAAATTTCAATGTCATTAAACGTAAAAGAAACAACACTCAATGCATCTAATGGGGTCACTTTGGCAATATTGTTTTGTTGGGGCACCAGACCCTCAAAAACAGAAAGTAGCTGAGGTGCTTTATCTTTTGGTAAAACAACACCCGTAGCAGTAAGCATATCGGGTAACACTTTTACATCTAATACTGCCCAGGATGCAAAATTGATCTTAAGCGAATCGTTAAGCCTAATATTTCTGGTATTGATTATTGTTGAGAGTTCTGCGGTGTTTTTTAAACTGTAAACTTTTAAAAAAACAGGATCTTTTTCAACCTTTCCTGCCAGGATATTTTTTATTATTTGCAATGAGGAGGAAAGGATGAACACACTATCTTTTATTACCGAAAAAACCTGTTTTCCTTCAACCGAAATCTTTTGTAGCGTATAATTGTTATAGGATAGTGTTTCAATAGATTTGTTTTGTAATGAATCTATTTCAAATAAATTTGTCATTTGTTTTGTGATGAAGGTATAATCCGTAATCTCATTAGAATTGATGCATAATAAGCTTCTTTCAGAGGTTAGCAAGTGGTGTAAGAGACTTTTTTCAGAAAAAAAAGTATAAGGTGCTGTGGCTTTAAATTCAGAAAAAAGACCATTATTCCTGATATCGGTTTCTAGGGATCCAAAATCCAAAATATTAAATACGGCCGATGTGTTTTCAGGAATAAAATCTATAAGTTCACCCGATCTTATTACTGAATTATCACAGTTCAAAAATAATACAAGGTAAAGCAGTAATAATACTCTTTTAAGAAAACCCTTCATACGAACAAAAGTAAGATACAATACTTCAGTTTTAAAACAGAAATCAATTTGTTATTTACGGGTTTTTAACAATCGGTTTTTTAGGTTATTAGGCTTTTGGATTTCCGGGTAAGGGGATATTAAAAGACAATTTTCAGCTGATCGGGTAAAAGTTTAAAACTTTTTCTGTGGTAGGATGTTATGCCATATTTTTGTATGGCTTCTCTATGTTCTTTAGTAGGATAGCCCTTGTTTTGTTTCCAGTTATACATTGGGAATTCCTCATGAATTTTTACCATAAATTCATCACGATGGGTCTTCGCCAATACGGATGCCGCTGCAATGTGTAGATATTTACCGTCACCTTTAACCACACATTCAAAAGGAATATTGCCATAAGGTTTAAATCGATTACCATCGATAGCGATAAAATGAGGCATTTTTTCCAGGGTGTCAATGGAACGATGCATTCCAAGAATAGAAGCGTTGAGAATATTAATTCTGTCTATTTCATCCATCATAATATGAGTGACTCCAAAGCTAAGGGCTTCGGTTTCAATAATGTCTTTAAGAAGCAATCTTTTTTTTTCGGTGAGTAGTTTGGAATCGGTCAGTATTTCATTTTTGAAATCATCTGGTAAAATCACAGCTGCTGCGGTCACAGGCCCGGCTAAACAACCTCTTCCGGCTTCATCGGTGCCACATTCCATTAATTGGGAGTTGATTTTTAATTTCAGCATAAAATTAATACTATTGAATTCCGTTCAAAAGTATACCTTTGCTTTGAAAGTCAAAAATAGATGAATAAAACCTTATTACTATTACTTTTTTTATGTGTTTCGACATCTATTTTTTCACAAAGAATAAATTCGGGAAACGATAAAACTATATCTGACAAACCTCCTATTGACCTGTATGAAATTATTTCGGTAGATCGTGATACTACTTATGTGGATACTACTTTAAGTATGCAAAAGGAGTATAAATTTAATTATCTAAGAAGAGATAATTTTGAGTTGTTACCTTTTTCAAACGTTGGTCAAACCTATAATTCTTTAGCTTACGATTTTAACAGGATTAATCTCAAACCTTTGTTTTTAGCACAATCTCATCATTTTAATTATATGGAGATCGAAGACATGAAATATTATCGCGTGCCCACTCCATTAACCGAGTTATACTATAAAACCGCTTTTAATCAAGGTCAGCAATTAGATGCTCATTTTACTATAAGCACATCGGAGCAGTTTAATTTTTTTATAGCCTACAAAGGATTACGATCTCTGGGGCAATATCAAAATAGTTTAACAAGTACCGGAAATTTTAGATTTACTACACATTACATTACAAAAAATAAACGGTACAGAATTAAAGCTCATCTAGCAGCACAAGATATATTAAATGAAGAAAATGGAGGATTAACAGAAAATTCGATTTTACTTTTTATCAATGATGTTTCCGAATTTGATGATCGGGGGCGATTGGACGTAAATTTTGAAGACGCCGAAAATAAACTGGAAGGGCTTCGGTTTTACGGAGAACAGGAATATGACCTTATAACCAAAATAGACAGTACCTCACAAACGTTACTTACCCTTGGTAATATAATTAGTTACGAAGATAAATTTTACCAATACAAACAAAGCAGTCCCTATTTGGGATTTGGCGAGTCTTACCGTACTTCAGATTTAGAGACAAAAGGAAAATTAGAAGATTTCAATATACAGGGATATGCTCGTTTTGAGAATTCTATTATTGGAAATTTAAGTGCTTTTATAGGATATACCGATTTTAATTACGGTTATAACTCTGTGTTGATTTTGGACGAAAGTAGAATCACTAACCGAATAAAAGGTAACCTTGTTCAGGCAGGAGCTTCCTATAAAAAAGAATATCGAGGATTTCAACTTTATGGTAAAGGTGCAATTAATATATCGGGAGATTTCGATGCTAATTTTTTAACAGCTGGGATATCGTTTGAAATCAATGAAGAAAATAAAGTGAATGCCGATATTAAAGTGCATTCGGTAGCACCCGATTTTAATTTCTTGCTAAACCAAAGTGATTATGTAAATTATAACTGGCAAAATAATTTTGAGAATGTAAAAACTCAACAATTTCAATTTCAACTACAATCTAAAAAATTCTTCTATGTAACTGTAACGTATACCGGGATTGAAGATTATACCTATTTTACCATTAAGACAAACGATTCTACTCCAACACCACAACAGTATAAAAACCGGGTGGATTATGTAAAGGTGAAACTTGAAAAAGAGTTTCGTTATGGAAAGTTTACATTGGCAAATACAATAATGTATCAAAACGCGTTGAGCGGTGAGGAGGTTTTTAATGTACCACAATTTATAACTCGAAATACTTTATACTATCAAAACGAATTGTTTAAAAAAGCATTATTTTTTCAGACAGGAGTTACTTTTAAATATTTTACAATGTATAATATCAATGCCTATGACCCTGTCCTGGCGGAATTTTATGTTCAAAATAATCAAGAATTAGGAGGATTTCCTTTAGTGGATATTTTCTTTAATGCCAAGGTACGTCAAACCCGTATTTATTTAAAGTTTGAACATATAAATTCGTTGTTTACAAGTAAAAATGAATACTTTTCTGCTCCTGGGTATCCGTATCGGGATGCAGTTATAAGATTTGGGTTGGTCTGGAATTTCTTTTTGTAAAATTTTTACATTCGGATTATGGCACAAAATATTTTAAATGAAAAAGGGTTGATTAATGAATTCTAAAATTATTTTTAAGCACCTCTAATAACTTCTTATTGGTCCTTTCTGAAAAACTATATACTTTATTAATTTAATTTCTCAACAAGCCCCGGGAAATAACAATTTTTTGAATTTCTGAAGTTCCTTCGTAAATCTGAGTAATTTTTGCATCCCTCATAAAGCGTTCTACATGATATTCCTTTACGTAGCCATTACCGCCGTGTATCTGTACTGCTTCCACGGTAACATCCATAGCCACTTGTGAGGCATATACTTTTGCCATGGCACTACTTACAAGGTAATTATGGCCTTTGTCTTTATCCCAGGCAGCTTTCATTACCAGATGGCGGGCAGCTTCAATTTGTGTATGCATGTCTGCTAATTTAAATGCAATGGCTTGATGGTTGCAAATTTCGGTGCCAAATGCCTTGCGTACCTTTGAATACTCTCTTGCAAGATCGTAAGCTCCACCAGCTATACCTAATGCTTGTGCAGCAATACCTATACGTCCCCCGCTAAGGGTTTTCATAGCAAACTTAAACCCAAAACCATTTTCACCAATTCGATTTTCCTTTGGAACTTTTACATCGTTAAAAATAAGGGAGTGCGTGTCGCTTCCACGAATTCCAAGTTTATCTTCTTTAGGGCCAATTTCAAATCCCTTCCAACCTTTTTCAACGATGAAAACATTGATTCCCCGATGTTTTTTTTCCTTGTTGGTTTGTGCAAAAACAAGATGTATATCTGCATTACTACCATTGGTTATCCAGTTTTTTGTTCCGTTTAATATATAATGATCGCCCTTATCTACTGCCGTTGTTTTTTGCGAAGTAGCATCACTTCCTGCTTCGGGTTCACTTAAACAAAAGGCTCCTAATTTTTCTCCCGTAGCAAGCTTGGTAAGATATTTTTGTTTTTGTTCTTCGGAACCATATTCTTGTATCCCATAACACACTAAAGAGTTATTTACGGTCATAATGACACTAGCTGAAGCATCTATTTTCGAAATTTCTTCCATAGCTAAAACGAAGGATATCGTATCCAAACCCCCTCCACCATATTTAGGATCTACCATCATACCAAGGAAGCCTAATTCTCCCATTATCTTAACCTGACGAGCAGGAAATTCCTGTTTGGTGTCCCGTTCAATAACGCCTGCAAGGAGTTCATTTTTAGCAAAATCTCGAGCGGCATCACGTATCATTAAATGTTCTTCGGTAAGACTAAAATCCATAGAATTAGGGTATTTGTAGTTTCTATTAAAAGATATGCAAAGTTACTTTATTCATAGCAGATTTTCAATAAAACAGCTTATTTTTACAAATGCTTAAAAATGATTATAAAGTTGTAGGCGTTATGTCGGGCACTTCATTAGATGGAATCGATCTTGCTGAATTACAGTTTAATATATCTGACGAGGGTAGTTGGAGATTTGATATAATAAATTCTGAAACCATTGCCTACACTAACAGTTGGAAGGTATTATTAAAGGAAGCTATTTCATATTCAGAAGAAAAAATAAAGATTTTTGACCTTCAGTACACCAAATATCTAGCGGTAGTAATATCCGAATTTATTAAAAAAAGAAATATAAAAAACCTGGATGCTGTTTGTAGTCATGGTCATACTATTTGGCACCGACCCAAAGAGGGGATCACACTTCAAATCGGGAATTTACCTATTTTAGCTCGTAGTATAAATCAAAGAGTTGTTTGCGATTTTAGGGTTCAAGATGTACAGTTGGGAGGACAAGGGGCCCCTTTAGTACCCATAGGTGATAGACTTCTTTTTAGCAAATTCGATTATTGTCTGAACCTCGGGGGATTTGCTAACATTTCGTATGAGCGTCATAAAAAGAGAATTGCCTACGATATTTGCCCTGTCAATATTGTATTGAATCATTATGCCGAAAAAACCGGGAATCCTTTTGATGAAGGGGGGCGAATAGCAAGTTCCGGGGAATTGATTAGTGAATTACTACAGAAACTAAACAAACTATCTTTTTATTCCGAAAATCCTCCTAAATCTTTAGGCCTGGAGTGGGTAAAGGAACACATATTTTCATTTTTGGATGATTCCAGTTACTCTTTAAAAGATATACTTCGCACCTTTACAGAACATATAGCGATGCAGTTGGCATCTCAATTTTCTAAGGGGGCTTCGGTGTTAATTACCGGCGGAGGTGTATATAATGACTTTTTGATCAATCGGTTAAAATCACTTTCTCAGATTGATGCAGAGATACCTTCTTCAGAAATAATAGAATATAAAGAGGCACTCATTTTTGGGCTTTTAGGAATTTTAAAACTTAGGGGATCAATTAATTGTTTAGCGAGTGTAACAGGGGCGGATAAAGATCATTCTTCGGGTAATATTTTTACATTGTAATTTCTAATTGAAAGAGGTATTTGTAAATTGAAATTTTTCATTATATATTCACAAATTATAATTTAGGGTATATTGTTATTTATTCCTTATAGTAAAATAAATAATACCTAAATAAATCCAAGTATGGAATCAATTATTATCTTAATTTTTGTTATCGGGTATTTGTCCATAACATTAGAATACCCATTAAAATTAGATAAAACTGTACCGGCACTTATTATGTCAGCATTAATTTGGGCTGTTCTTGCTATAGGATTTTATAATGGGTGGTATAATGTTATTGACACCCATGAGAGTGTGTTTAATTTCCTTACGGGAGGAGAAACAGCCAAACATGGCTTTAATGATACTTTGCTTCATCATCTTGGAAAAACATCTGAAATCCTCATTTTCCTTATCGGGGCTATGACCATTGTTGAAATAATAGATTTACATCGTGGTTTTGAGATATTAAAAGAGACTATACAAACAAAAAGTAAGAAAAGACTTTTGTGGATTATTGGGATATTGGCGTTTATACTTTCGGCAATAATAGATAATCTAACAGCTACAATTGTATTGGTAACCTTATTAAGAAAACTTGTTCATAAAAAAGATGAACGCCTTTGGTATACAGCCATGGTTGTAATAGCTGCCAATGCGGGAGGTGCCTGGTCACCTATTGGAGATGTGACTACTACGATGCTTTGGATTGCAGATAATGTAACTACAATGGGTTTAATAAAGACCGTTGGTATACCTTCAATTGTTTGTTTTATAATTCCATTTTTTATAGCCTCAAAATTAAAGGTCTTTCGTGGTGACATTGATGTAGATGCTACCAAGGATAATAAGGCAGGACGTTTATTAAGTAGTAAAACCATGCTTTTCTTAGGATTGGGAATGATTGTTTCTGTTCCAATATTTAAAACATTTACACACTTACCCCCTTATATTGGGATGATGTTCGCACTAGGTGTGGTTTGGTTGGTTTCAGAATATATCCATCCGGAAGAAGATTTTACACAAGAACGCCGACATTTATATTCAACTCATAAAGCCCTTTCCCGTATTGAGATTTCAAGTATTCTTTTCTTCCTGGGAATTCTGATGGCAGTAGCTGGTTTAGAGGCTTTAGTATTTGGTGTTGTTAATGGTGAAGAAGTGGGGACTTTACGATATTTAGCCGAAATGTTAGAAGGCGTAATTCCCAATCAAGATATAGTGGTAATGCTATTGGGTGTAATATCTGCAATAATAGACAATGTTCCTTTGGTTGCTGCATCTATAGGAATGTATGATTCTCCCACAGACTCAGTTCTCTGGCATTTTATTGCTTATTCAGCAGGAACAGGAGGTAGCATGCTTATTATTGGGTCTGCTGCCGGAGTAGCAGCTATGGGTATGGAAAGGATAGACTTTATCTGGTATCTTAGAAAAATAACCTGGCTTGCATTATTAGGATTTTTAGCAGGAGCCGCAGTATTTTTGTTTATTGAAAGATTTATATTTCATCACGTATAACAATTTCTTTATTCAATTCTCGTTATTTTAAAAAAATCTATCTTAATCTATGATTAGCTATTTAATTCAGGAAGTTGCAGATGAAGCAACTCAAAACCCAGATCTTATACCCGAAGAAAAAACCTTGTCCATAATGGAATTACTATTAATGGGTGGGGTAGCAGGACAAATTATAATTGGAGTACTATTTGTACTCTTGTTTGTTGCCATATACATTTATTTTGAAAGGCTATTCACCATTAAAGCTGCAACCAATATTGATGGTAATTTTATGAACCAAATTAGGGATAGTGTGGTAAATGGGAATATTCAGGCAGCAAAAGTATTATGCGCACAGCAAAATACTCCGGTTTCCAGACTTACCGAAAAAGGGATTTCCCGTATAGGAAGTCCTTTGGAAGACATTAACACAGCCATAGAAAATGCAGGAAGATTGGAAGTTTACAAACTAGAAAAAAATGTAAGCATACTTGCTACAATTTCAGGAGCTGCACCTATGATAGGCTTTTTAGGAACTGTAATTGGAATGGTATTAGCATTTCATCAATTAGCAACTAGTAGTGGTCAAGCAGAAATGGGTAGTTTGGCCGAGGGTATTTACACCGCAATGACTACTACAGTAGCTGGGTTAATTGTGGGTATTATCGCTTATATGGGTTACAATCATTTGGTCGTAAAAACCGATAAAATAGTACACCAGATGGAAGCCACCGCTGTGGACTTTTTGGACCTGTTAAATGAACCTTCATAATGAATTTAAGAGGAAGAAATAAAATAAGTGCTGATTTTAGCATGAGTTCTATGACAGATATTGTTTTTCTGTTATTAGTTTTCTTTTTGCTCACTTCACCGGCCGTCACTCCGGATGCATTAGATTTAATTTTACCCAATGCAAAAGGAAAAACTACCCATATGCAAAATGCATCTGTAAGCATTACCAAAAACGGTGCATTTTATGTAAACAAGGAGCGAGTTAGTGAATATAGTATTGAAAAAGAATTAAAAAGTGTGTTGGCAGGAAAAGAAAATCCAACCATTATATTACGTGCCGAAAAGGGCGTGCCTATCGAGGATGCTGTTTTTGTAATGGATATAGCAAATAAAAATAATTTTAAAGTCATATTGGCAGTACAACCAAATTAGGGTCTACTTTACATAGAATTATGAGCTTTTTAAACACCAGACATAAAAGAAAAAGTATGGCTATTACTGTAATTTTACATGTAATAATAATATTTTTATTGTTATATGTAGGACTAAGCTATATATATCCCCCTCCGGAAAATGGGATCGCTATTAATTTTGGTACGACAGATTTTAGTGACGGAAACATCCAACCCATAAAGAAAATTAAGTCTACTCCTAAACAAACCACACCAGAATCTAAAGTCCAGTCTAAAACCGTATTAAAAGAAGAGGTCGTCACTCAGGATATGGAGGAGGCCCCAGTAATAAAAAAAGAAAAAATTAAAAAAGAAAATAAAGAAGCTCCGGTAGATGATAAACCCAAAAAAGAAATTATTAAAGAACCTGACCCCAAACCCGATAAATCTACTATCGACGCAATTTCTAGTTTAATAAATGGTCCTAAAAATAATGGTGTCACAAAAGGAGGTGAGGGGAATGATAAAAGATCAGGAGACAAAGGCGACCCAAAAGGCGACCCCAATGCAAGTAGTTATTACGGAACAGGAAAAGGATTAGACGGTGACGGCAATTATCTTTTAGGCGGACGTAAGGCCCTAAATAAGGAAAAATACCTGCAGGATTGTAACGAAGCAGGAATCGTTGTTGTCAGCATTGAAGTAGACAGGAATGGTAAAGTTATTAATGCCAGAGCCGGTGTAAGGGGAACCACAAATAATACTCCTTGTTTATTAGAACCTGCAAAAAGGGCTGCAATGGCTACGCGGTTTAATAAAGATGAAAAAGCTCCAACTAAGCAAATTGGCAAGATTATTTATAGGTTTAGCCTTTCTGAATAGATTCCTGTTCAAAAGCAATAATAAACACATTTTTCAATACCTTTATAGCATTAAAAAATAATGCCATGAACCGTTTTATTACCCTTTCTTTACTAGTGGTTTTTTCAATTATTGGCTGTACACAACAGCCTAATAATCCTTTAATTGAAGTTATTTCAGAAATAAAAACTCCTCACGATTTTATGTTTATGCAACGTGCATATCCAACGGGAGAAATAAAAACCGATGCCTATTCCATAGCCATTCAATGGAAAAAGGAAAAGAAACAAAGAAGTTCTGGGGGTACACTTTGGGAGTTTACCGGACCTATAAATATTGGAGGCCGGATTTCCGACATTGAAATTCCAATAGATCAGGCGCAAACATATTATATAGGAACAGCCTCGGGAGGAATCTTTAAAACAACAGATGGGGGTGCTAACTGGAACCCTATTTTCGATGACCAGGAAATGCTTTCTATTGGCGATATTGAAATTTCAAAAAACAATACAGATTTAATTTGGGTTGGGACAGGAGAAGTTAATGCCGGAGGTGGTTCATTGGCTTATGATGGCGATGGCATTTACAAAAGTTTCGACGGCGGACTTACCTGGGAAATTAAAGGACTTCCCGATGTGGGAAGCATAGGAAAGATAGTAATAGACCCCAGTGACGATGATACAGTTTTTGTTGGAGCCATGGGTCCCCTTTTTAGGAATGATATTAACAGAGGCGTATATCGTACTAACAATGGTGGAGATACCTGGGATCAAGTTTTATTTGTTAGTGATTCTACCGGAATTATAGATATGGTAATTCATCCCACAAATGGTGATATTATTTATGCTGCCAGTTGGGAGCGTATTCGCAGACCCAATAACAGACAATACGGAGGAGAAACATCAAGGATCTATCGCTCTATAAATGGGGGTGATACCTGGACAGAACTTACTGCTGGTTTACCAAGTTTAGCTTCAGAAAAAGGACGGATCAGTATTGATATATCGCAATCTAATCCAAATGTTTTGTATGCACTTTATGCCGATGCCAATGGAAGCATTCAGGGTGTTTACAGAACAGCAAATGGTGGAGATACCTGGACAGAAGTTAATTCTAGCCAGTTAACCAATATAGGATTTCACTGGTGGTTTGGAGGTATTTTTGTGGATCCAACCAATGAAGATGTAATTTATAATGTGGGTTTCATAATAGAAAAATCTACAGATGGAGGCGCTAATTGGAGTATTTCTTTTCCCGGAGTTCATGTAGATCAGCATGCCCTTGCATTCAATACCTCAGTTCCGGGAGAAGTTTTATTAGGTAATGATGGGGGCTTGTATAAAAGCACCAACGATGGAGTTTCTTCTATAAAAGATGTCACACTTCCTATCACCCAATTCTATCGTTTTCATGTCGATGCTCAAAATGGAAACAAAATGTACGGAGGTGCTCAGGATAATAGTACCATGAGAACAGTAACTGGAGGATTGGATGATTGGAATATAATTAATGGAGGCGATGGTTTTCAGCCTTTGGTAGATCCCACAAATACCAATGTGATCTATGCCTTATCACAACGTGGAAATCTAAGAAAATCCACCAATAATGCAGCTTCATTTTTTACGGTGTTAAATGGCATTGCAAGTGGAGATCCAAATAATTGGGATACCCCGATAACGTTTGATCCTGTAAATCCACAAATAGTTTATTATGGAACCAATAGAGTTTATAAAACTACTAATGCTGCTGTTAATTGGACAGCAATCAGTCCGGATCTTAGTAATGGACCTCATTCTGGAAACCTTACTTTTGGAACCATAACAACAATTAATGTTTCTCCTTTAGACAGTAATGTTATTTTTGCAGGAACTGATGATGGCAACATTTGGATAACACAAAACGGAGGGACTAATTGGAATTTAATTTCATCGAGTTTACCTAATTTTTGGGTGACCAAGGTATTAGCCTCAAGAGATGATGTGAATACGGTTTATGTTACATTTTCGGGATATCGTTTTGGAGAAGACGACGGACACGTTTATAAAAGTACAGATGCAGGTGCAAACTGGATTGATATTTCTACCAATTTACCTGATATTCCTGTAAATGATATTGAAAGAGATCGCTATGGTAATTTATTTTTAGGAACCGATATAGGGGTACTAGCATCTCTTGATGAAGGCACTAATTGGGAAGTGCTTGGAATGAATATGCCATCGGTGGTTGTAACAGATTTGAATATTCACGAGGCATCAGAGTTTTTGTTTGCAGGAACCTATGGACGTTCCAGTTATAAAATTGATATTGCCAACAATATTTTAAATACTGAGGATATTTTATTTGCATTGGAAGTGCAACTATATCCTAATCCATCATCTGATTATGTAATGATATCAATCCCGAAATATTTAGAAAACGTATCTGTGATTTTATATGACCAACTAGGAAGGGAGATTATTAGACAAGATTTTACAGACTATACCAATGATATTCGGTTTTCTATTGAAACTATTCCCTCGGGATTATATTATTTGTCAATTTTTGATGGAATTTCTCAAACTACTAAAAAATTATTGGTTAAATAACCTTAAATATTTTAGTCATTAATTATTCTGAAACCATAACCTGGCTCTTTGCACAGTTACCTATGTATCAACGTATAGGAGAGGCCGCTTATAAAGTAGATCTTTCCAATTCACTTAAATTGATGACTTATTTAGAAGAACCTCAAAATAATTTTAAAACTGTTCATGTAGCTGGCACAAATGGAAAAGGGTCTACGAGTCATATGCTTGCCTCAGTTTTACAAGAGGCAGGATTTAAAACAGGATTATATACTTCACCCCACTTAAAGGATTTCAGAGAAAGAATTAGAGTTAATGGAAAGATAATTCCGAAAAAAAAAGTTTCGAACTTTGTAACAAAACATAAATCTTTTTTTGAAACACATCAACTTTCTTTTTTTGAGATGACAGTAGGTTTAGCTTTTGATTTTTTCAGAAAAGAAAAAGTAGATATTGCAATTATTGAAGTTGGTTTAGGAGGGAGGTTAGACAGTACGAATATCATTACTCCCGAAGTATCGGTAATAACGAACATAGGTTTTGATCATACCCGTTTTTTAGGAAATACCTTAGTTGAAATCGCTTCTGAAAAAGCGGGGATTATAAAACCACAAATACCAGTAGTTATTGGAGAGACACAATTAGAAACAAAAGAGGTCTTTCTGAAAGTTGCGAGTAACTCTAAAAGTCCAATAACATTTGTTGAAGAAGAAAAAAATACTACATACAGGACTGATTTATTGGGAAAGTATCAAGAAAAAAATTGCAAATTAACTGTACAGGTAATAAAAATATTACGAAAAAATGGTTGGAATATTCAGGAAGAAGCTTTAAAAAACGGATTATTACATACTGTAGGTAATACGGAATTGTTAGGTCGCTGGCAAATTTTGCGGGAATCTCCAAAGGTGATCTGTGATATAGCTCATAACCGTGAGGGACTAAGTATGGTATTGCAACAATTGAAAGAGGAATCTTTTGCTAATTTGCATATAGTAATAGGTTTTGTAAATGATAAGAACTTGGATAGTTTATTACCTCTTTTTCCAAGAAATACAATGTATTATTTTTGCAAACCTAATGTTGAAAGAGGGTTGAATGCAGAAACCCTGAAACAAAAAGCGTTGGATTATAATTTGTTTGGCCAGGTGTTTTCTTCGGTTGAGGAAGCATATAAAACAGCTTTAAAAAAGGCTTCTATTAACGATATAATATATGTTGGCGGGAGTACTTTTGTGGTAGCTGAAGTTTTATAACTTTTTTATTGTATTTCGTTTGTTGAGTATAAAAACTACATTATATTTGCACCTGCCTAACGGAAGGCAGGTCCGTTATCGATAAAGGGCGATTAGCTCAGTTGGTTCAGAGCACCTCGTTTACACCGAGGGGGTCGGGGGTTCGAATCCCTCATCGCCCACATCAAGTACAATCCCAATGCAAAATTGCATAGGGATTTTTATTTTTTTGTGAAGAAAATTTAATTTCTGAAACAATAAAAATAAAAAACACACACGAGCATTTCTCGTGTGGGATTGTACTTGCAGGATTGGTCGTAAAGGGATCAACGAACCTGCCTGCCGACAGGGAGGGTTAATCCTTAAGAAAATTTAATTTCTAAAACAATAAAAATAAAAAACCAAACGAGCTTTGCTCGTAGGGATTGTAATTGCAGGATTGGTCGTAAAGGGATCAACGAACCTGCCTGCCGACAGGGAGGGTTAATCCTGAAGAAAATTTATTTTCTGAAACAATAAAAATAAAAATACACAGGAGCAAAGCTCGTGTGGGATTGTACTTGCAGGATTGGTCGTAAAGGGATCAACGAACCTGTCTGCCGACAGGGAGGGTTAATCCAGAACGAATGCTTAGTAGTGGTAGTTTTAGGAAATATAAAAAAGCAGTACATTTAATTATTATGGGTCATTAACTCAGTTGGTTCAGAGTGTTACCTTGACAGGGTAGAAGTCGCTGGTTCGAATCCAGTATGACCCACATCAAATACTATCCCATTGCATTAAATGCAATGGGATTTTTAATTTATTACGTAGGTCATTTATGTCCTTGAGTAATAAATTGAAAATAACATTACAAGCGTAGCTTGTATGGGATGGTAATTGCAGTAGTGGGTTTTATCTGGATCACTGAAAGTAATCCTTAATTGTTTTCAAAAATGATAAAACAAAAAAGACCATTTCGAACAAAGCTCGAATAGGGATACTATTTGCAGTAGTGGGTTTTATCTGGATCACGGGAGTAATCAGTATGACCCACAAGAAAAAAAGCAACTATTTATATTTCAATTAGTACTTTGTTGTTGATCTTTTTAAGTCCGTTATTAGGCCAAAATTTAGTTATCGAAACAGGTTAGCATTTAGATGCCGGAATGTTTTTGAAACGAAAATTCCCGATGAATTTCCCAGTATTTTCCAGTATGTTTTAAAAGGAAAATACCATTCACCCAAAAAGACGAACTGAATTTACGTTTTTCATATTCAGGCCAGGCTTTGTTAAATTCCGATTTACTGAGATCTCTTGTCGCAATGGTCATATGGGGATGAATTTTGGAAGTGATTTTATCCGTTTTAAAATCTAAAGTATCTGATAGCACTTTTTTAAGATCCCGGCACATAGTTGCAATGGGTTCATGATCATTCACTTTGACAAATAGTACCCTGGGTGAAAAACAACCAAATCCTGACAACTCAATTTTGAATGCCTGTTGCTGGTTAGCAAAGGCTTTCAAAGTATTCACAAGAGGCTCCTCAAAATCCGCACTCCTTTTAAAGGGCATTTGCAGTGTGATATGTGCGGGAGATTTTAATGCATGTTTGGTATTAAAGCGCTCCTTCATTTCCTCTTTTAAAGCTTTTATAAGTTCCCTTACGCTCAAGTTTGGAACAATAGCAATAAAATAAAGGTTTTTTTGACCAGACATATCTTGACAAATTGTAATTAGCACCTGTTCGTAATTTATAAGGAATGAATAAGGTATAATGAATTTATAATAACTCTAAAATCCGTTCCAATGCCATTCCGCGAGAAGCTTTAATAAGGATGTAGCTATTTTCAGGGCTATTATCTGTTAGTTGCTTTTTTAATTCATCAAAGGTTTCCAGCGTATGGATATATTCTTTAGTGGTTTTGGTTTTAAAGAAATTACTTCCTATTAAATAAGTGATTCCCATGGGGTTTTCTTCCAGGAAATTTACAATAATTTGATGCTCTCTTTCTGAATCCTCTCCCAATTCAAACATATCGCCTAAAAATAAAATTTTGTTTTCACCCTTTGCTTGTTTAAAATTTTCGAGGGCAGCTATCATACTTGTCGGATTTGCATTATAAGCATCGAGAATAATTTTATTAGTCCCTTTTTCTATAAGTTGTGAACGATTGTTAGTGGGAATATAATCTTCAATAGCCGATTTAATATTTTCTTTTGATACTTTAAAATAATCCCCAATAGCTATAGCTGAAGCTATATTAGGAAAGTTGTATAAACCAATCAGGTTGCTTTGTATTTCAACATCTTCATATACCACAACCAGAGTGTAAGAAGCATCTTTTAACCGAATATTTGAATCTTGTTGTTTATTTCCAAAAGTCACCCTTTTCAAACCTTGTGAATATAATAGTTGTTTTGGGTCGTTTGCATTTACGAAAACGATTTTGTCATGTTCTTTTATATGTTTATAGAGTTCAGTTTTACCCTTGATAACTCCCTTAAGACTTCCAAAACCTTCAAGATGGGCCTTACCATAATTAGTGATATAACCATAATCTGGTAAGGTTATTTCACAAAGTTTTTCAATTTCTTTTAAGTGATTTGCACCCATTTCCACAATTCCTATTTCTGTTTCAGAATTCATTGAAAGTAAAGTAAGTGGTACCCCTATATGGTTATTCAAATTACCCTTTGTGGCAATGATCTTATATTTTTGGGATAGTACAGCGTGAATAAGTTCTTTTGTGGTTGTTTTACCATTGCTTCCGGTTATAGCGATGATAGGAATATTTATTTGTTTCCTGTGATAATTAGCAAGTTTTTGTAACATTTTTAATGAACTTGCGCATAAAATGGTCTCTCCTGTATTTTTATGATAGTCAATTTGATCTATTACAACCTTATAAGCTCCTTTATCTAAAGCTTCTTGGGCAAATTCATTACCATTAAAATTATTCCCTGTTAGTGCAAAAAACAAACAACCCCTAGTTATTTTTCGCGTGTCTGTACATACACCTTTACTTTTTAATAAATGTTGGTGAAGGACTTCTATTTTCACACGATTAATATTTTATTATTATTCGATTCATATATTTAAAAATACAAAAAAGCCCCGACTTGTCAGGGCTTTAAAATAGTTTTGAAAAATAATTAATTTCTTGGGCGTTTTCCTTTTTTAGACTTGGATCCTACACGAGACATTGCACATCTGAATCCAATAAAGTCTGTTGCCATATCTTGTGGGAAATAGCGTCTTTGTGCTGGGTCTAACCAATAATCCCTATCTCTCCAAGATCCACCTTTGTATACGCGAACCTCATTATTAATTAATGTAGTTCTGTTTCTTGATTTGTCGTATTGACGATCAAGACCTCCTATACTATCGGAAAAAACGAAATGTGTGGGAGAATTGTACATACGTTTAGTTTCATCTATAAATTCGTCATCATAATCAACAAATGATTGATAATAACGGGTTGAAGGTCTATCCCCATCACGATAATCACGGTTATCACTTTTTGAGAAGTTTGTTCTTAAATAGGTTTCATTGATGTCAACGGGAACTTGTAAAATTTCACCAGGTAAATTTCTAGCAATGATTTTTCCATTACTTAGGGTATCAAAAATAATAGAATCTGAGGTAACAATTTTTACTTTTCCATCTTTACCAATATAATTTTTTGTGTAAACATTACCACGAAAATAGTTAAAGTCGTTAAATTCATCGTCTATGATGGGTCGATAAACATCTGCAACCCATTCTGCAACATTTCCAGCCATATCGTATAATCCATATGCATTAGGATCATAAGATTTTACTTCTGCGGTAATATCAGCACCATCATCACTCCAACCAGCTATACCACCATAATCTCCATCTCCTTGCTTAAAATTGGCTAACTGATCACCACGAGACCTTCTTTTACCAGAACGAGTATAAAGTCCATCCCAAGGATATTTTTTTCTACCTCTGTAAACATTATAGCTACGTAATTCAATTAAACTTACAGCAGCGTATTCCCATTCAGCCTCCGTAGGAAGACGGTATGCAGGTAAAAGCAATCCATCCTTACGCTGAACATATAAATTTGTACTGTCTTTGCTTTTCTTTTCTAACGATGCTGAACGTTTACCACCTCTTGTAATAGAATCATTACCTCCATAAGTAAGAGTTGGAGAATTAAGATAAGTTTGAGTATTAAAAGTCTCACCGGCTTTAACATCATAACGTGCATTTCTTGCAGTAAATCCTTCTTCTTCAAGAATTAGTTCATTAACTCTATCGGTTCTCCAGTCACTAAATTCAACAGCTTGAATCCAACTTACACCTACTACTGGATATTTTGCATAAGCAGGATGACGTAAGTAATTGTTAGTCATCACCTCGTTATACCCTAAACGGTTTCTCCATACTAAAGTGTCTGGAAGGGCACCTTGATAAATTTTTCTGTAATTTTCAATTTCAGGGGGAAAAACCTTCTTTAACCATTCTAAATACTCGTGGTACATTAAATTGGTAACTTCAGTTTCATCCATGTAAAATGACTGAATATGTTGCTGAGTAGGGCTATTGTTCCAGTCACGCATAGGATCGTCCTGCACTCTACCCATAGTAAATGTTCCGCCTTCAATAAAGACTAATCCTGGACCTGTTTCCTGTTCTGTAGCTCTATCATTGTACTGGAAGCCACCTTCTTTGGAATTCATTTTCCATCCAGTAGCTCTAGAACTACTATCGTAGTCTCGGGATTTTTTACAACTCACCATCAAAGAAGTTGCTACTACTGTAATTAATAGCTGTAACGCTAGGGTTTTTCTAAAGTTCATCGTTTTCAGTTATGAAAAATTGGGTTCGCAATATAGTAATTAACGGTAATAAGTCAATATTATTTTAAATATTAATAAACCGCTAGGTTTTGTGTGTTTTTGACAATATATCCAATGGAAACGTTTTATTGAATTAATTATTATATAAAATCAGATTTTCAGAAAATATTTTTAATAAATTATGTCATACTAAGTGTATATTTAATGCGTTAATGGTTATGATGAAAAAAACAATACTTTTTTTAAGTATCATTTTGTTATCCTTTTCGGTCCAGGGGCAAAATAGAAATATAGAAATTAATTGGAAAAGCAATTCCAAAGTCGCGAAATCAGCTTCATTTGATGAAGTTAAATCTTCAAATTCAAAGATATTTGCCCTTCCAGAATTAAATTATCAACTTTCA
This sequence comes from Bacteroidota bacterium, assembly GCA_022562895.1. GTDB lineage: Bacteria > Bacteroidota > Bacteroidia > Flavobacteriales > Flavobacteriaceae > Marifrigoribacter. Next base: position 105,745 of record JADFOK010000001.1, on the reverse strand, counting down.
CAATATGATATAAAATATCTAGAACAATGGAAAGACAACGGATTTGCAGATGAAAAATCTGTTAGAATCACTAATATTAAATACGGTACACTTTCTTCAGAGGAATTAAAAAATGTCAATAAAAAATTAGTCCCTAATGATAAACCAATATATAGTATAAACAGTACCAGGGCTAGAAATATTATTTACACCACTTTTTCAATATCCTCTATTGTAAATACTAATTTTGGTTATAAAAAGATTCTTTCGTTATCTGTTTCTTACAAAATGAAGAATCCTGGTAAAACCAATTCTATCTCGAGTATTCGGGGCCAAATTACAAACTCGGTATTAGCAACGGGAAGTTGGTATAAATTTCAAGTCGAAAAAACCGGTATTTATAAAGTTGATAAGGCATTCTTAAATAATTTAGGGATGAACACAGATGGAATTAATCCTCAAAACCTTAAAATTTATGGTAATGGAGGAAAACCACTACCATTATTAAATATAGAAAATACAGTTTTTGATCTTCCTGAAACTTCCATACAGGTAGTTGGTGCAGAAGACGGAAGTTTTGATTCGGGTGATTTTATTTTGTTTTACGGGATTAGCACCCATGGATATGATGCCGAGAACGACACCAACCATAACCCCTATAGTGATGTTTCATATTATTATATAACTGCAGATGGAGGCGCAGGAATGCGTGTACAAGAAATGCTAGAGCCAACAGGTGCCGTTACTACAACTATAAATTCTTTTAATGACTACTTGTTTCACGAAGAAGATGAAGAAAACCCAGCCAAGGTAGGTCGAAGGTGGGTTGGAAATCGTTTTGATATTGAAAACGAACAAAGTTATGAGTTTAATTTTCCAAATATTGTTTCAGGGCAATTAATGCGCGTGAAAATTAAAGTAGCTGCAGCTTCCGAATCAACAACATCAATGGCAATATCTATTAACGGTACCAGCATCGATCCCTTAAGTTTTCAACCTATTGATGACCCAATATTATTGATATCAAAAGAATATGACAATGAAATCTCCGCAGGAGGGGAAACAGTAACTATTAATTTGATTTATAACAATTCTGGTAATCCATCGAGTATTGCGTACCTGGATTACATAAGTATAGAAGCGTTTAGACAATTAAATGGTGTTGGAGAACAAATGGATTTTAGGTTTAACGAGGCTGCTACACTTTCAGGTATTGGCGAATATCAAATAGGGAATGCCTCACAATTTTCGCAGGTATGGGATGTAACAAATACGGGTTTCATTTTATCGAAACAAAACGAAGGCAACGCTTCTAATTTTAAATTTAAAGCTGATCTGGGAGAATTAAGAGAATATATTGCAATTAATCCTAATGATTATTATATGCCAATCATTGGGGCTCAGACCACAGTTCCTAATCAAAATTTAAAAGGAACAATTTTTTATGATACTTCCGGTAATTTTAAAGATATTGACTACATTATTATAACAGCACCATTTTTGATACAACCTGCTTTACGTCTGGCCAATCACCGTAAGAATATTGATGGGTTAAATGTAAAAGTAGTTACTACAGATAAAATTTATCAAGAATTTAGTTCAGGCAAACAAGATATTGGTGCTATAAGGAATTTTGTACGATATATATACGAAAATGCATCTTCTGCAGATAAACGAATAAAATATTTATGTTTGTTTGGTGATTCTTCGTTTGATTATAAAAATAGAATTTCAAATAATAATAATATAATTCCAACCTTCCACACCTTATTCAGCAATAGCACATTCGCCTCTTTTATGTCTGATGATTATTTTGGAAATATGGATGAAAATGAAGGGACTATTGGGTTAAGTAATGATGGAATTCCTGGTAACGGGGATGATATTGATAAACTTGATATTGCCGTTGGGCGTATTTTAGCTGATAATGTGAGCCTGGCTAATACACTTGTGGATAAGATTGTAAATTATGAATCGAAGGTTTCTTATGGTAACTGGAGAAATAATTTTGTTTTGATTTCGGATGATGTGGATGCGGTTTGGGAATTTTTAGATTTGGAAGTAAGTCTAGATGAATTGGGCGATGAAGTATCGGAACAAAAACCGTTTATAAATGTTAAGAAAATACATACTGATGCTTTTCAACAACAAACATCAGCGGGAGGTAACAGATATCCGGAAGTAAATGAAGCCATAATTAACGCGATTGAAGTAGGAGGTTTAATTTTTAATTATTTTGGTCATGGAGGAGAGGACGGTCTTGCAAAAGAGTTTATTTATACAAAAAGTATGGCTCAAGAACTGCGTAATAAAAATAGATATCCCTGTATTGTAACAGTCACTTGTGAATTTACAAAATTTGATAACCCTTTACGTATAACGGCAGGAGAACTTACCTATTGGAATAAAGAAGGAGGTGCTATTTCATTGGTTACAACCACTCGATCCATTTCTGTAGGTGTAGGCGTAGAATTTAATAGGCAGTTGGCACCGGAATTATTTGGATATGGTATGAATATACCTAATACTCCAGCTGAGGCTGTACGTATATCTAAAAATAAAATAAGCAGTACGAATAGGCGTGTTGTTTTTTATATAGGTGATCCTTCTATGCACTTGGCATTTCCCAAACAAGAAATTAAATTAACTACCTTAAATGGTGTTCCAATAACTCAACCTGTTGATACTCTTAAAGCATTGAGTAGAATTAGAATTGGTGGTGAAGTTGTGGATGAATTTGGTACACTTTTAACAAACTATAATGGAGTATTGGAAGTAAAGGTATTTGACAAAAATGTACAACGACAAACATTAGGTAATGATGGTACATCTGCAAATGGAATGCTATTAATACTTAATTTCATTACACTGGGTGAAGTGATTTTTAATGGTCAGGCAACCGTAACAAATGGTAAGTTTGAATTTGAATTTGTAGTACCAAGAGATATACAAATCAAAGTTGGAAATGGAAAAGTTAGTTTTTATACACAACAAAATAATGAGCTTGTGGATCAAACGGGTTTTAATCTGGATATTTTGGTTGGAGGACTTAATGAAGATGCACCCGAAGATAATATAGGTCCTACAATTCAACTTTTTATGAATGATGAAAGTTTTGTCTCTGGAGGTATTACAAACGATTCTCCAATACTTATTGCCAAGCTACAAGATGAAAATGGAATTAATACGGCTAGCGGGATAGGTCATGATATAGTTGCCATATTGGATGCAGACGAATCTAACCCTTTTATTCTTAACGAATATTATCAAGCAGATATAGACGATTTTACTAGAGGTATAGCCAATTTTAAACTTAGAAATCTTGAAGAAGGATTACATACACTTACTCTTAAAGCTTGGGATGTTTACAATAATTCTTCCACCGCTGAAATTCAATTTATTGTTGCAGGAAGCAATAAACTGGAAATTACAAGAGTATTAAATTACCCTAATCCCTTTGTTAATTATACCGAGTTTTGGTTCAATCATAATCGCCCCTTTGAACCCTTAGATGTACAGGTTCAAGTTTTTACTGTAACAGGAAAAATTGTTTGGACCAAAAACCAAATTATTACTACAGATGGTTTCTTATCCAGAGATATTGTTTGGGATGGAAAAGACGATTTCGGAGATCTTATAGGAAAAGGTGTATATGTATATAAGATAACTGTTAAATCTACGTTGACCAATCAGCGAGTTGAAAAATTCGAAAAACTAGTTATCCTATAAAAATTAATTTATATTTGTCAAAAATTTTTATCCTCATGAAGAAAATATTTATACTTACTCTAATAGGTTTAGTAACTTTTAATTTATCTGCACAAGAAGTTATAATTCCAAATTTAAACAGTGATTCAAGAGTTATTACTACAGGAGTACCTTTCATATTAATTGCAGGTGATGCTCGTTCAGCAGGAATGGCAGATATTGGTGTAGCTTCTTCTACAGACGCTTTTTCACAACAATGGAATCCCGCAAAATATGTTTTTGCTATTTCAAAACAAGGAATTGGTATTACGTATACACCTTATTTAAGTCAGTTGGTAAACGACATTTTTCTTGGTAATCTCACTTATTATAATAGAATAAACGAACGTAGTGCGGTAGCCGTTGGTTTACGATATTTTAGTTTAGGAGAAATAGAATTTCGTCAAAATCTTGAACAAGAACCATTATTACAAAACCCCAACGAATTTATTTTTGATGCATCTTATTCTTTGCGATTAGCCGATCGTTTTGCTATGGGTATTACAGGTAGATATATAAATTCAAATCTTAAAATTATAGTCTTAAACGAGGATGCATCTGCAGCAAGCTCTTTTGCAGTAGATGTTTCTGGTTATTACCAAAGTGAAGAAATTGCATATGGTGATTTTGATGGTCGTTGGAGAGGGGGCTTCAATATTTCAAATATCGGACCTAAATTAAAATATGACGAGGTTGGATCTGAAAGTAATCTACCAACAAACCTAGCTTTAAGTGTTGGTTTTGACTTTATTTTGGATCAATATAATAAAGTAGGAGTAAATTTAGAGTTTAATAAATTATTAGTACCAACACCACCAATAAGAGGGACTAAATTTATAGACGAAAACGGAAATGGACAAATTGATGATGGTGAAGAAATATTAGATAATAATGCGATTTATAAGGGGAAAGATCCAGATGTGAATTTTTTCAAAGGTATGTTACAATCGTTTGGTGATGCGCCAAATGGTTTTAGTGAGGAGATAAATGAAATTGTCTGGGCATTGGGAGTAGAATACTGGTATCAAGATGTATTTGCTTTTAGAGCCGGGTATTTTAATGAGCACGAAACTAAGGGATCAAGAAAATATATGACTTTAGGAGCGGGTTTTAAGTATACTACCATTAATATAGATATATCCTATTTGATTTCTACCTCTACTGTTATAAGTCCGCTAGAAGGCACGCTTCGTTTTGGGTTAACTTTCAATTTTGGTGACGAGTATGACGAATATTAGGAAATAGTGAAAAATATTAAAATCGAAATTAATCTTGAAGTTTTTGAATCTGTTTCAGAACTTCCTACAGCGATTATAAAATTAATGAATAAGGCGCATCATGCAAGAGAAAATGCATATTCGCCTTATTCGCATTTTAAAGTAGGGGCAGCACTGATGTTGGATTCTGGAGAAATTATTATCGGGAATAATCAAGAAAATGCGGCATATCCTTCAGGAATGTGTGCAGAACGGGTAGCTGTTTTTCAGGCTGGAGCTATTTATCCCAATGCAATCATAGTTTCAATGGCTTTAACGGCACGCTCAAAAAATCATAAAGTTGATACACCTGTTCCACCATGTGGAGCTTGCAGGCAAGCATTGGCCGAGTATGAAGTAAAACAAAAAACTCCTATTGAAGTTTATTTTATGGGGGAAACCGGGAAAGTCGTTAAAGCAAATTCAATTAAGGATTTATTACCCCTTGTCTTCGACAACTCTTATTTATAATTCATAATTCTTTTATCGTTCCGAGTTTTGTAGAACTCAAGAATATAGTATTTTTGTTCTCCGTACAATAATTTCCTTTTCAGGATTACAGTACCTTTTATATGAAAAGAATTACAAAAAAAACATATCTAGACTGGTACGAGAATATGTTCTTTTGGCGAAAGTTTGAAGATAAACTCGCTCAAGTATATATCGAACAAAAGGTTAGAGGATTTTTACATCTTTATAATGGTCAAGAAGCAATATTAGCTGGCGCTTTACATGCTATGGATCTTACTAAAGATCGGATGATTACAGCCTATAGAAATCACGTTCAACCTATTGGGATGGGGGTGGATCCAAAAAGGGTAATGGCAGAATTGTATGGAAAAAGTACAGGAACTTCACAAGGGTTTGGTGGATCTATGCATATTTTCTCAAAAGAACATCGGTTTTATGGAGGTCATGGAATTGTAGGTGGACAAATTCCGTTGGGTGCAGGTTTAGCATTTGCAGATAAATATTTTAAACGTGATTCGGTTACACTTACTTTTTTGGGTGACGGAGCTACACGCCAAGGTTCATTGCATGAAACTTTAAACCTTGCTATGTTGTGGAAATTACCCGTGGTCTTTTGTGTTGAAAATAATGGGTATGCAATGGGTACTTCCGTAGAACGTACTGCAAGTCACACCGAAATTTGGAAACTGGGATTGGGATATGAGATGCCTTGTAAACCAGTAGATGGTATGAAACCTGAAACAGTTGCTAATGAATTGGATGAAGCAATACAGAGAGCTCGTAGAGGGGAGGGGCCTACATTTCTTGAAATAAGAACCTACCGTTATCGAGGACATTCTATGAGTGATGCGCAACAATACCGGACTAAAGAAGAACTCTCAGAAAAACAAAAAGAGGACCCTATTAAATATGTAAGAGATTTAATTACAAAGAAAAAATACGCAACTGAAAAGCAATTAAATGATATCGACCAACGAGTTAAAATATTGGTAAATGAATGCGAAAAGTTTGCAGAAGAATCTCCATATCCTGAGAAAAGTTTAATGTATGATATTGTTTATGAACAAGAAAATTATCCCTTTTTATCTCATAAACTGTAAAATATTATGGCAGAAATAATCAAGATGCCGCGGTTAAGCGACACCATGGAAGAAGGCACCGTTTCAAAATGGCTGATTGAAATAGGCGAGAAAGTAAATGAAGGTGATATCCTTGCTGAAATTGAAACCGATAAAGCGACTATGGAATTCGAATCATTTTATGAAGGAGTTCTACTTTATATTGGTGTTCAAGAGGGAGAGACCGTTCCTGTAGATGTTCTATTGGCAATAATAGGAGAAAAAGGAGAAGACATATCTGAATTAATTAAAGGAAATCAAGATGATTCTCAAAAAGAAACAATTATAGATGATGTGATCCCTATAGCTATAGGGACTGAAAAAATATCGGATACTACTGAAATAATAATCCCCGAAGGCGTAACGGTAATTACTATGCCTCGTTTGAGTGATACAATGACCGAAGGAACTGTGGTAAACTGGAATAAGAAAGAAGGCGATACAGTAGAAGAAGGTGATATTTTAGCAGAAATAGAAACCGACAAAGCTACTATGGAGTTTGAATCCTTTTATTCGGGGACCTTACTTAAAATTGGGATTGAAGAGGGTGGTACGGCACTTGTAGATACTGTATTGGCAATAATTGGCCCTAAAGGAACTGATGTTTCAGGTATCATTGAAAATTATAATAAGACTAAAAGAAGCCATTCAAAACCTGAAGAAAAAGAAATAAAAGTTACTGAAACTCCTCCTGAAAAAAAGGAAACACCTAAAGTAATTATTTCTCAAGATTCCCCTGTAAAAGGTGGTCGCATCTTTGCTTCACCCTTAGCAAAAAAACTCGCAGATGAAAAAGGTATTAGCCTTAGCAAACTGCGAGGAAGTGGAGAAAATGGCAGAATAATAAAACGTGATATTGAAAATTACCAACCCATGGTTTTAGGGACTCAAGACTATATTCCTGTAGGTGTAGAAAGTTTTGAAGAAGTGAAGAATTCACAAATGCGTAAGATCATAGCCAAACGTTTAAGTGAGTCTAAATTCACGGCACCACATTATTATCTGACGGTTGAATTGGATATGGATCATGCAATAGCTGCACGAACTGCTATTAATTCAGATTCGGAGATGAAGATTTCTTATAATGACATGATCGTAAAAGCTTGTGCTATGGCGCTCAGAAAACATCCAAGGGTAAATACTCAATGGACAGAGGAGGTTACGCTAATTGCAAAGCATATACATATTGGAATTGCAGTAGCAGTTGATGATGGTTTAATGGTTCCCGTATTAAAATTTGCCGATCAAATGAGTTTTAATCAAATAGGAACTTCCGTTAAAGAATTAGCTGGAAGGGCGAGAGATAAAAAATTAACACCACAAGAAATGGAAGGCAGTACATTTACAGTATCAAACCTTGGGATGTTTGGTATTAAGGAATTTACATCAATAATAAACCAACCTAATTCTGCGATATTATCGGTAGGTACAATTGTACAAAAACCGGTAGTTAAAAACGGACAAATTTCTATTGGAAATACGATGACAGTTACACTAGCTTGCGATCATCGTACAGTTGATGGTGTCACTGGTGCAGCATTTTTGCAAACACTGCGAAAATATATTGAGCACCCCTTAACTATGTTTGTGTAGTCAACTTGAAAAAAAAACAATACCCATTTACCTATATTCTATTTTTAACTTAATAAGATTTAAGTATATTTAAGTATGAAAAATATAATCATTACAGGAACTAGTCGAGGGATAGGCTACCATATGGTAAAACTTTTTATAGAGGCAGGACACCAGGTTTTAGCACTATCTCGGAACGCTACACCTATTTCAGATCTAGATTTGGAGGGTTGCACCTCTTTTTCATTTGATATTACGAAAATTAAAGATATTGTAAATGTTTCGGAGTTTATTCAGAAAAATTGGAACAGAGTAGATATTTTGATCAACAACTCTGGGATATTGCTCAATAAACCATTTGCAAAAACTACTCTTGAAGAATTTAAAAATGTATATGATGTAAATGTATTTGGGGTTGTAGCATTAACACAAGTAATACTTCCTTTTATGGATAATACAGGCCATGTAGTTAATATAAGTAGTATGGGGGGAATACAAGGTAGTTCAAAATTTCCGGGACTAAGTGCCTATAGTAGTAGTAAAGGGGCATTAATAACATTGACTGAAATTCTTGCTGAAGAATATAAAAAAACGGGTCCATCATTTAATGTATTAGCTTTGGGGGCGGTACAAACCGAAATGTTAGAACAATCATTTCCTGGATATAAAGCACCAATAACAGCGAAAGAAATGGCATTGTATATTTTGGATTTTTCCTTAAATAGGAATAAACTGTATAATGGGAAAGTCTTACAGGTTTCAAGTTCAACACCCTAAAGAGATATATGTCTGAAACAATCAAAAACTATATACCCGAAGCTGCTGTTACAGCTATTTTGCAATTAATTGAAAAAAACAATATTCACCTTAAAATAGTTAATGAACGGGTTACCCGTCATGGGGATTATCGTAAAATGCTCAATGGGAATCATCAAATAACAGTAAATACTAATCTAAACAGGTATCGTTTTTTAATTACTTTGATTCATGAGCTTGCACATCTACTTACTTTTAAAGAATTTGGTAAAGCCATTAGACCTCATGGCTGGGAATGGAAAAAGACCTTTCAGCGAATAATGTTACCTTTTTTACGCCCCGAGGTCTTTCCTATAGAACTAATGCCATTACTGGCTATTCACTTTAAAAACCCAAGAGCAAGTAGTGACTCGGATGCGAAACTATCATTGGCTTTAAAACGATACGATCCACCCAATGATAAAAATTATATATTTGAAATACCATTAGGAGGGAAGTTTCGACTATATAATGGGAAAATATTTAAACGTGGAAATAAACGAGTAAAGCGATATGAATGCCTTGAAGTATCGACCGGAAGAGTGTATTTGTTCAATCCCAATGCAGAAGTTGAATTTATAAATTGAAATATGAACACCAATTATTATGCGGTAATAATGGCGGGAGGAATAGGCTCAAGACTTTGGCCGGTAAGTACTTCACAATTTCCCAAACAATTTCATGATATGCTCGGAACAGGGCAAACATTACTGCAAAAAACAGTTGAACGAATTAGTAGCTTAATACCCCCTCAAAACACATATATTTTAACCAATGACCGTTATATAGATTTGGTTTTAGAACAACTTCCAAAAATTTCTTCAACTCATATTGTTCTCGAACCAGTTATGCGTAATACAGCACCTTGCTTATTATTATCTGCTTTTAAAATATATAAAGAAAATCCAAATGCATTAATTTTGGTAGTTCCTAGCGATCACTGGATTGAAGATGAGACATCCTTTTTAGATGATGTTGATACCTGTTTTAAAGCCTGTAAATCAAAGGATATGATTTTAACACTTGGGATTGAACCCACATTTCCCAATACGGGTTATGGTTATATTGAAAGCGATAAAAGCGATATTGATACCATTAAAAAAGTTATAGAATTTAAAGAGAAACCTGATTATGAAACCGCAAAAAAATTTTTATCTGAAGGTAATTATTTATGGAATGCAGGAATATTTATTTGGAGTGTAAAAAGTATTTTGGACTCTTTTGAAAAAAACATGTCTGAAATGTATGTTCTTTTTTCTGAAGGTTTTGATAGATTTAATACTTCAGAAGAAAATAATTTTATTTATGAAAACTATAAGAAATCTGAAAATATATCCATCGATTTTGCTATTCTGGAGAAAGCCTCTAATGTGTTTGTAAAAAAAGCTTCTTTTGATTGGAATGATCTGGGTACCTGGGGAGCATTGTATAGTGAACTTGATAAAGATGATGCACAAAATGCATTTGTAAGGGCTATCCCTTTTACAAAAGATGCTAAAGGAAATATGATTTATACAAGCTCAGAAAAATTAGTAGTAGTTGATGGATTAGAAAATTATATTATAGTTGATAAGGACAATGTTCTTTTTATTTTTCCTAAAGAAAAAGAACAGGATATAAAAAGCCTATTGGCCGAGGTGAAAAATAAATTCGGCAAAAAATATACATAAATAGATTTTTGAAAACAACAATGAGATTAAAATGTGGCTAAATTAGAAAAATGGCTTAAGTTTAGATTAAAATTTGTTTCACTTAAAATTGTAAATGATAATTAAAAAAGACGCCATATTGGCGTCTTTTTTATTATCAGAAAAATCTTAATTATCTTTTCACAAACTTGTAACTAACAGTTTTGTTTTCTACTTCTAACTGTACAAAATAAACTCCGCTTTTTAGTGAAGAAACACTTATATTGTTTTCAGAAGAAATTATTGTTTTTAAAACTATTCTACCGTTCATATCTATAATATTAACTTGAGTATTTTCCAATCCTCTTAAAGAGAAATTAATAATATCTATTGTTGGATTTGGATACAGGTTAATTCCTTCTATTTCAAAATCTGTAGTTGCAAGTATATAGGAGCCTTCTACAATTATGTGTTGTGTGTTAATATCAGGATTCATAAACTCATCTACAGTACCAGATGGCCATTCAACAACAATTTTATCAATGGAAGTATTAGTTGCTATACCAAAATGACAATTTAAAGAGTTTGAATGACTAAATCCTTCACCAGAACGCACTTCACGAATTTGTATTCCCCAATCACCATATATTTTAACACGAGCTCCAATACCACTTATATTGCTATCTACACCTTCTAATCCTACTTTAACCCAATTGTTAGAGTTTCCATCGTTTATATATAAATTTCCATTATTTACCACATCGAGGAATCCATCGTTATTAAAATCACCAATAGCCCCTTCATCAAAAGGTAAGTCATAGCCTGTAAATGTCATATCTCCATTATTCAGATATAATTCTTTAGACATTTCAGAAAAAATATCTACATAACCATCGTTATTAAAATCCGCAGCTTGATTTTCCCATGCGCCTAAATCATTAGGATCTATCCCCGTAATTCCAATAATATCTGTAAATACACCATTACCATCATTTTCATAAAATCTATTTTGATCATCATGGTTTACAGTAAATGCATCGAAATCACCATCGTTGTCAAAATCTTCAAAAACTGTTGTCCAAGATTGGGCATTATCGGCCATGTTAATAGATGCTGCCATTTCAGTATAGGTGCCATCACCATTATTACGGTACATAGCATTGGTTCGTTCTGGATCACCAGGTACTGACCCCTGTCTGCACTTGGTAAGATACATATCGGTATCACCATCATTATCGAAATCTACCCAAACAGATGCATAATTTCCAGCAAGATCTATTGTTTGTATTAAATTTTGATCAAAAACCATATTTTGATTGCCATCATTTCTATAAGGATGGCTTTCATCTACATCATGACATACAAATGCATCTAGATCTCCGTCATTATCAATGTCTACTAAATTAGATCTCTGTGAGAAAATATATTCGGGAAAGGTGGTTTCAGAATAACCTGTTCCATCAGCATTGGCAAATAAAAATGAAACACGTGAGCCGTTTCCTAATACTAAGTCTACATAACCATTACCATCAATATCTGCAGCAGCAACACTCCAGGTTGGTGGATTTTGAATACTCATTGCATAAAATACAGAATTAAAAGTACCATCAGGTAGTTGATAATCAATTCCTATTCCACTACTTGAAACACGTACGTAGTCGTCTAAGTAATCGCCATTCATATCAACTGCAACTTCAGAAGTATCAGGATAATTTCCAATTAATCCACTTTGATTAGTGAAAGTAACTTGAGCCATTAAAGAAGTACCGCATAGTATTGCGATACCATAAAGTAGGATGTTTTTCATATCAATATTATTTTATAAGAGTCTAAAAATAAGTCAAATATTTTGAATTTCATAAAATATTATTTAAAACTCATTGCTCCTCAATTTGGATATCCCTTATTTTTTTGAATAAATCTGAAGAATATACAAAATCGCTAATATCTTTATTGTCTGTTTTAAAGATTTCCTGGTTGCTCCCTTCCCATACTATCCTTCCATTTTTAAGGAGTACAATTTTTTCACCAATTTCCATAACAGAGTTCATGTCGTGTGTTACTACCACAGTTGTAATATTATTTTCTTTTGTAATTTCCTGAATTAAATTATCTATTAAAGTAGCTGTTTTTGGGTCAAGGCCTGAGTTGGGTTCATCACAGAAAAGATATTTTGGTTTGTTTACGATAGCTCTTGCTATAGACACTCTTTTTTTCATCCCACCTGATATTTCATCTGGAAATTTTTTGTTTACATTTTCTAATTCCACACGTTTTAATACTTCGTTTACACGGGCTAACATTTCAGGTCTTTTCTTATTACTAAACATTCGAAGTGGGAACATTACGTTTTCTTCAATATTCATAGAATCAAATAAAGCTCCGCCTTGAAATAACATTCCTGTATCTTCTCTTAAAATACGTTTCTCATTTTCATTCATGACTTTTATGGCTTTATCTTCAAAATATATGCTCCCTACATCGGGAGTAAAAAGCCCTATTAAACATTTAACCATAACAGTTTTCCCACTTCCACTCCGCCCTATAACTAGATTGGTTTTTCCTCTATCGAATGTGGTAGAAATCTCTTTTAAGATTTCTTCATCACCTAATCGTATTGATATGTTTTCAGCCTTAATCATTAGCTTAACAAAAGTTGAGTTATAATATAATTAGTCAAAATAATTAATACACTAGTCCATACAAAGGAGTTGGTACTTGCTTTTCCAACTTCAAGGGCGCCTCCTCTCATATAATACCCCTGCCAGGATGGTATTGTTGCAATGATAAATGCAAATACAAATGTTTTAATAAAAGCATAAACCAGATGAAATGGTGTAAAAGAATCTTGAATGCCAATAATAAAGTCGGTTATAGAGGTAAATCCTCCATATACACTTGCAATTAATCCACCTATAATTCCCAAGAACATAGCAATGGCTATTAAAAAAGGATAAAAGAGTAATGCTATTATTTTTGGAAATACCAAATAATTTAAAGAATTAACTCCCATGACCTCCAAAGCATCTATTTGCTCTGTTACTCGCATGGAACCAATACTTGATGTAATAAAAGACCCGACCTTACCAGCCATAATAATTGAAATAAATGTTGGGGCAAACTCAAGAATTATGGATTGTCGGGTTGCAAAACCAATTAAGGATTTTGGTATAAGTGGGTTGTCTACATTAAGAGCAGTTTGTATGGCAATTACTCCCCCTACAAAAAATGAGATAAAAGAAACAATTCCTAAAGAACTTATTATTAGATCATCAATTTCTTTAAAAATGAGTTCTCTAAGTACAGACCCTTTGGTAGGACTACTAAATACTTTTCTAAGCATTATAAAATAGGAACCAATATCTCTGAGGTACTTCATAGTTTATTAACTCTTGCTAAAGTAACAAAATTCGTGATTGTTTTTCTGAAAAAAGACTATTCGGAAAAAAGAGATATCATTTTAGTATAAACAGCTGTATTTTCATATATACCTCCAAATAAAGAAGCGCCGGGGCCTTCTGCAAAAACGGGAATCAATGTTGCTGAATGGTCATTTGTTGAAAAAGTTGGTTTTATCTTATTATCATTTCCATCGTCATTGGATAGTGTAAAACCCCCTGTTTCATGATCTGCGGTAACAATTACTAAAGTTTCACCGTTTTGAATTGCAAAATCTAAAACTAGTCCAATTGTTTTATCAAAATCCAGGAGTTCACTAATTAAATAATCCGAATCATTATCGTGACCTCCCCAATCTATTTGTGATCCTTCTATCATTAGAAAAAAACCATTTTCATTTTTTGATAGAACTTCAAGAGCTAGTTTTGTGGCATTAGGAAGAAAATCACCTCTGCCTTCATTCATCTTTGGCATTTCGTCTTCTGCAAGCAAAATGGCTTGCTTTCTTGGCTGTCCTGAAGGCGGGTTTGATAAAATGTTTTGTGGTAAAACAACTGTGTTTACGTCAAAACCATTACGTTTTAACTGAGCAATTAAATCTTTTTTATCCTTTCTTTTATTGAAAAACTTTAGTCCGCCACCAGCAAAGAAATCTATATCAGAGTTTACCAAAAAATAAGCAATATCCTCATACATACTCCTGGATTTCACATGGGCATAAAAACTTGCTGGAGTGGCATGAGTGATAGAAGAAGTAGCAATAAGACCGGTTGCTATTCCCCGATTTGAAATTTGTTCTACAATCGTTTCAACAGATATAGAATCTTTAGTAACACCAATTGCACCATTGTAGGTTTTTACCCCAGAAGCTAGTGCAGTAGCGGCGGCGGCAGAATCTGTTATTAAACTTCCATGAGCAGACGTTTTAATAAGTCCAATTATTGAAAAACGATCGAAGTTTGATGTTTCATTATTGTAAAATTGACTTACTGAAACTTGACTTAAGCCCATGCCATCTCCTATTAATAAAATAATGTTTTTTGGAGCTTTATTTTCTGAAGATGTAAGTTCTGTTTTGTTTGTTGCTTTTGCTTTTTTACAGGAAAAAGTAGTAAATACACATAACAAGAAAACAATAATTAAAGTCAAATATTTTTTCATAAAAGGATTTGGTTTAGATTTTCAAAAGTACATATGAACTCTTTTCTAAAGATAATAATATTAAAACAACAAAAATTTCTTTTTAATATTCTTCCAGCGAAGTTTTCTTATGAACACTCCTTCTTTTTCTGAAACTATAAAAGGTAAATTATTTCTCTTTGATTTGTGATACCCTTTCATACAGTTGATAAAATACAATAAACTTTTTTTCTTTACAGCGAGTTTTAACGACGCAATCAAACATAGTATATAATTATAGCGAATTTTATAAAAAGCTTCCCCTTGTTTGTGCTTTGATGCTTTACTATAGTATTTTCCTGTAGGTTTTAAGTGTTTAACTTTTAGAGTTTCATCTAAACAAACCTGCCAACCATGGTATTGTGCTATTAGTTCATCAACGGTGTCCCAGCCCATGGTGCTTTTTAATCCACCGATTTCTGAGAAACATTCTTTTCTATAGGCTTTTAATGCCCCTCGAATATGATCTTTATTGGTTAGGGTCTCTAAAATCCAAGTGCTATTTTTATTGATATAACAAAATCCTCCTGCCATTCCACATTCTTTGTTTTTTCTGAAAATGGTTTCAATTGTTTCAATATAATTGGAAGGAAAAATTAAATCAGCATCAAATTTACATATCACTTCATAATGTTCATCTAAAGTTTCGAGGCCTTTATTAAATGCATTAATTACTTTACTTCCTGGGATGTGTTCATCTTTTGAATTAGTTTTTATACTGCTAATAGAAGGATATTTCTCAGAAAAATTATCAATAATTGTTTGAGTTCCATCTGTAGAATTATCATTTACAACTACAATTTTCTTTGGAGGAAAGGTCTGTTCAATCAAAGACTGTAGAGTTTGTGCTATGTAAGCTTCTTCATTATGTGCTGGTATGACGATATAGAAATTCATTATTTTCTTTCAGCATATACCAGATAGTAACGAGGAGAAAATCGCCTAAGAAATGGGCGGAGGCCTATTTTATTTGGCGGATTTGTAAATTTTTCTTTTTTCATTATCTGCCATCCGGCTTTTTCCAATAACCAGTCGAATTGCCAATCTTCAAATTCGTGATAGTGACGGTCCCATTCATTGGTTTTGCTCTTGTAAGAGGAGGCATACCACAGTTTTAATGGCACAGATGCCAGTAATTTTTTAGCTTTAATATCTTTTAATACATTAAAAGGTGCCACCAGATGTTCTAATATTTGAAAAGCAGTAATCACATCAAAATTTTCTGTTTTAACAACTGAAGTGTTTACATCAAGATCCTCACCTTGGGTGTTTGTAACCGAATAATTTAAATTAATTAAAATTTCAGAAAATGGATTTGAAATTCCTAAATCAAGAATTTTTTCTTCAGTAGTAACTACTTCTTGTAAAAAAGCTAAGGTATGTTTATACCTTTTATCAGGAAACTTCCCTTCGTACATTTAAACCCTATAAACAATCGCATTAATATTCATCCCAGCACCAACACTTGTTAATATGATAATATCACCTTCTTTTATGCTTTGGTTTTTAATTTTACCATTCAAAACCATATCGTATAATGTAGGAACAGTAGCAACGCTAGAGTTTCCTAATTTATTGATAGTCATAGGCATGATGCCTTCAGGTGGGATTTCATTGTATAATTTGTAGAAGCGTTTTACGATCGCTTCATCCATTTTTTCATTGGCTTGATGTATAAAAATTTTCTTGACCTCATTTATGGAAATACCACTTTTATCCAGACAATTTTTCATTGCTGATGGAACATGGATTAGGGCAAATTCATAAACCTTTCTACCATACATTTTAATATAACGAAAATGATCTGTAGATTCTTGATTGTAGGATTCACCAAAGAAAATAAAGTTGGTTTCATCATTTGCATACGTAGCACTTTGGTGTGCTAATATACCCGATTCACCCTCTGTAAATTCTACTACTGCAGCACCTGCACCATCACCATATATCATAGAATCACGATCGTGTTTATCAATAATTCGAGATAGGGTTTCGGTACCAATGATAAGACATTTTTTTGCAATTCCTGCTTTAATAAAAGCATTAGCTTGTATCATTCCTTCAATCCATCCGGGGCATCCAAAGAGGATGTCATACCCTACACAATATGGGTTTTTAATATGAAGTTTATTTTTTACACGAGAAGCAATACTGGGTACGGTGTCACTCTGTATACTACCGTTTTTAATATCTCCATAATTGTGAGCAACAATAATGTAATCGAGTTCTTCGGGATCAATATTGGCATCTTCTATAGCTTTAAGTGCAGCAAAAGACGCAATGTCAGAATTATTTAAATGTTTTTCAACATACCTTCTTTCGGCAATTCCGGTAATTGATTTAAACTTATCAATGATTACATCATTCTCATATTCAAATTGAGAGCCGTCTTGATTTAAAAAGTGATTTTTTTCAAACTCTTGATTGGGAGTAACTTTAGTAGGAATGTAACTACCAATACCTGTGATTTTTGCTGCCATAAGCTTCTCATTTTCTTATGATTTGGTAAAAATAGAAAAGCTTTTCCGAAGAAAAGACTTTTCTTATAATTTTTTTATGTTACATCAATTATTTATATAAGTTTCAATAGGAACACAATTACACACTAAATTACGATCCCCATAGGCATCATCAACACGTCTAACCGAAGGCCAGAACTTGTTTTCAGCCACAAAAGGTAATGGAAATGCAGCTTGTTGTCTACTGTAAGGGTATTTCCAATCATCATTGGTTACCATAGCTTGAGTATGAGGTGAATTTTTAAGTACATTATTTGGATTATCCAGGCTTGTTTTATCGATCTCCTCTTTAATAGCAATCATAGCATCACAAAAACGATCCAATTCTTCTTTGCTTTCACTTTCAGTGGGTTCAATCATTAATGTACCGGCAACAGGAAATGATACTGTGGGTGCATGAAATCCATAATCGATTAATCGTTTGGCAATATCAGTTACTTCAATACCATTAGATTTAAAAGGACGGCAGTCAACAATCATCTCATGGGCTGCCCGACCTCGTTCTCCAGAATATAAAACCTGGTAGTAACCATATAGTCTTTCCTTTATATAGTTAGCGTTTAATATGGCGAATTGAGTGGATTTCTTCAATCCTTTTTCTCCTAACAAACATATATATGCGTATGAAATTAAACATACAAATGCACTTCCCCAAGGTGCTGCAGAAATAGCTGAAATTCCTCGCTCACCTCCGGTTTTTATCACAGGATTAGAGGGTAAAAAAGGGACTAATTGCTTTGCTACACATATTGGACCCACACCAGGACCACCTCCACCGTGAGGAATAGCAAAGGTTTTATGAAGGTTGAGATGACAAACATCGGCGCCAATGGCTCCGGGATTTGTTAATGCCACCTGTGCATTCATATTAGCACCATCCATATATACCTGCCCACCGTTTTTATGAATAATATCTGTAATTTCCTTGATGGCAGATTCATATACCCCGTGGGTAGAAGGATAGGTAACCATTAATGCAGCAAGATTATCTTTATGTAAAGAAGCTTTTTCACGTAAGTCGTCAACATCTATGTTGCCTTCCTCGGTTGCCTTGGTAACTACTACTTTCATTCCTGCCATAACAGCACTTGCCGGATTGGTTCCGTGAGCCGAAGATGGTATCAAACAAACGTTTCTTTGTTTATCTCCTCTCGATTCATGATAGGCTTTAATTACCATTAATCCTGCAAATTCTCCTTGTGCTCCAGAATTAGGCTGTAAAGATGTTGCAGCAAAACCTGTAATGATTGTAAGTTGATCTTCAAGGTTTTTAAGCACTTGTTGATAGCCTTCAGCTTGTTCTATAGGAACATAAGGGTGTATGTTTCCCCAACGAGGATCACTTAATGGTAGCATTTGAGAAGCTGCATTAAGTTTCATTGTACAAGACCCTAATGATATCATAGAATGATTTAAAGACAAATCTTTACGCTCCAATTTTTTTATATAACGCATTAATTCGGTTTCTGAATGGTATGAATTAAAGACCTGATGAGTTAAAAATTCTGTGTTTCTTTTTAATTCTGTAGGAATTGTATTCGCTGTTACCAATGAAACTTCTTTAATAGAATCCTTTTTAGATGCCTCAGCAAAAATTGAAATAATCGTATTTAAATCCTTAAGTGTAGTTGTTTCATTTATAGAAATACTAATGTTATAATCGTCTGTATAATAAAAATTAACTTCTTTTTTTTCAGCTATTGGTTTTATGTCAACAGCATTGGCTTTTACTAAAATAGTATCGAAAAAGACATTGTTAGATTGTGAATAACCTAATTTTTCCAAAGCATTTTCAAGCGTTACAGCTGTATTATGTACTTTGTTAGCTAGGTATTCCAATCCTTTAGGACCGTGGTATACAGCATACATACCCGCCATAACAGCCAATAATACTTGAGCTGTACAAATATTTGATGTTGCCCTATCACGTTTAATATGTTGCTCCCTTGTTTGTAAAGCCATACGTAAAGCTATATTGTTATCCATATCTTTGGTAACCCCAATAATTCGCCCTGGAATATTTCTTTTGTATGCCTCTTTTGTTGCAAAATAACCTGCATGGGGACCACCATAACCTAAAGGAATCCCAAAACGTTGGGTACTTCCAACAACAACATCGGCATCAAAATTTCCCGGGGATTCCAACAATACCAAGCTTAATATATCGGCAGCTACGGCTATTTTTATTTGTGCTTCTTTTGCTTTTTGAACGAAACCTTTATAGTTAAATATATTTCCGAATTTTCCGGGATACTGCAGTATAGCACCAAAAAATTCAGAAGAAAAATCAAAAGATTCATGATTACCAATAACCAACTCAACTCCTAATGGTTTAGAGCGTGTTATTAATAATGAAATAGTTTGTGGGAAAACTTCTTCAGAAACAAAGAATTTAATCACATTATTTTTCTTTTGGTCACGGTCACGAATAGCAAACAATAAAGACATGGCTTCGGCTGCTGCTGTAGCTTCGTCTAAGAGAGAAGCATTAGCAAGCTCCATACCAGTAAGGTCACTAACCATAGTTTGAAAATTAAGAAGTGCTTCTAATCTACCTTGAGCAATTTCTGCTTGATAGGGTGTATAAGCAGTATACCAACCCGGATTTTCAAATATATTACGTTGTATAACGGGCGGAGTGATTGATTGGTGATATCCTAGTCCAATATATGTTTTAAAAAGTTTATTTTTTGAAGCAAGCTCGTTGATATGTTCCAGATATTCCTGTTCGGTCATGGCAGCTTTTAGCGGTAGCTTATTTTGTAACAGAATATCTTCCGGGATTGTTTGATCTATGAGTTGATCCATTGATTCAACTCCTATAGTTTCAAGCATTTCGGAAAGATCTTTTTTTCTGGGACCAATATGTCTAAGTGCAAAAGATTCTGTATTCATTGTTCGCAAATAAAATTAAGTTCTGTCACTTGACAGACAGGCGCGAAATTACGATTTTATACAATAAAACGACAGATTTTACTTCCTAAACCCATCGTTATTCGATGATTAATTATGAATTATATCACTTTAGTTATTTTTGTTTTATGAATCTTCTTAAAAGCGTATTCAGTTTTTATATAAACAGTAGTATCCATGTTGCAATAGCTGTT
Source organism: Bacteroidota bacterium (assembly GCA_022562895.1). Taxonomy (GTDB): domain Bacteria; phylum Bacteroidota; class Bacteroidia; order Flavobacteriales; family Flavobacteriaceae; genus Marifrigoribacter. The sequence goes on along the minus strand of JADFOK010000001.1, from coordinate 84,978 downwards.
TGTGCACTATTAGGTGTTACTTCATTAGAGTTGGATATTGAAGTTTCAAAATCACTTTTTGGGTTTGTCTTTTTTGGAACTATTACGGGTTATAATTTTGTAAAATATGTTGAAATAGCTGGATTACGACGTCAAAATTTAAGACTTTCTTTGAAGACTATCCGGATTTTTTCTTTTTTGTGCTTCGGAATGTTGGTTTTTTTTGCATTAAAACTTTCATTTAAAACCCTTTTGGTTATAAGTAGTTTTGCAGTGCTTACTTTTTTATATGAAATACCATTTCTGAAAAATAAAACCCTTCGAACTTTTAAAGGGATTAAAATATTTATCGTGGCTTTGGTTTGGGCAGGAGTATCTGTTATTATACCTTTAGTTGATGACTCACAGTCTATTTCTGTAAACAATGTGATTACGTTTATACAACGTTTTTTTATCGTTCTGGTTTTAACAATACCATTTGAAATTAGAGATCTTTCTTATGATTCACTTGAATTGGGAACATTACCGCAGAGAATAGGGGTATTAACATCAAAGATTTTAGGTTTTATTATTTTGGGGATTACTTTGTTACTTGAGTTTTTTAAAGATGATATTTATCAATCTCATTTGTTAAGTCTGACTATATTTATTTTTATTATAACCATGTTTTTATTGGCAACAAATAAAAAACAACCGAAGTTCTTTGCGTCTTTTTGGATTGAAAGTATCCCGATTGTTTGGGTAATTTTATTATTTTATTTCAAAGGTATTATTTAATAATTTCCTTTTCTATTAAATTTCTTATCGCTTCTTTTTCGGAAGAGTTTATTGATTTTAGTTTGAAATTTTTTAAAACTTTTGTAAGTTTTTTATTTCGTAAAGAATGTTTTTTACAAAAATTACAATATATATTATGAAGGCTAAGCCTTATTTTTTCCCAAAAACTAGCTTCTTTGTATTGGCTTTTATCACATATGTAAGCCGCTTTATTACAGTCTATTTTTAATTTCATATTAAAACCAGTTTTCTTCTAGACAATCTGCCATCGCTTTTCTAGCTCTGTGTATTATTACCCAAAAATTAGACGGAGTTATATTAAATTCATTACAAATAGCTTCGGTATCAAAACCATCTATAGTTTTCATTTTAAAAATTGTAGCTTGTTTTTCATTTAATGTATCTAAGCATTCGAAAATTGCTATACCTAATTCTTCATTTTCCATAGTGTCTTCAGCGGTTTTATCGAATGGATCACTTACTCGTTCTTCAAGCCAATCACCTTCATAATCGTCTGTATAGTACGACATACGTATTTCAGCTTTACCCTTTTTTGAGTTTATTTTTCGATAATAATCAATTATTTTACGTTTTAATATCGAAATAAGCCAGGTACGTTCACTGGCTTCGCCTTTAAAATTGTCCTTAGATTTTAATCCTGCCAAAAAAGTTTCAGAAATTAAATCCTTTGCAACCTCATGGTTGTTTACACGCACGATGGTAAAGTTATAAAGGTAGTCTGAATAACGATCAACCCATACTTCAGGATTTAATTTGTGATTTGGCATTGTGTCTTAGTGATGATTAATCAAAAATAACAAAGTTTTAAGTAGTAATGATATTAAAACAATATTAATCTTTTATCAATCCTGCACGTTTTAATAAAGAATCCGGATTGGGCTTTTGGCCGCGGAATTTAATAAAAAGTTCCATAGGATCTTGTGTTCCACCTTGTGAAAGAATGTTATCTTTAAATTTATCAGCTATTTTTTTATTGAAAATACCCTCTTCTTTAAAATAAGCAAAAGCATCGGCATCTAATACTTCTGCCCATTTATAACTGTAATATCCCGCAGAATAACCACCTTGAAAAATATGTGAAAATGCTGTACTCATACAAATATTGGATATATCGGGGTATAGTTCTGTAGTGGATAAAGCTGACTTTTCAAAAACTTTAACGTCTTTAATACTTGATGGATTTTTATTATGCCAGGCCATATCCAGTAGTCCAAAACTTATTTGTTGAAGTGTTTTTATTCCTTCGTGAAAAGTAGCAGAAGCTTTAATTTTATTAATCATTTCCACAGGTATCATTTCACCAGTTTCATAGTGAATTGCAAAAAGTTCCAGAGTTTCTCTTTCATAACACCAATTTTCTAATATCTGACTTGGTAACTCAACAAAATCCCAATAAACATTGGTCCCCGAAAGTCCTTTGAAGGTTGTGTTAGCGAGCATACCGTGCAATGCATGTCCAAATTCGTGAAATAATGTGGTTACTTCATTAAAAGTGAGTAAAGAGGGTTTACTAGTTGTGGGTTTTGTGAAATTACAAACTATGGACACATGCGGTCTCTCATTTACACCTTCAATTATTTGTTGAGGTTTGTAAGAAGTCATCCAGGCGCCACCTCTTTTACCCGATCGAGGATGGAAATCTGTATAGAGGATAGCTACAAGGGTTTTATTTATATCGGTTACACAGTAGGTTTTAACTTCGGGATGATAAGTATCTATATCAAAGACCTCTTTGAAATCTATATCATATAATTTGTTAGCAACGGCAAAAACACCTTTTATCACATTTTTTAATTCGAAATAGGGTTTTAGTTTTTCATCATCTAAATCAAAGATTTTTTGTTTTAATTTTTCGGCATAATATCCACCATCCCATTTTTCCAAATGATCAATTTTATCTAGTTCTTTAGCAAATGTTTCTAATTCTTGAAATTCTTTTTTAGCAGCGGGATGTGCTTTTTCAAGGATCTCTTCTAAAAAACCAATTACTTTTTCTGAAGTTCTTGCCATACGTTCTTCCAATACAAAATGTGCGTGAGTCTCATATCCTAATAGTTGGGCTCGTTGATGGCGGAGGGAAGTAATTTCTAAAATATTTTTTTGGTTGTTGTATTTATTTTTCTGAAACCCTCTTGAACCAAATGCTAGCAACATTTTTTTTCGAAGTTTCCTGCTATCAGAATAGGTCATAAATGGAATATAACTTGGGTGATCCAACGTAAAAACCCAACCCTCTCTTTCCTTTTCCCTGGCTGTTTGTGCTGCCAATTCTCTTAATCCTTCTGGCAAACCGGAAAGATCTTTTTCATCAGTGATATGAAGCTCGTATGCATTGGTTTCTGCTAATATATTCTCTCCAAATTTTAATTTCAATTTAGCAAGGCTTGCATCGATTTTTCGCAACGTTACTTTATTCTCATCTGTAAGGTTAGCACCATTTCTTGAAAATCCCTTATATTGTTTATCTAGCAAGGTTTGTTGCTCTGTTGAAAGTTGTAATGAATCTTTTTGTTCATAAACTTGTTTCACTCTTTTAAATAAGTCTTCATTTAATAAAAGGTCATTTTTAAAGTTAGATAATAAGGGAGAAACTTCCTGCGCTATTTTTTGAATCTCATCATTAGTTTCGGCACTATTGAGATTAAAAAATATACTGGTTACCCTGTCTAATTGGAGTCCGGTATAGTCTAAGGCTTCAACAGTATTTTTAAATGTAGGAGCTTCCTTATTGTTTGTTATACATTCAATTTCTGCATTAGTGACCTCAATAAGCTTTTTAATGGCAGGATAAAAATATTCATTTTTAATTTTTGAAAATGGTGCGGTGTTGAATTTCTTTATTAGTGGATTATTCATAGTTGTCTTAAATCCTTTCGATTGCCTTCTAAGGGATAAGTGTTTGACTGTTTGAATTTAAAGGAGATCTTATTATTGTTTTTTATCTATATTCTTAGCTCCTTCTTCAACTTTAATTTTTAATTCTTGTTTATAGGCTATGATTTTGTCGAGAACACTTTTGTCATTAGCACCTAATATTTGTGCGGCAAGGATTCCTGCATTTTTGGCACCATTTAATGCTACGGTTGCCACAGGTACACCTCCTGGCATTTGTAAGATAGATAGTACAGAATCCCATCCATCGATAGAGTTATGGGATTTTATAGGAACACCAATTACAGGTAACGGCGATAGTGAAGCTATCATTCCTGGTAAGTGTGCAGCACCTCCGGCACCGGCAATGATTACTGAAAATCCACGCTCATGTGCGTTTTTTCCGTAATCGAAAAGTTTTTCGGGGGTTCGATGGGCCGAAACAATATCAACTTCGACTTGAATATCGAAGCCTTTCAATATATCGATAGCATCTTGCATAATTGGAAGATCGCTGGTGCTTCCCATAATGATTCCTATTTTGTTCATAATATTATTATTTACTAATTACTTTTATTGTATCCTTAACCTTTTCGGCAATTTTATGTGCTTCATCTATGTTCTTATGTACGATAGTAACATGCCCCATTTTTCTAAAAGGTCTCGTTTCTTTTTTACCATAAATATGTGGAGTTACGCCGTCCATTGCCATAATTTTTTCCAGGTTTTTATATACTACATTGCCAGTGTGGCCTTCGTCACCAATAAGATTCACCATAATACCACTTAGTTTACTTTCAGTTTTCCCTAAGGGTAGATTTAAAATGGCACGTATATGCTGCTCAAATTGGTTAGTATAACTCGCTTCAATACTATAATGACAACTATTATGAGGTCTGGGAGCGGATTCGTTGACAATAATATCATCGTCCTCTGTCTGAAACATCTCTACAGCGAGTAAACCAACATGTTGAAATGCCTTAGATACTTGTTCAGCAATAGATCGTGCTTTACTTGCTACTGCTTCATCTATTCTTGCAGGGCAAATTACATATTCCACTTGATTGGCTTGGGGATGAAATTCCATTTCAACAACAGGATAAGTTTTAATTTCTCCTTTTGGATTTCGGGCAACGACAACTGCCAATTCATTTTTAAATGGAATAAGTTTTTCAACAATACATGCAGTGTCAGGTAGGGGAACTATATCTTCAAAATTTCTAATTATACTCACACCCCTGCCGTCATAGCCACCCAAACAGGATTTCCATACGAATGGATAATGCAGTTCATTGCGAACAAGAGCTTCAGTAAATAGGTTTTTGTTTTCAAAAACCTTAAAAGGAGCTGTTGGAATTTTATGTTCCTTATAAAATCGTTTTTGGATAGATTTATCTTGAATAATATATAAAGTTTCAGAAGAGGGATATACGGTAACTCCCTCAGATTCTAGCTTCTCAAGGGCTTTTACGTTTACATTTTCAATTTCAAAAGTTAGTATATCAACTTTTTTTCCGAAGTTATACACCGTATTGAAATCTTGTAAACTTCCTTGCTCAAAAACATTACAAGAAATCTTACAAGGAGCATCATCACTTGGGTCTAATACGTGGGTTTTAATATCAAATTTGCGGGTTTCATATAGGAGCATTTTCCCTAACTGTCCACCTCCTAATATACCCAAAGTAAAATCTGATGAAAAATAATTAAACATAAAATATCACATAAAAAAGCAAAAATAAATCATTCTAATCGAACTGCGAAGTCTTCCAGAAATAATAAGTTAATCATTATCTTTGCAACTTTAATTTATCAAGACCTAATTGTGATTCAATTACACGATTTATTTTTTGAAAAGATTATTTCCAAAATAGAAATTAGTCAAGCGATTAATGGAATTGCCATACAAATTAATGATGATTATAAAAGGAAGAATCCTGTCTTTTTAATTGTACTGAATGGTGCTTTCATATTTGCTTCTGATATAATAAAAAAGTTTCAGGGGAATTGTGAAATGAGTTTTATTAAAGTGGCATCATATGAAGGAATTAAATCCAGTGGAGAAATTACTACAGTTTTGGGAGTTGAACCGTCTTTAGAAGGACGTTCGGTAATTATTATTGAGGATATTGTAGATTCAGGTAATACCATTGAAGCTATTATAAAAATACTTGAGGAAGAAGAAGTGAAAGACTATAGGGTTGCAACCTTATTCTATAAACCAAAGGCTTATACTAAAGAAATTAAAATTGATTATATAGGTTTGGAAATAGAAAATGATTTTATTGTGGGCTATGGTTTGGATTATAATGGATTGGGTAGAAATTTAAATGACATTTATAAGTTAAAAAATATAGAATGAAGAATATTGTTTTGTTTGGACCTCCTGGAGCGGGTAAAGGAACCCAAGCCAAATTTTTAAAAGAGAAATACCAATTAATACATATATCTACGGGTGACATATTTCGCTATAATATTAAAAATGAAACCAAATTAGGTATCCTTGCTAAGTCTTTTATGGACCGTGGAGATCTAGTTCCTGATGAGGTAACGATTAATATGTTAAAAGCAGAAGTGGAAAAGAATAAGGATGCCAGGGGATTTATTTTTGATGGTTTTCCACGCACAGAATATCAAGCAAAAGCTTTAGATGATTTTTTAAATGAAAAAGGTGAAAAAATAAACGGAATGGTAGCTTTAGAAGTACCCGAATATTTATTGGTAGAACGGCTTTTGAAAAGAGGTGAGACCAGTAGAAGACCAGACGATCAGGATAAAAGTAAAATTCAAAACCGTTTTAATGAATATGAAACAAAAACAACTGTTTTGAAAGAATATTACGAAGCACAGAACAAATATTTTGATGTTGATGGTGTAGGTAGTATTGAGGAAATAACCGAGCGATTGAGTACCGTTTTTGACAACCTTTAGAAAGGACATTAAAAAATGACCGAAGGTAATTTTGTAGACTATGTAAAGATGCATCTCACTTCAGGAAATGGAGGAAAGGGGAGTGCACACTTACGCCGTGAAAAATACATATCTAAAGGGGGTCCCGATGGGGGTGATGGAGGACGAGGAGGCCACATTATAATTAAGGCCAACAAAAATCTATGGACCTTATATCATTTAAAATTTAGACGACACTTTAAATCTGGCCATGGGGCTGCAGGAGGAAAACAAACCAGTACGGGTGCAAATGGAGATGATGTTTTTATTGAAGTCCCATTAGGTACAGTTATTAGAGACACAGATACTCAGAAAATAATATTTGAAATCACTCAAGAAGGTGAAGACAGGATAGTAGCCCAAGGCGGAAAAGGAGGGTTGGGAAATGTACACTTTAAAAGTCCTACACGGCAAACACCGCGATATGCCCAACCCGGACTAAAAGGTGAAGAAATAAATATTACATTAGAACTTAAAGTACTTGCAGATGTTGGATTGGTGGGCTTTCCTAATGCAGGGAAATCTACTTTACTATCGGTAGTTACGGCAGCTAAACCCAAAATTGCTGATTACGAATTTACAACCTTAAAACCCAATTTAGGAATTGTAAAATATCGTGATTACCAAACCTTTGTAATGGCGGATATCCCCGGAATTATTGAAGGTGCAGCCGAAGGTAAAGGACTTGGCCATTATTTTTTACGACATATAGAGCGAAATTCAACGCTTTTATTCTTAATTCCTGTCGATGCAGATGATATAAGAAAACAATATGATGTCTTGTTGGATGAACTGCGCCGTTACAACCCTGAGATGTTAGATAAAGACAGGCTTGTTGCTATTTCAAAAAGCGATATGCTTGATGATGAATTGAAAGCAGAAATGAAAAAAGAACTCGATAAAGAGTTTAAGGGCATACCCTATTTATTTATATCTTCTGTGGCACAACAGGGTCTTGTAGAGTTAAAAGACACACTTTGGGATATGTTGAATAAGGATATTGAATAGATTTAACTTTTTTCTTACCTTTATAAAAAAAGCAATGAAGAATCTTTCCTTTCTTTTAATTTCTGTTTTGATAATTTCCTGCGGAACGATAGTAAATTATGATTATGACCAAGAAACCGATTTTTCACAATACAAAAGTTATAATTTCTTTCACGATATAGATTCCGGCCTAAGCGAATTTGATAACAAACGAATTATATATGTAACAGATAGTCTGCTACAATCTCGTGGCTTTGTAAAAAGTGAAAACCCTAACTTCTTAATTAATTTTTTTGCTAAAGAGTTCATTTCTGAATCTAATAGTTCTATTGGTATTGGTGTCGGGGGTGGAGGCAGTAGTGGTAGCATTGGAGTAAGTGGTGGAATTCCTATAGGGGGCAGAAAAATCAATCAACTACTTACCATCGATTTTATAGATACTTCTAAAGACATATTATTCTGGCAGGCGGTAAGTGACGCAGAGTTTAAAGAAAAAACTACCCCTACACAAAAAGAGGCCTACTATATTAAATTGATTGGTAAAATTCTAAAGGGGTACCCTCCCAAGAAATAAAAAAGGCTGTTTTTTAAAACAGCCTTTAAATTTTTAGTTAAATAATTCTTTATACTTGTCTTTATATCCATATAACATAACAATGTTTAGTATTATTAAACCAACAGCCATTCCAATTGCATCCGGATCCATTGCTATATGATACAATATAGCATTTACAGAAACGCTCATTAAAATTATCATCATAAGTGCAGCATATTTATTTAATAATAATGTTAATCCGGAAACAATTTCTACAAGAGCTACAACTTTTATTGTTTTAGTAGCCATAATTGCTGTCCAGTACCCCATTGATTCTTCAGGAGATGGAGGGGGATCCATAAAATGAAATAATTTATTAGCCCCAAAAAACAATAAAGCTAGGGCAAAAATAATTCGGATTACCATAAAAACTTTTGAGTTCATAAGATCTGAATTTTGTGATTAGATTTCTAAAGTAATAAATTAAATAGTCTCTTTTTTATAAAGTTATGATTCATTATTAACAGATGTTTATGGGTACCCTAGTTTATAAAACATAATAGGATATAGGGGTACATATAAAACTTTATCTTTACACGTATCAAGATGATAAGTAAATGAATATTCATTTTATAGCCATAGGTGGAAGTGCCATGCACAATTTAGCGCTAGCCCTTCACCAAAAAGGGGATTATATAACCGGAAGTGATGACGAAATTTTTAATCCTTCAAAAAGCAGATTAGAAGCAAAAGGATTATTACCTAAGGAATTAGGTTGGTTCCACGAAAAAATAACCTCAAATCTTGATGCAATAGTTTTAGGAATGCATGCCAAAGCTGATAACCCAGAGCTAATAAAAGCACAAGAATTAGAATTAAAAATATATTCATATCCCGAATTTTTATACGAGCAATCTAAACATAAAACACGAGTTGTAATTGGCGGTAGTCATGGTAAAACTACTATTACTTCAATGATTTTACATGTGATGCATTATCACAATAAAGAAGTAGATTATATGGTAGGTGCCCAGTTAGATGGTTTTGATATTATGGTGAAATTGACCGATACTAATGACTTTATTGTTTTAGAGGGGGACGAATATTTAAGTTCTCCACTGGACCGACGCCCAAAATTCCATTTGTATAAACCCAATATAGCTTTGGTAAGTGGAATTGCTTGGGATCATATTAATGTGTTTCCAAGCTATGATTTTTATGTAGAGCAATTCAAAATTTTTGTGGACTCTATCGTAAAGGGTGGAAGTATAACTTATAATGAAGAAGACCTTGAAGTAAAAAATATAGTAGAAGCTTCTGAAAATACAATAAAAAAATTTCCATACCATACTCCTGAATATGAAGTAAAAAATGGAATTACTTTTCTTGAAACTAAAGAAGGATCCATGCCTATTGAAATATTTGGAAAACATAACTTAAATAATTTAGCAGGAGCTAAGTGGATTAGTCAACATATGGGAATTGATGAAGATGATTTTTACGAAGCTATTGCAACATTTCAAGGAGCCAGTAACCGTTTAGAAAAGATAGCCGAAAGTGATATCAGTATTGCATACAAAGACTTTGCACATTCACCTTCAAAAGTAGAGGCTACCACGAAAGCTGTTAAAAATCAGTATCCTAACCGAAAACTAATTGCTTGTCTTGAATTACACACTTACAGCAGTTTAAATCCCGAATTTTTAAAAGAATATAAAGGTGCTTTAGACGCAGCAGATACAGCTGTTGTGTTTTACTCTCCTCACGCAGTAAAGATTAAAAAATTGAATGAAATAAAACTTGAGCAAATAGCCGATGCCTTTCAACGAAAAGACCTTATTATTTATACCAACCCAGATGATTTTAAACAATATTTATTTTCTCAAGATTTTAAAAATACTTCTTTACTGCTTATGAGTAGTGGTAATTATGGGGGACTGGATTTTGAAAAGGTAAAAGGGCTTATTAATTAAACATATTGTATAAATTTTTCAATACTTCACCTATTAACTTTAATCAGTTCTTCTTTTGCTCTTAATTGATCTTCACATTTATCCTATGAGGTGTATAATAATGTAATTCAAGGCAGGCAGTTGTTTGCTTGTCTTTAGATGGATTATGTTTAGTAGAATACAGTTAAATTCCAAACTGTGTTAAATGATGATCTAAATGTTTGTATTGTATTTGCCCCCATTGCTCAGTTGTAAATTCTCCAAAGACAGGGTGTGCAATCCATTTGTCTTGCTCTTTTTTTTCGTGAAATTCATGAATAAGAAGTAATAATTTATTTTTCTCTTTTTCTAAATTTTTATTTTCTGTCACTCTGAATTTTGGAAGAGTAGGTAGGCTTTTTCGCCAAGGTTTATCGTTGTACATATATTTTTTAAACAATAATTTTAAAATAAAATTGGGTTTCATTTTATAGTCTTCCTTATTTAAAGCAACACGTAACGGAAACTGGCAATGATAAGCCATTTGTCCTGCATTCATTTTCCCCCATTTTGGTTCGGTTTTTTCATCTAGTTTATCTATTCTACTTTCTATTTCTTGTAGGGATTCTGTTTCAAATAAGGAATTCATAACATAAAATGTTTTCTTTTATATCAGATTAAATATACATTATTATCTTTATAGTCTCCCCTATTTTTATTTCCATAGATTTTGAAATACAAAATAACACCCTTTTCTATAAAAAATTGGAGTGAGGATGACAGACCAAGAGAAAAGATGTTGCAAAAAGGTAGAAGTACACTTAGTGATGCAGAACTTATAGCCATATTAATTGGATCCGGAAATCGTAATGAAAGTGCCGTTGCGTTGAGCCAACGAATTTTGGCATCTATAGAGAATAATTTAAACGAACTTGGAAAATTATCTATACGAAATTTAACGGGATTTAAGGGAATAGGAAATGCCAAAGCTATTTCTATTATTGCGGCCTTAGAATTGGGTCGCCGCCGAAGGGAAGAAGATGTATTGGAGAAAAAGAAAATTACATCAAGTAATTCGGTTTTTGAGTTAATGCAACCCTTAATTGGGGAGTTACCACACGAAGAATTTTGGATCGTATATTTAAACAATTCCAACAAGGTGTTACAAAAAACACAGCTCAGTAAAGGAGGTATAACCGGGACATTAGTTGATATTAGGATTGTACTTAAAAATGCACTGCAACTGGGTGCGGTAGGAATTATTTTAGTTCATAATCATCCGTCGGGTACCCTACAACCCAGTCTGGCAGATAAACAACTCACTCAAAAGATTAAAACTGCAGGAGAAAGTCTGGATATTAAAGTGTTGGACCACATTATTATTACTGAAAAAGCTTATTTTAGCTTTGCAGACGATAACCTCTTGTAATACCTTTATGCTATTAATTTACATACAAAAACCTTCCACAAGAATAAATTACATTTTCAAACATATTTGTTTGCGAATATTAGGTGTTGAAGTTGAGTTTACCTATGTAATTGAAGAATTTATTTCACATACCGGACCTAAACTATCTTATGGAAAACAACCTTTAGGAAACGAATTGTTTTTGCAATCTCATGGACTTTTAACTCAACAGGGATTTGAGAGTATTGAAATTACTGTAAAAGAATGGGAAGAAACAAAATGTTTTTTTTCAGTACATGATAAAAGTGCTTTGCCTTTCGATATTTTTTCAGCAAGTTTTTATTTGTTGAGCAGGTATGAGGAATATCTACCTCATGTAAAAGACGAGAAAGGGCGTTTCCCGGTTTCAGAGAGTTTGGCCTTTAGAGAGAAGTTTTTAGAACAACCCGTAGTAGATATTTGGGCATATAAATTTAAAAAAGTATTACAACTACATTTTCCCTATTTGAAATTTCCTCAAAGATTAATGATAATTCACAATGTTATAGGAGTTTATGAGCCCTTTGCTTTTAAACAAAAAGGGTTATTTCGTTCTTTAGCGGGATATGCTAACGATTTTTTAAAGTTTAGAATTAGAAGGAACTTTAGGAGAACACGCGTATTATTAGGATTTAAAGAAGATCCATATAATACATTTAATTGGATAATAGATAGGGTTAAAAAAAGTAGTATAAACCTTTCAATCTTCTTTTTGTTAGGCGATAATAATATTTTTAATGAAGGCATTAATTCAAAAAGAAAAAAAATAAAAGAGCTTATAAAATTTATTGCGGATTATAAGCAGGTAGGACTTATTTTTTCAACAATTTCGTTTTCGGATTTTGAAATTTTAAAAAAGGAAAAAAAGCAATTAGAGAACATCACAAATCGAAACTTAATAAGTTCAATGAATTCACAATATCTTGTAAATTTACCGGAGATATACCGCAATTTAGTAGAGTTGGAAATAGAAAGAGATTTTACTATGGTATATGAAAATACAGTTGGTTTTCGTGCTGGTTCTTGTACCCCTTTTTTGTTTTATGACCTTGATTATGAGATAAATACCCCTTTAATCATTCATCCTTTGGCCTTGACAACAATAGCAATGCAAGATAAAAAAGATTCAGTAAAAATATACGAAGTTGAAAAAATAATAGCTTCGGTAAAGGAGGTAAATGGAACTTTTTCAATGTTTTTCACAAATAAAGATTTTACTCCAATTTCAAAAAATAAGGTTTGGCGATCTCTTTTTACAGAAAAACTTCAACAGTATGATAAAACAAAATAGGTTCAAGGCTTAAAACATGGTGATTTTATTTTTTGTTTTTTTCAACTTTATTTAAAAGCCATATATTTTATTACCATTATGTAATTATTATTCGTTATGGGACTAAAAAATATTACAGATGTTTTTTTTGATCTCGATCATACACTCTGGGATTTTGATAAAAACTCTATGTTAGCTTTTAATAGAGTTTTTATTAAATACAATATTGATATTGAGATATCAACTTTTATTAAAGTTTACGAACCGATAAATTTTAATTACTGGAAACTTTTTCGTGAGGAAAAAGTGAGTAAACAGGAATTGCGAAGAGGTAGGCTTTCAGAAACATTTAAAACCTTTAATATGGTTTTTCCTACTAAGGTTATTGATGCATTAGCAATATCTTACATAGAAGAACTTCCTTTAGATAATCACCTTTTTAATGGAGCTGAAATGATTTTGAATTATTTAACTGAAAAATACATACTTCATATTATCACAAATGGTTTTGAAGAAGTACAACTTTTAAAACTTAAAAACAGCGGAATAAAAAAACACTTTTCTACCGTAACCACTTCAGAGGAAGTAGGAGTAAAAAAGCCAAATCCAATGATTTTTTCTTCAGCTTTAAAGAAAGCAAATGTGAATGCCTCAAATAGTATTATGATAGGGGATACCTTTGAAGCCGACATCTTAGGTGCTGAAGCTGTAGGGATGAAAACACTGTTTTATAACCATAGAAAGTCTAAAATTCCCACTTGCAATAGAATGATTTATAGCCTTGAAGAGATAAGAAACTTTTTATAATTATAATATTATCTTAACAAAGCACGTTACATATTAAATCCCCAACCGTGAAAAAAAATCTTAACTTATTTTTTATAGGTGCTATTATGCTATTTTTTTTTGTTGCTTGTATAAAAGACACAGACTTCGATCAAGCCGAAGATATTGCCCTTACTCCAATATTAGAGGTAGATTTTATATATTTTAATATTGATGCAAGACAATTTTTTGATGAAACGTCCTCTACCGAAATCCTGACCATACGGGATACTACCGAAATCCGAATTTTAGATGATACTGAAATCCAGGAAAGCCTTATTAGAGCTGAGTTTTTCTATAGATTCAACAATAGCATTCCAAGAGATTTTTTGGTTGACATTCGATTTTTAAGTGAGGATAATGATACTACCCTCACAACGCAAATTTCAGTAATTCAAGGAAGCCTACAAATGCCAATAGTTACTGAGTTTATTCAGAATGTAGAGGGTGATGATATTATTGATTTGACACAATCTGACAAAGTTGTGGTTTCAGTAACTATACCATCTTCAAATGCAAACTTAGAAGGTATACTAAATCTTCAGTCTAAAACTACATACTACCTAGAATTTTAATGCAATGCGAAAAGTACTAACTTGTTTATTCGCTCTATGGGCTATAATGTCAATTGCACAAAATAAACAATTGCTATATGGGGTGGAAGAAATTCCACAGTCGTTGCTGTTAAATCCAGGAGGTAAAATTTCGGTTACTCAGAAATATCATTTTGGGATACCCTTCTTTTCACAAATTCACATTAATGGAGGATCTTCTGGAGTTTCAGTGTTTGATATTTTTGAAGATTCGGGTGGGGATATTAATGAACGTATTCGAAAAAAGATATTTGAGTTAAAAAACACAGACTTTTTTACAGTCACCCAACAATTAGAGATTATTAATTTTGGATGGAGAGCTCAAAACGAAATTTATTTTTCAGGTGGGATATATCAAGAATTCGACTTTATTAGTTATTTTCCGAGAGATCTTGCCATTTTAGCATGGGAGGGAAATAGGGATTATATAGATTATGAATTTGATTTGGGTGAAATTAGTACCACTGGAGATTTGATGACTGTTTTCCATTTTGGAGCTAACAAACAGGTAACAAATAAACTTATTTTAGGGATTCGAGCAAAGATCTACTCGAGTTTGATTAGTTATCGAAGTACCAATAACAATGGTACTTTTGTCACACACTTGGGAGATGGAACCATTAATATTTATGAACATACAGTACAAGATATAGATATAACTGTAGAAACGTCTGGATTTGCATCATTAAGAGAATTAAACGGGTCCTCGCAAGTAATTGGTGAAATATTAGGACGAGCTTTTTTTGGTGGTAATATTGGATTAGGGGTCGATATTGGTGGAACCTATGATATAAATGACAAATTTACGGCAAGTGCCAGTATTTTAGACTTTGGTGCCATTTTTCACACAAAGGATGTAGAAACATATCATGTTAGTGGAAATTATACACTAAATGGGATTGAGCTTCTATTTCCACCTTTAAACATAGGAGAACCGGCTCCACCCTATTGGGATGATCTGGAAGATGAAATTGAAAGAGAAATACCCATCGATACACTTTATAACTCCTATACCCAATTTCGGCCGTTAAAATTAAATGCAAGTCTCTCCTACAATTTTGGAAAGATAATTGGGAATAACGCAGAATGTGATTGTAGGAATATTAACTCAGGTATAGACCGAGATCAATCTGTAGGACTCCAGTTTTACAGTATTTCCAGACCAAAAGGCGCACAAATGGCAGGGACTTTATTTTATTATCGAAGGTTTACAGATTATATTTCTGCTAAAGCTACCTATACTATAGATTCGTATTCAACTACTAATTTGGGATTGGGTTTTGTTACCGATTTGGGGAAATTCAATTTTTATATAGCTGCCGACAATTTGCTGAGATACGGAAACCTGGCAAAAGCAAAAAGCATATCTTTACAGTTAGGTTTTAATATAAAAATTGACGAAGAATGAGAAGATATTATTTTGTTGTTTTTTTCTTAACTGGCTTTGTATCAAATAGTTTTTCTCAAAAATCTTTAAATGATTATAGATATGTTGTGGTTCCATTGCAATATAATTTTTTAAGTGAGAAAGATCAATTTCAATTAAATTCTTTCACAAAATTTCTCTTTAACAAATACGGGTTTAATGCATATTTTAATAATGAAATACCCGATAATTTTAAACGATGTGAAGGGCTTTGGAGTAATTTAGAATATACTTCAGGATTTATTTACACTAAAATTTCAGTGATTTTAGAAGATTGTAATGGAGAGGAAGTATTCCGAAGTGTTGAAGGGAAAAGTAAATTAAAAGAATATAAAAAAGCTTATCATGAAGCTGTTCGAAAATCGTTTAATAGTATTAGTTCACTTAAGGTAAACCAAAATGCGAATACAACAGTTATTGAAAATGAAATGGTATCTGAAATTCCTGTAAAAACAGGAAATAAAGTAAAAAGTGAAGCAGTTGTCGTTTCAAGTATTGTGTCTAACAAAGAACCAACAGCTATTGAAAACACTGAATTATATATTGTTACAACCTCAAATTCGGAGATTAAAACGACTGTAAAAAAGCAAAACACATTTTCTTACTCTAACGATGCATATTTATTAATTCCTTTAGAGAAAGGATTTTCTGTTATGTATAAGGACATAAATATTGGTAAAATAAAGCCTACTTCTGTAAAAAATATATTTTTGGTTGCTACTTCTAAATTTAATGGTGTCGGTTATAAAACTGAGCAGGGATTTGTAATTGAAAGGAAAGTTGAAGGAGAGACCGAATTAGTAATAATGAAGTTTAAAATTGATATAAAATAAAGATTAGTATCACAATGAAATATTTTTGGATAGTTGTTGTAATGCTTTCTTTTGCTTGTAATTCTGACAAAAAAGAATCCTCAAAAGAACAAAAAAAGGAAAATGACATATCGATAAACAATGATATTCTACGAAACAATTTATTCGAAAATATTCCTTCTTCTGCAAGCGGAATAAAATTTTCCAATACTCTAAAAGAGAATATTGCTACCATGGAGAATTTATTTGACTACGATTTTTTTTATAATGGGGCAGGAGTAGGTATTGAAGATATTAATAATGATGGTCTAAAAGATATTTTCTTTACCGGTAATCAAGTTGAAAATAAATTATATCTCAATAAAGGAAATTTGGTCTTTGAAGACATATCCGAAAAGGCTGGAATAAACATTGGAAAAGAATGGGCAAATGGAGTAACATTTGCAGATGTTAATGGAGATGGATGGATGGATATATATATATCTCAGGGAGGACCAAAACAAAGCAAGAACAGACAAAATTTGCTTTTTATCAATCAAAAAGATCTCACATTTAAGGAAATTGGTAAAGAAATTGGTCTCAATGATAACGGAATTAGTACACAGTCTGTATTTTTTGATTATGACAATGATGGAGATCTGGATTGTTTAGTATCCAATGAAAATGAATTTTATGGTCTAGATCCCAATTCCTTTTACAATCTGATGAAAATTAGTTCAAATTTATATAATAGTGCTACACATTTATATCAAAACAACAATGGAATATTTACAGATGTTTCTAAGAAAGCCGGGGTTTTGAACGCTTCTTTTGGATTAGGAGTAACAGTAAGTGATATCAATAATGATGGTTGGTTAGACATATACATAGCTAACGATTATTACATACCAGATGCTTTATATATAAACAATAAAAACGGAACATTTTCAAATGAGATTAAAGAGCAATTGAATCAAGTTTCTTTCTACGGAATGGGAGTAGATATAGCCGATATAAACAATGATTTACTTCAAGATATTTTTGTATTAGATATGGCATCAAGCGACCATGTTAGAGCAAAAACACTTATGGCTTCCATGAACCAGAAACGATTTTCATTGCTTGTAGATAAATTAAACATGCCATATCAATACATGTATAATTCGCTTCAATTAAACATGGGTAATAATAAGTTTCACAATATTTCTCAGCAAGCTGGACTTTCAAAAACCGATTGGAGTTGGGCTGGCCTTATAGTGGATCTTGATTTTGATGGCTATAAAGATATATATGTTACAAATGGGTATAGGCGCTACGCACTAGACAATGATATGCGCATACAGATAGTTAAAGTAAAACAAGCCTATAATGGAAAGGTTCCCCTTGAAATAAAACAGCGTTTATACGATGCATTACCTTCCGAAAAGTTATCAAATATTATATATTGGAATCAAAAAAACCTGCAATTTACTGATGAAACAAATAATTGGGGTCTTTATAATCCCTCATTTTCAAATGGTGCAGCCTATGCCGATTTAGATAATGATGGAGATTTAGATTTGGTGGTGAGTAATATTAATTCTGAAGCTTTTTTGTATAAAAATAATACTATTGAAAAAGGCCTAAATAATTATATAAAAGTTATTACCAAAGGAAAAACATCTGAACCTTTTGCCAAGGTTACTGTTATTATAGGTAAAAAGGTGCAATTTATAGAAACCAAAAGAGTTAAAGGATACCTTTCTGCAACTCAAAATGATGCATTTTTTGGTATTGGAAATACAGAAAAAATTGATACTATTCGTGTGGTTTGGCTTTCTGGAAAATTTGAAGAGAAGTATAACCTTTCTATTAATACCGAAGTTGTATTTAAAGAAACTAATGCAAATAAAACATTTATAAAAGCTAATAATAAAATTTATTTTGAATCTGTAACTAATAATTTAGGGATTAATTTTATCCATAGAGAAAATTCTTATAATGATTTTGAAAAAGAAGTTTTATTACCTTATAAACAATCAACTTTTGGTCCATATATGGCCAAAGGTGATATAAATGGAGATGGAAGAGATGATATATTTATCGGGGGAGCAGCTAACCAACCGGGACAATTATTTATTCAAACCGATTCTGGGTTTATAGCTCATACTTCAAAAAGTCTTGTGTTGGATAAGGCTTATGAAGATATGGAGGCTGTGTTCTTTGATGTAGATAATGATGGTGATAACGATTTATATGTAGTAAGCGGGGGTAATGAATTTAAACAATTTTCAAAAAATTACACAGATAGATTATATATAAATGATGGATCTGGAAGGTTTACAAAGTCAAAAGATAAGACGATTAACGCCCTTGCTGAAAGTGGAAAATCTGTCGCTGTTATTGATTATGACAATGATGGTGATTTGGATTTACTTATTGGAAACCGCATTATTCCCCAGAACTATCCAATGGCGGCAAGGTCATTTATTTTGCGTAATGATTCGGGAAGTTTTACAAATGTCACAAGAGAGATAGCCCCTCAATTAATCGATTTTGGAATTATTAATCAGATAATAGCAACTGATTTCGATAATGATGGTTGGGTAGATTTTATTGCAGTAGGAGAGTGGAGTCCTATCGGAATTTTTAGAAATGAATTTGGCACTTTTAAAAATATTTCGGTAAAGAGTGGTTTAAACAATGAAAAAGGATGGTGGTTTTCTGTATCTGAAACAGATATTAATAATGATGGTTTAAAAGATTATATTATTGGAAATGTTGGTACAAATATTAAATATAAAGCTACAAATTATAGTCCTCTTAAGGTATTTGGAAATGATTTTGATAACAATGGCACCTTCGATATTGTGTTGAGTAATCAATATAACGGAAGGGATGTCCCTTCTCGGGGTCTTGAATGTTCTTCCCAGCAAATGCCTTTTATTGTTGATAAATTTCAAACATATAATTCATTTGCAAACGCTTCATTATATGACATCTATGGCGATAAACTTGATTCATCATATAAAAAAGAAGCAACACAATTTAAGTCTCTTATTTTAATAAATAAAGGACAAGGAAAGTTTGATAAAGTTTTTTTACCTTCACTTGCACAGACTGCTCCTATATTTAATACCGTTTTTATCGACCTTAATAATGACGGATATGAAGATGCTATTATTTTAGGAAATATATATAATACTGAAGTTGAAACACCTCGTCTGGATATGGGAACAGGGATTGTTCTTTTATCACAACAAGACAGATATAAAGCGTTAAGTTTTATTGAAAGTGGCTTATATATTTCTGGCAATGCTAAGTCATTATTAATAATAGAGCATCAGAAATCTGGGAATAAATATCTTATTAGTGGGATTAATGATGAAAAAACTGTGGTATTTAAAATTCGTCAATAATTGTATTTATCTTTCCAAAGAACTTTTAAATACGATTTAATAGTATTTTCTTTTGTGTTTGAACCTGGATTATAGAGAGTATTTCCTTTTATTTCTTCAGGAAGAAATTCATGTGGAGTAAAATTACCCTCAAAATCATGTGCATATTGATAAGCTTTACTATAACCTAGTTCTTTCATCAATTTTGTAGGAGCATTTCTAATAGAAAAAGGAACAGATAAATCTCCGGTTTGTTTCACAAGTTTTTGGGCTTTTGAAATTGCTGTATATGAAGCATTACTTTTTGGTGAAGAAGCTAGATAAATAGCACATTGACTTAAAATGATACGAGCTTCGGGATATCCTACTGTAGATACAGCTTGGAATGTGTTATTTGCTAGTACCAAAGCAGTTGGATTTGCATTCCCTATATCCTCAGATGCTAAAATAAGAAGCCTTCTGGCGATAAATTTAACATCTTCACCACCCTCTATCATACGTGCTAACCAATATACAGCAGCATTTGGGTCACTACCCCTAATAGATTTTATAAAAGCTGATATTATATCGTAATGTTGCTCCCCTGTTTTATCGTATAAAACTGTATTTTTCTGAACTATATGTTGAACCATTTCATTGGTAATGGTAACTATACTACCTTTTCCTGCTTTATTGGAAGGTTGATCTGATAGTACAACCAATTCCAGAATATTTAAAAGTTTTCTAGCATCTCCGCCTGAAAGCCTTATAATTGCTTCGGTTTCCTTAAGTATTATATTTTTTTGTGCTAATATCTCATCTTTTTTAATAGCACGTTTTAATAACGTTTCCAAATCTTTTTTACTAAATGGATCTAGTACATATACTTGACAACGTGAGAGAAGAGCAGGAATTACTTCAAAACTCGGGTTTTCGGTAGTGGCACCAAAGAGGGTAATCAATCCCTTTTCTACTGCCCCTAATAATGAATCTTGTTGTGATTTATTAAAGCGGTGTATCTCATCTATAAAAAGTATGGGGCTTTCTGTAGAGAACAGAGTATCACTTTTTTTAGCTTTTTCGATTACTTGCCTAACGGCGGCAACACCACTATCAATAGCACTTAGAGTATAAAATGGTCTTTTAGTTTGATCGGCAATAATTGTTGCAAGGGTTGTTTTTCCTGTTCCTGGTGGCCCCCAGAAAATCATTGAGGAAAGTACACCTGTTTTTAATTGTGCAGTAATAGCACCATGAGTTCCTACCAAATGTTCCTGACATAAAAAATCTTCTATCGTTTTGGGTCTTATGCGTTCTGCAAGAGGTGTATTCATGATTGTAAAAGTACAATATAAAAAAAGCCTTTTCTCTGACATTTTATCATAAATTTGATTTAAGGATTGTTTTTTGATAGTAGAAAACCATGTCAGATAATAAAGAATTACAATTTTCGACTAAGGTCATAATTTTCCCATTACTTTTTCTTTTTTTGATTGTAACGGTTTTTTGGGCTGAAACACGATTTAATTGGGACTTTAACTATTTAGGAATATATCCTCGAAAATTTGAAGGATTAAGAGGTATTCTATTCGGTCCATTTATCCACAGTGATATTAATCATCTATTTAACAACTCAATACCCCTTCTGGTTTTAAGTATTGCACTTTTTTATTTTTATAAAAACATACGTTGGAAAGTATTACTCTATGGAATGCTACTAACAGGATTTCTAACCTGGCTTATTGGCAGACCAGCCTTGCACCTTGGCGCGAGTGGTGTTATATATATGTTAACCGCTTTTTTACTTTTTAAAGGCATATTTTCTAAACAATATCAGCTTATTGCATTGTCTTTAGTTGTAGTGTTTCTTTATGGTGGTTTCTTATGGTATGTTTTTCCTATTGATCCTAAAATATCTTGGGAAGGACATTTATCAGGTCTTATTGTAGGATTCGTTTTTTCAATTTTATTCAGAAAGAATCCAATTGAAAACACAAAATATGAATGGGAACACGAAGATTACTTACCGGAAGAAGATGAATTTTTAAAACATTTTGATGACGATGGTAATTTTATTGAAACTCCTCCGGAAAATGAAGAAAATAATAGGCCATCCTCTATAAGAATACGGTATACTTTTAAAAAAGATTCAAATAACAAGAATGAGGAGTTATAGATTTCTTTGCCGTACTATTTCATATAAAAAGACGCCACAAGCCACCGAAACATTTAACGAATTTATTTCGCCTAATAAAGGAATAGCAGCTCTATTATCTACAAGATTTAAAATAGACTTTGATACTCCTTTCCCTTCAGAACCCAAAACTACAGCAAGTGGTTTTTTTAAATCTAAAGTATAAATACTATTTTCTGTTTTCTCTGTGGCTGCAATAATGGTTATATCTGATGCCTGTAAATAAAAAATAGCATCTTTTATATGATCTACTTTACAAATAGGCACTTTAAATATTGCTCCGGCTGACGTTTTTACGGTATCACCAGATACTGGAGCCCCACCTTTTTTCTGTATGATAATAGCATCTACTCCGGTACATTCCGCTGTTCGAATAATGGCTCCAAAATTACGTACATCACTTATTTGATCTAATATTAAAAAAAGTGGATTCTTCTTTTTTGTTAGAGTTGATTCAATTATATTTTCTAAAGAGTGAAATGAAATAGGGGAGGTAATAGCAATTACTCCTTGATGATTCCCTTTTGTTAGTCTGTTTAATTTCTCTTTAGGAGCATAAGATATTGAAATGTCTCTTTTTTCAGTTTTTTGGACTATAGCTTCGATATTAGGATTCAAAATTCCTTTTTGAATAAATACCTTATCAATAGTAGTATTAGCATTGAGGGCTTCTAATACTGGGTAAATTCCGAATATAAGTGATGTTTTATCCATTTGCCTGATAAATAAAAATATACACAAAAATAAAGCGGGAATTTCTAAAAAAGAAATTCCCGCTTGAAAAAAAAATGATTAAATATATCTATTAATTTTTAATTTTTATGCTATAAAAAAATGGTGCCTGGAAAAATAATCCAGCACTTACATTACCATTTACATCAGAATTGGTAAATGATCTTCCATCTGTTAAATTTAAAACCAATCTAAGATCCATTTGATCGTTATGAGCAATAATAGATTGATCTGCTCCAGTTATAGTTAATAATTCATCATATGTAAACATTAATGTTGTCATAGGCAAACCATTAGGACTCGTTGTAAAATCTGAACGAAGATAGGTTCTTGCTAAGACCTCAACCGTATTATTAGTATCGTCACTTCTGTCAATAAAGGTAACCCATATTTCTAAATTTTCTAACAATCCTCCAAACTCTTCGTCTTGTTCCTCAACAACAATCTCCATAAAACTACTGGTATCGTTAAGATCAAGTTCATCAGATATTATTTCTAGTGTTCTAATAAAGGCACCGGTAGTAAAAGTATCTAACAATACATCTATTATATGGTCGCTGCTATCTGAACATGAAAATGTAGTAAAGGTTAGCGTTATTAAAAAGAATTTATAAATTGAATTTTTCATATCGTATTTATTTATTTATTAATTAGAAAATGGGAATGAAGGAAACCCTGGATTTGTATCCCAAAATACTTGTACTTTTTGATCTGGTTTTTGACTAATACTTGAATTAGTATTAGCCTCGTTAGCAGGATAAAAGAATGATCTCGTAAACGCACCGGAATTTAGCTCAATACATGGTTGTAACGTAGTAGGATATCCAGTTCTACGGTAAAAATTATAAGCATCAATACCATTACCATATAGGTTTACAAAAAGTTGATTTCCTAAAATATCAAACTTTCCACTATTATTAGCACTGTTATATTTAGATTGAATATCTGCAATATAAACTGCTGTATCTGTAGCATCTGTACCGTATGTATCCCAGTCATCAGAACTTACAGTAGTATCTCTACTTCCAAAGTCTTGAACTTTATTACAAGATTTTGATATCCCGTCAGTTATAGCACTTAGAGCTCCGGCAAAATCATTATTAATTATTCTTGATTCTGCAATCATAAAGTCTACTGTAGAAGCTAATATAACAGGAGTGATTCCAACACCTTGTCCTCCAAGGTCAGGCCCAACTCTTGCATTAGCCGGATCATTAATAAAATAATCGGCATCAAATCTTCCTGCTGCAGGATACACACCTGCTGTAGTTCTTGTAAAACCATCTGGTGGAATACCTTCATCGTTTCCATGATCTCTACCCCAATATCCAAAAGGTAAGCTACAATAAGGGAACCCTTGATAATGTGGAGGTGGAGTTATATCCGAACAAATTAATGTTTGTTGATTAGTTTGACACATAACGCCATTAATATCAATATTACCTGGTGTACATCCAACTTGTCTAAAGAAATAATAACGTATTCTTGGGTCATTATTTACTATCATATGGTCCATTAACCAATTAGATTGATAATTACCTGCTCCTGTACTGGAATAATCAGTACTATAAAGAGGGTGTCTTGATTCTCCCGGATTTACGTTTTGAGTACCCCATCTGAATTGAAAATCCTGAGAAGTATTTTGAATATAATTACCGGAATTTATTATTTGATTAAAATTGCCCATTGCACTACCATCCACTAATCTTCTATTAAGATAAAGCCTTAATTTAATAGTATTTGCAGCTCTTACCCAGGCAGCTAAATCTCCACTATAAAATAGATCAAATTCAGGAAGTGTAGAACCAGCATTTAAATTTGAAATGCCTTCATCAAGTAATCCCAAAGCAGCATCATATACACTACTTCCAGAATCTGCTACAGGGTTTGGAAATTCAACAGGGTCTAAAGCTTGGGTCCAAGGAACATCCCCATAAAAGTCAACTAGAGTAGCTAAAATAAAAGCTTGAAGTACTTGTGCCATACCAATATGAGCAAATTGTTCATTTTCTTCTGCCAATCCCTTCATTATCACAATATCTGTAAAGATACGTTGATAGGCTTGTCTCCAAACAAAATCTGAACTTGGAGGTTCATAGTTACTTAAGTAAGTTCTACCAAACATATAACTTACACGAGTCATGTCTCCTCCTCTATTTCCAAAACTTTGTATCCATCTTCCAGACTCAACCTGGATTGAGTTGTAAAGAAAATCTACATTCGCGTTATCTTCTGTTAATTCGTTTGGATTAGTTGCAAGGTCCAATTCAGTTGTCTCACAAGAAGCAAGAAAAACTATAAGAACTAAAGGTATTATTTTTATTAATTTTTTCATGATATATTATTTTTTTCTTATTAAAATGTTGCTTTAACGCTAAATCCATATCTTTTAGAACTAGGAGCGGTTAAATATTCGAATCCTTTACCATTACCGATACCAATACCAGCAGCGTTGGGATCAAAATTAATTCCACTTGGCATATTATAGGCATCATACCATAGATTGTAACCAGAAGCTGTTATTGAAAAAGATCCAAAAGGAGTTTTCTCAAGCATCTTGCTGGTGAAACTATATCCTAAAGATACTTCTTGTAATCTTACGACAGAAGCATCATATACTTCTAACTCATTAAGATTCCCGGCAAAAATGTTACCAAAATAAAAATCTGAGTTATTAATTTGTAATTGGTTTTCTTCTCCGGTTTCTGAATTAATACCGGGAAGAATGAAAGTACCTAATCTATCTTCAGTATCAGTTGTCAATCCTCGTCCTAATAATGTAGAAATAGTTTGTGAATACATATCCCCGCCTCTTATATGAGTAACTAATGCACTTAAACTAAAGTTTTTAAATCTAATTGTGTTTGTGAAAGACATTGTCCAATCCGGATTAGGATCTCCAATAACAGGAACTAATCCATTTTCATCCTGACTTATATTAGTATAATTACCAATACCATCAACAACAGCATTACCTGCTAATGCAGGGTTATTTTGGTCAAGTCTTAGAATAGCAGTACCAACTATTACACCAAGGGGTTGTCCTACTTGAGCAGCATTACCTAAATTGGTAAAACCTGCATATACAATTTGATCGGTACCTTCTACTAATTCAGTTACTTCAGTTTCATTACTGGTAAATATAGCACCGGTTGTCCATTCAAAACCATTGGTATCTGAACGCAATACATCAATAGATAATTGTGCTTCTATTCCATAACCTTCAATTTTACCAATATTGGTTCTTGTTGAAGTAAACCCTACTGAAGGAGGTAATGGTTGTCTTACAATTAGGTCTCTTGTCTCTCTCTCATAGTAAGAAAAATCTAAAGTTATTCTTCTAGCAAGCAGAGTAGCTTCTACACCAACCTCTATTTCATCAACTCTTTCTGGTTTTAAATCAGGATTAGCCAAAACTGAAGAAGTAGTGTTTTGTATTAATGTGCTTCCACCATCGTCTATAAAGTATACAGCGTTTGTACTTAACGTAGTTGAAGTTGGAAACCCTGGGGCGAACCCGGCAGATGTACCATAACCTACTCTTAGTTTTAAGAAGTTAATTCCGTTTTCAGATCGTAAGCCGTCAAAAGCCGAAGTAGGAATAAATGACAAACTTGCACTTGGATAGAATAAACTTCTATTATCTTGGCTAAAGTTTGATACCCAATCATTTCTTCCTGAAACAGTTGCATAAACATAATTATCATAATCAAACGAAGCAGAACCATATACACCTATAGTGTTATTTTCTTCTGTAAATTGAACGGGATCATATGCGGTAAAATTATTATGTCTTAAGAAACCATAAACAATTTGTCCGGTACTTCTTAAGCCATTTTGGTCAAAAAGTTTATTTACCGAAGATGCACCTACGTTAAATTGTAATCCAATATCATCAGTAAGATCATAATCACCACTTAAGATCAAGTTGTGATTGAAAATTGTGTTGTTGTTATCCCAGACATCATAAACGCCAAATAGTACTCTAGCTGTTGCGTTGTTAGACACTCCACCCTTATTTTGATAATAGGTGTTACGTTCGTTATAAAAATCAATACCCGCACGATAAATAACATTTAAGTTATCGTTAAAATCATATTGAACAGTAGCAGTACCATAAAATCTGTTGGTAAGCTGTCCGGTTGAAGCATTATTCACAGTCCAAAGAGGATGTTGAATACCATTATCCTGCCTGTAATATACACTTTGACCTAACGAATTTTCAAAAGGAAGATCTTGAATATTAATATTTCGAGGAGTGTAGAATAAATCACCAAATATAGATGATCCTTGACCAAAAGTACTACTTCCACCACTCGCTGCTATTGGAGGTGATGTGAAATCTGTTTTCGAATAATTCATAGTACCATTAACAGTAAATTTATTAGATAGTACTGCTCTACCACCTATACCAAAAGTAACACGTGTTAATTTGTTTCCAGGTGTAAAACCTGTTTCGTCAAGGTTACTGAAGTTTGTATTATAGGTAACTTTGCCATTATCTGAACTACCTCTTACATTTATATTTGTATTAGTAATTACTCCTGTTCTAAAAAAGTCTCTAACTGCATTTGTTGGAACCCATGGAACTCTGGCACCATCAAATTCAGGAAAAAAACCAATATGTGCAGCTGAACCTGAAGTAGAATAGGGATGTGCAAGCGTACCATCAGAATGGTAAGGCTTGGAATTAATTAAATCATCATCATCTACAAATTGCCCCCAGCCTCCTAGGCCATCTTTTTCAAACTTAGGTCCCCAGTTACTAAAAAACCATCCATGTGCTTGATCAAAACCATTACCATATTTGTTCTGGTAGTCGGGTAGCGATGCTATTTCGTTAAAGAAAACAGATTGGGTGATTTCCACCTCATTTTTTAAAGCAACAGATCCTGTATCCCCATTTTTAGTTGTAATAAGAATTACTCCATTCCTGCCATCTGCTCCATAAAGAGTAGCCGCAGCCAATCCTTTTAATACACTTATACTTAAAATGTTGTTCGGGTCTAAATCTAAAAACCTACTGGAACCAGCGTTACCATTTACAAAGCTACCTTGTGCATTTGTAGACGTATCAAAGGGAACACCATCAACAATAAATAATGCCTGGTTAGATTGACTAAAAGAGGTAAATCCTCTAATAACCACACTTGTACCTGAACCCGATATTCCGTTTTGATTTATAATCTCAACCCCAGCAGTCTTACCTGCTAAAACACGGGCGACATCAGCTACGGATTTTTGTTCTATTTCTTCACTTGAAACAGTACTTACAGCATAACCAAGAGCTTTCTTTTCTCTTTTAATACCCTGAGCCGTAACAACCACTTCTTCTAATAAAGCAGCATCTTCTACCATTTGAAGATTGAAAGTATTTAAAACGGTTGTAACAGCTTGTTCAACTGTTTTGAATCCTACGTAACTAAACACAAGTGTCTGACCCACATTTGCTTGGACGGTATAATTACCATCAAAGTCTGACTGTGTGCCTTCACTAGTACCCTTTACAATAATATTAACTCCCGGTAGGGGTAAGCCAGTATTATCAGTTACCGAACCAGAGATTGTTTTTTCTTGTGCGAAAGTAAGCTGCACCACTAACGCCAATAACAGCGTTAAAATTCCACTAAACTTTGTTCTCATTTTATGATTTATTTGAATTAACCAATCGCAAAAATCACAATAAAAAGTTAAATACACAACTTTTTAAACTTAAATTTTAGTTTTTTTTAACTTTAAGCTAAACCTTTATTTCATATGGCCTGATAGATTTTAAAACTTCTGGCTTGTACAGGTCTATTATTTGTGAATATTTTGGGTGTTTTCAAAGTTGATAATAAAATGTTAATATCACAAATATTTCTTCTTAAAGGTTAAAATGATGGGGGTATTATATTATCGGGCTTTACTATTTTAATTTAGAATCTGGAAGATAGACTCAAATGAATCTTTGTATTTGAAAAACTGAAATCTTGGTCATCGGAATTGCCATTAGCAATATTAAATTTAAAGATCCCGGCTTTTGTTTTTAACCCCATACCAATGCCAAAACTGTAAAGCTTTTGTTTTAGTAATAAGGGTTGATTTTCAAAATAGGCAAAATCTATTATACTATGTAAATACATTCCTTCATTAAATTGATACCTATATTCTGTATTTAATACTGTATAAAGTGAAGCATCAATACTGTTTTCATTAAATCCACGAATACTATTGATTCCGCCAAATCTAAAAAGTTCATTTGTTAAATAGGTGTCACTTGATAAAACACTTGAAGTACTTTGTAGATAAATTGAATTTTTAAAATTAAGATTGAAAATATAGCTGAAGATAGAAGAAACACGAAATTGTGATTCCCTAGAGTTTTTTAACTCTCTGGTACCAATTTCAGAATCTAATGCTATTTGACTTTTTATTGGAAAAAGTGTATTGTTTTGTTTTTTTGAATATGAAATTCCAAGGGTGAGGAATTTGGAGTTAAAATCTTCAATGGGTGTTCCCGCAAAAATTTCATCTTGTAGATTGCTGGAGTCGTAACTTTTATACCCAATATAACTATTTGATGATGTATTTATTTGATAAGTAATACGTACCTGTTGTTCGGTAGTGACAAATGTGCTATCTCTTTTAAATATTTTGAGTTCTAGCCCTAGTCCAAATGGAGTTCTAAAAAGAAAAGGAAGGTTTGCTTTAACTCTAAAGTTTTGTTGATCGTTACCGTCTGCTTTATAATTGAGGATAAACTGCTCCCCAAAATTTAAATTGTTATTAAGTTCTAGGTTTAAATATCCATTAAATTTAAGTTTTTGGGTTTCTTCATCTGTGGCAAAACCCAAGATACCATCAAATAGATTGTTGTTTTGTTTTTTAAGATAAAAATAGACGGTAGTAGAATCTCTTTTGAATAAAGCTTCAGGAGGTTTAATATTGCTAACAAACCCCAGCGTATTTAGCAATTCACTTTTAGTTACTATTTTTTTTTGATTAAAGATTATCCCTGTTTTAATTCCGGCATAATATTTTAAAAATGACTTTGGAAATTTTTCATACCCTTTTATTACAATAGCATCTATGGTTCTTTTTGGTCCGCCCTCCAAGATAAGATGAGCACTTAGGGAAGTATTGTTTTCTTTTTTTATTTTTTCTAATCTCAATTTCGCAAAAACATTTCCTTTATCTGTTTTTAAAGTATTTAGTTTTTGAAGTGAGGATTCGATTTCTTCAAAGTGGAGGATAAAATAATCATCTGTTATTTCTGAAGTAATTTGAAGAAGTTCTTTTTTGTCGAAATCTTTTTTTGAATAAAATACTTTAATTGAATTGTATTTCTTTCCGAAGAAGAAAATAGCTACATAACTACTGTCATTTTTTTTCTGAAGTGACTGCAATTCATTTTCAATATATCCTATTTTTTCCAGCTTAAAATGAAATGTATCAACCTCTCGTTTTAGTGAAAGATAATCTTTAAAACCAAATTGGGTATTTAATGAATCTAATAACCCATCTGAAATTGGTTTCTCTGCCTCTATAGAAAGGTGTAAATTCTGTGCTTCCATATTACAGAAAAACCCTATATATATATTAAGGTATAAAAAAATGTAAAAAAAGTGTTTCAAAAACTTGTGTTTGTGGCTGTAAAACTAACGCTCCAACTGGATTTTTCATATATAGAATTCAATTAAATAAATCAGTAGTCAAAATTAATTTGTTATGGTTGGAATTATTTAATATTATTTATACCTTTGCAAGCCTTTAAAAAGGGGTTTTTTATTATATAAAAAGTTTATATGCCAACAATATCACAATTAGTACGAAAAGGAAGAACCAAAATAACCAAGAAGAGTAAATCGGTTGCCTTGGAATCCTGTCCTCAGCGAAGAGGGGTGTGCACACGTGTATATACTACAACACCTAAGAAACCAAACTCTGCAATGCGTAAAGTTGCTCGGGTTAGGTTGACGAACGGTAAAGAGGTAAATGCATACATCCCGGGTGAAGGACACAATTTACAAGAGCACTCGATAGTATTGGTTAGAGGTGGAAGGGTTAAAGATTTACCAGGAGTTAGATATCACATTGTTCGTGGAGCTTTAGACACAGCAGGTGTAGAAGGCAGAACGCAACGTAGATCTAAATACGGTACAAAACGCCCGAAAAAGTAAATTTAAAACTTTTAATAAGAAGACATGAGAAAAAGACAGGCCAAAAAAAGACCACTTTTACCAGATCCAAAATTTGAAGATCAATTAGTAACTCGTTTCGTTAATAACTTAATGTGGGCTGGAAAAAAGTCAGTGGCATTCAAAGTTTTTTATGATGCTATTGATATCGTAGAAGAGAAAAAACAAGATGAAGAGAAAAAAGCATTAGAGATATGGAAAGATGCACTTTCAAATGTAATGCCTCACGTAGAGGTTCGTAGCCGTAGAGTAGGTGGAGCAACATTTCAAATTCCAAGGCAAATACGCCCAGACAGAAAAATTTCAATTGCAATGAAATGGTTAATACTTTTTGCAAGAAAGAGAAATGAAAAGTCAATGGCACAAAAACTTGCTGCAGAGATTCTTGCTGCTTCAAAAGAAGAAGGTGCAGCTGTTAAAAGACGTGTTGATACACACAAAATGGCCGAAGCCAATAAAGCATTTTCACACTTCAGATTCTAAGAAATGGCTCAAAGGGATTTAAAATATACAAGAAATATAGGCATTGCTGCCCATATTGATGCTGGCAAAACTACCACTACGGAGCGTATTCTTTATTATACAGGGGTGAGTCATAAAATTGGAGAAGTACATGATGGTGCCGCAACCATGGACTGGATGGAACAAGAGCAGGAAAGAGGGATTACAATTACTTCAGCAGCTACTACCTGTACCTGGAATTTTCCCATGGAAAAGGGCAACTCAACTGAAGATACTAAAAAATACCATTTTAATATTATAGATACTCCCGGTCACGTTGACTTTACTGTGGAAGTAAGCCGTTCATTACGTGTACTTGATGGTTTAGTTTTTTTATTTAGCGCAGTTGATGGTGTGGAACCCCAATCTGAAACTAACTGGAAACTTGCCGATAATTATAAAGTACCCCGTATAGGTTTTGTCAACAAAATGGATCGTCAAGGCTCTGATTTTATGATGGTATGCAGACAAGTAAAAGAAATGTTAGGTTCAAATGCTGTACCAATCGTTTTGCCAATTGGTGATGAAGCAGATTTTAAAGGAATAATAGACCTGATAAAAAATCGTGCTATTATTTGGCATGAGGAAAATATGGGAGCAACATTCGATATTATAGATATTCCAGAAGAATTAAAAGAAGAAACATCTAAATATAGAGCATTACTTATTGAAGAAGTTGCAGGATATGATGAACTTCTTCTTGAAAAATATTTAGAAGATGAAGATTCTATAACTGAAGATGAAATTCATGCTGCACTTAGAGCTGGAGTTATGGATATGTCTATCATACCTATGATTTGTGGTTCTGCATTTAAAAATAAAGGAGTTCAATTTTTATTAGATACGGTATGTAGATACTTACCATCTCCAATAGATAAAGTAGCGATTTTGGGTAAGGATCCAGATACTGGTGAAGAAATTTCACGCAAGCCTGATGTTAACGAACCATTTTCTGCTCTTGCATTTAAAATTACTACAGACCCTTTTGTAGGGCGATTAGCTTTTTTCCGTGCTTACTCAGGACGTTTAGAAGCGGGTTCATACGTGTTAAATAATCGTTCAGGAAAAAAAGAAAGAATCTCCCGTATTTACCAAATGCATGCAAACAAGCAGAATCCCGTAGATTTTATTGAGGCTGGAGATATTGGAGCAGCAGTTGGTTTTAAGGATATTAAAACCGGCGACACCCTTACCGATATAAAACACCCAATTGTTTTAGAGAGTATGGACTTTCCAGACCCGGTAATTGGTATCGCTGTGGAGCCTAAAACTAAGGCCGATGTTGATAAATTAGGAATAGCTTTGGCAAAATTAGCTGAAGAAGATCCTACTTTTCAAGTACGTACAGATGAAGCTTCTGGTCAAACTATTATTTCTGGGATGGGGGAACTTCACCTGGATATTATAGTAGATCGTTTAAGACGAGAATTTAAAGTTGAGGTAAGCCAGGGAAAACCTCAAGTAGAATACAAAGAAGCTGTTACTAAAACCACAGAACATAGAGAGGTTTATAAAAAACAATCTGGAGGTCGTGGTAAATATGCAGATATTGTATTTACTCTTGAACCTGCAGAAAAGGATAAACCCGGTCTTGAATTTATAAATAAAATTAAAGGAGGTAATATACCTAAGGAATTTATACCCTCTGTAGAAAAAGGATTTAAACAGGCTATGAAAAATGGCCCTCTAGCCGGTTTCGAGGTAGACAGTATGAAAATAACTCTTACAGATGGATCATACCACGATGTGGATTCAGATCAATTATCTTTTGAGATAGCAGCGAAACTAGGATTTAAAACCGCATCAAAAGTAGCAGGTGCTGTAATCCTAGAACCAATAATGAAATTAGAAGTTCTAACTCCTGAAGAAAACATGGGAGATATTGTAGGAGACCTTAACCGTCGTCGTGGCCATGTAAATGATATGGGCGATCGTTCGGGATCTAAAGTTATAAAAGCAGAAGTACCACTTTCTGAAATGTTTGGTTATGTTACCACATTAAGAACGTTGTCTTCCGGAAGAGCAACATCTACTATGGAATTTTCACATTATGCAAAAACACCTTCAAATATTTCTGAAGAGGTAATTGCAGCAGTAAGAGGAACCGTTAACGTTTAATATTTCAGCAATGAGTCAAAAAATTAGAATAAAGCTAAAATCTTACGATCACAACTTAGTGGATAAATCTGCTGAAAAAATCGTTAAGACCGTTAAAAGTACAGGTGCAGTAGTTACGGGCCCAATCCCATTACCAACTCACAAAAAAATATTTACTGTATTGCGTTCACCCCATGTAAATAAGAAGAGTAGAGAGCAGTTTCAACTATGTTCTTACAAAAGACTTTTGGACATCTATAGTTCTTCTTCTAAAACAATCGATGCTTTAATGAAGCTTGAATTGCCAAGCGGTGTTGAAGTAGAGATTAAGGTGTGATCTAATATTTAGTGAATTAATTCCGAATTAAATTCGGAATCTAAATTGAAACGAAAGTTTCAAAGAACATGTCCGGAGCTGATAGCGAAGGAAAAACGGGAACAAAATAATATTCAGGGTTGAATTTGTTTTGACCCTGATTTATTTCCGCCTAAGGTGAGGAAGACTGAAAAGTTTTTTCAGAAATAATAATAATACTAATAATCAATAATTAATAATTATGTCTGGGTTAATTGGAAAAAAAATAGGAATGACCAGCATCTTTGACAAGAACGGAAAGAATATTCCCTGTACAGTTATCGAAGTAGGTCCCTGTGTTGTTACCCAAGTCAGAACCGAAGAGGTTGACGGGTACGAAGCTCTCCAACTTGGTTTCTATGACAAAAAGACTGCTAATAAAGCTGCCTCTGGTCATGCTAAAAAAGCAGGAACCGTTTCAAAACGTAAAGTCGTTGAATTCCAAGGATTCGAAGAGGAGTATAAATTGGGCGATACTATTACAGTAGAGCATTTTGTTGAAGGTGAGTTCGTGGATGTTTCAGGAACTTCTAAAGGAAAAGGATTTCAAGGAGTTGTAAAACGTCACGGTTTTGCAGGTGTGGGTCAAGCTACTCATGGGCAACACAACCGTTTAAGAGCTCCTGGATCTATTGGTGCAGCATCGTATCCTGCAAGAGTATTTAAAGGAATGCGAATGGCAGGACAAATGGGAAATGAAAAAGTAAAAGTACAAAACCTTAGAGTATTAAAAGTAGTTCCCGAAAAGAACTTACTAGTAGTTAAAGGATGTGTTCCCGGTCATAAAAACACTTATTTAACAATTCAGAAATAATGAAGATAGCAGTATTAGACAAAAACGGAAAAGACACGGGTAGAAAGGTAGACCTTTCTAAAGAAGTGTTTGGAATAGAGCCTAACAATCATGCTGTATATCTTGATGTTAAACAATACCTTGCAAACCAAAGACAGGGTACACATAAAGCAAAAGAACGCGCTGAAATTGTAGGAAGTACCAGAAAGATAAAAAAACAGAAAGGTACTGGTACAGCTCGAGCAGGAAGTATCAAGTCTGGTATTTTTAAAGGTGGTGGTAGAATTTTTGGACCCCGACCAAGAAGTTATTCTTTCAAACTTAACAAAAACCTTAAGCGTTTAGCTCGTCGTTCTGCTTTGAGTATCAAAGCAAATGAAAAAGCAATTATTGTGGTTGAAGATTTAAGTTTTGATGAGCCAAAAACGCAAGAATTTACATCGGTTTTAAAGTCTTTAGGACTGGATACTAAAAAATCTTTATTTGTGTTGGGAGAGTCAAATAATAATCTATATTTGTCCTCTCGTAATTTGAAAAGAACTGAAGTCATAACTAATTCAGAATTAAGTACTTACAAAATTATGAATGCAAACAGTTTAGTGCTGTTTGAAGGTTCATTAGAAGGAATTGAATCAAACTTAAGTAAATAGAAACGATGATTATCTTAATTAAACCTATTATTACAGAAAAAGCTACAGCCGATGTTGAGGATTTTAATCGATATGGTTTCGTAGTGAATTCTAAGGCAAATAAGATCGAAATCAAAAAAGCAGTGGAAACTGCTTATGATGTTTCTGTTTCTAAAGTTCGTACTATAAATGTCCGCCCAAATAGGAAAACCCGTAGTACAAAAACGGGGGTCCAAACTGGTAAAACTAATGCTTATAAAAAAGCAATAGTACAATTGGCGGAAGGTGATACAATAGATTTTTACGATAACATCTAAGAAATACTTAGATATAATTAGACAAAAATGTCAGTAAGAAAATTAAAACCTATCACCCCAGGACAGCGATTTAGAGTTGTAAATGGATTTGACGCCATAACAACTGATAAGCCGGAGAAAAGTTTATTAACTCCGAAAAAAAGAACTGGGGGTAGAAACAGTCAAGGAAAAATGACCATGCGTTATATTGGTGGTGGTCATAAAAGAAGATATCGAATTATCGATTTTAAACGTGACAAAACAGGAATTCCTGCTACTGTTGCAACTATAGAATATGATCCAAACCGTACATCATTTATTGCATTACTAAATTATCAAGATGGTGAAAAGCGATATGTGATAGCACAAAGTGGACTTCAGGTAGGACAAAATATAGTCTCTGGCGAGAAAGTCGCACCCGAAATTGGCAACGCAATGCCTTTAGCAAATATTCCTCTCGGGACCATCATTTCTTGTATTGAATTACATCCTGGTCAAGGTGCTGTTATGGCACGAAGTGCAGGTGCATTTGCACAACTTATGGCAAGAGATGGTAAGTACGCTACAATTAAATTACCCTCTGGTGAAACCCGTTTAATTTTAACTACTTGTTTTGCAACTATTGGTGCTGTTTCAAACAGTGACCACCAATTGTTAGTTTCCGGTAAGGCGGGTAGATCAAGATGGTTAGGTAGAAGGCCACGTACAAGACCGGTTGCAATGAACCCAGTAGATCATCCAATGGGTGGTGGTGAAGGTAAATCTTCTGGTGGTCACCCACGTTCTAGAAAGGGTATTCCTGCAAAAGGATATAGAACCCGTTCTAAAACAAAAGCGAGTAATAAATATATTATAGAACGTAGAAAGAAATAAGAAATTATGGCAAGATCATTAAAAAAAGGACCTTACGTTCATTTTAAATTAGATAAAAAAGTACAACAGAATATAGAGTCTAATAAAAAGACTGTGATTAAAACTTGGTCACGAGCTTCTATGATTACTCCAGATTTTGTTGGACAAACCATTGCAGTACATAACGGGCGTCAATTTGTACCAGTCTATGTTACTGAAAATATGGTAGGACATAAATTAGGAGAATTTTCACCTACAAGATCATTCCGTGGTCATTCAGGAGCTAAGAACAAAGGAAAAAAATTATAAGCTATGGGAGTTCGTAAAAGAGAGAGGGCAATACTAATTAAGGAAGCAAAGAAGACAATGTATTTTGCTAAATTGAATAATTGTCCAACGACACCAAGAAAGATGCGTTTAGTTGCTGATCTAATTAGAGGAGAAAAAATTGACAATGCGCTTAATATTTTAAAGTTCGTTCCAAAAGAAGCTTCGCGTCGTTTAGAGACATTATTATTGTCTGCTATTGCAAACTGGCAAGCAAAAAATGAAGATGCCTCTATAGAAGATGCAGATCTTTTTATAAAAGAAATTCGGGTGGACAGTGGAAGTATGTTAAAAAGACTTAGACCTGCACCACAAGGACGAGCACACAGAATTAGAAAACGTTCCAATCACGTAACACTTGTGCTTGGAGTTAACGATAACACACAAAGCAATTAATAAATGGGACAGAAAACAAATCCAATCGGAAATCGCCTTGGTATCATTAGAGGATGGGAATCTAACTGGTACGGAGGCAACGATTATGGTGATAAGCTTGCCGAAGACGACAAGATTAGAAAATATGTTCATGCTCGTTTGAATAAAGCTAGTGTGTCTAGGGTTATTATTGAGCGCACCCTAAGGCTTGTAACCGTTACTATCACCACAGCTCGACCCGGTATCATTATTGGTAAAGGCGGTCAGGAGGTAGACAAGCTAAAAGAAGAACTTAAGAAAATTACTGGTAAAGATGTACAAATTAATATCCATGAGATTAAGAGACCAGAGATGGATGCGCACCTTGTAGGAGCTAGCATAGCAAGACAAATTGAAAATAGAATTTCATATCGTCGTGCTATTAAAATGGCAATTACTGCTGCAATGCGTATGAATGCAGAAGGTATTAAAATACAAATATCAGGTCGATTAAACGGTGCTGAAATGGCTCGTTCAGAATCTTATAAAGATGGGCGAATTCCTTTATCAACATTTAGGGCCGACATTGACTATGCTTTAGTAGAAGCACACACTACTTACGGTAGATTGGGTGTAAAAGTATGGATTATGAAAGGCGAAGTATATGGAAAAAGAGAACTTTCTCCTCTTATAGGTTTATCTAAAAAGGGTGGAAAAGGTAATAGAAGAGGTGGAAACAGATCACGTCGTAGAAAGTAAATTTTTAATCAGTTAAAAATGTTACAACCAAAAAGATCAAAATATCGTAAACAACAAAAAGGGCGCATGAAAGGTAATGCCGGACGTGGAAACCAACTTGTTTACGGAACTTTTGGAATAAAGTCTTTAGATTCAAAATTCTTGACATCGCGTCAAATAGAAGCAGCACGTATTGCAGCTACTCGTTATATGAAAAGAGAAGGATCTATCTGGATAATGATTTTTCCAGATAAACCCATCACTAAAAAGCCTCTTGAAGTACGTATGGGTAAAGGTAAAGGCGCTGTAGAATATTGGGCAGCAGTTGTAAGACCAGGAAGAGTGTTGTTTGAAGTGTCTGGAGTTACTATTGAAACCGCTAAAGAAGCCTTACGTTTAGCAGCTCAAAAGCTACCTGTTAAAACGAAGTTTATAGTCTTAAGAACTTATCAAGCTTAATATTTTGAATTTGTCAATATGAAACAAACTGAAATAAAAGAATCACCAACAGAGGAGTTACAGGAAAGAATTGCTGAATTGAAGAAAGCATTCTCAGACCTAAAAATGGCTCACACAATTACACCGTTGGAAAATCCAATTCAATTAAGAATGCAAAGAAAAGCTATTGCAAGAATTGCGACAGAACTAACTAAAAGAGAGGTACAATAATGTACGAAGCTGAAAGATGGAAAAAAGAAATTTAAGAAAAGAACGAATCGGTGTTGTTACCAGTAACAAAATGGATAAATCTATTGTAGTTGCTGAAGTAAAAAAAGTAAAACACCCTGTGTATGGAAAATTCGTGTTGAAAACAAAAAAATATGTTGCACATGATGAATCAAATGAATGCAACGAAGGTGATAAAGTAAGGATTATGGAAACGCGCCCCTTAAGCAAAACGAAATGTTGGAGATTGGTAGAAATAATTGATAGAGCTAAATAATTATGATACAACAAGAGTCAAGACTAAAAGTAGCAGATAATACTGGAGCAAAAGAAGTTCTTACTATAAGAGTGTTAGGAGGAACCAAAAGAAGATATGCATCTATTGGTGATAAAATTATAGTTACTGTAAAAGAAGCTACACCAAATGGAACTATAAAAAAGGGATCTGTTGCTACAGCAGTAATAGTCCGTACTGTTAAAGAAGTTAGAAGACCTGATGGATCTTACATACGTTTTGATGATAACGCCTGT
The DNA here is from genome assembly GCA_022562895.1 of Bacteroidota bacterium. Lineage (GTDB taxonomy): Bacteria > Bacteroidota > Bacteroidia > Flavobacteriales > Flavobacteriaceae > Marifrigoribacter. Next base: position 45,975 of record JADFOK010000001.1, on the reverse strand, counting down.
GTGCTTTTAGATCCACAAGGTGAAATGATTGGTACTCGTGTGTTTGGACCTGTTGCTAGAGAGCTTCGAGATAAACAATTTATGAAAATAGTATCATTGGCACCTGAGGTGCTTTAAGACGAAAATTAAGATGGTAAAGCTCAAAATAAAATCAGGAGATACAGTAGTTGTTACTACCGGAGACCATAAAGGATCTGAAGGTAAAGTAATGCGTGTGATTCTTGAAAAAAACAAAGCAATAGTAGAAGGGGTAAATATGGTTTCTAAACATGAGAAACCCAGCACTAATAATCCTCAGGGAGGCATTGTAAAAAAGGAAGCTCCTATACATATTTCAAACCTATCACTTATCGATCCAAAAACTGGGGATGCAACACGTGTAGGATATAAAATAGAAGATGGTAAAAAAGTACGATTTACAAAAAAATCGAATCAAGTAATATAGTTATGGGATATTCACCAAGGCTTAAAGAAGAATACAAAAGCAGAGTTATAAATACTCTTAAAGAAGAGTTTGGTTATAACAATGTAATGCAAGTTCCAAAACTAGAGCGCATTATTGTGTCTCGTGGAGTTGGTGTTGCAGTGGCCGACAAAAAATTGATAGAGTACGCTGTAGATGAGCTTACAAATATAACAGGGCAAAAAGCTGTTACAATTCTTTCTAAGAAAGACGTTGCAAACTTTAAACTTCGTAAAGGAATGCCAATTGGTACTAAAGTAACCTTACGTGGTGAGCGTATGTACGAATTTTTAGATAGACTTATTACAAGTGCTCTGCCTCGTGTAAGAGATTTTAACGGTATTAAAGCAACAGGTTTTGATGGTAGAGGTAATTATTCTTTGGGTGTTACCGAACAACTTATCTTTCCTGAAATCGATATTGATAAAGTTAAGAGAATCGATGGTATGAACATTACGTTTGTAACTTCTGCTTCAACCGATAAGGAAGCAAAATCATTATTAACAGAATTAGGATTACCTTTTCAAAAGAACTAAGAGATGGCTAAAGAATCAATGAAAGCCCGAGAGGTTAAGAGACAAAAAATGGTCGCTAAATATGCCGAAAAACGTAAAGCATTAAAGGAAGCAGGTGATTGGGTTGGATTACAAAAACTACCAAGAAATGCTTCTCCGGTACGTTTGCATAACCGTTGTAAATTAACCGGAAGGCCAAAAGGGTATATGAGAACATTTGGAATTTCACGTGTAATGTTTCGTGAAATGGCTAACAAAGGATTAATTCCTGGAGTTAGAAAAGCAAGTTGGTAATACTATTTTAAAAGAAAATAAAAATGAATATAGATCCAATATCAGATTTTTTAACCAGAGTTCGAAATGCAGTGAAAGCTGGCCATCGGGTGGTAGAAATTCCTGCTTCAAAAGTTAAAAAAGAAATCACAAAGATCTTATTTGATCAAGGATATATTTTAAGTTACAAATTTGAAGATGATAATGGTCCTCAAGGATTTATTAAAATTGCTTTAAAATATGACAAGTTAACGAAAGATCCAGTGATCAAAAAGATAGAAAGAATTAGTAAACCAGGTTTACGTAAATACACAAGTTCTTCAGATCTGCCTCGTATATTAAATGGATTGGGTATTGCTATCGTTTCTACTTCTCATGGAGTAATGACCGGTAAACAAGCCCAAGCTCAAAATGTGGGTGGTGAAGTGTTGTGTTACGTATACTAAAATTAAAGACTAGAAATGTCAAGAATAGGTAAAAGCCCGGTAGCAATCCCAGAAGGTGTTACAGTCGATATTAAAGAAAATGTAATTACCGTAAAAGGAAAATTGGGAGATTTAACACAAGATTATTCAGGGGTTACAGTAAAGGTAGATGATGGGAATGTTATTGTAGAACGACATTCAGAAATGAAAGAACATAAAGCAAAACATGGTTTATACAGAGCATTAATAAATAATATGATCAAAGGTGTAACCGATGGATGGACCAAAGAACTTGAGTTAGTTGGTGTTGGATACCGTGCTAAAAATCAAGGTCAAAAATTGGAATTAGCAGTTGGTTTTTCACATAACATAGTATTAAACATTGCCCCAGAGGTAAAAATTGAAACTATCTCTGAAAAGGGAAAAAATCCTATAATAAAATTGACATCTCACGATAAACAATTAATAGGACAAGTTGCAGCAAAAATTCGCAGTTTCCGTAAGCCTGAACCTTACAAAGGAAAGGGGATTAAGTTTGTAGGAGAACAAATTAGAAGAAAAGCAGGTAAAACTGCATAATAATTAAAGTTATGGCATTAACAAAAACCGAAAGAAGAGATCGCATTCGTTTCAGAATCAGAAAAACTGTTTCAGGAACTAAACAACTTCCTCGTTTGGCAGTTTTTAGAAGTAACAAAGAAATCTATGCACAACTTATTGACGATGTAAATGGAAAAACCATTACAGCTGCTTCTTCAAGAGATAAAGATATAGACACTTCAAAAATAAATAGAACTGAAGCAGCAAATTTAGTAGGTAAGGCTATCGCCAAAAAGGCTCTTAAGACAGGAGTAGAAAATATTACTTTCGATAGAGGCGGTTATCTTTATCACGGAAGAGTAAAATCATTAGCTGAAGGGGCTCGTGAAGGAGGGCTTAAATTCTAAGAAATATGTATCAAGATTATAAAAATGTAGAATTAATTAAACCTGGTGGTCTAGAGTTAAAAGACCGTTTAGTAGGGGTACAACGTGTAACTAAAGTAACTAAAGGAGGTAGAACCTTTGGATTTTCGGCTATTGTTGTAGTTGGTGATGAAAATGGTATTGTAGGACAAGGCCTTGGAAAATCAAAAGATGTTGCAAGTGCTATTGCAAAGGCAATTGACGACGCTAAGAAAAACCTGGTTCGTATTCCATTAAATAAAGTGACATTACCTCATGAACAAAAAGGAAAATACGGGGGTGCAAGAGTTATCTTATTGCCTGCAGCGCCAGGTACTGGAGTTATCGCAGGGGGTGCCGTACGGGCAGTATTGGAAGCAGTTGGAATCCACGATGTTTTGTCTAAATCACAAGGGTCGTCTAATCCACACAATGTGGTAAAAGCTACTTTTGATGCTTTATTAAAATTAAGAAGTGCAAAAACTATTGCAAATCAGAGAGGGATTTCTCTTGAAAAATTGTTTAAAGGATAAACTGGAAAAAAGATGTCAAAAATTAGAATAACAAAGGTTCGAAGTGAAATAAACCGTCCAAAAAACCAAAAGAGAACCCTAAAAGCTTTGGGCCTTCGAAAGATGGGTCAGGTAGTGGAACATGAAGACACACCTAATATTCTTGGTATGATAAATAAAGTTAAACACTTAGTTTCTGTGGAAACTATTTAAGAATAAACGAAATGGATTTAAGCAACTTAAAACCGGCAGAAGGATCGGTAAAAAATAAAGGAAAGCGTATTGGTCGCGGACAAGGTTCTGGTAAAGGTGGTACTGCCACACGTGGACATAAAGGTGCTAAGTCTCGTTCGGGATATTCCAAAAAATTAGGATTTGAAGGGGGACAAATGCCATTACAACGCCGGGTTCCAAAATTTGGTTTTAAAAATATAAACCGAAAGGAATATCAAGGTGTAAATCTAGACCGACTTCAACAATTAGTTGATGATAAAAAAATAAAAGGCAACATAGATTTTGACTTATTAGTGAGTCTGCGTCTTGCCCGTAAAAATGAAATGGTAAAGATTTTAGGAAGAGGAGAATTAAAAGCAAAATTAAAAGTAACAGCACATAAGTTTACTGCCTCGGCAAAAAAAGCTATTGAAGCTGCAGGAGGGGAAGTAATAACATTATAATTTTTTAATCGAAGGATGAAATTTTTTGAAACCTTAAAGAATGTTTGGAACATAGAGGAGCTACGTAACCGTATCTTACTTACTCTTGGGCTTTTGTTAGTGTATCGTTTTGGAGCACAAGTTGTGCTACCTGGTATTGATGCAGATCAATTGGCTTCATTCGCTGGTAATTTTGATGACGGTGGTATAGGTGGATTACTTAACGCATTTACGGGAGGAGCCTTTGCTAATGCATCTGTTTTTGCATTGGGAATTATGCCTTATATCTCTGCTTCTATTGTAGTACAATTGATGCAAATTGCGGTTCCCTATCTTCAGAAATTACAAAAAGAAGGAGAAAGTGGTAGAAAGAAAATAAATCAAATTACCAGATGGTTAACCATTGGTATTTGTTTAGTACAGGCACCTAGTTACCTTGCTGGACTACCTGCAATGGGGGTTCCTGCCGAAGCATTTATTTTAGGGCAAACACCAATGTTTTATATTTCATCGACCATTATATTAGTAACAGGGACTATATTTGCAATGTGGTTAGGAGAAAAAATTTCAGATAAAGGGATTGGAAACGGTATCTCTATATTAATTATGGTAGGGATCATTGCAAGATTGCCACAGTCTTTTGCTCAGGAATTTGCTTCAAGAGTAATAGAGTCTAACGGTGGTTTGATTATGATTCTTATTGAATTAGTTATATGGTTTGTTATTATAATGGCAAGTATAATGCTTGTCATGGCAGTTCGTAAAATACCAGTACAATATGCAAGAAGGACGGCTAGTGGTGGATATGAAAAGAATTTATTTGGTGCAAGACAATTTATTCCTTTAAAACTAAATGCTTCAGGAGTTATGCCTATCATTTTTGCACAGGCAATAATGTTTGTTCCTTCTGCGGTAGCGAGTCTATCAGACAGTGAATTTGCTCAGTCTATTCAGGCCAATTTTAGTGATATTTTTGGGCTTTGGTATAATATAGTTTTTTCGGCATTAATTATTGTATTTACGTATTTCTATACAGCGATTACTGTACCTACCAATAAGATGGCAGATGATTTGAAACGAAGTGGTGGATTTATTCCAGGTATTAAACCCGGAACGGATACCGCAGATTTATTAGATAGAATTATGTCACAAATAACCTTTCCAGGGTCTCTGTTCTTAGCTTTTATTGCAATATTTCCCGCATTTGCTGTGAAATTAATAGGAATTCAACAAGGATGGGCATTATTCTACGGAGGAACCTCACTACTAATTATGGTAGGTGTGGCTATAGATACAATGCAACAAGTAAATTCATATTTATTGAATCGTCACTATGATGGTTTAATGAAATCAGGTAAAAACAGAAAACAAGTAGCATAATGGCAAAACAACCCTCAATAGAGCAAGACGGAACAATTAAAGAAGCATTATCAAATGCTATGTTTCGTGTGGAATTGGAAAACACACATATTGTTACAGCACATATCTCAGGTAAAATGCGGATGCACTATATAAAATTATTACCCGGAGATAAAGTAAAATTGGAAATGAGTCCTTACGATTTAACAAAGGCTCGTATCACATATAGATATTAAGTTATGAAAGTAAGAGCATCTATTAAGAAAAGAAGTGCCGACTGTAAGATTGTTCGCAGGAAAGGTACATTGTATGTTATAAATAAAAAGAACCCTAGGTTCAAACAAAGACAAGGATAAGTTATGGCAAGAATTGCAGGTATAGATATTCCTAAACAAAAAAGAGGTGTAATCGCATTAACATATATTTTTGGTATTGGTAAAAGCCGTGCAGAAGATATATTGGAAAAAGCCGGAATAAGCGAAGATAAAAAAGTAAACGAATGGAACGATGACGAGATTGGTAAAATTCGTGAAGCTGTTGGGTTTTTCAAAATTGAAGGTGAATTACGTAGCGAAGTTCAATTAAGTATTAAGCGCTTAATGGATATAGGTTGTTATAGAGGTATTCGTCATAGAATAGGACTTCCATTAAGAGGTCAACGTACTAAGAATAACTCAAGAACAAGAAAAGGAAAACGTAAAACAGTTGCAAACAAAAAACAAGCAACTAAATAAAACCTAGAAATATGGCAAGGTCTAGTACAAAAAAACGCAAGGTTATTGTTGAAGCAGTGGGTCAGGCCCACATAAAGGCTTCCTTTAATAATATAATTATAACAATGACAAATAAAAATGGTGATGTAATTTCTTGGTCTTCAGCCGGTAAATTGGGATTTAGAGGTTCTAAGAAAAACACCCCTTACGCAGCACAATTAGCTGCAGAAGATGCAACTGCTGTAGCAGTTGGTGCAGGATTACGTAAAGTAAAAGTATATGTAAAGGGTCCTGGAAACGGAAGAGAATCTGCAATTCGTTCTATTCATAATGCAGGAATTGAAGTGACAGAAATTATCGATGTTACTCCAATGCCTCACAATGGTTGCAGGCCACCTAAAAGAAGAAGAGTTTAATTTATTCTGTCCCCATGTACTCGGGGTCAGATTCTTTTAAATATAAAAAATTAAGTATAAATAGAAGGATTACGAAAGCCAAAGGATAAGACCTTAATTTGGCATTCCCTTCAAAATTAAAAATTTAAAAATGGCAAGATATACCGGTCCAAAAACAAAAATTGCTCGAAAATTTGGGGAAGCTATTTTCGGAGAAGATAAATCTTTTGAAAAAAAGAATTACCCTCCGGGGCAACACGGAAACAATCGAAGAAGAGGAAAAAAATCTGAATACGCTATTCAATTAGCCGAAAAACAAAAAGCTAAATATACCTATGGTATTTTAGAGCGCCAATTCAGAAATATGTTTAAAAAAGCAACTGCATCTCATGGTATTACTGGTGAGGTATTGTTGCAATTATGTGAGTCACGTTTAGATAATGTGGTGTATCGTATGGGAATTGCTCCAACTCGTAGCGCTGCAAGACAATTGGTGTCACACAGACATATCATCGTAAATGGTGAAAAAGTTAACATTCCATCTTACCAGTTAAAAGCTGGTGATAAGGTGGGTGTAAGAGAAAAATCCAAATCTTTGGAAGCAATTGAAAATTCATTGGCAAACACAAGTCATGTTTACGAATGGATTACTTGGGATAACGATGTAAAACAAGGAACTTATGTTTCTATACCACAGCGTATACAAATCCCTGAAAAAATAAATGAGCAGTTTATTGTTGAATTATATTCTAAATAATTAAAACACCCAGTCACACTATGGCAGTATTTAATTTTCAAAAACCCAATAAAGTTATCATGATCGATTCATCCGATTTCAAGGGAAAATTCGAATTTCGCCCTTTGGAACCCGGTTATGGATTAACAGTTGGTAACGCATTAAGAAGAGTTCTACTTTCATCTCTAGAAGGTTTTGCAATTACTTCAGTTCGTATTGAAGGAGTTGATCATGAATTTTCTACGATTAAAGGAGTTGTAGAAGATGTTACAGAAATAATATTGAATTTAAAACAAGTATGTTTTAAACGTCAAATAGATGAAATAGATAATGAAACAGTTACTATTTCTATTTCAGGAGCAGACAAATTAACAGCAGGAGATTTTCAAAAATTTATTTCCGGTTTTCAAATATTAAATCCGGACCTGATTATTTGTAATATGGAATCTAAAGTTAATCTTAATTTCGAAATTACAATCGAAAAGGGTAGGGGATATGTTCCAGCAGAAGAGAATAAAAAAGCAGGTTCTCCTTTGGGAACAATTTTTACAGATGCTATCTACACCCCTATTAAAAATGTTAAGTATAGCGTTGAAAATTTTCGTGTAGAGCAAAAAACCGATTATGAAAAATTGACTTTCGAAATCATCACAGACGGTTCAATAAACCCAAAAGATGCTTTAACCGAGGCCGCAAAAACACTAATATATCACTTTATGTTGTTTAGTGATGAGCGCATTACCCTTGAAGCAGATGAGATAGCACAAACTGAAACTTATGATGAAGAATCATTACACATGAGACAGTTACTCAAAACTAAATTGATAGACATGGATCTTTCGGTTCGTGCGCTAAACTGTTTAAAAGCTGCCGAAGTTGATACATTAGGTGATTTGGTTTCATACAACAAAAATGATTTAATGAAATTTAGAAACTTCGGAAAAAAATCTCTTACTGAACTTGAAGAATTAGTTGATGTTAAGGGGTTAAATTTCGGAATGGATCTTTCAAAATATAAACTTGATAAAGAATAGTTAATCAATTTACTATATTGATTAAATAGTCTAAAAGATTAGGAAAATGAGACACGGAAAAAAAGTAAGTCATTTAGGAAGGAAAACAGCTCATAGAAGGTCTATGTTGGCAAATATGGCTTGTTCCTTGATTGAACATAAAAGAATAAACACCACAGTTGCAAAAGCTAAGGCTTTGAAACAATTTGTAGAACCATTGGTAACTAAATCTAAGGAAGATACTATGCATAATCGCCGGATTGTGTTTAGTAGATTACGCCAAAAAGAGGCAGTAACCGAATTATTTAGAGAGGTTGCTGTTAAAGTAGGCGATCGACCAGGGGGTTATACCCGCATCATTAAATTGGGGAATCGTTTGGGTGATAATGCAGAAATGGCAATGATCGAACTTGTAGATTATAATGAGTTGTATAATGCAGGAAAAACTGCTAAAAAGAAATCTACCCGTCGAAGTCGTCGTGGAGGAATAACAAAAGCAGTAATACCTGTCACTAAATCTAAAGAAACAAAAGAAGAAGAGTAAATGATTTTATATTTACAAAAGGATAAAGGGATAGGCGATTTAAGTTTATCCCTTTTTTTATATAGATATATTCCGTATTAATTATAATTATTTTGAATGAACTAAAGAATGTAACAGTTTATCTTTTGTTTAAAAATTATAAACATGAATGTATATAAACTCTATCTTTTAAAGTAATTTCGCATAACATTATTAAATATGAAATACCAAAAAAGAAAAAAGGCAATTATTTTATTAGCAGACGGAACCATCTTCTATGGAAAAGCTGTTGGAAACATAAAAGGATCCGCATTTGGGGAAGTGTGTTTTAATACGGGAATGACAGGCTACCAGGAAATTTTTACAGATCCTTCATATTATGGCCAATTAATGATTGCAACAAATGCGCATATAGGTAATTATGGTGTTGCCGATGATGAAATAGAATCTGAATCCATAAAGATTGCCGGGTTAGTTTGTAGAAATTTTAGTTATCAGTATTCACGTCCTGCTGCACAAAATTCATTAGAATCTTTTTTAGCGAAAAATAATTTGCTAACTATAAGCGATGTGGATACAAGAGCATTAGTAGCTTACATTCGGGATAATGGAGCTATGAATGCTGTAATATCAACAGAAGTTGAAAATATAGATAGTCTTAAAAAACAATTAGCAGGAATTCCTAATATGAATGGTCTGGAGTTGGCTTCAAAAGTTTCCACTAAGGAAGCCTATTACTTCGGAAACGCAGATTCAACTATTAAAATTTCGGCCTTAGATATGGGAATCAAAAGAAATATACTTCGTAATCTAGCAAAAAGAGATTGTTATATAAAGGTCTTTCCGTATGATACAAGTTTTGAAGAAATGAAAGCATTTAATCCCGATGGATATTTTTTGTCTAATGGTCCCGGTGACCCACAACCACTTCAAAATGCTATAAAAGCTACAAAACAAATAATAAAAAGTGGTATACCTTTGTTTGGAATTTGTTTGGGTCATCAAATAATAGCATTGGCAAATGGTATTTCTACCTTTAAAATGCATAACGGTCATAGAGGAATCAATCATCCAATTCTAAATTTAATTACAGGTAAAGGAGAAATTACTTCTCAAAACCACGGATTTGCAATAAATAAAGAAGATACTGAACAACATCCCGATATTGAAATAACGCACATCCACTTAAATGACAATACTGTTGCTGGAATACGTATTAAAAACAAACCGGTATTTTCGGTTCAATATCACCCAGAAGCCAGTCCGGGACCACACGATGCGTCTTATCTTTTTGACGAATTTATCGAAAACATTAAAAAGCACAAATTGCAAACCGCATGAGCAAAATAGTAGATATTCACGCACGTCAAATATTTGATTCACGGGGAAATCCTACTATTGAAGTAGATGTAATCACCGAAAATGGATTTCTAGGTCGTGCAGCTGTCCCTTCAGGAACTTCAACTGGAGAACATGAAGCTGTAGAATTAAGAGATGGCGGGAGTGATTATATGGGTAAAGGGGTTACCCAAGCTGTTAAAAATGTAAATAATAAAATTGCTGAATCTTTGCTTGGGGTATCTGTTTTTGAACAGAAACAAATAGATACTTATATGATCGATCTTGATGGTACACCAAACAAATCAGTATTAGGAGCCAATGCTATTCTGGGAGTTTCCCTAGCAGTTGCACAAGCTGCAGCAAAAGAATCAGGAATGCCATTATATCGTTATGTTGGTGGTGTTAAAGCTAAGACACTTCCGGTTCCAATGATGAATATTATTAATGGAGGCTCACATAGTGATGCACCTATTGCATTTCAAGAGTTTATGGTATTGCCTGTAGAAGCAAAAAATTTTACTCATGCTATGAAAATGGGAACTGAAATATTTCATAATCTTAAGAAAGTACTTCAGGATAGAGGGTTGAGCATTACGGTAGGTGATGAAGGAGGCTTTGCACCAACTTTAAGCGGAACGGAAGATGCATTAGATACCATTGCTAAAGCTGTAAAAAATGCGGGGTATAAACTAGGTGTCGAAATTATGATTGCACTTGATTGTGCTGCTTCTGAGTTTTATATCAATGGTAAATACGATTATACAAAGTTTGAAGGTGTAAGAGGAAAAGTACGTTCCTCAAAAGAACAGGCAGATTATTTGGCCGAATTAAGTAATAGTTATCCTATAATTTCAATTGAAGACGGTATGGACGAAAACGATTGGGAAGGATGGAAATATTTAACCGAAAAAATTGGTGATACAATTCAACTCGTTGGTGATGATATATTTGTGACCAATGTAGATCGATTATCTAAGGGGATTAACGAAGGTATAGCTAATTCAATACTTATAAAAGTAAATCAAATAGGAACTCTTACCGAAACAATTGCTGCGGTAGACATGGCTCATAATGCGGGTTATACCACTGTGATGTCACATAGATCAGGCGAAACAGAAGATAATACCATTGCAGACCTTGCTGTAGCACTAAATTGTGGTCAGATAAAAACAGGATCTCTTTCTCGTAGTGACCGTATGGCTAAATACAATCAATTGCTTCGAATTGAAGAGGATTTAGGTAAACTCGCTTATTACCCCCAACGAAAAGCCTTTAAAATATAGACGATATTTATATTTATATATAATCACAAAGGAATAGATTCTGGTTTAATTCAAATCACTATTGGTAGAATTACGGATATTTTAACCCTACAAACCTTAGTGATAGTTAAAATTTTTGATCAATATTTCGTAACTTAGCGTCTCTTATTTATTAAAAATAATCTAAATTATAGTATGACAAGAACAGCCACTCTCGAAATCGACGGTAAGAAGTATGAGTTCCCTATAATTGAAGGAACTGAAAATGAAATTGCAATAGATATTAAGGTCCTTAGAGGAGTAACGGGTGGTGTTACTACAATAGATCCGGGTTATAAAAACACTAGCTCTTGTGAGAGTGCTATTACATTTTTAAATGGGGAAGAGGGGGTTTTACGTTATAGAGGATATTCAATTGAAGATCTAGCCGAAAAAGCCAATTTTCTTGAAGTAGCGTATTTGCTCATTTTTGGTGAATTACCTTCAAAAGAACAATTGGAGAAATTCCATTCAGATATTAAAGAACATTCTCAAGTTGATGAAGATGTAAAAAAAATATTAGACGGCTTTCCAAAAGCTGCTCATCCTATGGGTGTATTATCATCACTTACCAGTGCTTTAGTTGCGTTTAATCCCTCTTCGGTTAATGTAGATTCTGAAGATGAAATGTATAATGCTATTGTTCGAATTTTAGGCAAGTTCCCTGTTTTAACAGCTTGGGCATATCGCAAACATGCAGGACTACCCTTAGAATATGGAGATAACTCTTTAGGATATGTAGATAATTTCTTAAAGATGATGTTTAAGAAACCCAATGATGCCTATGTTTCAAATAAAGTGATTGTTAATGCTTTAGATAAGCTTCTAATTTTACATGCTGATCACGAACAAAATTGTTCAACTTCTACGGTACGCATCGTGGGTTCTTCAAACGCAGGATTATTTGTATCCCTTTCAGCTGGGATAAATGCGCTGTGGGGACCTCTTCATGGAGGCGCCAATCAAGCTGTTATTGAAATGCTTGAAGCCATTAAAGAAGACGGAGGTGACACTAAAAAATATATGACAAAAGCGAAAGATAAAAGTGATCCTTTCCGTTTAATGGGATTTGGACATAGAGTATATAAAAATTTCGACCCTCGTGCAAAGATTATTAAAAAGTCTGCAGATGAGGTTCTTGCCGACCTTGGTGTTGATGATCCCATTCTAAATATAGCTAAAGGATTGGAAAAAGAAGCTTTAGAGGACTCCTATTTTGTAGACAGAAAACTATATCCTAACGTAGATTTTTACTCAGGAATTATTTACAGATCATTAGGTATTCCAACTGAAATGTTTACACCCATGTTTGCATTGGGAAGATTACCGGGATGGATTGCTCATTGGCGCGAAATGCGTTTACGTAAGGAACCAATTGGAAGACCCAGACAAATATATATAGGGGAAACACATCGTCCTTTTAAAAATATTGAAAATAGATAGAATATGTAATGAAATTTAATGAAGCGTGTCCTGCTTAAAAGAGGTCACGCTTTTTTATTATCTTCGAATGATGAAAAGAACGATTAAGATAATTAAGAATAGATCTGACATCGGAGCAGGAACCCGAGGCTCAGATCTGGGAATTGATGCCATAGAAATTGCCGCTATCAACCTGAATAATAAATATTTTAAGGAATTCGATTTTGAAGATATAGAAACAGAAAATGAATCTATTTATAACAAAGTAAAAAATTCATTTGGAAAACGAATTAAGAGTGTTTATGAACAATGCACGCGTTTGAGTAATTCAGTACTAAGAAATATCAAGGATAATCATTTTCCAATAGTGCTTTCAGGAGATCATTCTTCAGCATTGGGGACCATTTCAGGGATCAAGGCAGCAAATCCAGATAAACGTCTGGGAGTAGTATGGATTGATGCCCATGCCGATATTCATTCACCCTATACCTCTCTTTCTGGGAATATCCATGGAATGCCTTTAGCTGCTGCTATGGCAGAAGATAATATGGATTGCAAGATCAATACTGTGACCCAGGACACTCAAAATTATTGGGAAGCTATGAAGAACATAGATTATGATGGCGCAAAAGTATTACCAGAAGATGTGGTGTATTTTGGAGTACGAGATACAGAAGAAACAGAAGACAAGCAAATTGAAAAACTAGGCATTAAAAACTACATGGTGCATGAAGTACGATACAGAGGATTAAAAACCTGTGTAGAGGAAGCTTTAGAAACCCTATCTGATTGCGATAGTATTTATATCTCTTTTGATGTGGACAGTATGGATTGTGACCTAATATCTTATGGAACCGGCACCCCTGTTTCTAAAGGATTTGATCAGCAAGAAATTATTGATATTATCAATCTATTAATTGATTCTAAAAAGGTTGTTTCTATTGAATTTGTTGAAGTGAATCCTTTATTAGATCTTAAAGGGAATAAAATGGCAAAGACTGCTTTTGAAATATTAGATTCAATCACTAAAAAGGTAAAGGATTATTTGTAATTTTCAATCTCCCGTCTTAGAAAGATAGGTTATTTTTTTTAGTAAAATTCACTTGAATAAGGTTTAATTGTCCAGTATTCTTCTATGATAATTTATTTGTCCAAGATGATAGGCCAAGTGTGTATTTAAATGTACTAAAAAATATTCTGTGGTCATGGGTTCTTTAAATACATCATTAGGATATTCTTTTATCAGATCTTCCTGTGACAGCCTGCGAAGTGTAGTTTCAACAACAACAATCGTCGCATCTATTTGTTGAATCAAAGTTGATCTTGGCACATCTTTTAAAGAGAATTCTAAATCCCTTTGTCTTTTATAATTAGTATTTCCAAGGACTGTACCAATAAAGGCATTGAGGTTTCCCACTATATGCAAACAAAGATTTCCAGCTGAATTTGTAATATCTCTATTGATAATCCATAGGTTTTTTTCATGATGGTATGAATTTATTTCATCTTTAAGTTTTTCAAGATCTCTGTTATAGATTTTAATTAATATTTCATTTAGCATAATCTGTTTTATTAAAATGAATAATATACTAAACATCTAAGTTATCATTTTAAAATCGAAGACAATTCCTTTTCATTGTAAAAGGTTTATTTTTGTATTGCTTAATAATTAGATTATGAAAGCTTTTCAAAAACAATTAAAACTTCAAGCCTTTAATCGAGGTTTTCATTTAATTACCCGCACAATATTAGAAAGCATTCCTGAAATAAAAGAAATTAAAACAGGAATGCTTCAGTTATTTATAAAACATACTTCGGCTAGCTTAACGATCAATGAAAATGCAGACCCATCTGTACGACAAGATTTTGAGAGTCATATAAATGTATTGGTACCTGAAAACGCCCCTTATTATATTCACACCTATGAAGGTGCAGATGATATGCCTGCTCATATTAAAGCATCATTAATGGGTTCTTCCGTTCAAATACCTATTAGAGATGGAAAACTAGATCTAGGGACTTGGCAAGGAATATTTTTGTGTGAACACAGAAATCATGGAGGACAACGAAGTATAGTGATCACAGCATTTGGAATGTAAACTTTAATTTAATAGTAAATCTCAATCAGTATAAAAAGTTTTATTTTTACACTATTAAATATTGTAAATGCAACAAATAACCAATACCATTTTAATGATTCGTCCTGTAGCCTACAGAATGAATGACGAAACGGCTGTAAACAATTATTTTCAAAAAGAAATGAACCTTAGCGATGACGAGATCAATGCAAGAGCACAAAATGAATTTGATGTTTTTGTTGATAAACTTCGTACAGTGGGTATACAAGTGATTGTAGAGAGTGATGATCTGAAAATGGACACACCCGATTCTATTTTTCCAAACAATTGGGTGAGTTTTCATGAGAATGGAGATGTAGCCCTTTATCCAATGTTCGCCGAAAACCGCCGTAGAGAAAGAAGAGAAGAAGTATTAATTAGAATAGAAAATGAAGGGTTTAAAATTGAAAGAATTATAGATTACACTATAGCTGAAAAAGAGGGACTTTTTTTAGAAGGTACCGGAAGCTTATTGTTAGACAGAGTTAACCGTAAAGTTTATTGTGCTTTATCACCACGAGCTCACGAAGAATTAATTATCAAATTCTGTGAAGATTTCGAGTATATTCCAGTAATTTTTACGGCCAATCAAACCGTAAATGGTGAGCGTTTAACTATTTATCATACAAACGTTTTAATGGCTCTTGGCGAACATGTGGCCGTAATTTGCCTGGATGCCATCGACAATAAAGCTGAAAAGAAAAACGTAATACAACATCTTAAAGATGATGGTAAAGAAATTATTGATATAACTGAAACACAGATGCAAAAATTTGCGGGGAATATGCTTCAAATAAAAGGAGCTAACAATAAAAATTATATGGTAATGAGTACGGTTGCTCATAACTGCTTGAATCAAGATCAAATTTCAACCATTGAAAAATATAGCGAAATAATAAGTAGTGACCTTGAAACCATAGAGACTTGTGGTGGTGGTAGTGCACGCTGTATGATGGCTGAAATATTTTTGCCTAAACAATGAATTTAATACTACTTCTTAGGGTTACTGTATAGTGTTTACTTAAACAAAACACGTACCTTTACGCCCTTAAAAAAGACACTTATGACGCTTCAGGAAACTTTAGCTCCTCACATAAAAAAGGCGATCAGTCATTTATATAAAACTACTTTAGAGACCGTAGAATTTCAAGCTACTCGGAAAGATTTTGACGGGGATATTACTGTTGTGGTATTCGCTATGTTAGGGGTAGTAAAAGGAAATCCTGCACAAATAAGCGAAGCAATTGGTAATTATTTGGTGGAACATGTAGAAGATGTTATAAAATTTAATGTGGTAAAAGGATTTTTAAACTTAGTAATCAGCGATGATTATTATCTCGATTTTTTTAAAAATGTATCAGATTTTTCAAAATATGGAAAGGTAGGAAATCAGGGGGATGCTATATTGGTAGAATACTCTTCACCTAATACAAACAAACCTTTACATCTTGGACATATTCGTAATATTTTATTGGGATATTCAGTCGCTGAAATATTAAAAGCATCCGGAAGAAAAGTGTATAAAACCCAGATTATCAATGATCGTGGTATACATATCTGTAAAAGTATGTTAGCGTGGAAAAAGTTTGGTAATGGTGAAACGCCTGAAAGTTCAGGGCTAAAAGGGGATAAATTAGTTGGGAATTATTATGTAAAATTTAATAAAACCTACGAAAAAGAAATTTCAAAATTAATATCCGAAGGAATTTCAGAAGAAAAAGCAAAAACACAAGCTCCTTCTTTGATTAAGGCTAAGGAAATGCTTCGAAAATGGGAATCAGGCGATGAAGAGACAGTAGCACTTTGGAAAAAAATGAATGGTTGGGTATATGACGGTTTTGAAGAAACGTATAAAGCATTAGGTGTTGATTTTGATAGTCTGTATTATGAGAGCAATACTTACCTTTTAGGTAAGGACAGTATAGAAGAAGGGATTAAAAAGGGTGTTTTTTATAAAAAGGATGACGATTCGGTATGGTGTGACCTTACTGAAGAAGGACTTGATGAAAAAATTGTATTGCGTAGTGATGGAACTTCGGTTTACATGACACAGGATATTGGTACTGCGATACAACGAGTAGAAGACCATCCCGATATTGGCGGGATGATATATACGGTTGGAAATGAACAGGATTATCATTTTAAAGTGTTGTTTTTAATTCTGAAAAAATTAGGGTATAGTTGGGCAGAACATTTATACCACCTAAGCTATGGAATGGTTGATTTACCTTCGGGAAAAATGAAAAGTCGTGAAGGTACTGTAGTGGATGCTGATGAACTTATTTCTGATATGTCGAAAACCGCTCGTAAAATAAGTGAAGAGTTGGGTAAAATCGATGATTTTTCCATAACTGAAAAAGAAGCCTTATATCATACTATAGGTCTTGGTGCATTGAAATATTATATCTTAAAAGTAGATCCTAAAAAACGCATTCTTTTTAATCCTGAAGAAAGTGTAGATTTTCATGGAAATACGGGTCCCTTTATACAATATACCTATGCAAGGATACAATCTATATTACGAAAAGCAGGAAATTTTAAAAGCATTTCTATCGACGGTTTGCAACTACATAAAAAAGAGAAAGAATTGTTGAAACAACTTCAGTTATTCCCGGAAACTCTTCAATTAGCAGCAACACATTACAGCCCGGCTTTAATCGCAAATTATACCTACGATTTGGTAAAGGCATTCAATTCATTTTATCAAAAGGTGCCAATTTTGGGAACTGATAATTCAATAGAAAAAAATTTCAGAGTACAACTGTCTCATGGTGTTGCTGAGGTTATTAAAAATGCCTTTTCTATACTAGGAATTAATGTTCCTGAAAGGATGTAATAAATTTTAATTTGATTTAATAAAAAATTATTTTTCTTTATTAAAACAGGACCTGAAGCGAGAAGTTTGGGGAAATACCTAAAGAAACCTCTTCAATTTGGTTTACCCTAATCTCTCCGTCCTCATCTGTATCTAAAGCATATCGAATATTGAGTGTGTTTTTTCTATCGAATACATTTAGGATGGCTAGATTAATCTTTGTATCTATTCTATCAGAAATTTTAAAGAGATATTCGGCAGACAGATTTGTTCTAAAATAATCTGAAAGACGCTTCGTATTAGGAGTGTCATATTGTATAGAGTTTATAGCACCAATAGTAATAATCTCATCGCCTTCTAAAGGAATAGTATAGGGTTTACCACTATGCCAATTTACACCTAATGCCAATTTAAATTTATTAAAATTATAAGAGCCAGCTAATGTCGTAGAGTGTCTAATATCTATATTATTTGGAAAATTTGAAGGAGTTATAATTTTAAATTCATAGTCGTTTTTCATATAGACATAACTCAACCAGGCACTGAAAGAGTTAACTTTTTTAATTAAAATAAATTCAAGTCCCTTAACCTGGTAGCTCCCAATAGTTTGAGTAAATTGTAATTGATTTTGAAATCCTTGATTGGATGAAGTTATACCATCAACATTTTTGTAAAACCCCTCTAAATTGATAAACCAATTATTTTTATTATATACCAATCCCATTGATATTTGTTTACTTTTTATAATTGGAATATTATCATTGTTTACTAATACCCATCTTCTTTTTTCAACTCCTAAGAAATCACTTTGAAAATCTATGCGCTGTGTTGTGGTTTGACTTTTAAATTCTCCGAGTACTTCTATAGCAAAATCATGCATCAATTTTTGGTGTATACTTAGTCTGGGTTCTATTTTAAAAACATCAAATTTTGAATAATAATTGACTCTTAGCCCACCATTAATTACCGTTTTTTTGTCATAGGTGGAATATAGTAAATTCCCAAAAACAATATGAGACCGCAAGACATCCTTTTTGTGACTTCTAAATCTGGGTAAGTTTACATCTTGAGTGTTTGCTATACCTGTTTCTGAAAAGTGATACCCGGTTTGTATTATAATTTTTTCAGAAAGCTTAACATTGACATCTAATTTAAACCCCGTTTCCAACACTTCGTTTTCTTGTATTTGTTGTTGGGCAGTAAAAATATCTTTGTTTAATGAATTTAACAAATAGTAAGAACCATAGACTAACATATTACTTTCCAGTCTGTCATTCCAATCTCGTTTCCAAGAGATTCCTCCCACTATGCTTTGTTGACGAAGATCACTTGTCTTAGATTGCGTACTTTCTTCTAATTCGATGGTTTCCGTAAAATCCAAAGTATTGTCTATATTTAAGAAATTGACTCTAAGATTATCCTTTTCTGAAAAGTCCCATAAAAACTTTGTACTAAAATCGTAAAAGTTAAATTCTTCATCAGCTGAAACTTTAATCGTATTCTCGGTGGTCAGGGGGTCTGTAATTTCTGTATCCTGAAAAATTCTTTCAGAATAAGTTTTATATACGTTAGATTCCAAGATATTATTTATGGATTTTCTTCCTGAAACCTGAATTCCAAAATTATGGGTAATCGGAATACTCACAAAAGCACTTGTATTAATAAGATTAAACCCGGCTCCACCTGAAATAGAATTAGTCCTGTTATTTTTTGATTTCATATCAATAACACCCGAAACACTTTCGCCATAGCGTGCATGAGTTCCATTTTTGAAGACCGTAACATGGTGAGATAAATCGGGATTAAAAGCTGATATGAGCCCAAAGAAGTGCCCGTTTTGATACATTTTTATATCGTCCCATAAAATGAGACTTTCATCATGGGTGCCTCCACGTATGTTAATATTTGAAATTGTTTCGTCAACACTTTCGACACCTGGCAACACTTGTATGATTTGTAATACATCGTTCTCTACTTGTCCGGGGAGCAATCCAAAATTATTTATGTTAAGTGTAATGGAACCATCGAAATGTTTATCAATACCCTTAATAATAAAGTTTTGTAAAACAACTTGTTCAAGCTCTGAAATAATAGGTCGCAGTAAAATAGGAGAACAATCCTTACCTAACAGATTTATTGACATAGTTATCTTTTCAAATCCCAGGTATCTAATTGTTATTTTATCAATTGCAGTAACAGGCAAATAAAATACACCCTGGGCATTGGTTATAGTATTATAACTGTCGTTAATGGTAACAATAGTAGCTCCACCAAGAGGTAAGCCAGTAGAGGCATCAATAATTTTTCCGCAGAGGGATTCCCGTCTTTTTTTTAATACTACGGTTATAAAGCGTTCATTAATTTGGGTAAAATTAAGTGGTGTACTTCGACTTAAATATTTTAAAGATTCTTTAAGAGAACTTGATTCTGTAGGCGGTAAAATAGAAATTCCTGTAATATTTTGGGTTGCATATGAGAATCGAACATTATGTTTTTTTTCAAGATTTACGAGTATAGTTGACAGGTTTTTTTTTTCAGAAGAATCCTGACAATAACTATTTTGGAAGTTAAAAGTAAAGATTAGAAATAAGAATAAATACTTACTTATTGTCTTTTGCATAGATGGTTACATCTTCACCATTAATGGTAAATGAAAGATTTAATGGGTCACACACAGACTTTAACGCAAGATTAAGATTATTATGCGTAAAGCTTCCAGAAAATCGTTTATTTACATTAATATTTTTAGTGGTTATTTTTATTGGATATTGTCTTTCGAACTCCTTTAAAACTATAGCTAATGTAGTATTCTCAAAACTACTTTCATTGGCTATCCACCCAGGGGATGAGGTATTGTTTTTATAGTGTTTAATTAGAACACCATTTTCTATTTTTAGTTTTTTACCTGCAGAAAGTTTAATTATTGTGTCGTTAAAACTAACACTAACTAATCCTTCATAACATTTTATATAAAAATTATCATCTCTTGCCAACACATTAAATTGTGTACCTAAGACGTTCACTATGCCAAGTTGAGTTATTACCAGAAATTTTTTCCCTTTACTTACATTAAAATAGGCTTCTCCATTAAGTGTAAGTTCTCTGCTTTTTTTCCAGTCTTTTTTATTGTAATTAATAGTAGAATTTGCATTGAGGACTACTTTAGAATCGTCTGGTAATAAAAAATATTGTTTTTCTGCAATTTTGGTTTCAATAGTTGTATCTAATGAATTTATAAAGAGATAAACTGTAAATAAAACTGCTATGACTGCAGCTATTTTTAAAAAAGTTGCCATAGGTTTTAGTCTAATAACTTTATCTTTGAGTTTAATCTGGGAAGAAATTGCTTTAAAATTGGCATCAATATTAAAAGAGGGTATTTTTAATTTCGATGTAGCTTCTGCTATTTTAATATAGGTAGCATATTCTGACGAAGATTTTAACTCTGTAAGCTCTTCATTAGTTATATTTTTGTTTAACCATTTGGCTAATAAGTAGTCTTTTCTCATATTTTCCATTTATTCTATTGTAAAACAGTTGATTTGTTATTTACCCTACCTTAGTATTATAAATTTTCTATTTCTTTTCTTAAAGAGGCCAAAGCCTGACTCATTCGTTTTTCGACCGTTTTTATAGAAATACTAAGAATCTCTGCAATTTCTCTATATTTTTTTCCTTCAATTCTACTTAATAAAAAAGTTGTACGTTGTGTTTCAGACAAATCATTAATAGCATTTTGAAGTTTTTCCATAAATTCCTTTTCTTCAATAATATATTGAGGTGTTTCTTTATTTATTTTATGCTTGTATTGGGAATGATGTTTTAATATAACTTTTTTGTGAGCTACTACATTTAAAAAAGTGTTGTTTACAACGGTGTATAAAAAAGATTTGGCCTTTTCTTTGGTGACTGAACTACAATGAATCCATAATTTTATAAAAGCTTCCTGTACCAGGTCATTGGCTTCTTCTTCATTACCACACTTAAAATAAATAAAGTTCCATATAGATTTTGCATATTTAGCATATATATCAGAATACACAGCTTCATTGCATACATTATTTTTGTTATTCATACCTTGAAAATTGCATTGTAAAGATAAGCAGAAAGTTTTTTTATTTATTTAAGTAGGGTATTTTATTAATAAGCTGTTTTACTATAAAACCCGGTAAATTATATGCGAAATTCTATTAGATTATTATTCCTGCTTATGTTATTAGTTGGTGTTCTTTTTACTTCTTGTCAGCAAGAAGAATTAGAAATAATTGAAGAACCCCAAGAAAACGCTCTTACAGACGAATCATCACTTACATTATTACTATTAAGGTTGGCAATGAATGATGGTGATATTGACGATTTTATTATTCTGGGCGATTGCTTTACCATAGCTTTTCCATTTACAATCATTATAAACGGAATTGAAATTGTTATAGAAAACGAAGACGATTATCAATTAATTATTAACATCATTGAAGAAACTGGTGGTACTATAGAAGATATCGAAATTGTCTTTCCTATAATTGTTATTCTTGCAGATTATACCCAAATAGTAATAAATAATAAAGCAGAACTAAAAATTCTTATAGCACAATGTGTAAATGGGCAACCATACAATGAAATCGATTGTATTGATTTCGTGTATCCTATCACATTTTTCGTGTATAATTCCGACACAGATATTACCGAAACAGTTATTATTAATAATGATATAGAATTATTTCTATTCTTATCAAACTTGGGAGATAATTATTTTTTCACCATACAATACCCTATTTCTGTAATCCTCGAAGATGGTACTGTCATTTTGATTGAGAATAACGAACAACTTGAAAACATCATAAATGAGTGTGTAGAGAATGATAATGACACTGCGCCTTTAGTAGAATATTTAACAACTGCTACTTGGTATGTAGCTTACTTTTTTGATGGGGATGATCTAACTTCAAATTATTGTGAATTTGAATTTGTTTTTTTAACTGAGGGAACAGTTTTAGCTTATAACGGAATCGATTACTATGTAGGCTCATGGGCTGTGGGTGTCGATGGTGATAATCATTATTTAGAATTAGATTTTGGTGATGACATACCCTTTAATGAACTAAATGACAATTGGGATGTGCTAAATGCAAGTATGGAAGTTATAGAGTTAGAAGATGTAAGCGGAGGTAATACAGGTAGCGATTATTTAACGTTTGATAGAGAGCCTACTGTTTGTGACATACCCTCAACAGATCTTGTGGAAATTTTACTGGATGGTCAATGGATCGTTGCTTTGTACTTAAATAATGGTGTTAATAATACCGAATTATTCAATGATTTTGTTTTCAATTTTAATACCTATAACAATGTTATTGTATCTAATGGGATAGAGACTTTTTACGGAACATGGGTAGTTGATGGAAGCCCCGGTTCTTTAAATTTAATTCTTGATTTTGGAACAGCCATCCCTTTTAATGAATTAAATGAGGATTGGGATGTAATAGATATCCTTATAAACCGTATTGAATTAGAAAATATTAGTGGGGGAAGCGGTGGACTCGATACCCTTGTATTTGAAAAATTATAAACCCAAGGATTACTCTATGAAAAAGAGGATTTTGTTTTGTTAGTTTGTGCTTTTGGTGATAAAAGTTGGCTTATTTTTTAGTGATTTAAATAAAATTTAATAGTCAACTTCACCAAAAGTAAATCCTAGGGACCATTTAAGAATAAAGTATAAATGAAAACCGATAATTATAGTGACTAAAGTTCTACATAATTGCATATAGAAAGTTAGTTAGGTTAATGTAAAAAAAACTAGAGTTATCGGTTTTTAAAAAATAACTAAAATTTATAAATCTATGAAAAAGAGATTTTAAATGTTTTTGGTGTAAAGAGGTTGGTTTGTTATGTTATCCGACAAAAAACCAACCTTGCCAAGAGCAGACAGCAAATATTAAGTTTTAGCTATTTATGAAGGAAAAACCGGTAATTTTTGAGAGATATATTTAATTTTTATTGTAGATAAAAATGTTTGATTGGTTAATGTTTACTCAAAAGTTATCGGTTTTTTAAAAATGCAATAAAATAATTAATATTGAAAAAATATTAATTTACGAAAAAGAGTATATTAAGAATATTAATAGTGGCAACATTTGTTTTAATTGCTATAGCTTGCTCTTCAGATAATTTTGAAGATCTTTCAGATGATTGGGAAATGGTTTCAATAAGCAATTATAAAATTGAATAAACTGATATTAACTAAGGAAACGGAGGAATTGATTTTCTCACTTTTGAAAGATTGTAATACCTTTTTTTGTCCCCAATAAAAACCATCTACTTAAAGTAAGCAGATGGTTTTAGTTTTTGAATTGATAAATATACAATTTTTGTAAAATGTAAAAGGAGGAAATAATTTTAGTTATTTATGAATTAATTACCTTTTACAAAATCTTTTAAAGTCTCCTTATCTCCGAAGTTTAACTAACTAATTTCTGGCTTATCTGAATCAGGTAAGTTCTATAAATGCATATATTTATTTTTCTGGAAAGTATGATAAATCCAATCGTATATACCCTTCTAAAATTTCGACCTTAATGATAGTATTTATTAACTCTGCATATAATTTATCCCCTTCTTCTCCTAATAATTCTTTATTTTCTCTATAAACCCGTTCGTAATCCTCTGGGCTTTTTGCTGCAATGGCTACCATTATATAATCTCCTATAGCACCAAAACCACTTCTATATAAGGTATAATGCTCTTTAGAATTTTTCCTTTCGTAAAGTGCTTTAAAGGATTTTGCTATCTCTATTACCTTGTCGAAATTTTGAGGTGTAACATACCAATATTGTAATTTTCTAAACGGTTTTCCTTCTTTAATAATATTAATTCCATCGGGCATATAAGATAATTCTTTATCTAAATGAACAATGTAATCATAGTGTGTATCGTAGCTATCATCAAAAGTATCAAATATTTTTTCGAATTTATCCGGATCCATTTTATCTTTCAAATTAGCAAACCGGCTCTTGTCTAAATCCCCCATTTTTTCTATAGCAGTTACAAAAAAATATCGTAAATCGTCTGTAGATAATGCAAGCCAATTTGCTTCTTGAATATTGAATTTTTTACAAGAAAAAACTAAATCTTTAACAGCTTCTTCGTAATCAACAACCATGGAGGGGTAAACTGGATCTTCATGAATCCAATACACTTGAGATTTATTGTCGTCTTGTGAAAAAATGTTATTTGAAAGCAACAATAATAGTACTAAAATAAGAAAAGGGATGTTTAGCGTTTTCATAACTATAAAGTTTATTTTATTATTGTCATAATAGATTGTAACTAAAGATAAGAATTCTTTGGGCAGTAATGAATTATTCAACTCTATTTCTAACATCAAATCACTTTGTGATTCGATTATTTTTATTTAAAACACAAAGCATTTTTTTTTGATTAATATATTATAATTTGTTTAAATGTTAATACAAACCTTGTTCTATAATCTAGCTGTTATAACTTTTCTAGCATTATCAATCATAGTTATAGCTTTATCAATAGTATGTAATTTGGTTCTAAATGATAAAACAGCTATTCGGATCACAAACTTGTCATTAATTATTGTAGAACTTAAAAAAACCTCTCCATCGTTATGGATCTCCTTCATGAGCTTTTCATTGAATATATTTTCATTACCATTTTTTAAAGGATACCAAAAGTAACTTACCGAAAGGTCTGGTTCTGGCCCAAGTTTAAAGCCAATCTTTTTTATACATTCTCTAAAGTAGATAGTAAGTAATAACTTTTCTTCCAAACAGGCTACAAACGGTTCAATACCGTGTAATTGAAGGGGTAACCATAATCGTAATCCTCTAAAATGTTTGGTAAGTTCTGGCGAAACATCTGCTGGATTTACTGGCATCGAATCTTGTATTGCATCTTGCATGTAGTTTGCGATATAATGGTGAGAATGATATACTGCTTTTTTATCTTTAACTAAAACTGCTCCTAATCCATAGGGTAAAAATAAACCCTTATGTGGATCAATTACTAAAGAATCTGCCAGTTCAATTCCATTAAAAAGTGCTTTCTTTTGCTTGGTTAAAATGAAAAACCCACCATAGGCTGCATCAATATGGTACCATAAATTATACGATTTGGTAATCTTACCTATTTCTTGTAAAGGGTCAACAGCACCAGTGTCTGTGGTTCCTGAGGATGCTATTACCAAAAAAGGATTTAAGCCCAATGAAGTATCATTTTCAATTTTTGATTTCAAATCATCAGATAAAATTCTAGAATTGTCATCAAGTTCGAGATGGCGAATTATAACATCTTCTAAACCGATAATACGCAATGCTTTATTGATACAATGATGGACTTGTGGACTCACATAAATTACGCTATTGGTAATATTATTTGACTTTATTTTATGTTTATCACGAGCAGCGGTTAAAGCGATTAAATTTGCAATTGAACCACCAGAAGTTAAATTACCAATGGCTGTTTTAGGAAATCCAAAAATAGATTTCATCCAATCTATGAGTTCATTTTCTAAAGTCACACCTCCGGGTGAGGCAAAATACATTCCAGTATATTCGTTAGTAATATCAACAATATAGTCTGCCAGAGCTGAGGTATAGATTCCACCCCCGGGAATATAACCAAGGTGTCCCCCTGAAGCAGGTTTTATACCTTTTTCAACAACTTCTTCGGTATAGATTTTAAGAATTTCTCTCAGTGGTTTTTTTTTGTTATTTATAGAAAATACATTAGTGTTTGGTTTTGCATTAGAATAAGCTTTAACTCGTTCTATACCATTGATAAATTGATTTGTAAAATTGTTAACTTGATTTAAATAATTATTCCGTAGTATTTCGGGGGGGTCTAATTCCTTCGAAATATGATGTAATTCTATAATCTTTTGTTTTAAAGTATGCACTATTAAGGGATTTTAATTTTGTGTTATAAATTTATGAAAACTACTACAATGTTATAGAATATCTTTATGATTTGTTTTTTATACCTAACAAAGAATAAGCTTTTAATATTAGAGAATAAAAAATAAAAAATAATATATACCCTTCACTAACAAATACTTTGCCTTTTCCTTTCTGTAAATTAAACATTTATTTGAGGACTTTTAACTAATAATTTAATACTTTTAATCTTGAACATTAAAATTTAGCACTCATGAAAAAATCATTTTTTTATTTTATTCTGGGCTTACTTATTGTAAGCACCATTGCTTTTGTTAAAATTGACAATACAACTTCTGCCAATAGTGATTTTGCAGATTCTTTCAGCAAAATATTACTACATGCAAAAGAATATACCCTAGAAGTTGCCGAAGCTATGCCAGAAGACGGCTATACTTTTAGGCCAACAGATTCTGTTAGAAGTTTTGGAGAACAAATGGCACATATTGGAATGTCTTCAAAATTTATTTTGAATACCTTTATTAAAGACGAAAAAACAGATTTTGATCCAGCTGCATCTGAAAAATTAGAAAAAGAATTAGGAATGTCTAAAACAGAAGTTGTCAAATTATTGAACGAAGCATTTGATAATGTAATTGAAATGCTAAAGAGTATGGACAATGAAAGTTTAGACAGTACATTTGTACTCTTTTTAGACCCCTCTAATCCAGAGTTCACTAAAAAACAAGCCTTTCTTTTTATTAGAGATCATGTTACACACCATAGAGGACAGGCTATTGTTTCTTTGAGGATGAAAGGTGAGAAAGCACCCTCATATAGAGCCTTTTAATTATTAATTAATTTAATAGCTATTGTTTTAAATAATAGACCATAAAATTTCAGAATAATACCAAGTTATTCTATAATCTTTTGTTTTAGAGTATCCGCTATTGAGGGCTTTAAAATTTTGGGTTTTAAATTTGTGAAAACCCTAACTGTGTTATAGGATAACTTTTTAATATGATATATCAAATTCTTTAAAAAGAGTGAAAATGTTTTAACATTCGCCAAATTGCATTTTTTTTAATTAAACAATATTAAATATCCTTATATCCATTCATACTTCACAAAATTTTTACATTTTAAGCCCTTTGTTACTCCATAACCAATCATTATCTTTGCAAACTTATAAAATTGTAGTAAGACTATGTTCGATAATTTAAGCGACAAACTGGATAGAGCTCTTCACGTACTTAAAGGGCATGGCAGTATAACAGAGATAAACGTTGCAGAGACCTTAAAAGAAGTGCGACGTGCTTTATTAGATGCCGATGTTAATTTTAAAATAGCCAAAGACTTTACCAATAGAGTAAAAGAAAAAGTACTGGGACAAAATGTACTTACATCATTACACCCGGGACAACTTATGATTAAGCTGGTAAAAGATGAACTTACCGAACTTATGGGAGGTGAAACTGCGGTAATCAATCTTGGGGGCACCCCTACAGTCGTGCTGATGTCTGGTTTGCAAGGGAGTGGTAAAACTACCTTTTCCGGAAAACTTGCCAATTATTTAAAAACTAAAAAAAATAAAAATCCTCTATTAGTAGCCTGTGATGTTTATCGACCTGCAGCAATTGATCAATTGCAAGTAGTTGGAAAACAAATAGGGGTTGAGGTGTTTAGCGAAGAGGGAAATCTAAACCCTGTAGAAATTGCACAAAACGCAATGTCTTATGCTAAGAAAAACGGTTTTAATGTAGTGATTGTTGATACTGCAGGTCGACTTGCTGTAGATGAGGTAATGATGACCGAAATAGAAAATATTCACAAGGCTATTAAACCACATGAAACATTATTCATTGTTGATGCAATGACAGGTCAGGATGCTGTAAATACTGCAAAAACCTTTAATGACCGACTTAATTTTGACGGAGTAGTGTTAACAAAACTAGATGGTGATACACGAGGAGGGGCAGCTATTTCTATTAAAAGTGTGGTTAACAAACCCATAAAATTTATAAGTACAGGCGAGAAGATGGAGGCCATCGATGTGTTCCATCCATCACGTATGGCGGACCGAATTTTAGGAATGGGAGATGTGGTTTCCTTAGTGGAACGTGCTCAAGAGCAGTTTGATGAAGAGGAAGCACGAAAAATTCAAAAAAAAATAGCAAAGAACCAATTTGGGTTCGATGATTTCCTGAAACAAATTCAGCAGGTAAAAAAAATGGGGAATATGAAAGACCTTGTAGGTATGATTCCCGGTGTTGGAAAAGCTATGAAAAATGTTGATATAGATGATGATGCCTTTAAGAATATCGAAGCTATAATTCATTCTATGACTCCAGAAGAGCGTAGCAACCCTTCAATAATTAATACAAGTCGGAAGAAACGAATAGGAAGGGGAAGTGGGTCTTCTCTTCAGGAAGTGAATCAATTGATGAAGCAATTTAATCAAATGAGCAAAATGATGAAGATGATGCAAGGAGGAAGAGGCAAGAAGATGATGCAAGCGATGGCTAAAATGAAGTAATATCCAATAGATTATGATAATACTTGACGGAAATAAAACAAGTAGCGAAATTAAAGACGAAATAGCTATTGATGTAAATAAAATGAAGGAACATGGTGAAAAGGTTCCACATTTAGCTGCTGTTTTGGTTGGTGATGATGGAGCTAGTCTCACTTATGTTGGAAGTAAAGTACGAGCTTGTGAACGTGTTGGCTTTAAGTCTACACTGGTACAAATGTCTACCACTACAACAGAAGATGAATTACTTCAGAAAATAAATGAGTTGAACGAGAATGATGATATTGACGGATTTATTGTTCAACTGCCCTTACCTGAACAGATTGACGAACAAAAAGTTTTAATGGCCGTAGATCCAAGTAAGGACGTGGATGGTTTTCATCCTGAGAACTTCGGAAAAATGGCTTTGGAAATGGAATCTTTTATTCCTGCGACACCTTTCGGAATTTTACAATTATTAGAGAGGTATCAAGTTAAAACCAAAGGAAAACATACCGTGGTTATTGGAAGAAGTCATATTGTGGGTCGTCCCATGAGTATTTTAATGAGTCAGAAAGGAAATGCAGGAAATAGTACTGTGACCCTTACACATAGTTATACCAAGAATCTTTCAGAAATTACAAAACAAGCAGATATTATTATTGTAGCATTAGGCATTCCGGAATTTCTAAAAGCCGATATGGTAAAGGAAGGTGTTGTTATAATAGATGTTGGAATTAGTCGTGTTCCAGATGAAACTCATTCCAGAGGATATATTATTAAAGGCGATGTAGATTTTGAAAGTGTAAGTAAGAAAGCGTCGTTTATAACTCCGGTTCCAGGAGGGGTTGGTCCCATGACCATTGCGATGTTACTTAAAAATACATTGATAGCAAGACAACGGAAAACTAGTTAGAAGTTACTTTTAAATAATTAATACTCACTGTTGCTAATTCGTTGTTTGGGAATTTAGAAAAATGATGGTCGACTGTGTAAAAACCTATTTCATTTAATACTTTCTGGAAAACTTCCAACTCTAAAATAAATTGATCCGAAAATCCATGAGTTGCATCGTATGCTGTAACAGCAGTTTTTCCAATGTTTTTTGCTGCGATAGTGGGATTAACAGTATGCAACTCGATTAACAATAATCCAAACTTTTTAATATAGGGCCCCCAATTTTCAAAATGTTCTTTTAGGTTTTGCTCCACTATTGAATTAGATAGTCTTTTCCCGCAATAGGCGAAAGCTCCGGTGGAGTTACTTACTCTTAAAATATCAATCTTTTTGGGTTGTGACCAAAGACGGTTGTGATCTAGGAAAGTTCGAACATTAAGCAGATCGCTTAATTCAATATTATAATTTTCTTTAATATCGTCATGTAAACGTTTAGGATCTCCTATATCTCCCCAAATAACTTTTGCCCAAATATCGGCTTTTACCAAGTTGGATCTTGTCACTTTTAATGCAGTTTTATTAAAATCTACTCCAACCAAGAACAAAGGGTATTCTTCAAGTAAGGGACCACGTTTGGTGCGTTGTTCGATGACTTCAAATAAATGAATTAAAAATGTCCCGTTGCCACAACCCAAATCCAATATACCTTTAGGTTGTTCTTCAATAGGTTTGTTGAAAAGATCTATTATAATCTTGTCTATTTTTTTGAAATAGGCCGAATGAGCCCCACCACTTCCCCAAACATTCATTTCTCTATCCACATGAATTTCTTGCATGTTAGGCATTGAACTTCGTAATATATTTGCGTTTCCAAACATCAATTCATCCACACGTCTAAAGGTGGGAATATAAGAAACAGTAACTCCATAAGCCGAAGATCGCTTTGCAAAGAAAAGTCCCTTTTCTGTAAACTTGTAATGATCGTTATTCTTTGTAAACCATTCCAAATAACAAAGAAAATCTAATATTTTACTGAAAATTACGGGGTCTTCATGAAACTCTTCCGGGCTAAATGAAGCTTCCATAAAATATTTATGAAACATACCATCCATACCTAATAATACCGTAATGGGTCCTATTATAACACCTTCTATATGTCGTACTATTTGCTTCTGGATAAAACGTTCTTCTTCGTTGTTTGATAAAGTATTATAGTCATTGTTTTTGTATTTATTGAATATTCGGTTTAAAATGGTAAACTCTTCTATATCAACATTTCTAGGGTGAAATTCTTCAGATGTTTTCATAAAGTGGACCACATCTTTATATATATTTACTAAGTTAAAAGCAATTTCACTTTTATCGTTTTTAGAGATTATAACCGTATTATTTTTATTGTCAACTTTATACTGTAACCATCCCTGAGATGCTAACATTCGTAAACCTACATTGAGGTATCCTTCATTGGCATTAAATTGAGTGGCGAGTTCTTCTATTTGACAACTATCTTTTTGTAATAATAAATCCAATACACCTTTTTCTTTTAGAGAATAAGCTACAGGTGCAACTGCAATTCCGTCAAGGTGTCTGAATAATTCGCCTCGGTATTTATTCTTTTCTTCTTTTGTCAGCATTTTTTATTGTTATTAAAAACAGTTAAAATTATTCCATTAAATAAAAAAAACCTACACCTGAGTATCAGGGTAGGAATTTTTAATAATTAATTTTCATCTGTAATTTCGTCATCAACATCCCAGGCTATCATAAAATATTTAAAGGTAGCTTCCAGAGGTATTTGAGTAGATTCTATTTTCGTAGTGTAATTATATCGAACATTTTCAGGGAGTTGTTTTTTGTCAATGGTTATAAAAATCTCACTATCTTCAAGGTAAATTACTACCGAATTGATTGCATTATCGATAGCTGTAATTTTGTAATTTTCTTTTAAATCTTTGAATGTACTACCTGAGTTGAATCCCTGTTCTGTTTTATAGCGGTCATCAAAAACTTGAATGTTGGTAATTACAGAATTTGAATCATTTTCATTTTCTGGAGAGAGTAACAACAATTTTTTTCCACCTTTTTCAAAAATTTCTATTTCACCCTGTATACCCAAGGAATTATTAATCGGATTTAACCAAACGATAGAATCTTGTGCAAATATTGAATCTATTTGTTTAATTGGGGTACTTTTGGTAAGATTCCCTATCGCACCTTTTTGTATGAGAAATCGGTTGCTTTCTTTTTCACATTGTACAAAGAGTAGGATAGTAATCAAACTTATTAATATGGTTTTTTTCATAGATTTTATAATATTATTGTTATTATCGCATCATTTTTCCCAAAATACCTAAAACACTACATATTACGGTTGGGCTGGATAAAATCTTAACAAATGGATTTTGATGAAGTCCTTCTAAACTCTTCTCTTTCTGCAATTTCAATTTTTTTGTTTTTCCAATACCATTGGCTCCGGCAATTAATCCGTGACGGTTATGGGTTTTTAAAGGGATTTTTACCAGTGCATTTGTAATGGTTTCTCCATCTAACATTGCAGTTCCTAAAGTAATTGAATCTTCATTGGTTTTATTTCCCTCTATGACGAAGTCATTAAAAACAGTTTATCTACCATCAAATTTATTTTTGTTAAAAATAGTAATTGTCGAGGAACAATTTAATATTTATATACAAAATCTGGTAGAGATATAATTATTGAATCTTTAAATAATTACCTTTGTGTTTCTATGCAAGAAGAAATTAAGGAATTGATAGCTAAGGGAGAAATGCTTCCGTTAATGGAAGAGTTTTATACCATTCAGGGTGAGGGTTATCACAGGGGAACTGCAGCTTATTTTATTCGAATTGGAGGTTGTGATGTGGGATGTCATTGGTGTGATGAAAAAGAAAGCTGGAATGCAGATTTGTACCCGCCTACAAAGACTGAAACCATCGTTGAAAATGCATCAAAATATTCTAAGACAGTGGTTATAACTGGAGGTGAACCCCTTACCTGGGATATGGGACCCTTAACTGCCTCCCTTAAGAAAAAAGGGATGCAAATACATATTGAAACTTCTGGAGCATATCATTTAACAGGCACATGGGATTGGATTTGTCTCTCCCCAAAAAAAATAAAACTACCAAAAAATGAATTTTATAAAGTTGCTAATGAACTTAAGGTAATAGTACACAATAAAGATGATTTTCGATTTGCTGAAGAACAAGCTTCCAAAGTAAATACCGATTGTATTCTGTATCTTCAACCCGAGTGGAGTAATAGAGAAAAGATGATACCTCAGATCGTAGATTTTGTAATGCAAAATCCAAAATGGAAAGTATCCCTACAGACTCATAAGTATTTAAATATTCCGTAAAAAAAAACATCTTGAAAAATCAAGATGTTTTATAATTATTAAAGAAATAAAGGTTTAGTTATTAAAAGGAACTTTTACCCTTACATTTCCCCAGCCCAAATGCATATTAACTCCGTTTTCTGCTTTTTCAAAAGCTATTGAAAATGCTTCAAGTGTTTCGTCACTAGATGTAACAGGAACAGTAATTCTTGCAACATCGTTAGCTTCATTGTAAAAATAGGCACCCCAAGTATTAAGATCTGAATTAATAATAATCGTCCACTCTTCATCTCCTGGGATTGTAGCAAGTGTATAAGTTCCAGCCTTAAGAGTAGTGTCACCAAGTTTAAAATCTTTATAAAGAACAAGTTCGGTAGCTTCATTTGCTCCGGTTCTCCATACTTTACCATTTGGGGTAAGTTTACTTAAAGATCTGCCTTTTAGTTGTGGTCTGCTATAGATGATCTTTATTTGCTTGTCGGAATTTTTGTAATTACTTGGGTAAGATGCAATATCCAAAGGACTTACATCAAGATCACTAAATTTTTGTGCATTAGTATTATTGGTTATAAGCATAGTAAATGCAAAAACTATACTCGTAATAATTGAAAACTTTTTCATATTGATTGTTTTTAGAATGTTAAAAATACCTTTTTGAATATTAAATTTTAAAAAAATAATGTTAAAAATTATTTGATATAAAGTTAGATAATTGGTCGTGTATATATTTGTTAATTAACATAAAATATTTCTTTTATTTTTTAATACTTTTCGAAGCTGTTTTTCTACAATAATTTGTTGATAACTTCATCGCTAAAAAAGTCCGAAACCCTATTATTTATTGGGGGTTTTGTTATATTTGTTTATTGCGAAAAAATTTAGAAAAACTAATAAAAATATATGAGCAAAGAACAGAAAAAAGAAGCATATGGTGCCGATAGCATTCAGGCTCTGGAGGGAATGGAACATGTGCGCAAGCGCCCTTCCATGTACATTGGTGATGTGGGGTCACGTGGGTTACACCATTTGGTGTATGAAGTAATTGATAATTCTATAGATGAAGCTATGGTAGGCTATTGTGATACAATTGATGTTTGTATACACGAAGATAACTCTATTTCGGTAAAAGATAACGGTAGAGGTATCCCTGTTGACATTCATAAAAAAGAAGGTGTTTCTGCTTTAGAGGTGGTTATGACCAAAATTGGTGCCGGAGGTAAATTTGATAAGGATTCTTATAAAATATCGGGTGGATTACACGGGGTAGGGGTTTCGGTAGTAAATGCACTTTCTGAAAGTTTAAAAGCCAGCATTCATCGCGATGGGAAAATCTGGGAACAAGAATATGAAAGGGGTCAAACATTATATCCGACAAAACCCGTAGGTGAAACAGATTTTCGAGGTACAATAATTACTTTTAAACCCGATTATAAGATTTTTAATATAACATTGGAATACAATTACGATACACTTTCAAGTAGGCTTCGGGAATTGTCTTTTCTTAATAAAGGGATAACTATTTCAATAATAGATAAGCGACATAAAGAGGATAATGGAGAATTTGTATCTGATACTTTTTATAGTACAGAAGGATTAAAAGAATTTATACGCTTTTTAGATGGTACACGTGAATCTATTATAGCTGATGTGATTTATATGGACGGTGAAAAAAATGATATACCTGTTGAAGTAGCCATGATATATAATACATCTTATAATGAAAATCTACACTCTTATGTAAATAATATCAATACTCACGAAGGAGGGACCCATTTATCAGGATTTAGACGAGGCTTGACAAACACACTTAAAAAGTATGCAGATGCCTCTGGGATGTTGGATAAACTAAAGTTTGATATTGCTGGGGATGATTTTCGTGAAGGACTTACGGCTATCATTTCTGTAAAAGTAGCAGAGCCACAATTTGAAGGTCAAACCAAAACCAAACTTGGAAATAGAGAAGTGAACTCGGCTGTTAGTCAAGCAGTTTCAGAAATGTTAGAAAATTATTTGGAAGAACATCCCAGCGAGGCTAAAATAATTGTACAAAAGGTAATTCTTGCTGCTCAAGCAAGACATGCAGCACGTAAGGCTCGTGAAATGGTACAACGTAAAACCGTGATGAGTCTGGGAGGACTTCCGGGGAAACTTTCAGATTGCTCTGAACAAGATCCTGAAAAATGTGAACTATTCCTTGTAGAGGGAGATTCGGCCGGGGGTACTGCAAAACAAGGTCGTGATAGAACCTTTCAGGCAATTTTACCACTTAGAGGTAAAATTCTTAATGTAGAGAAAGCTATGCAACATAAGGTTTTTGAAAACGAGGAGATACGTAATATTTTTACTGCACTTGGAGTATACATTGGAACTGAAGAAGATAGCAAGGCACTTAATATGGAGAAATTAAGATATCATAAAATCGTGATTATGTGTGATGCAGATGTAGATGGAAGTCACATTTCCACCCTAATATTGACTTTCTTTTTTAGGTATATGAAAGAACTTATAGAAGCAGGTCATGTATTTATAGCTACACCCCCTTTATATTTGGTGAAAAAAGGAGCTAAGAAAGAATATGCATGGAATGATAAAGAACGAGACGATATAGTTGAAAAATTTGGAGAAGGTTGTAAAATACAACGTTATAAAGGACTCGGTGAAATGAATGCCGATCAACTTTGGGAGACTACCATGAAACCTTCAAAAAGAACATTACGTCAAATAGTAATCGACAATGGAACCGAAGCAGATAGAGTTTTCTCAATGCTTATGGGAGATGAAGTACCCCCGCGGAGAGAGTTCATTGAAAGAAATGCTGTGTACGCCAATATAGATGCATAGATTAACTTAGATTATTAATAAGCCCGATTTTTGTTCGGGCTTTATGTTTTTTAGTGGTTTCATATCGTATTTTTGTATTTCAGTAATAAACAAAAACAATAAAAAATATATTTGAAAAATGAAAATTACAGTTGTCGGAGCAGGCGCAGTAGGTGCGAGTTGTGCCGAGTATATCGCTCTTAAAAATTTTGCTGGTGAAGTGGTATTGTTAGATATTAAAGAAGGCTATGCTGAAGGTAAAGCTATGGATTTGATGCAAACGGCTTCCCTAAATGGTTTTGATACTAAAATTGTTGGAACAACCAGCGATTATTCAAAAACTTCTGATAGTGATATTGTAGTAATTACAAGTGGAATTCCTCGAAAACCCGGAATGACCCGTGAAGAATTAATAGGGATCAATGCAGGGATTGTAAAAACTGTTTCTTCAAGTTTAATAGAGTACTCTCCAAGTACTATTATGATTGTGGTAAGTAATCCTATGGATACCATGACGTATTTAGTTCATAAAACCACTACCCTTCCAAAAAACAAAATTATTGGTATGGGGGGTGCATTAGATAGTGCTCGTTTTAAATATCGTTTAGCCGAAGCTTTAGGTGCTCCTATAAGCGATGTAGATGGGTTGGTGATTGGCGGTCATAGCGATAAAGGAATGGTTCCTCTAATTCGTATGGCTACTCGTAACAGTGTGCCAGTCACTAAATTTATCTCCCGGGAACGTTTAGAACAAGTCATGGAAGATACCAAGGTGGGGGGTGCTACGTTAACAAAATTACTGGGCACGTCTGCATGGTATGCTCCCGGTGCTGCTGTATCGGGAATGGTTCAATCCATAGCCTGTGATCAGAAAAAAATGTTTCCTTGTTCTACCTTATTAGAGGGTGAATATGGGTTAAATGATATCTGCATAGGTGTGCCTGTCATATTAGGTAAAAACGGAATTGAAAAAATTGTAGAAATCGATTTAACCGATTCAGAAAAAGAACATATAAACAGAAGTGCTGAAGGCGTTAGTAAAACTAATGGTTTATTAGAATTTTAATTTAGATTCTTCTAATTGAATTAAAGACCGCTTAAGACGGTCTTTATTTGTCCACGTTTTTCAGAAAAAATAATTGTCATTTCCTTTTTGAAAAACTATATTTGCACGTTTTAAAAAAGTGATTAAATACCCATAGAATGCAAAATAGAGGACTTATTAAAGTATTTGCCATATTGTTTGGATTGGTAAGTTTATATCAATTATCATTTACATATATTTCAAGCAAGGTAGAAGGTGAAGCAAAGGCGTTTGCAAATGCAAAATATTCTGAAAACGAACCTAAAAAAAGAGATTTAGCAGAAACTGAATATCTCGATTCAATAGCTACTATTCCTGTCTTTTTAGGGATTCATTATAAAAATGCAAAGGGTAAAGAGCTAAACAAAGGTCTGGACTTAAAAGGAGGGATTAGCGTAATTCTTCAGGTTTCTGTGAAGGATATTTTAAAAGGATTGTCTAACAATTCTAAGGATGCAGCATTTAATCAGGCTTTAGCAAATGCTTCAGAAATTCAAAAAGATGCCCAAGAGACCTACCTTGAATCCTTTTTTCAAGCTTTTGAGGATCTTCCAGGTGAAAATACATTAGCATCTCCAGATATTTTCTTCAATAAAAATTTAGAAGATTACATAAATGCACAAATGTCAAATGAGGAAGTAAGACCTGTAATCGAAAGAAAGATAGATGAGTCTATTACTGCAGCTTTTGAAGTACTAAGAAAACGTATCGATAAATTTGGAGTTACACAACCAAACATTCAACGCTTAGGGAAATCTGCTCGTATCTTAGTAGAATTACCAGGTGCTAAGGATGTAGATCGGGTAAGGAAATTATTGCAAAGTACTGCTCAACTGGAATTTTGGGATGTTTACAAGTATGATGAAATGGCAAGTTTCTTACAACTTGCAAATAACAAATTAAAAGAGCTTATTAAAGATAAAACTCCGGAAGAAGAGGTTACCGATACAACTAAAACAGAAGAAAGTATTATAGATGAATTATTAGGAGGTGAAGAAATAAGTGATTCATTAACTTCTTTAGTTCAAGAAGATCCTATTTATTCCAAAATAATTTCTTTTGGTTATCAGGGTGGACCTATATTAGGAAATTTTGCCTTAAAAGACACAGCAATTATTAATAGTTATTTGCGTATGCCACAAGTACGTTCCTTACTTGTAAATGATCAACGATTTACAAAATTTCTTTGGGGTCTTCCGGTTTATGATAAAATAATTGGTGAAGATGTAACCTCTTTATACGCAATTAAATCAAACCGAGATAATATTCCACCTTTATCGGGGGGTGTTGTGGTAGATGCATCACAATCATATGATCAATTAGGTAGAGTAGTAGTCGATATGCAAATGAATGGTCGTGGTGCTAAGATATGGGAGCAAATGACAGGCAATGCCTATAGCAATCAAAGACAGATTGCCATTGTACTTGATGATATTGTTTACTCTGCTCCTGGTGTAACTACTGGAGCTATTAAAGGGGGAAGAAGCCAAATCTCTGGAGAATTTAGTATTGTCGAGGGTCAAGATTTAGCAAACGTACTTCGTGCAGGAAAATTACCGGCTTCAGCCGAGATAATAGAAGGAGAAGTAGTGGGTCCCACTTTAGGCCAAGAAGCAATTGACAGCGGAATATTTTCATTTCTTTTAGCATTTGGTTTCGTGTTATTGTGGATGTTTTTTTACTACGGTAGGGCAGGTCTTTTTGCAGATGTTGCACTTGTTGTAAATATTATTTTTATTTTTGGAATATTAGCAGGACTTGGCGCGGTATTAACATTACCAGGTATTGCAGGTATTATATTAACCATAGGGATGTCAGTCGATGCCAACGTACTTATTTTTGAACGAATAAAAGAAGAACTTGCCAAAGGTAAATCACAAAAAGATGCTGTTAATGATGGTTTTAGAAAAGCACTATCCTCTATTCTGGATGCCAATATTACAACCGGACTTACAGGATTTATATTATTGATATTTGGTACCGGACCCATACAAGGATTCGCTACCACTTTATTAATTGGTATTGCTACATCGTTATTTACGGCAATCTTTATTACTAGATTATTTATCGATAGTTATACAAGAAATGGTAAACCATTACCATGTTCTACTTTAATTACAAAGAATATACTTAGACACACTAAGATAAATTTTTTGAAAAAACGAAAATTCGCGTATGTACTTTCGGGGTTATTAATAGCTGTTAGTTTAGGTTCTTTATTTACAGTAGGACTTAACCAAGGTATTGATTTTGTTGGAGGTCGTACCTATACAGTTCGTTTTGATAAAGATGTGAATTCTTCTGAAATACAAGATGATCTAATTAAAGTATATGGAAGTGCCGAAGTTAAAACCTATGGAGGTGACAACCAATTAAAGATTACCACAAAATATAAAGTAAATGATATTAGTTCAGAAGTAGATGAAGAAATAGAAAAAATGCTTTTTGAAGGAGTAAGATCCAACCTTCCTCCAGGAATGACATATGAAGAGTTTAAATTTGATGATGAAAATAAAGTGGCTGGTAGAATGGAATATTATAAAGTAAGTCCTACCATTGCAGATGATATTAAAAAATCCTCATTATGGGCTGTATTAGGATCTTTGGTTGTTGTTTTCTTATACATTCTTTTACGATTTAGAAGATGGCAATTTAGTTTAGGTGCTGTAATTGCCGTATTCCACGATGTGCTTATTGTATTAGGGATCTTTTCGTTAACCTACAAGATTATGCCATTTGATATGGAGATAGGCCAATCTTTTATTGCGGCCATACTAACCGTAATTGGTTATTCATTAAATGATACCGTGGTTGTTTTTGACCGAATACGTGAGTACTTTAATGATCATTCCACCTGGAAGATGAACAAAGTTATTGATACAGCTTTAAACAGTACGTTGAGTCGTACATTAAATACTTCACTTACAACCCTAATAGTATTATCATCGATATTTATTTTTGGTGCAGAATCAATCCGTGGACTAATCTTTGCATTGATGGTTGGTGTAGTAGTAGGCACCTATTCATCATTGTTCATAGCTACTCCGGTCATGTACGATACAGTTAAGAAAAAAGGAATTGATTTAAAAGATAAAATTAAAGTAGAAGAGTATTCGTAAATCCTTCTTTTCATCGGAAGAATAAAAAACCCCTTTTCTAAGAAAATGGGTTTTCTAATTAATAAACTGTCCATTCAAGAACATCTCCTATTTCAAGACCCCAGGTATCGGAAAGCCCTGCATTAATTTCTAATACATACATTGCTGGAGCATTAGATGAAAGTGAAGTTTTATCAAACGGTTTAGCGTTTTTTTTAATACTCACAATTTCTTTTTTACTATTTATAAAAATAATATCTAGAGCAAACTCAGTATTTTTCATATAAAATGAACGCGGTTCTTCCTCTTTAAAAATAAAGAGCATTGCCTGTTTATCATTCATAGAATGACGGTACATTAACCCGGTTTGGGTCTCATAATCTGTCTCAGCGATTTCTAAATCTAATTCTGCTAAAATAGAATCTGATACCCTTTTTTTAAGAGTAATTTCACCCTCTTTTGTAAATTTAATTTCTTTAGTAAGGACTTTATTTTTTTTTTGAGTTTCTGTGCAACTTGAATAGAAAAGACCAGTCCCAACTACTATTGTGACAATAAAGGCAAAATAAAAAATTATTCGCTTCATAAGGTTACCAGCTTTTTTGAAGATCGTACCATTAAATAAATACCAGCCAAAATAAAAGGAATACTTAACCACTGTCCGGTGTTAAGTACCCAATCAGCTCGTTCATCTACCTGAGCTTCTTTTACAAATTCTACAAAAAATCGCACGGTCCATAACAGTATTAAAAAAGCTCCAAGAAGGTAACCCATTTGTTTACTTTTATTGGTTTTCCAGTAGATATAATAAAGTATTAAAAATACGAATACATAACCGGCAGATTCATATAACTGTGCAGGATGACGAGGAAAATCTTCACCCAGTTGTTGAAAGATTACTCCATAATCACTGTTTGTTACTTTACCAATTATTTCAGAATTAATAAAATTACCAATACGCACAAAGATAGCACCACAGGCCACAGCTATTACAATACGATCCAAAACCCAAAGTAGTGGTTTCTTTATTAATTTTTTACTATATAAGTACATAGCAATG
The DNA here is from genome assembly GCA_022562895.1 of Bacteroidota bacterium. Classification (GTDB taxonomy): domain Bacteria; phylum Bacteroidota; class Bacteroidia; order Flavobacteriales; family Flavobacteriaceae; genus Marifrigoribacter. The sequence goes on along the minus strand of JADFOK010000001.1, from coordinate 4,728 downwards.
ATTATCCCTATTGCTGCTCCATGACTAGCTAAACCTTGGAAACCGGTAAATTCAAATTCTGGTACAGTTTTAAAGGGGAGTAATATAGAAAGAGGGTCTTGTGAAAATAATTCAGATTGATAAAAAATAACATGCCCCAATCTTGCTCCAATCAAGGTACCAATGACCACGTAAATAAAAAGGCTGTCCAATTTATCAGGTGTTTGCCCTTCATTTTTAAAAATTCTTTTCGTAATAAACCATCCCAATGTAAAAGCTACTACAAACATTAAACTATAATAACGTATTGTAAAGAATCCGAGATCAATACCTTCAGAAGGGTTCCATGTAAAACTTAAAAAATGCATATTAATTTATTTTAAACCAAGCGTAAATATAAAAAAGCAAAATGGGATTAAATAAAAATTAACTTTTTTCTTTAGGAATAGGATCATGACCGGACCCCCCCCAGGGATGACAGTTAGATATTCTTTTAAGAGCAAGCCAGCCTCCTTTAAATAGTCCATGAGTTCGTAAGGCTTCAATTGAATATTGAGAACAAGTAGGATGATATCTACAAGTTGAGGGGAAAATAGGTGATAACAGTATCTGGTAACCTCTAATTAGAATTACAAAGGGATATGTGAGAATTCTTTTCAATCTAACTATTTTATATTAAAACGCCTATATAACTCATCCCGGTATATAAAATTTAATATGTTCAATAACACTGTGAAAAGATCGTAGTTGTCAATTCAATGAAAAAGTGGTCCCTTCTTTTCCATCATTAAGCTGTATGCCAGCCTCTAATAATTGATCTCTAATCTTATCGCTCATTTCAAAATCTTTATTATCACGTGCCAGATTTCTTAATTCGATCAATAGTTCAATGGCTTTTGTTAACTTGGTACCATCATTTGTTTTAGTTGCAACAGTATCCTCTAATCCCAATACGTCAAAAATAAAATCGTGCAATGTTTTTTGAAGTAGATTTAAATCACTTTTATCAATAGTAATTTTCCCTTCTTTTATTGAATTAATTATTTTAACAACATCGAACAATTTTCCAATAAGTATGGGACTGTTAAAGTCATCGTTCATAGCATCGTAACAAGATTGTCGCCATTCAGTTACGTTAAAATCACTTGTGCTTGATGCTTTAATGTTTTTTAAGATTCGATAAGCATCCAAAAGTCGATTAAATCCTTTTTCAGAAGCCAGTAATGCATCATTCGAAAAATCTAATATACTTCGGTAGTGAGCTTGGTACATAAAGAATTTAGTAATGGTTGCAGAAAAGGGTTTGCTTAAAATAGTATTATCTCCCGAAAAAATTTCTTGTGGTAATATGTTATTTCCGGTTGATTTTGCCATTTTTTTCCCATTAAGAGTTAACATATTCGTATGCATCCAATAGTTAACAGGAGATTTTTTTGTTGATGCTTCGGCTTGTGCAATTTCACATTCGTGATGTGGAAATTTTAAATCCATACCACCGCCGTGGATATCAAACTGCTCTCCCAAATACTTAGTACTCATTGCAGTACATTCTAAGTGCCAGCCCGGAAAACCAACGCTCCATGGTGAGGGCCAACGCATAATATGCTGGGATTCAGCTTTTTTCCAAAGGGCAAAATCCTGAGGATTTTTCTTATCAGATTGTGCAGAAAGTTCACGCGTATTGGTAATCATTTCATCTAGTTGTCGTCCGCTAAGTTTTCCGTAGGTATAGTCTTCATTAAATTTATGAACATCAAAATAGACCGACCCGTTTACTTCGTATGCATAGCCTTCAGAAATAATGGTTTCAATAATTCCAATTTGTTCTATAATATGTCCAGTAGCTGTAGGTTCTATACTGGGAGGTAAGGCGTTAAAACTAGCCATAGTAGTATGAAAATTTACCGTGTATTTTTGTACAATTTCCATAGGTTCTAACTGTTCTAGTCGGGCCTTTTTTAGAATTGGATCTTCGCCACTTTCACCATCATTTTCAAGATGACCGGCATCGGTTATATTACGTACATAGCGAACTTTATACCCTAAATGTTTTAAATACCTGAAAATCAAATCGAAAGACAAAAAAGTACGGCAATTTCCTAAATGTACATTGCTATAAACCGTAGGTCCACATACATACATTCCCACTGTGTCTTCGTTAATTGGTTTAAATAATTCTTTGGTTTTAGTAAGGGAATTGTAAATATAAAGTTCCTGCTTTTTGTAAAGTTTCATTAAACGCGTTTGAAATTAAAACTCTGTGTTTAGTTTAATGTAATCTAAAAATTCTCTACGAATTTCAGAGTTTTTAAACTTGCCGCTAAATTCACTGGTTAATGTACTGCTGTCAATATCGCGGATACCTCTAGAATTTACACACAAATGTTTTGCATCAATTACACAAGCTACATCCTTAGTGTTTAAAACTTTTTGTAATTCATTGACAATTTGCATAGTAAGACGTTCCTGAACCTGAGGGCGTTTGGCAAAATAATCTACAATACGATTCATTTTTGATAGACCAACTACTGTTCCGCTGGAGATATAAGCGATATGAGCTTTTCCTACAATTGGAAGCAAATGGTGCTCACAAGTAGAATAGAGGGATATGTTTTTCTCTACAAGCATCTCACCGTATTTATATTTATTTTTGAAAGTAGAAGCATTTGGTTTATTATCTGGATGCAAGCCACTAAATATTTCTTCTACATACATTTTTGCAACCCTAGAAGGTGTCCCCATAAGACTGTCATCAGTTAAATCCAGACCAAGGGTGTGCATTATGTTTTCTACATCTTTTTTAATAAGTGCTATTTTCTCAATATCACTGAGTTCAAAGGCATCAGGACGTAAAGGAGTATTGGCAGATGTACCTAAATGATCATCGCCTAATGCTTCAATAGCTTTAAGTTGTTTTTCTAAATCCATACGAAATTATATTGTGTATTTTCAAAAAATACGATGTGCAAAGGTACATATTCATTTAATGCTATAAAAATTGGGTTTTGCTATTTTTCAATACCGAAATAGGTCTTTTCATAAAAAATCCTTAAATTTCGAAGAAAATAACCTATTTAGCTATGAAAATAAATATCCATTTATTTTTTTTGTTATTGATATGTTCATTGTTCTCTAATAAGAATTTTGCGCAACAAATTGAGTTGTTTCAGCAATTTAATGGACGATACGATTATACTGCTTTTGGAAATACACTTAACCTTGAGGAAAATGGTGCAGGTGGAGCTTGTGATATATTAACTCAAAGTAGTGCCGAATTCAATTTACAGCCCACACAGACCTTAGTTGCAGCTTTACTTTATTGGTCAGGTTCTGGAACAGGTGATTTTAATGTTAAGCTTAACGGGAATAATATTGTTGCAGAAAGAACTTTTGCCGGTAATTTCACTGGGCTAGACTATTTTTCGGCTTACACCGATGTTACGGCAATAGTGTTTAACCAGGGAAATGGCACCTATACACTTTCTGATCTGGACCTTACAACTGTAATCCCTGCTTATTGTGGCAGTGCTACCAATTATGGAGGATGGTCTATTATTGTTATTTATCAAGAAGCTACTTTAACACAAAATCAAATAGGGGTATTTGACGGTTTTGAAGCCGTTTGGGCTGGTAATCCAGTCTTGGATTTTGTTCTTGAAAATATAGAAGTTGCAAGCCCAAATTTAGCTAAAATTGGGTTTTTAGCTTGGGAAGGAGATAGAAATATAGCAGTTAATGAAACTTTAACGGTAAACGGGAGTATTATGAGTAACCCACCCTTAAATCCCGCAGATAACGCATTTAACGGTACTAATAGTTTTACCGGGTCGAGTAAACTATTTAATATGGATTTAGATTTTTATAATGTTCAAAATGTTATTAATACAGGAGATACAAGCATTGATATAGGTCTTACCTCTGGACAAGATCTTGTTATTGTTAATAATGTGATTACTGTTATTAATTCTGAATTACCCGATGCTACTATACAGGTTGAAGATATAGTTATTGTCTGTGGAAATACCGACATTGATATAATCTATACTGTTTATAATGTAAATAGTACAGATATTCTTCCCGCTAATACCCCTATTGCTTTTTATGCTGATAATGTTTTGGTTGGTCAAAGCCAGACTGTAGCTGATATTCCTATAGGTGGAAATGAGCCAGGTACGATTAACATCATTATTCCTCCAGTTATTCCCGGCACTTTTATTTTAAAAGTTGTAGTTGATGATGATGGTACAGGAGTTGGTGTGGTTAGTGAAACAGACGAAAATAATAACGAATTTGAAATTGTAGTTTCTATATCGCCAATATTTATTGTAGACCCCCCTCCCCCAATAATAATATGTGATGATATAGAAAGTGGAAGTACTACAGATGGGATTTCGATTTTTAATTTAGAGGAATACAAACTGATTCTAATAGGCAATAATAACTTCTTGGTATATTATTATGAAACCCTAACAGCTCAAAATAATGGATTTCCTGTTATAGACCCAATAGATACATATGCTAATACTTCTTCTCCACAAACCATATATGTAACAGTTGTTAACTCAGATCTCTGTGAGTTGAGAGGAGAGTTTGAATTGATAGTTCCTCCCAACCCAATAGTATTACCTATAACCATTGAGGTTTGCGATGATGATAACGATGGTTTTTATTTTTTCATTTTATCCGATTATGATGACGATATTACTGGTGGCGATCCCGATTTAATTGTAAGATATTACGGCAAAGAAG
>JADFOK010000050.1 GCA_022562895.1 Bacteroidota bacterium | reverse complement strand
TACTTTTGAAAGTTAGTGCTGCCGCTGAATTTAGCCGTTATCCAGTTTCCTAAGAGCACCCTAATTGGGCATGTTATGCAGTTAGATTATCACTTATGTAGAGCATTTTTTTTGCAACTCAAGGAAAAGATTGTAATCTTTTGGGAGATATGAAGAAACTAATGAATTACTTGTTAGCCAAAAGCAAAAATTGCATTTATCATTGAACATCGATACGCTAAGTTAATATTAATGGGAGTCAATAGTTTCAGACCACATCAAAGCCTTGAGCAAAAGACACTATCGGGATTTAAAACCCAGTTCGAAGGTAAAATAATTTAACAACCAATTTTATTCGGGTTACATCATCACAATCATAGTCAAGCAGCATAATTTTTATTTCCTTTTACCTCTTACTGTCTGTTTATTGTTATTTATACGAGAAACACATACACAAAAATATAAAAACACTCAGTGCTGGTAAACTTTACTAAAATGTTATTAGAAGAAAATTATCAATCATGCTATTTTTGGTAAAAAATTATATGATGTATAATGGGCTTATGATAGATGTACACCGGATGGATTTTTGCTAAAGCACAGGATTAATCCCTTGCGAGCGTAATAAGAGGATTTCTTTCAGAACGATTAATGTTAAACATTATATTAGCTTTCCTGAATAAAAACAGTTATTTTTGCAGATTGTTAATTTATTCTTAAAAAAATACTAAAATTATGATGTTAATAAATATATTAAAAAAATACACTTGTGAAAGCCCAAAACAGTATAGGAGAAAATAAAAGATGAAAATTGCCTTTATGTCAGCCTGGAATACAACCAGTGGTGTATGTATGCACTCTGAACCAATTGCAAAAGCCTTTATGGAAATGGGTCACGATGTAATAGTTTTTACATTTTACCCGCATGATCATCATGGAGATGGAATTACGGCAGAAAATGAAGATTTTGTATTTCCCTGTTTTGGTACAAGGTTTAACACAAATACCATAGATCCGCGTCCCTTTATTGAAAATGATTATGAAATACTTATAGTCGAGGATCTTGGAGTGTTGCCTGGTGAGAAACTTAATAATCTCATGCCTATTATAAAAAAGAAAGCAAAAGTTGTGCATGTAGTTCATGAAAACAGACCTCCGGACGGAACTTGGTTTTATAGAATACTGTGGGACAGTATAGTATATTTCGATCATCGTCAAAATTTTTTAAAAAAAGCATATCCTGACGCAGAATTTATCCCTTTCCCCTGCTACAAGATGAGAACGGGAGATAAAATTGAAGCCAGAAAAAAATTAGGCCTTCCCTTAAACAAAAAAATTGTTTATTCTTTCAGTCATAGAGGATATGGACATTATTATAGAGATTTACCAAAAGAGCTACGAAACAATACCATTCTTCTCCAGGTGATCAGAGAGGATACGCACGAACTTCTAGAAGAAAATCAAACCGAAAATCCTTATATCATTGTTAAAAGAGAAAAGGTTATTACTACCCAATTATTTGATGACTATCTTTTTGCTTCCGATGTTGTTATTTTACACAAATATCAAATTAAAGACCAGGCTGTAGTTTCTACTACTGCTTTACAGGCCCTGGGAACGGGTTGCCCAATTTTTGTTCCCAAAGGCTCAGATTTTTTTCAAGATTTTAAAGAAGCGCTTATACATTATACTAATCCATCTGATCTTAATTCTCAATTAATTACGCTACTTAATGATAAAAGCACGTTGATTGATATAAATAAGAAAGCTGAAAAAATTATAGATAAATTCTCACCTGATAAAATTGCTAAAAAATTTATTACTCTTTTTGAAACACTATTAAAAAATAAACCATAATCAATTTTCTTTAAAATTATATTATTAAGCGAGATAAAATGAAAATCTCAATTATGGGTGGCTGGAATACAGCTTCTGGTGCTTCTCTGCATTGTGAATTAATAGGAAAAGAATTTGTCAGGGCAGGACATGAATTAAATGTATTCACTTTCTATAAACATGCTTATCACGGTTCTCACATAACTGGGATTGATCAACCCTATGTTTCCAGATGCTTCACCCATTCCAGGTTTAATCCGGTGCAACTGGAAGCAAAGCCCTTCATTGAAAATGATTATGAACTTTTTATTGCTGAAGATATTGGTATGCTTCCCAAAGACCATTTAAAAAAGATCTTTGATACGCATATCAGGAAAAAAGCTAAAACAATATCTGTCTTTCATGATAACCAGTTAAGTAATGATCCTTCCTTTTATCAATTTGATTGGGATGCTATAGTCGCTTTTGATGTAAGATTTAAAAAAATCCTCTTAAATGCTTTCCCAAAGGAGAAAATTCATATTATTCCATATCCTTGTACAAGCTGGAAAGTTGGTGACCAGGTGAGCGAAAGAGAAAAATTATATTTACCTCTTGATAAAAAAATAATTTTTTGCTTTGGAGATAATCCGGTTAGGATTTTAAAAATTATTGAATGGCTAAATGAATTACATGAAGATTATCCAATATTACTGTTAATTGTGACAAGAGATCTGCTGGTAGTACAAAAATATAATGAAATTAAAGAAACTGTAAAATACGAAATAGAAATCAAGGAGGAAGGACCTTCCATAAATAGATTATATAAATATATGTATGCAGCTGATGCTATGCTTTATTACAGAGATCAAACAGAAAATGTTGTAGTTGCCAGCACTATACTTCAGTGCCTGGGAGCAGGCTGTCCTATAGTAGGTAATAACTCCAGATACACAGAGTTACTTGAAGATGAAATATTTAAATATAGTAATAAAGAAGAATTAGTAACTGCTTTTAAAGATATATTTGATAACTCAAAAAGACATAAAACAATTCTTCAAAATGCTAAACAATATGTTGAATTAAATTCTGTACAAGCAGTGTCTCTGAAATTTATTCAGCTTAAGAAAAATCTAGAGTAAAAGGAAAAATTATGAGTTTACAATTAGAAAGATACAAACATAATCCTATCTTAAAGCCAAATAATGAAAGTACCTGGGAAGCCTATATGACTTTTAATACAGCAGCTCTACTGCTGGATGACAAAGTACATTTGGTTTACAGGGCCCAGAGGTAATAAAGGTGGTGTTTCTAGATTTGGCTATGCTGCTTCCAAGAACGGATTTAATATTAGTGAAAGACTTTTAGAGCCAATTTTCACAGTAACTCCGGATTCTGATATTGATTGCCTTGGGGTAGAAGATCCAAGGCTTGCCTTGATAGAAGAATAAAATTTATATGACCTTTTCGGCATATGGATTTGTGCCAAGGATGCACGAAGCATTTAGATGGGTGCAAATAGGGATTACATCCATCGGTGTTGATGATTTTAAAAACAAAAAATGGAACTGGAGTGAAAGAATTTATCCCTTTCCCTTTACGGATAATAAGGATGCAGCCTTGTTTCCTGAAAAAATAAAGGGAAAGTATGTAATGCTTCATAGAATACCACAACATATTTGGTTAGGATACTCAGATGATCTAAAAACATTTAGAGATAATTCTATTATCTTAATGCCTCAAGGACTGGGATGGGAATACTATAAAGTTGGTGGTGGAGCTACTCCGATAAAGACCGAAAAAGGATGGCTTATTATTTATCATGCTGTGGATAAAAAAATGGTTTACAGGCTAGGTCTGGCATTTTTGGATTTAGAAGATCCAGGAAAAGTTATCTACAGACATCCAGAGCCGATTCTTTCTCCTGAACTCGAATTTGAAACGCAAGGGGATGTCTCAAATGTAACATTTACCTGTGGATGCGTAGTAAAGGATGATCAGCTCTTTGTCTATTATGGCGCTGCTGATACAGTGATATGTGTGGCAACTATTAGTATGAAAAAAATATTAAGTCTTTTTTAGGATACCTAAATGAATAAGTGCTTTGCAAAATTTAGATGCGGGGTGTCCTTCCGGCTAAGCATGAGCAAATTATGTCATTAGCGACTAAATTTAAAAGGCTTTTTTTCGCCGAGCTTATAATGCAGGTGATCCAGGCGAACCGCGCAGTAAGAAACAAAGTTAGTTGTCCTAAAAGAAGCCATTCTAGGTAGTTTAGCATATTTTAAAATATTAAAAAACAAATGAAAAATTAATGTGGTAAAATTTCAAGCAAAATTACAATTTCAACAAAATGGCTAACACCAGCATTAAGCAGGAATTTAACCGCCGGAGCATGATTTTAGGGTTTGAAGTTTTTACACGGTTAAATCCTCTTATGCTAAAACGTTATATGTCAACTGCGTTCAAATTCAATGTATTTAATTGTGCAAAAGGAAAAATGAAATTTTAAGAAATCTCATTTAGTCTTGCTTCAAATTTATTGTCAGTGTATACTTTTGAATCACATAATTATAATTAAGTTAAACTGATTAAAATATAATACGCAGACGCTTGTGCTGGAAGACATGGAGTTGTCAGGTGAAAGTTTTTTAGTATTTGTTATTTTTATTTTATTGATAACGCCTTTATTTAGCCAAGATGTAGATTCTCTTTTGATTTGGCCTAACAGTAGGATTCAGTCCGACAGCACGTTCGATTTTGATGGGAAACTTTGGTTTCACAGCACGGTCAATTTTGGGCCAGCTCGTCGGTTCCGCAGCGTGGCCGATTTTAGTGTTACCCACTTCGACAGTGTGGCCGATTTTAGGGCGGCTATATTCGACGGCGTGGCCTCTTTTGAGCGTGCACGGTTTTTCACAGCGCAGCCGATTTTAGGTCTGCCAATTTCCACAGCGTAGCTAATTTTTGGGCGGCTGCATTCGACAGCGTGGCCTCTTTTGAGCGTGCTCAATTCCACGACGCTGCCGATTTTGGATCTGCCCGGTTTAAAGAGAAAATATCTTTTACTTTAACAATATTTAACAAGAAAATTGATTTTAGAAATGTTCAATTTGTTGATAAGTCAACAATGGTAGATTTTTCTTTAGCTGTTGTTCGCGACACAGTGTTGGTAGGCATTCAATTGTCAAGTAGTTTGCCGAAATATGATTTTGGGCGTGCAAACTTGATCTCCCAAACGTCAAGTAGTTTACAAAGATATGATTTTATGCGAGCAAACTTGATCCCCGCCGGCAAATTAAACCCAGGCTCCAAAATCATTCTGTATGGCCCCGTTGACCTTAAAATTCAATTAGAGAAACTTGAGTTTGTTGAGTTATGCGACACTTTGAGCTATTACGCAAAGAAAGATATCATTTCAGTTTTAAAAGATAAAAGTTTTGAGAGAAACAAAGCAGCCTGGTTTGAAATTGATTACCTGTTTGCCAAATCAACGATGTATCAAAAAGTCTCTACAAAATATGAAAAGTATTCCGTATTTCATCCCCTCACCTGGTTGAAATTTATTTATAATGCAACCATGGGCCTAGGCTTCCGACCCTTTCGATTAATATATTGGGTTATACTTTTGATAGTTGGCTATGGAGTATTTTATATGATTAAAATACCCGACCGGATTAATGAATACATAAGAAAAGAAAAGGTGTGGGTAAAAAACACACGAAGACAAACAAAAATAAACGAACCCCTTCAGTCGTGGAGTTCTACAATAAT
>JADFOK010000013.1 GCA_022562895.1 Bacteroidota bacterium | reverse complement strand
CTTCTTTGCCGTAATATCTTACAATTAAATCGGGATCGCCACCAGTAATATCGTCATCATAATCGGATAAAATGAAAAAATAAAAACCATCGTTATCATCATCGCAAACCTCAATGGTTATAGGTAAAACTATTGGGTTGGGAAGAACTATTAATACTAATGGAGTGGTACCATAACAACCTGTGATATTATCCTCTATTCGCACCCATATAATCTCGGGGTTAACCGAATTAGTATAAGGTATTGGTAATGGATTAATCGCAGCCTGAGCATCCGCCAGAGAGTTATAATAGGTAACACTCAAGTCTGTGTTACCATTTGAAATCTCAGCATTCTTTAAATTTAAATCAAACTGGGTCATCCCATCGGCAACCTCATCGTCACACTGTTCAAAAGGAATTGGGTTCACAAATAAAGGAATCTCTCCTAAAACAAGTAAAAAATTGCCCACCGTTACACAATTCAATAAATTCTCTGTTCGTACCCAAATTATTTCATCTCCACCGGGATAAACGTTAGGAGGCATAATGGGATTTGCTCCTGTCAAAGCATCACCCTCTAGATTATGATAGGTCAATGTTACATTGATCAAAATGTTTAATATCTCTGCATCCTTGGTCGTTAAATCAAATACCTCTACTCCATCACCATCATTGTCGCATATAAAATAATCGCTGATAGGATCGGTGATAGCGGGTGCCATATCAACTTGAAGAACTAAAGGCACAATATCGTAACACCCAAAAATAATTTCTTCTAAACGAGCAAATACAATTTGAAATCCAGGGCTTGTGTTAGTATAGGCACTAGGATTTACAAATGGAAATATCCCTGCTTCGGCGGCTGCCATTGAAAAGTAATATTCTACAAATGTGTTGGGCTGACCATTTTGTATTTGTGCATCACGTATAGTTAAATCGAATTCTGCAAAACCATCGTTGGGTATGGTATCACAAACAATTATATCGTCGGGCACCACAGCAATGGGTTGGGGTGCAAACTCAATAATTATTTCATCGGTATCTACACAACCACTAATTAATGTAACTTCAATTTGATAGATTCCTGATTGTGTTACTATTAATGTACTATCAATTTCACCTGGAATTAACTCAAATATCATTATTATTGGGTTCCATACAAACCACCGATACGTATCTCCAAAGTTTGGGTTTAACAGGCCTATTTCATAAGATTGTCCAGTACAAGGGGCATTCCCGTTTGCAATGGTTACATCGGGTCCTATATCAACACCAATATTAAATGATCCTGCTTCTAAAAAAACAACTGAATCATATAATGTATCTTCTTCATCGGCAATTACTAGCTTAATTGTATAAGGGTTTCCAATTATGACATCACCCTGAGCAGTTAGACTCAAAATTTGTCCATTAAAATCTATTGCGGCATCGGCTGCTATGTTGAAGGGTTCGAAATTATATTTATCAAAATATATTTCATTTATAGCAGGACATTGTCCTGGTACATCAGGATGAATGTTAGTGACTTCAATAGGAATATTTGTGCCGGGTAGAACCGCTAAGTTTTGAACCATCCCGGTTATTTGATCAGTGAGTATGAAGGCAAAGGCATCCGAAAATTGACATTCAAAATTTTGATTATACTCTTCAGATGCAAATAAGAAATTAAAACTAATCTGAGTAACGAAAGGAACAAAATCAAATTGAATGTAAGAAGCGTTATTAGTATTAGTTGCCGTGGTATTAGCTTCAAGGTCTGCATCTCCAGGCCAGCCAAATCCACCATCACTATTTAATATCAAATTTGGGCCTGGTGCACTTGAAACAAATCCGGAACTAAGTATAATTCCTGTTTGATAAGGAAAATTTGAGCCATTAGCGTCAAAAGAGGCTATTCCATTCCCTTCCCCGAAATCTGTGCCGGTAATTGAAGAATAATTTGAAGTTACTGCGCATGGGCTATTTATTAAGATATCTTCAACTAACTCTTGTACTGTTAAACTTTCGTTAACAGTTATAAATTGAGAATACCCGAAAACACAGAAAAGTAGTACAATAGGGAGTAATATTTTCCTCATAGCAGTGGTTAAGTTTTCAAATATATTGAATACATTGGTTTTCTTTTCATATTTTTACAAAAAAAACATAAAATGCCTGGATTTAACATAACTGTACAACCTACTAATAATGAAAATATTGTAAAATTTGTTGCAAATTCTTTTATAATAAAAGACCAAAGTTATGAATTTAACAATATTGATGATGCAAAACCCAGTCCTATTGCACAAAAACTATTTTATCTTCCTTTTGTGAAAACCGTTTACCTTTCACAAAATTTCATAGCAATAGAAAAGTATGATTCAAAGGATTCAATAATTAGTTGGGAGGACGTACAGGATGAAATAGCTGACAGTATTACTGAATACTTAAATTCGGGAAAACCGGTTATAATTAATGGTGATACTGCTAAAAAAATTCCTCTGACAATTTATGCCGAAAGCACCCCTAATCCTAGTGTAATGAAGTTTGTTTCAAACAAACCATTGGTGAACGGTACATTTGAATTTAAAAATATTGATGAAACTGAACATTCGCCTTTAGCTAAGGCACTATTCAAATTTACATATGTAAAAGAAGTTTTTATCAGTGCAAATTACGTTTCTATCTCCAAAATTCCCAAATCTGAATGGATGGACATAACAAATGAATTACGAGAGTTTATACGAACTTATATCGAAAACGGTGAAAAGATATTAAATGATGAAATCATCCAACAAAATAAAAAAACAAGTTCTGTTTTAAAATCACCTGCCGATAAGACAGGAAAAATGGAAGAAAAACCACTCACTGAAATCGATAAAGAGATTATTTTTATTCTAGACGAATACGTAAAACCTGCCGTAGCTGCAGATGGTGGGAATATTGTTTTTGAATCTTACGACAAAAATACAAAAACTGTGAAGGTTATCTTACAAGGTGCTTGCAGTGGTTGTCCTTCGTCTATTATTACTCTTAAAAACGGTATTGAAACTATGCTTAGGGAAATGCTTCATGGTAAAGTAACTACAGTTGAAGCTATTAATGGGTAATAATTTAAGGTAAATAAATCATTATTTATGTTTTGAAAATTCAAAAAGGTATTTTTACATTTTTATCTCTTATCTATGCGCTATTTTATTTTATTATTTTTACTGTTAACCTTGTTAATTTCATGTAATTCATCAAAAAAAGAAATTTTGGAAACACATCAGTATATTAATGAATTAATAAATGAAACTAGTCCTTACCTAAGACAGCATGCTCATAATCCGGTAAATTGGAAAGCCTGGAATGAAAAAACGCTACAACAAGCTAAAGATGAAGGTAAATTAATGATTATTAGTATTGGATATGCTGCTTGTCATTGGTGCCATGTAATGGAAAAAGAAAGTTTTGAAGACTCTACAGTTGCAGCTGTAATGAATAAGAGTTTTATTTCAATTAAAGTCGATCGTGAAGAACGTCCCGATGTGGATCAAATATATATTAATGCAGTACAATTAATGACCGGAGGTGCAGGTTGGCCACTTAATGTAATAACGCTGCCAGATGGAAGACCAATATGGGGAGGTACCTATTTTGCTAAGGGTAAATGGATAAATTCACTTGAAAGGATGCAAGAATTATATGTTAAGGATCCTCAAAAACTTATTGATTTTGCAACAAGGCTTGAGGAGGGTATAAAAAGTATGGATTTGATTACTCTAAATACTAACGAGATTGATTTTTCAAATTATCCTACCAGTGCACTTATAAAAAAATGGCAACGAACTTTTAGTAATACTTTTGGGGGAATAAAGAGGTCACCAAAATTTATGATGCCAAATAACTTGGAGTTTTTACTACGGTACGCCGTACAAAATGAAGATGAAAAAGTATTAAACCATGTTATTTTAACGCTTGATAAAATTGCTTATGGTGGTGTATATGACCAAATTGGAGGAGGATTTTCACGGTATAGCACAGATGTAAGATGGCATATTCCTCATTTCGAAAAAATGCTTTACGATAATGCTCAACTTGTTAGTCTTTACAGTCATGCCTATCTAGTAACCCAGAAACCTCTTTACAAAGATGTAGTTACAGAAACGTTAGAATATATATCAAGAGAGATGACAAACGATCAGGGTTCTTTTTATTCCTCATTAGATGCAGATAGTGAAACAACCAAAGGAGGTGGTGAATTGGAAGAAGGAGCTTATTATGTTTATACAAAAAAAGAACTTAAAACATTACTGAATGATGATTTTAATCTTTTTGCGTCGTATTACAATGTAAATAACTTTGGGAAATGGGAAAAAGACAACTATGTTCTGGTACGTGAAAAAACTGATGCTGAAATCATAGAGAAATTTTCAATTACACTAAAGGAACTACAGCAAAAAAAGAAAAACTGGAAACAACAGCTTCTCGACTTCCGAAATAAACGCCCAAAACCACGTCTTGATGATAAAACATTAACTTCCTGGAATGCATTAATGCTCAAAGGTTATGTGGATGCCTACAAAACTTTTCAGAACAAAGAATACTTAGACGCAGCTCTTAAAAATGCTCATTTTATTGCTCAAACACAATGGCAGGAGAACGGAGCTCTCTTTCACAATTATAAAGATGGAAAAAGTACTATAAATGGGTATTTAGAAGATTATGCTACCGTAATAGACGCTTATATAGCTTTATACGAAGTAACTCTGGACAAACAATGGATCAACAACGCAAAAAAGCTTGCCGACTATACATTTACACATTTCTTTGACGAAGAAAAAAGTATGTTTTATTTTACTTCTGATGAGGACCTAAAGTTAATAGCCCGAAGTTTGGAGTATAGAGATAATGTAATCCCTGCGTCTAATTCGATAATGGCAAAAAACCTTTATAAACTTTCCCATCATTTTGATGAAAATAAGTTTGCTGAAACAGCAAAACAAATGCTAAAAAACGTAGAACCAGAAATGGACAGTTATCCAAGTGGTTTCTCTAATTGGTTAGATTTACTTTCAAATTATCAAACAAAATTTTACGAGATTGTGGTAGTAGGAGATAATGCATTAGAAATTGTTTCAGAAATTAACCAGAATTATATTCCGAATAAACTTATAGCAGGAAGTACTACAGCGATTAAGAGTCCCTTATTAGAAGGGCGGTATCTTGAGGGTGAAACATATATTTATGTTTGTGTAAACAATGCATGTAAACTACCTGTAAAAGAAACCCATAAAGCACTCGAGTTAATAGATTAATTGTTATCCTGTTGTAAAGTCTTTTAGGTAATAGGGTTCAAAATAAGCAACATCTTCAAATTCACTTTTTTTAAACTTCTTTTCAGATAAGAAACTCATTTCATTAGCTGAAGGTGATTTGTCTTCAATAAAAATTGCATTTTTATGTGTACAAATCAATTTAAATTTTTCAATTCCATTGCCTATAAAATGTACTTTTCCTTTTTTTAAATATTCTGAAAAAGAATCTTTTGTTAATATTTCGGCTTTGGTATCTCGTATTTGTTTTTTTTCTTCTGAATACACTGCTGAATAAACTTCCATCCTTCTGGCATCTAACATAGAAACAATAATGCTATTTGTATCTTTTAATTGATGTGCTAAAGATTCTAAGGTTGGAACAGAAATCAACGGGATATCCAATGCAAAACAAAGGCCTTTAGCTGTAGAAACACCAATTCTAAGTCCGGTAAATGAACCTGGTCCTTTGCTTACTGCAATTGCATTTAATTTACCTTTATCAATACCACCCCTTTTAGAAAGTACTTTTTCGATATAAACATGAAGCTGTTCTGAATGTGAGTATTGTTTATTGTTGTCTTCTTTTAAAGCAACAATTTTTCCATCGATCGAAAGTGCTACAGAACAGTTTGTAGTTGCTGTTTCAAGACACAATATGGCAGCCATTAGTCTTCTTCTTTATTACTTTCATCCTCTTTTGAAGACATAAGTTCAATCTTATCACCGGTTTTCAAGGATTTTGTAACTGTATTATAAGGCCCTGTAATTACTTCATCATCTACAGCTAAACCAGAGGTAATTTCAATATTTGTATCATCTTGAATTCCTGTAGTTACCACTCTTAGTTTTGCTTCTTCTCCAATTTTCACAAAGACACATTCGAATTTTTCGGTGTTAGAGGTTGTGTTTTCCTTAATACGAGTTTTCTTTTTACCTGTAGTATCTGTTTTAATAACAATTGAACTAATTGGAACTCCTATTATATTTTCTTTTTTATCGGTAATAATATCCACTGTGGCAGTCATGCCGGGACGGTAAGGTGAAAAATGTTCGGGTTTTCCTTCGGTTAAATCCTTATAAGATTCGGGTAAGATCCTTATTTTTACCTTAAAATTTGTTACTTGATCTGCAGATAAAGCACTTTCTGCAGAGTTTGCAATTTCCGTTACAACTCCTTTAAATTCGCGTTTTAAATAGGCATCTACCTCAACAATTGTAGAATCTCCCACATTTACTTTTACAATATCTGTTTCATTTACATCCACCACAACTTCCATATTATTAAGATTGGCCACTCGAACAATCTCAGTTCCTGCCATTTGAGCTGTCCCGACGACACGTTCTCCTAATTCTACAGATAATTTTGAAATAGTACCACTCATAGGTGCATATATTGTGGTGCGTGATAAATTATCCTTAGATTGCTTTACCATAGAGGCAGCACTTTGAACATTATAATATACAGATTTAACATTGGCTTGTGCCATTTCATAATCTGTAACAGATTTATCCCAATCTGCTTTAGAAATTACCCCTTTTTCGAAAAGAGATTTATTTCTTTCATAATTTAATCTAGTATTATTTAGGCTAGCTTCGGCTTGAGTTAACTGAGCACGAACATTTTGTAGTCCGGCCATTGATTGGTTTACGGAAGCTTGAATTAAATCGGGGTTAATACGTACCAATAAGTCTCCCTTATTTACTTGCTGCCCTTCTTTTATAGGAAGATCAATAATTTCACCTGAAACTTCTGAAGATAATTTTATTTCAATTTCGGGTTGTATTTTACCTGTAGCAGCAACAGTTTCAATAATATCAATAGTTTCTAATTTAATTATTTCAACCTCCTTATAGTTCCCACTTTTTCCAAACCATCCGGCCTTTTTACCAACAATAAGAACTATTAGTAATAATACAACTATTGATATAATCCATATAAGTTTTTTTTTCTTCATATCTAAAATTTAAGCTCGGTTGCAGGAATTCCAAAAAATAATTCTAAAACTTTTAGTTTAAATATATAATCGTATTTAGAGCGATTTACTTCAATTAGTGCCTGGTCATATCTAAGTTTTGATTGACTAAAATCGAATGCATTTGTGAGGCCTACATCGTATCTATCTTTTGCATATTGGTAAGCTAATTCTTGAGATTCTAAAGCTACTAATGCAGCATCATATGCTTTTTGTGATCCTTCTGCATCTACATAAGCTTGATAAACATTAGATTCCAGATCTAATTTGGCTTGTTCTAATTGAAATTCTGTCCTTTTTAAATTAATAATATTTCGCTTTACACTATTTCGAGTAGAAAAACCATTAAAAATGGGTACACTAAGTTGAAAGCCATAAGAAATACCATCGTTTAAAGACAATTGGTCTCCAAAAGGTAATGAAGGTTCTTGAACGATACTCGTATTAGGGAAATCGGCAACAACAGCCTCTCCTGTGGATTCAACAACACCAATTTGTGTAGTGATTATTGGATTATCCGGGTCTGTAATCTGAGTTAATCTAGGTATATCTGTTTCTCTTGTATTATAATTAAAAAAAGCATTGACGGTTGGCCAGTAAATACTTTTAGATATTTCCAGGTCTTTTAGAGCCACGCTCATATTTTGTTCGGCAATTTTAACTTCAAACCTATTCTCCTTAGCCGAAATAATTACCTCATCAACATTTTTGTTAGTGATTTCTGAAAAAATTATTGAAAATTCTTCATCTGCTAAGTCAAAATTTTCATAGTCTTTAATCAATAATAACTGAGCCAAACTAATAAGAGAAATCGTTACATTACTTTGAGAAATTACAATCACTTGTTTCTCACTTGCATCGACCGCATTAATTTCTAATAAATCTCCCTTTGGTAAAACCCCCGCATCCACAAGACTTTGAGTTCGTTTTATTTGGTCTAAAGTAACCTCATTTTGCGTTAGTGCAACTTCAAGATTAGCTTTATTTAATAAAACTTGTAAATATCCATTAGCTACAAACAATGCAATATCATCTTTTATCAAACTTAAATTGTATTGTGAAGAAAGTTGTAACATCTTTGCTCGTTGCATTTCTCTATGATTACGCAACCCCCTAAAGACAGTAATTCCTGCTGAAATACTATATGAGGAACTTCTTGAAGTTACATTTCGTAAAACACCAGTAGATATATCTTGTGTTAATCCCGTGTTCCAACTATTTCCAGCCGAAGCATTTAATGTTGGTAAGTAATTTCCCAATGCATCCCTTTTAGAAATATCTGACGATTCCACATCTAATTCAGATTGTCTTACCGAAATATTGTTCTCTATGGCATATGAAATACACTCTTGTAGGGTCCACTTTTTATTTTGTGCATTGATTTGTAATCCTATAAAAAGGAATAATGATAAGATTATAATCTTCTTCATATTGATAGTGTTGATGAATTTGTCTTTGAAATATTAAAAGTGTTACAAAGATGATAAATTTACTTTGTTTTTATCCTCTATTAAAATCATTAGCCGGTTTAATTCGATTCCAAACTTTAATCTTATCATTTATAGAAATGCCATTTTTTACTTCAACATTAATACCGTCACTAATTCCTAATTCCACATCTTTTCTTTCAAATTTTTGATCTCCAACTTCAACTTCCACAAATGGTTTTTGAGTTTTTGAATCATATTGTATAAGAGCTTCTTTAATAGTAAGTACACTATCTGCTCTTGCTAATATAATGGAAGCATTTGCACTTAATCCAGCACGAATAAAAGTAGTATCTGCCTTATTTAAAGTTCCTTTAATTTCAAATTGTATCGCACCATTCTCAATTACTCCTTTCGGAGCGATATAGTCAAGTATCGCATCAAATATTTTATTTTGAATGGCACCAACCGTTATTTCTAACGGAAGATTTTCTTTAATTTTTCCTACTTCACTTTCGTCTACTTTTCCTTGAAATATCATCTTTTCTATGTCGGCAATTGTAGCAATAGTTGTTCCATCATTAAAGTTATTGGATTCTATAACCTGGTTCCCTGTTTTTACAGGAACGTCTAAAATCATTCCTGAAATCGTTGCTCTAATCTCTGTATTTGCTACTGCCCCTAATCCCCTTGTAGTGCCTGTTTTTACAATATCATAATTTTGTCTAGCACTGATTAGACTTACTTGTTCTTGTCTATAACGCTGTTGTGCTTGATCAAAGGATAATTGTGCATTATCAAATTCATTGGCTGAGATAACTCCCTTTTCAAACAACTCTTTTTGTCGGTTATAAATATTTTTTTGATTTTCGAAAGCTAAACGGGCTGTTTCAACTTGGGTACGCACACTATTGATATTATTTTTGGCACTGTTAAGTGAAGATATATTAGGGACCACTTTCACCTTTGCAATAAGGTCTCCGGCCTTTATTATATCTCCAGCTTCTACAAATATTTCATCTATAATTCCAGAAATATTGGGTTTTATAAATATCTCTTCTCTTGGAACAATACTCCCCGTTGCTACAGTTTTTTTAATGATTGATCCAATAGTTGGTTTTTGAGTAGTGTATACTATAGGATCTTCCTGGTTTTTGGAATAAAACCAATACATTGATACTACAAAAAATATCACTATAGTTATAAGGATTCCGATGGTTGCTTTTTTCTTCATTCTTAATTCAAATCTTTTAATAGTTAATTTATTCGGTTCGTAATGCTTCTACGGGTTTTATTATTATAGCAGTTTGAGCTGGAATCAGCCCAGCCAATAATCCTGAAATAATTAAAATAGTTAGTGCAATTAATATAACTCCAATATTTACAGAAGGATTGATAAACATCATATCTGAAGTGTCCATTCCATCCAAAATATT
Source organism: Bacteroidota bacterium (assembly GCA_022562895.1). Taxonomy (GTDB): domain Bacteria; phylum Bacteroidota; class Bacteroidia; order Flavobacteriales; family Flavobacteriaceae; genus Marifrigoribacter. Next base: position 54,133 of record JADFOK010000013.1, on the reverse strand, counting down.
ATTTATTATAGCAAGTAATACAGAGGCCAGAACAATTCCTGCCATACCCGAAATAATAGTCAAAAATATTGACTCAAGTAAAATTTGAGCTCTTATGCTCCAAGGTGTTGCTCCTAGGGCTCTTCGTATTCCTATTTCCTTTGTTCTTTCTTTTACCACGATAAGCATTATGTTACTAATTCCAATAATGCCAGAGAGTAATACTAAAATACCCACAAAATAGGCTACAAAATTAAGGGCAATAAAAAGACCATTTATTTTACTGTATTCTTTATATAAATCAAAATGCCCTACTGCTCTATCATCATCGGGATGAATGGTATGTCTTGATTTTACAATATTAAATACCCTTTCTTTTAATTCTGTTATTGATGAGCCATCTTCTGCCGTAATTGCCATCCATCCCACTTTATCTCCCATATTAAAAGCCTGAGAAAAAGCCGTAAATGGAATATAAATTTCTTTTTGATCTTCTTCTGCATCACCATCACTAGATTTTTTTTTATATGAACCAACTACTAAAAAGGTTACGCCGTTAATTTTAATATAACTACCTATTATTTCTTCATTGGGTTCATATAATATGCTACGCACTCCGCCACCAATTACCGCAACTTTTCTTTTATCATTTATATCTGAATAATTAATAAAACGCCCCGAAATAATATCCATAGGTTGTTGTTCAATAAATTCGGGATAATCTCCATATACACTAAATGCTCCTGTATTAATTCCTCTCACAACATTATTAGAACCTCTATGCCCCCCTAAACGATTTCTAGGAGAAACAAATCGAAGATTAGGGACACTTTGTTTTATAGCTTCAATATCATCGATCTTAAAGTTATAACGTCTTCCTTTGGGAAGTCCTTTATAAGGTTTTGATGCTGTCTGGGCCCACATAAACATAGAATTTGTTGCCATGCCATCGAAACCCTGCTTAACACCATTTTCTAATCCTTTCCCGGCGGCAAGTAGAATAACTAATATAAATATTCCCCAAAGAACTCCAAATGAAGTCAAAACTGTCCTAAACCAATTGGAGCTAAGTGCATCAATGATTTCAGACCAACTATCCCTGCTAAACATTTTATTCATCTCGTAGGGCTTCTATGGGTTTAATACTAGATGCTCTATAGGCCGGGAAAAATCCAGCTACAGCCCCAGCAACTACCAATATTATCACTGTAGTTAACGCGACTTTAAAATCTACAGAAGGATTTTTTATATAATCGGTTTCAATTAAGGGACCTATTATTTCAAGTACAAATAAACTAAATACTAGCCCAAAGAAACCGGCAACTGCGGTCACAAAAATAGATTCGTGTAAGATCATTCCAATTATTGAAATAGGTTGAGCTCCAATTGCTTTTCTAATACCAATTTCTTTGGTTCGTTCTTTTACAATAATAAGCATAATGTTACTTACACCCACAACTCCTGCAATAATTGTACATATTCCTACTCCCCAGAAAAAGAATTTTATCATAGCTATTAAATCATAAAACTTTTTTGCTCTTTCTAACGAATTATTAATACGAATTGCTCTCTCATCTGTAGGTGAAATTATATGTCTTGCTTTTAAATCGGCTTCAAGTTGTGCAGTAAAGGTTTCTGAAGCTGCTAAGGCATCTTCAAATTTATCTTGTTTTTTAAGTGTAAACGCCATTGAACGCAATTTATCACCTGCGTTATATACACGCTGTGAAGTAGATAATGGTATAAATATCCTGTTTTCTTCACGCTCTCCTCCAGGGTCTGTGTACATGCCAACAACTTTAAATTTTATACCTGTAATTTCTATGTATTCACCTATGGCATTTTTATTTTTAAAGAGGTCCAGGTAGACCCTATGGCCAATTATTGCTACTTTTTCGTAACCATCTATATCATTTTGATTGATAAATCTTCCCGCGGTTAATGTCGCATTTTCAAGAAACTGGTAATCACCAAGAACTCCTTCAACTCGATAACTTCCGTTTTCTGCTTTATAAGAAGTTAATTGACCCCATCTACTATATACTCCAGATTTATATTCTAATTGATCTTCGTTTTTAGATTCTGCCAACTGGTAATCTAAATTGTCCATCTGAATCCGTCTCCCGGGATTAAGACCTTTAAAACTTTCTGAAGTAACCCCTGTCCAAACACTAATTCGATTGGTAGCATCTCCTTCAAATTCTTTAGAAATTCCATTTTGCATTCCCTGACCAATGGCTAATAGAATCACCAATATAAATATCCCTGATGCTACCGATAGTCCGGTTAAAAAGGTTCGCAATTTGTTTTTGCGAATGGTTTCAAAAATTTCCTGCCATCGTTCTATACTAAACATAATCAATCATTTTTGCTCGAACTTGATTTACAGGAGAATCATCTGTAATAATTCCATCTTTCAGGTTGACGATTCTCTTACACATATGTGCAATATCATTTTCGTGGGTTACCACTAAAATCGTTTTCCCATCATCATTTATATCTTGAATTAATTCCATCACTTCATACGATGTTGTACTATCTAAATTTCCGGTGGGTTCATCTGCGAGTAAAACTTTAGGATTACCTGCTAAAGCCCGTGCTATTGCAACACGTTGTTTCTCACCTCCGGAAAGTTCATTTGGAAGGTGGGCAGCCCAATCTGCCAATCCCACTTTATCCAAGTAATGCATTGCTTTTTCCATACGAATATTACGCTTTACCCCTTGGTAATACAATGGCAATGCAACATTATCTAATGCATTTTTATAGGTAATTAAATTGAAAGATTGAAAAACAAACCCTAGAAACTTATTACGATAACGAGCGGCAATTTTTTCATTCAAATTTTTAATTATTTTTCCGTCAAGTTTGTATTCGCCTTCATCTGCATCATCCAATATCCCCAATATATTAAGTAAAGTAGACTTTCCCGAACCCGAAGATCCCATAATGGCAACCATTTCACCCTCGGCAACCTTAAAATTAATCCCTTTTAAAACGTGAAGAGAATTACTTCCTATGGTGTAGGACTTATGTATGTTTTTTAATTCAATCATAACTAAAACTAAAAGCACAAAGTACAGGAATATATTCTTGTAATATGTGAAAATGATGTTAAGAGAATGGATATTTAATCCTCTTTTTCTTTTTTTCGACTTCGGTAAATTGTATAGCCAACCCCCGCTATCAATAAATAAGGAAATATCATTAAATATACAATACCATTATTAATACCTTTTGCTGCCTGCCCGCTTTCATCGCTTTCTAGTACAGCACGACACATAGCACATTGTGATTCTGCAGAAAATGTTGCGAGAAGTAAAAACAAAACCAGTATAAATAATTTACTTTTCATTTAATTATTTTCAAAAATATTATACTTTATCTCTCTTCAAAAAAAATTATTAAAGTTCCTATTCAATAGTATGGAGATATCATAAAATAAACAATTACTCCACTAATAGCAACATACAACCATATTGGAAATGTAATACGTGCTATTTTTTTATGCTTTATAAACTGTCCTGTAATGGCACGTACGTAGGTGATTAACACAAAAGGTATTACTGTAATAGATAATACAATATGTGATATTAAAATGAAAAAATACACATACCTAAGTATTCCTTTTCCTTTATATTCTGTGGAATCTGAAGTCATATGGTACATTATGTACATTAACAAAAACAGGATTGAAAATACGATCGCTGTTTTCATAAGACGTTCATGAATTTTTCTGTTCCCTTTTTTAATCTGAAAAACAGCCGTAATCAACAATATAGCTGTTATACCATTAATAGTGGCATATATAGGTGGTAAAAAACCTAAACGTTCCACCCCTGGAATTTTTACATTAAAAAGCACAGCAATGGTAATAGGAATAATTATGGATAATATCCAAATCCATTTGTTGTATTTCATCGAATTTTCTGAAAGATTTATCGGCATGATTATAACAACTTTTTAATGTCTTCTATTAGCATTTGAATTCCTTCACTTTCCAGACCATCGTAATAGAAAATAGGATTTTCATTTTCATCTTTTCGGCAGCGTATATTTCCTTCTTGATCTATCAAAGCAAATAATCCTGAATGCTCAAAACCACCTTCAATCTGGGTATTTACTCCCACATATAGTTTAAAACCCTCATTTGCTAGTTTATATATTTCATCTTTATCTCCGGTAAGTAAATTCCAATTTTTATTGGTGATTTTATAATTATTGGCGTATTCTTTTAATACCGCAGGAGTATCGTAGACAGGATCTATACTAAAAGAGGCTATTCCCAAATTAGGATTTCCAAAAAACTCGTTTTGGATTTTCACCATATTCCTATTCATAATAGGGCAAATGGATGGACAAGTTGTAAAAAAAAATTCAACAATATATACTTTTCTAATATAGTCTTTATTAGTTATTGTTTCTCCATCTTGATTGATAAAACTGAAATCAGGTACTTTGCCAATCACTTCTAAATTGGGTTTGGAAAGACTATACACTATTTTAGGTACCGCCCAGATTCCAAATAATAAAATGATAAAAGTAATTCCTATGTATGAATAATCCTTCATGATCCTAGATTTCTCTTTTTGAATTGTATTTTTTTAATGCCAATCTATATTCGGCGAGAATTACTTTAATATCATCTCCCATTTTGTTATTAATTTCTGAATAATTCCTTGCATCAAAACCATATAAAATCCCTTCATCTTCGTCATCATCTCTGCCTCTCAGATTTCGATCTTTATCAATAATAAAAACATAAGGTGTACTTAGATTCGCATCTAATGAATAATTTGTTTGCAACGAATTAAAAACATTTTGTATAGCTTCATCAGCTCCGTAAACGAAATTCCAATTTTGAGGGTCTTCAATTTCGGCTAGTTTTATTTTTAACAGTTTTACATCATCCTCTGTTCCTTCCGGCATAAGTATAACAAATTGGAAGTCATCAAACTTATAGTTCTTCTTATATATTTTATGCCCTAAATTAAAAGCATTCGCATGACTAGACCTTACATCCTTTCCAAAAAAACCTAGAACGGTAATACGATCTTGCAATACTATTTGACTTCCATTTAGTGTTTTGAATTGATATATTTCTGATACCGAATGAGTTAATATGGGTAATCTTCCAAAATTATTTACTCCAGAGGCAAAAAATATATACGCAGTAATGGGTAGTAAAAATAATATCCCAAGTACAAGAAATTTTTTTATTTTATCGGTAGTGTTCACTTTACAAAAATACAGGGTAAATTATAGCTGAACAATTTTTTAATCATTAATTTTTAAATTTAAAACTTAAAAAAACCCTGTAAACAGGGTTCTAATATCATTAATGAAAACAATTATTAAAAATTGAATTTTACATAGTTTTCTACGTACACATCAAAAACGTAATCTCCTTCTATCAATAAAATAAAAACTAAAAAGCAAATTAGGAATACTGCCGTCCAAACGACCATACGATTAAAGGAACTATTCTCATCACGCATATGCATAAAATCCCAAGTAATGTAGTATGCTTTCACCAATGTAAGTGTTATAAATATCCAATTAAGGTATTTTAAAGACAGGAAACGATGTGAGGTTAAAAACTCAGGTTTAGTAATTCCAAACGCAACTTCAACAAATGTAATTAAAGAAAGTAATATAAATACCCCCCAAATTTTAGTTTCGTTAGATTTAAATTTTAAAAGTCCTCTAAATATTGCTAAATTATGATCTGCCATTTCTTAAATATTATTTTCTGCTTATATAAGATAAAAAACTGTAAATACAAATACCCAAACTAAATCTACAAAGTGCCAATACAATGCTACTTTCTCTACCATTTCATAATGTCCTCTACGTTGATACGTTCCTATAATAACATTAAAGAATATTATTAGGTTAAAAATTACTCCTGAAAATACGTGGAAACCATGAAATCCAGTAATGAAAAAGAAAAAGTCTGCAAATAATGGTGTACCGTATTCGTTGTGTTTTAAATTAGCACCTTCAACGATTAATTTTCCGTCACTCTCTAATTTTGCTATAGATTCCTCACGTGAAAGAACTATACGTTCCCCATGTTCATCCAGGTATTGAGTTCTGATTAGATAAGACTCATTTGCTAAAAAACCAGCTTTTACTTCCTCTAAAGAAAAACTTGTTCTTGCTACTTCCGATTCATACCATATTCCTTCATTTTCTAAATGGTCTTCTCTTTCGGTTGCGATAGGAATTGCAAAGTCTCCAATAGCAACACGTTTGCCATCCGTATCTAAAAACTGCAGTATTTTACCTCCTTTGGTCTCAACAGCCCCATAACTTCCTTTAATGAATGTACCCCATTCCCATGCCTGTGATCCTACAAAGATCGCTCCTCCTATTATGGTAAGGAACAAATACAAAATCACTTTATTTTTTTTCATATGATGTCCCGCATCAACAGCCAACACCATAGTTACAGAAGAGAAAATAAGGATAAATGTCATAAAAGCTACATAATACATTGGGTAGTTTCCATGAACAAATGGGATGTGTGTAAACACTTGATCGGCTATTGGCCAAGAGTCTAAAAATTTAAATCTAGAAAAACCATATGAGGCAAGAAATCCTGAAAAAGTTAAAGCATCTGATACAATAAAAAACCATATCATCATTTTACCATAACCGGCGTTTAAGGGTCGATCTCCTCCTCCCCAAGAATTTTCTTCTGTGCCTGTTTTAGTAACAATAGCTTCCATAAAAAGAAATTGGTTTTAGAATAAGTTTCAAAAATACATATATTTTTTATCTCACGAAATAGAAAAATAAAAACAAGTAAATCCATAAAATATCTACGAAATGCCAGAAAGTAACTGCCAGTTCTATTCCAAGGGTATTGCCATGGGTGTATTTTTGTTTATAATGATTATAAATTACTACTAATACAGAAATAAGTGCAGCAATTATGTGTGTTAAATGCATGAGTACCACCAGGTAAATGAAGGAGGTTGTAATTGAACTTTCACTTCCAGTAAAATAATAACCATTAGAAATTATTTGTGAAAAGCCCTTAAATTGAAGCACAATAAAAATGAGCCCTAAAACGAAAGTGGAACAAAGTAACCACATCCCTTTTTTGTTTTCCTCGTTAGTAATTCTTTTTTTAGCTAAATGAATGGTAATACTACTAAAAATTATAACAGCCAGGCTAATGTAAAATGCTTGAGGTATTTGAAAGTCGGTTAACCAATCCGGGCGTTCCTTACTTACTACATAAGCACTGGTAAGACCAGCAAAACTCATCCCTAAACTAATCATCCCAAACCAAAGCAACATCTTTCTAGCCCGATCTTGTTTTGTCTTATCATTATCTTGTATATATCTCATTATCGTAATAATTTATCCATCACAAAAATTATTTGTAAGAGGGTAATATAGCTCACACTTGCCAACATAAGTTGCTTGGCTACTTTGTTTGATTTTAGTCTGTAAAGTCTTAAGGCAAAATAAATGAATCCTAATCCTAAAAGTCCTATTAACACTCCGGAAACAGGTGTAAGGTATAATTTTCCGGTAACTCCAAATACGGGGATTAACGAAATAAGAAATGTCCAGATAGAATATAGAATTATTTGTATAGCAGTCCCTTTATCGCGTTTTCCATTAGGTAGCATGAAGAATCCTGCCTTTTTATAATCATCGAATAATAACCAACCTATAGCCCAAAAATGGGGGAATTGCCAGAAAAACTGGATCATAAATAAAATTCCAGGTTCTATGCCAAAATCGTTAGTAGCTGCAACCCAACCCAGCATAAAAGGAATTGCTCCAGGAAATGCACCTACAAAAACCGAAAGAGGTGTTTTGGTTTTAAGAGGTGTATACAAACTTACATACATGAAGATACAGATTGCACCAAACATTGCAGTAATTGGATTGATAATATAAAGGGTAACTATTCCAATAATAGTTAATATTATTGCAATAATAAATGCTGTTCTAACCTCCATTCTGCCAGATGGAATTGGCCTGTTTTTGGTGCGATCCATCAATGCATCTAAATCACGTTCAATTATTTGATTGTAAACATTGGAAGCTCCAACCATACAATACCCACCAACAATTAGAAGTAATAAAATATTATAATCTATTGATTCAGCACCCAGGAAATATCCAGCAATCGATGAGAACAATACGCTTATTGATAATCGGATTTTAGTAATCTCGGCGAAATTCTTAAATACAGAATTTTTAATAGTATGTGATTGAGTAATAGACAATCTCTTTTTTTAGCGCAGCAAAGATACAGCACCTCAAATTTCTTTACAATATATATCTTAATATTGTTGTTGTATTTCAGCAAAATAGTTAAATTCATCTATTAATTTAAAATTATTACTATGCGTAAATTAGTTATAGTTGGGTTGGTATTTTTTTTAGGATACTTTACTTCACACTCCCAAGATGATGTTGAAGATAAAGAGACTGTCAAATCAAATCCAAATCGGACAATAAAAATTGTAAAAGTGAAAGAAAACATTTATATGTTTCAAGGAAAAGGGGGAAACATAGGTGTTTTTATCGGTGAAGATGGTGTTTTTATGATCGACGATCAATTTGCTGAAGCCACACCCGAAATTTTAACTCTGGTGAAAAACTTGAGTGATAAGCCTGTTCAGTTTTTAATCAATACACATCACCATGGTGACCATACAGGTGGGAACAAAAATATGAACGATAATGGAATAGTAATTTACTCCCACGATAATGTGAGAAAACATTTACTTGAAGGTGTAATACAAAAGGCTGGTAAAAAGCAAAATGCTGCTATTAAAGAAAAGTTGGCTAAACTTGAAATGAATGATAAAATGGATAAGGAAAAGGTCAGGACAGAAGTTAATAAGAACGTAATGGATATCTCTCATTTTACAAATAAGGATAACATTTTCCCTATGATCACTTTTTCTGATGAAATTACATTCTTTTACAATGGTGAGGAGATTATCGTATTTCACGTTCAAAATGCTCATACAGACGGTGATGTGATTGTATACTTTACAAAAAATAATGTCATACATACCGGTGACACATTTTTTAATGGCAGATACCCTTTCATAGATTTTAATTCAGGAGGTAGTTTACAAGGTAGTATTGATGCCATTGATAAAATATTAATGATAGCAGACGAAAAAACCATAATTATTCCGGGACATGGGAATCTAGCTTCTATAAATGACCTAAGGATTACCAGAAGTATGCTTACCTTTTTTTGGAAGCGAATTACAAATTTTATAGTAAACAAAAAAACTGAGGATGAGGTTGTAAACATGAAAGAACTAACCAAGGAGTATGATGCAAAGGGATTTGGAGATGGGTTTATTTCTACAGATAAATTTATAAGAACAATTTATAAAGATGTTATAAAAGATCTTGGACCTATAGATAATAGAACTATGGAAGAAAGGTTGAATGATAAATTAAAAGATGCTGAAAATAAAAATAAAAATAAGGGATAATTTTTTTAATTAAAAATCATTGTACCAATTAAATAAATCAGTACGTATTCCAAAGTTTACCCAAGTAGTTTGATTATCAAATACGTTTTCAGTGTTTTCTATCGGATTAAAATCTCTAAAAATTAAACTCCCATAAAGTTTTAGATTTGTTGCAGGATTGATTAAATACCCCACTTGTAATTCGGTATGGAAAAAATCTGTTGTATTTCCTTGAGCAACTTCATTTCCCAGATCTGAGACTCTGTCATTTTCAGTACCATAAATATTTCCGCCGTAGAATAAATTGTCTTCTTCGGTATTAAATTCGAAACCACGTTTAGCTATTATAATTTTAGCATCAGCAAATATCCTTCCCTTGTGAAAACGTGCAATAGCAATAAATTCAGAAAAATTCGCATCTAATGTATGAGCCAACGATTGATTATTGTGTCCATAATTAAGTATTATTGTATTATGTGAATAGGTATAAGGTCGAACTCGATTATACTCCACTTGAAGGTATAGGTTTTCAACCCCAAAAGCATCATAATATTTTGCACCTATCTGATACCCGGTTTTATTTTTATAGCTTCCATCTCCAGCAAAAACATCACTGCTAGAAAATTCATCAATAATAAATTGTCCATATGCATTTATTCGATCTGTAAACTTATATTTTGTACTAAATCCTATTAATGCATTCCCGGCACGAGATCCGGTTGAAAATTCTATTGCACGGAAAAAAATAATTGGATTTAAATAATTAAAATCAAATCCTCTATCGTTATCGTTTTCCCATATAACCGACTCGAACAATCCTATATTTAATCGTTTGGTAACGTTATAACTTAAATAATGAGTGCTTATATACTTTGTTCTAAAGGATCCTCCTTCGTTGACTTCAGGTCGTACATCGCGCAATGACATCCAAATATTTGTATATTTTATTTTCCAAAATGTAGTATTTATTTTAAAAAATGGATATGGGCTGGCATTATCACTTAATAATAAAGAGCGATAACCATCACCAATAAAATTTTTACCATGGCCTAATTGTAGGTTAAACCATTTTGAGGGCGTATAAGAGATATGAGCCGTTGCAACTGGATAATCGTAGGAATCACTATTAAATTCTTTAGCTATTCCACGTCCTGGGATTATAGCAGGGTTTCCACCAGCGGGTTTTATAGCTTCGGCAAAACGATTAAAATAATCTGCAAAACGCCCTTGACTTTCATAAATTACAGTAAAGAAACTAAACTGTTTACCTAAGCCACCCTGTATATAAATTAAACGGGTATTGTTATAGCTATTTATATCTGAATCAAAATCTTTTCCAGCTTGCAAATCGACTCCAGGATCCAGTGTGAACCAATAGTCCTTACCCTTAAAAGTTACCATGTGTTCATTCCATAATTTTCTTCCAAACCATGAAGATTTGTTTTTAAGAAGTTTTTGGTTTTTATTTTCAAAATTATAATATTTATTAACCTCACTATATATAAAAGGTTTTTGAGCTGTATGACTATTTAACCCAACCTTGTTTAATGATGCATCGAATCTACTATAGTATTGATTTGAAAGCGGAATATTAATATTGCTTATATATTCCTCATTGGTGTAAGAAATATTTTCAATAGCATCATACTCATCTGTTAGGTTTTCTTGTGGGGGTTTTTCAGAAATAATACCTTTTGAAGGTTCCACCAATGGGATTGCTATAGGCATTGTAAACTGTACATAGGTGGGATTACTATTATAAGTAGCTGGTGTAATTTTAGGAAGTAAGTTAAATACCCGATTTACTTCTTCTTTTAATTCCTGATAAATAGCATCCACAAAAAGTATTTTGAATTTTCCTTCTTTATCTACTTCAAAAAAAACTTCAATTTTACCATGATAATTTTCTGCAAAAACAATTTCAGGGGTTTTAAAGTTTGAAAATACAAACTTTTCAATTGTATAGTTAAAACAATTTTCCAAAATATCGATAGAAGAATCAGCACATTCAGAAAATACTGGATATTTTCCAAAGTTATTTACTTTGTTTTGGGCAATTGTTAAAACTGTAAAAAATAAAATAAGAATTGAGGCAAAACTCTTCATTTCAGGGTGACTTTATAATTTTGGAAAGATACGGTTTTTTAGAATGCCTCTTCGTATAAATAATATTATACAAGTCTTGGTTTAAAATAAAATGACCCCGAATAAATTTAGATTAGGGGTCATTTAAAAAATATATATGTATAACTATTAATCCTCTACTTGGAACAATATAGGTAAAGAATAAAGAACGCCTACTGGTTTTCCTCTTTGTCTCCCGGGTATCATTTTTGGAAGGGATTTTACAACTCTTATGGCTTCTTGTTCTAATTTTGGGTGGGGTGCACGTGCAATAACGTCAACAACATTCCCATTTTTGTCTATTTTAAATTGAACCGAAATTCGTTGTTTCCCTGAAAGGCCCAGTTCACCCGCAAGATCTTTATCGAATTTTTTCTGAACAAATTTTCGAATTTTATCAGACATACATTTTTTCTTAGCAGTATTGTTTCCAGCTTTTTCACAACCTGGATATACAGGTACATTTTCAATTACTGCAAAGGGTACATCTGCTATTTCTTCATCTTCGGCCTCCTCTATTTCTTCAATTTCTACTATTTCATCTTCTTGATCGGTTTCAGAAGACTTTATAATAGTTTCTTCAATATCCTCTTCATCTTCTATTACTTCAATAACCTCTGGTGCTGGAGGAGGAGGAGGTGGTGGTGGTGGTGGTGTCAGTTGTTCTGTAATTGGAACATCCTCATCTAAATCATCTCCAACATCTAACAAATCCTGAGCAATATTTGATTTTTCATAGGTTTTCCATTCAACAGCTCTCCATGCTAAGAATAACATTAATATCATACCTAGTTGAAAGAATATCATACTTCTACGATTTAAATCTGATTTTGGATTTTTTTTGAGTTCCATAATTAAGTATTTATATAGTTGCTAAAATATAGAATTTCTGTTGTATAATAAAAATGTTTATACTTTTTTAGGAATAAATCTTTTTTTTTAATTTCCAAAACAACATGGTACCTATAAAAGTGCCAATTGAATTTGCCAAAACATCAAATAAATCTGCTTGTCTTGAAGCAATAAAAAGTTGTTGACATACTTCAATTACTATGCCATAAGTAATACATAATAACACAATAATCGATATAGCTCTTATCGTTATTGTTTTTTTTGTTTTTAAATAATAAAATGAAAGCCATATCCCGGATAAAAACAAATGTACTACTACATGAACAAACTTATCTAAAAGTAGTAGAACATCTATTTTTTGTAGTTTTAAGCCTGGTGATATAAAAGCTATTGTTATTAATAGGGTATAGAGTACCCCTAAAATTAAAAAAGATTTAGGCTCCGATAACTTTAATATAAGCTTTGTCATCTAATAATTGGTCTATTTCTTCTGGGTTGGTTATTTTAATTTTTATCATCCAGCCTTCGCCATAGGGGTCAGAATTTACTTTTTCAGGTTTTGTTTCCAGACTCTCATTAAACTCAATAATCTCTCCCGATAGTGGGAGAAATAAATCTGAAACAGTTTTAACTGCCTCTACAGATCCAAATATTTCTTCTATAGCCATTGTTTCATCTAATGTTTCTACTTCTATATATACAATATCACCTAGCTCACCTTGAGCAAAATCAGTTATACCTACAGTAGCAATATCACCATCTATACTAATCCATTCATGGTCTTTTGTATATTTTAAGTTAGAAGGTACATTCATTATATTTTAAATTAAAAGGTTATTTAATTAATTCCCAAAGTTATAGCGAAGTGTAAAACCACTTCTTATAGTAGTTTGTGGGAATGCAGTTGAGATAGCATATTCTGAAAATGTATGATCATAATAGAATAATGCTGTAAGGTTTTTACTTAACGCATAATCTACTGTTAATTGAATACCATAAATTGTTTGTCCAGCTGTGGTTTGATTATTTTCAATATCTAAATAACGAATTATAGTCTTATTGTATCTTCTTGATAGGTCCATTTTAAAATTCAAATCACTTTTTAGAATTTTCTTTTGACCACCAAAATTGGTCCCTATTCTTAAATCCTTTATTCTATATCCTAATCCTAAAATAATCTCGTCCCCTTGAATTTCGGTTAACAGATTGTTAGCAAAACTTAAAGATAATGCTCTGTCTTTTTTATATTCGACAAGAATTTTTACAGAATTTATCATTTCAAAATCTATCCTAATCAATGGTGAAAATTGCTCTGTAAGGTTTACGTTGGATAAAATAACCTTACTCTTAAAATTACCCCCCTGATCAATATCTGTTGGATTATTAGGATCGTAGTCTAAGTTACTTTGAAATTGATTTACAGTATATCCAGCTCTGTAACCATGTTGTACAGAGAATCTTTTAAATCGTTTCTTAAACCATTTAAGTTTCATAAATCCTGTATATTTTAAGTCCCAGTTAGGTAGTGGTACATCCCTTAGGAATCCTGTTTTTTCTTTGGAGGCACTGCTTCCCTTATAAGCTGATAGAAATGCTGGTAATAACACATCTTGACTTGTTCTTCCAAAACCTACCGGAAAACCGGTTTCAGGATCTGTCGGGAAATTAGTAATGCCATAAAAATCTTCAGCCAATCTATTTGCAATAATAATTCTGTTGTTTCTAAAATCATCAAACGTATCAGAATTAAATTCATCACTAGTACTAAACGAAGTTCTAATCAATATTGTTGAAATGTTGAAATTACCAAAAGTACTAGGTGTCAATGATCTATAAAGCCCATCAATAACAATATAGTTTTCATTAAAATTTTCAGAATAAATCCTACTTCCACTTAAATCAAGTTTTAAACCCGGAATGAATTCAAGATTAGCTTGTATATCTAATTGTGTACTCTCTACTTCCGTATATTGCTCATTAAATTCCGGATATAAGGTCAACCACCCTTTACGTGCTGCTAATTCCCGTATTTCAGCTTGACTTCCAAAAGTAAATCCTGCTGTCGGTTTTAATGTTCCAATAAAACCTATAGAAGGAATATATCCAGGTAAGAATATACCATTATTTTCTTGGTAGTTTATTTGTATTTTCTTTACAGCCGTGATAATTCCTATTAGGGTATTTAATGCTTTATCACCTCCACTTAAAGAATTTGAAGAATCTTGTGTTACTCTACCTGATCTGCCAAGATCTCCGGAAGAAGATAATAACCCTCCTTTTTTGTTTTTTTCTTCATTTCCTTTATTATTATCACCCCCTTTGTTTCCCCCTCCTTTTAATTCATCCCCTCTCTTTATATCTCCATTATTTCCAGAATTTGATCTATTGCTTTTTTTAATTTTGGTTAAGCCCACATAGCGGTAAAACCCTTTCATATCCAAACTTGAATTAATACGATGTGTATTAGAATTTTGAATAGAGTTCCCCAAATTAAACGTTTCAATGGTCCCATCACTAAGTATTATAGGTATGTCGTTAAATAAGTCACTGCCTTTTTGCCATTGATAATCACCTGTATAAGAATAAGTAGCGCGAATAAACGTTAAAAAAGGAATCTTACTAAAAGGTAAATCATAATTTAATTGAAGTGACTGGAAATGTTGATTGGGATCACCAACTTCAAAAAATCCATCCCAAATTCCAATAGAATTGTCCACAACACCATCATTGTCAATATAATTTTTTATCACACGATTATTTGATGAATTAAAATTGAAGCGCAAAGATTTGGTAAGGTTATAGTTTAAAGTATACTGCCATTCGAAAAGGAAATTGCGTTGGTATAATGTTGGTACTCCAATACTACCGGGAGGCAAGTTCAATTCGCGAAATTTTTGTTCGTTATATTGACGAATAATGTTAGAACTTACCGTAAAGTTAGTTGGTAAATAATTAAAATTTAAATCCTTTAAAAACTTCCAATATTTACCTGTAAAAAGAGAATCATTCTTTTTAAAAGGTTCAATTGATTTCGATGTAAAATTGTAATTATATGTTCCACCAAGACGAACATTTTGGTCAAGAGATTCCTCAATTTCAAAATCGTGATGATCTATTTGATTATATGAATAAGAGAAAGTAAAGTTTTCAATATCATAAATTTTTGCTTTGGAGTTATCACCTGTACGATTTTTACGTACTCCAATAAAATTGATACTTTGTCTTTTTGTATAATCTACAGATTGATCTTTAACAATATCCTTTTCTGAAGCGTCATCAATATTGCCTATACGAGAATCCAATACGATATCCTGAAACTCAGGATCGTATTGTGGTGTTATCAATTCTTCCGATCGGCCATAATTAAAAGGAAGTTGAATACCCCATTTTTTTGGTAACAATTGACCTAAGTTAAAATTAGTAACAACATCATATAATTGTACATCTTCTAAACTTCTTTGATTGGGACCTTGCTCGATGGAACCAAAGCCAACAGTATATCTTCCACCAGTAGCACTAATCGTTGCAAAATCTGCAAAATTTACATCCATACTAGCAACGGTTGCCCATCCCCCTTGATTATTTAATTCTGAAAGGCGTAGTTCATTAAACCAGACTTCACCACAAATATCGTTAGTAGAGGCATTTTTTAATCCTATCATTATTACTCTAACATCACCAAAACTAGGATTCCCTTTTATACCAATTCTCAGTTCGTTTTCAGGTCCCGAAAAAGATTCATCTAGTTCAGATTGATTATAAAATGTTATTTGATTCGGATCATTATTTATGTTTCCTAAAGTAAGTGTTTTTACAATTTGAAGTAGATTAAGCGGTAAATTAAGTCTGTTTTCTATCGGCCAAATTTCCTCTGGATTTGATGTATTAAATGCAGTGATATTTAATGGTATTTGAATTTCGTAAAAGTTTTGTGTTAAGTCATTACCCAAACGTAAAAAAGCAACCATTTCTCCATCAGAAAGTCCTGTTTCATTTATTAAAGATTCAGCATGTATAAACATCTCCAGGTTTTTATATTGACGCATATCCACTCTAAAGTTTTTATAAACAGCACGACCATCGTCCGGCTCTAAACCACATACAAGAAGAGATAATGATTGTTCGTTCTGGCGAATTATATTATTGTTATTATTTAATTCTTCTCTTATTACCCCAGGAGGTAAAACATATGGTATGGGTTGTCTGTTTTCATTTTCTTCAATACTTACAGCTTGATTTTCAAAGATTGTATCATCCAGTTCTGGATCTTCTCCTGTTATGTCAAGTGTTTGTTGAAATCTTCTATAATCCCCACGAACTAAATCTAAGGTTCCAAATCGCAATACAATATTCTCTGAAAACTGAGACAGGTACATACGCATAAATCGAATGGATCTAAAATCTGTAGCTTCATTAATCGATTGATCTGGTTCACTAATAGGAATTTTAAATTGTATCCAACGTACAGGAATAATTTCATTATTTTGTAGGGTTACATCAAGCTCTTTAATATCCGTAATATAGTTGTTATTTTCAATACCCATTCCCGGGAAAATATTCACTCGATATTCAAAATAACTATTTATCGTATTCATGGTATTATCACGATTTATATCTTCTATATCTGGTTGTGTAGTAGATCCTCGATTGGTATCGGTTACTTCAACTGGAGAGTTTCCCTGTGTTCCATTGTATTGTCTGTATCTTTCAATTATATTACCTTCCGCTTGTAAAAAATATTCATAATTATCACCCGCAGGATCAACTAAACCGGAAAAAGCCGGGAACTTAATGGCTTCCTCAACATCATTAATTCCATCGTATCCTATATCCTGATTAATACGTGCTTGTCCCTCAGTATCAAAAGAATAAATTAATGACTGACTTGTTGGCACTTTACCCCAATTGGTAGGTAACGTATTATTGGTACTTCCGTCTTCCGGCAATCCATTTTCATATTGTTTTCTCCCATCTTTTAATACATCTTCCGAAATATTCCCAAGGTTGAAATTGATAATTCCCCCTGGGTTTCCTGCATTTTCTTCATAAATGAAAGGGTCCATTAACCAAAATTCTATAAACTCTACATTTGAACGTTCAAAATCTGTCGTGGTTAACTGTCGTGTAATCCCCCCAAATCGTTCTTCTGGATTTGGTAATATATTAGTTCCATTAGCCTCTGGGTTATAATTATAATTCCCGCGTTCTGAAGGGTAAAAAGCTAAATCCAGTGTAAATAGTGCTTGTGTCTGCCCTTGAATTATGTCTCGATTAGGAAAAATTTCATCTCTAAAAATACGTCGTGCAAAAGGTGAAGATATATCTTCATCTGTTATACCCCCTGGGCGTTGGGAACTATAAAAAACCGGGTCAACAGTATACCAAGATAATTTTGCGCGATTATAATTATATGCTAAATCATCATTGGCAAGTTCTCCTCCAAAGTTAATTGGTGTACTTGAAAGAAACCAACTTAAGGGTGCACTTATATTTAATTTTGTCTGTGTAGCTTCAAAATCATCAACGTAAACTGTTGATTTTCCGTCAAAATTTGAAACTTTGGGGGCACCAGGCAATAAATATGCAAACTCTCCACGCAAAGACATATTAGATTCTACATCGGTATCTATATTAGGAAGTTTATTTACTAATCGTGTTAAAAATGGAACTTCAGTAGAGTAATTAGCATTAAAACCAAACATTGTATTATTAATGGGTTCTACACTGTAAGATGATTTTTGTGTTAATGGCCGTTCATTCAGGTTTAAATATGTTGCTCCGATCTGGAATTTATCACTAATTCTATGTTCAACATTAATGCCTGTAAAACGTTTTGTTTGCTGTCCAAAAAGTGTATTATTTTCTGTTGTAATTTGAATAGGAGTATTTGAATTAAGCAAAGAGGGATCTAAAATCTGGACTCTACCTAATTGATAGTTCACTGTATAATCCACTCCCTCGACCAATACTCGTCCTCCAGCAGTAACAGTAACTGAACCTTGAGGTATATTAAAAGCACCAATAGGAATACCATCTGCTCCTGTAGATTTATATGTTCCTTTTAACTGAAATTTATTTTTGTCACTTTGTTCCTGTTCTGCTTGAGTTTTAGTAGAGGTATAGAGTGTTCTAAAAACGTATTTATTTTGATTTGCATTATAAGTAATCGGATTTGTATAATCTTCCGAACCAGGAGTATTTTCTAATTTATTAAAGAGGTAATTCCCAAAAGGTTCTACTGAGGTAAATATGATATATCCATTTTGTGTATCGACAGTAACCCCAGGAAGAAAATCGAAGAAACCATCACCTCCTTGTTGTGGG
Source organism: Bacteroidota bacterium (assembly GCA_022562895.1). Classification (GTDB taxonomy): domain Bacteria; phylum Bacteroidota; class Bacteroidia; order Flavobacteriales; family Flavobacteriaceae; genus Marifrigoribacter. The sequence goes on along the minus strand of JADFOK010000013.1, from coordinate 35,384 downwards.
TCGTTATTAAAGTTTAACCGATCTAAATTAAAAACACGTAATAATGTAGTATTTTCAACATCTTCTGGTAAAGGTGTTGAAGGAAATTCAGGACTGCCGGGAGCTGCAGTTATAAAGTTTATTGGAGATGGGTCTGTATACAAAATATTCAATCTAAAATCTTCCCGTTCTAATTGATATGCGCCTATAGGATAAATATTTTTCATCATTATATCCCAAATAGGTTCATCCACATTTGTAATATTACTCTTCAATAATTTTACAACCAGGTTTTGTGAAATTCCTTCTATTGGTTCTGTCCCGGGGTTGGGATCTCCAATACCTCCTCCGGGAATTATTCCTCCGGTTGCTTCCACACCATCATTTGCAAACTCTCCAACCTGAAATACCTTACCATTAACGGTAAATTGAAATGCTATCGCTAAAACTTCATCATTGTTTAATCGTTGATTTAACGAAATATATCCTAATTGAGAGTTAAGTTTATATTCGTTAGTCTGCAATAATCGAGCATTTTCTAAAGTTACATAATCAAGACCATCTCTTACAGGTACCCCACTAAATCCAGCTTGAACAGTTGCAATATCTCTAATTGAACTATTTAAAATACTTTGTTCACTACTATCTATACCAAAGGGGTTAAAGTCATTGTTAGAGTTATCGGGAAATGCTGTTTTTGGTTTATTAATAAATCCTCCGGGAGGAAAAGGTAACCCAATATTTGTAGGGTCAGATTCTCCTAAATCCTGCAATGCAACAATATTTCGAACGTTATTGGTAATATTAGTTCTATTGGTAATCCAAACTTCTGTTCTGGTAATCTGAATATTTGAGTTTATAAAAGGATATTGAGAGAGAACCCTATTATAATTATCTCTAAAATAATGTGCTAAGAAAAAGTGACGATTTTCATCATAATCCAGTGCAAAAATATCATATTCTGTTACGGTAGCACCTCCTTCTGCTACTACGGAACGAGTTTCAGATTTTTGTTCAGAAAATACTACAGTAATTGAAGTATTTCCAAACTGAAGTTCGGTTTTAACACCAAATAAACTTTGTGCTCCCTGAATTAAAGTACTATTAAGGGGCATGCTAACGTTCCCTACTTCTATTTTTCGAATGATGTCATCTTCAGATGGGGTATATTCCAGTTTTATCTGGTTTTGAAAATCGAATGTAGATTGCGTATCATAATTTGCTGTAATCTGAAGTCTTTCACCAATTTTCCCTAAAAGACTTAAACTTATTCGTTGATCGAAATCGAAGGATAAGTTCTTTCGATTTCGGGGTGAAAAGGAAGGATTGTCCTGCTTAGTAAATAAAATACCTAAGTCTATTTCAACACTACCCTGAGGAATAATCTCTATAGTATTACCGCCAAATACAGATTCAAAAAAATTCGAATTAACATAGAAAGTAGGTAATAGATTTTTTTGTAGTTCTTCAGCACCTTCTTTTCTTCCATCGGCAGCATCTATTTTATCCTTAAAATACGCTTTCATTTGTTCTTTAAGAACTAATTCTCTGTATTCCTCAGGAGTAAGAATTAAAGGATATGAGATATTAAAATCACCTAAAGTTCTTACAAATAAATATCGGTCTATTATAGGATCGTAAGTATAAAGATTTTGAATGCTAGAAGGATCTGGCAAATCCATCCTTCCTAATATATACCCTGTGTTGGTAGAGTCTTGCGCATTTATTGTTGTGAAACTCCCTAAAATTATACTCAACACCAATAAAATCTTATAAAGACCTTTTTTTAAATCGTAATTTTTTGTGATCAATTTTTACAAATTTTTTAGAGCTTGTTTTATAATCGTTTCTACTGATGCCTCCGGGTCATGTTTAATAATATCATTGCATACCTTTTCGACTTGTTTACGAGCAAACCCCAATGTATCCAAAGCAGATAACGCTTCATTTTTATTCGTATTGCTCGATATATCAGAAACCTCATCCAAACTGTATACTTTCAATATTTTATCTCCTAGATCCAGTACTACACGTTGCGAAGTCTTTGAACCTATTCCTTTAACAGATTGTATGGTTGTTATATCATTATGTGCAATAGCTTCCATTACTTGTTCTGGAGATAAGGAGGACAGCATGGTCCTAGCTATATTGGCTCCAACCCCTGAAACTGAAATTAACAACCTGAATATTTCACGTTCCAACACACTGGAAAACCCATATAAAGTATGAGAGTCTTCTCTTACCAGTAAATGTGTATATAACTTTACATTTTCGCTCTCCGGGAGATTCGAAAATGTGTATAACGAGATATTAATAAAATACCCAACTCCATTACAGTCTATTATAACATCTGTTGGGCTTTTTTCAACTAATCTTCCCTCTATATGGGTAATCATTGGTTAATTAAGGTTGATAGCTCAAATATAGTATAATTATTTGCATCTGCCAGCTTTGCAAATACTAAAATCCTAGCCTATATTTTAGCTCATTTATTACTCTTTTTGTATTTTTCTTTTTGTTGGGCATCTATTACAGCAACAGCCGCCATATTCACCATTTCTTCAACGCTTGCACCTAATTGCAGAATATGAACTGGTTTTCGCATCCCCAACATTATGGGGCCAATGGATTCTACATTATTTAACTCTTTTAAGAGTTTATAATTACTGTTGGCTGAATCTAAATTAGGAAAAATCAAAGCATTTACTTTCTTGCCGGCTAATTTTGAAAATGGAAAATTTTTCTGAAGCATCTCAGGGTTTAAAGCAAAATCTGTTTGTATTTCACCATCCACAATAGTATCGGGACTTATTCTATGAAGAATTTTAACAGCTTCTCTAACTTTAGAGGCCTGAGGGTGTTTTGAAGATCCGAAATTAGCATAAGAAATCATAGCAATAACCGGTTTTATACCAAACATTTTCATTGTGTAATTGGTCATTTGTGCTATGTTAGCTAACTCTTTTGCTGTTGGGTCTATATTAATGGAGGTATCAGAAATAAATAGAGGTCCTCTTTTAGTCAACATTAAGTTAGTAGTTGCCATTTTACTTACTCCCTCGAACTTCCCAATGGTTTCCATAACCGGACGAATAACAGTAGGATATGCACGAGAATACCCCGATATCATGGCATCGACATCTCCTTCATTTACCATCATAGCAGCAAAATAATTTCGCTCCCTCATTAACTTTTGAGCACTATAAAGTGTAACTCCTTTTCGTCTTCTATTTTTCCAATATTTTTCTGCATAATAATTTCGTTTTTCGGCATGTTCATCACTTTTCGGATCAATTATTTCAACATCGGTATCGAATTCTAATTGTCTCATGAGTTCCAAAATGGTATCTCTTCTACCCAATAAAATCGGAATTCCAATTCCTTCTTCATATACAATTTGTGCTGCTTTTAAAACATCTAATTGGTCGGCTTCTGCAAATACAATTCTCTTGGGGTTTATTTTAGCTCGATTGATTAATAACCTAATTATTTTATTATCACTCCCCATTCTTTCAAAAAGTTCATCTTCATATTTTTTCCAATCAAGAATAGATTCATTGGCAACACCACTTTCTACTGCAGCCTTAGCAACAGCAATTGGTATTGTACCTATTAATCTAGGATCAAAGGGTTTTGGGATAATATAATCCCTGCCGAATATTAATTTGGTTTCTCCATAGGCAATATTTACTTGTTCAGGTACAGGTTCTTTTGCTAATTTAGCTAAAGCAAGAACCGCCGCTTTTTTCATTTCTTCATTAATTTTTGTAGCGCGGACATCCAAAGCTCCTCTAAAGATATATGGGAATCCTAAAACATTATTTACCTGATTAGGGTGGTCACTCCGCCCTGTTGCCATAATTATATCCTTTCGTGTTTTTATAGCAAGATTGTATTCTATCTCTGGGTCTGGATTAGCTAAAGCAAAAACTATTGGGTTTTTACCCATACTTTTAATCATTTCAGGGGAAACTATATTAGCTATAGAAAGTCCTATAAAGACATCTGCATTTATCATGGCCTCTTCTAAAGTTACAATATCTCTAGAGGTAGCAAATTCTGTTTTTTCATCGGTAAGGAATTCTCGATCTTTCCTAATCACACCTTTACTATCTACCATGACAATATTCTCTGATTTGGCACCAAAGGCCTTATACAAACGTGTACAAGATACCGCTGCAGCACCAGCACCACTTATTACAATAGAAACATTCTTTATTTTCTTTTTGGCGATATCCAATGCATTAATCAATGCTGCAGCCGAGATAATTGCCGTCCCATGTTGATCGTCATGCATCACAGGTATATCGAGTTCTTCTATTAACCTCTTTTCAATTTCAAAGGCTTCCGGCGCCTTTATATCCTCTAAATTTATTCCCCCAAAAGTGGGTGCTATATTTTTTACAGTCTCTATAAATTCATTAACATTTTGTGTGCCTATTTCAATATCAAATACATCAATATCTGCAAATATTTTAAACAGTAACGCTTTACCTTCCATTACAGGTTTAGATGCTTCCGGACCTATATTCCCTAATCCTAATACAGCTGTACCATTAGTAACAACAGCAACTAAATTTCCTTTATTTGTGTATTTGTAAACATTATTAACTTCTTTTTCGATTTCAAGACAAGGTTCTGCAACTCCAGGAGAATAAGCGAGTGAAAGATCTCTTTGTGTGGCATATTTTTTTGTAGGTACCACCATAATTTTACCTGGTTTTGGTTTTGCATGATATAATAGGGCTTCACGACGTCTACTTTGTTTGCTCATTAATTGTAATTATTATTACTTCATTATGTGATTTACAAATTTAAGTAAGCTTAAAGAAAGAAGAAAGGTTACTTTCTTTTATTACTCATTCTGTAAAAATTCGATATTTCTTTTTAATCCTGAAAACTTTGTGCGTTTCACTGCACTTTTGTAAAACACTTTCTTAAAAACGTCTTCAGTAATTTCATCCCAATCCTTTTTGGACATTGATAATAATTCTGGTTTGGGATTAAATAGTGGTTCATTATGCGACTTACTATATCGATTCCAGGGACATACATCCTGACAGATATCACAACCAAACATCCAATCATCGAACTGACCCTGCACATTTGCAGGTATTTCATTTTTTAACTCAATAGTAAAATACGAAATACACTTACTGCCATCTACTTTATAGGGATCAACAATTGCTTCTGTTGGGCAGGCATCAATACAAGCAGTGCAAGTACCGCAATGGTCTGTAACCGGAAAATCGTATTCAAGTTCCAAATCGATAATGATTTCAGCAATAAAGTAAAATGACCCGAATTGTTTGGTTAATAAATTGCTGTGTTTTCCAATCCATCCTAATCCACTTTTTGCAGCCCACACCTTATCGAGTACAGGAGCTGAATCAACAAAAACACGCCCATGAACTTCCCCGATTTCCTGTTGAATAAATTCAAGAAAAAGTTTCAGTTTATTTTTTATTACAATATGGTAATCTATTCCATAAGCGTATTTTGAAATTTTATAGGTGTCCTTTATTTGTGTTTTTTCTGGATAATAATTAAAAATCAAAGAAATAACACTTTTCGAATCGGGTACTAAAATGGTGGGATCTAATCTCTTATCGAAATGATTCTCCATATAGCTCATTTTACCCTGCATTTCATTAGCAAGCCATTTTTCTAGTCTGGGAGCTTCTTCTTCTAAAAATTCGGCTTTGCTAATTCCACAAGATAAAAAACCGAGGCGCTTAGCTTCGGTTTTAATAAGGGATGTCTGTTTTTGTTTTGATATCATATATTCCTCTTCATAACTCTTTCTTCTTAAAAGGGAACTAGTGTTAACCTTCTAGGATACAATTATCTTATTAGGAATATTACAAATTTAAAATCAATTTGCAGTTTCGGGACTTATCATAGTCGAAACTACATTAACAGAATTGGCAGGGAACCCACCTTTTTTTGCATGTTCACGAACCATTTCCTCGTTTGGTGCAAGGTATATACAGTACATTTTATCACCGGTTATATAACTGTGTAGCCACTGAATATCGGATCCCATTTCTTTTAACACACCACAAGACGTTTGGGATGCACCTTTTAAGTCTTCGGCACTCCATTTGCCAAGTTCTGGAATTTCCCTTTCAATAACATACATATTCATGTTTTCAGCCAAAGATTCAGGTATTACCATTGCTAATGCTGCTTTTTCAGCCTCGAGTGTTTCTATTTGTGCCTGTAAATCAACAACAGTGGGTCCTTCATTAATTTCTTTTTTAACATTGTCACAACTACTTAATGTTATTGCTAAAAGTACAAGAGTAATAATTTTTAAAATTTTCATAAATAATAGATTTAATTTATTGGTTAGTTAGTTTTTTAAATGGTTTCTGTTAAGTGTTTTAAATATAATATGTTGAACCGTTCTATTTTAAAAGCATAAAGTTAATAAATTTTAAACTAAGTTTAAAGTACAATCTTACCTGATTGTTTTATTACAGTCTGATAGAATTATAAAAAAGGATTTCGATATGAGAATTGGTTGATTTTTTGAAGAGATTTTGAGATGAAATTGGAATGATACTTAATGTTAAAACAATCTTCCCTTTGCACTCTTTTTTGTTTTTCCTAAATGTTTGTAAGCAGCTTCCGTTACTTCACGCCCACGTGGTGTTCGCATAATAAATCCCTGCTGAATTAAAAAAGGTTCATATACCTCTTCTATCGTTTCCGGACTTTCAGAAACTGCTGTTGCTAAAGTAGTAATCCCTATCGGACCTCCATTAAACTTATCGATGATGGTTGAAAGTATTTTATTGTCCATTTCATCTAAACCATGAGCATCCACATTTAATGCTTTCAGGGCATATTTAGCAATTTTAATATCTATATTCCCATCGCCTTTGATTTGTGCAAAATCCCGAACTCGGCGAAGTAAAGCATTTGCTATACGTGGTGTTCCTCTACTTCGTCCCGCAATTTCTATGGCTGATTCCATACCAATTGAAACCTTTAAAATAGTCGCACTTCGCTGTACAATATTCGTAAGTATCTCGGTTGTATAATATTGCAGGCGAGATGAAATTCCAAAACGTGCTCGCATTGGTGCAGTTAATAATCCTGAGCGTGTGGTTGCACCTATCAAAGTAAACGGATTAAGATTGATCTGTACAGATCTGGCATTTGGCCCCGACTCTATCATAATATCTATCCTATAATCTTCCATGGCAGAATAAAGGTATTCTTCTACTATATGGCTTAACCGATGAATTTCATCTATAAAAAGCACATCGCGCTCATCCAGATTGGTAAGTAATCCAGCAAGGTCTCCGGGTTTATCCAACACCGGACCTGAAGTTACTTTAATATTTACATTAAGCTCATTGGCCAGAATATATGCCAGGGTAGTTTTTCCCAACCCGGGGGGTCCATGAAATAAAGTATGGTCCAATGCTTCATCTCTCAGGTTAGCTGCTTGTACAAAAATTTTAAGATTGTCCAATATCTTTTCCTGTCCTTCAAATTCATCAAAAGATTGAGGGCGTAACTTACGTTCTACTTCCTGTTCTTCAGGTGTAATGTTATCACCACTAGGATCGAGGTTTTCGTTCATAAAACAAATATACAAATCGTTGGGTTACCTTTCCTGATAATATCAAAAAAGCCTTTTCAAAACAGGAAAAGGCATTAATAAAATATTTTTTGATTTTCTGTCAAAAAATTTCCATCTCTCTATAACAAATAACTTCTTCAGACAAGTACACAGGAAATTTAATTTTGTAATTCATCCTCGTTTTCTTGAAGCGGAATATCTTGTGGTATATAATCCTGTCCCGGAATTACATAATCACTTCTGTCTTTATTCATTTTACTGTAATCATAAGACCAGCGGTGAACATGTGGTATTGGACCATCCCAGTTTCCATGAATGTGTTTTACTTTGGCAGTCCATTCTAATGTAGTAGATTTCCAGGGGTTTTTTGGTCCTTTTTTTCCGTAGAAAATTGAATGAATAAAGTTATACATGAACACTAACTGACCTACGGCGGCAAATAATGCAAATAGGGTAATGACCACATTGATATCTGCTAAATCATCAAAATATGGAAAATTAGTATTGGTATAATAACGTCTTGGTAGTCCAGCCATACCAATAAAGTGCATGGGGAAGAAAACACCATAAGCACCTATAGCGGTTATCCAAAAGTGTACATATCCTAAGTTTTTATTTAACATTCTGCCCTCAAACATTTTAGAAAACCAGTGATAGATTCCAGCAAAAAGTCCATACAAAGCAGAGATTCCCATTACCAGATGGAAGTGTGCTACAACAAAGTAAGTGTCGTGTACATTTATATCTAAAGCGCTATCTCCTAAAATAATTCCTGTTAATCCACCACTTATAAATGTTGAAACAAATCCTATAGAAAATAACATCGCTGTATTCATTTGGAGATTTCCCTTCCATAGAGTGGTAATCCAGTTAAATGCTTTTACTGCTGAAGGAATTGCAATCAACAAGGTGGTAAATGTAAATACCGAACCAAGGAAAGGGTTCATACCTGTAACAAACATATGGTGTCCCCAAACTATGGTTGAAAGAAATGCGATAGCTAGAATTGACGCAATCATTGCCCGATATCCAAAAATTGGTTTACGGGAATTGGTTGCCATAATTTCTGAAACTATACCCATAGCTGGAAGGATTACTATGTAAACTTCGGGGTGTCCTAAGAACCAAAAAAGGTGCTCAAATAAAACGGGAGATCCCCCTTGATTATGTAACACTTCGCCTGCAATATATATGTCTGACAAGAAAAATGATGTCCCAAAACTTCTGTCCATTATTAGCATTAATACTGCAGAAAGCAACACCGGGAATGATACTACCCCAATGATAGCAGTAATAAAAAACGACCAAATAGTAAGTGGTAAACGCGTCATAGACATTCCTTTTGTACGCAGGTTTATTACCGTAACTATATAATTTAATGCCGCTAGTAAAGAAGATGCAATAAAGATCGCCATTGAAACTAACCAAAGTGTCATCCCTGTTCCAGAGCCTGGAATTGCCTGGGGCAATGCGCTTAACGGGGGGTAAATGGTCCATCCTGAAGAGGCAGGTCCTGCTTCCACAAATAGAGAAAGTACCATAATCACACTAGATAGGAAGAATAACCAATACGAAAGCATATTTAGAAATCCCGAAGCCATATCACGTGCCCCTATTTGAAGTGGAATTAATAAATTACTAAAAGTCCCACTTAAACCTGCTGTTAATACAAAGAACACCATAATGGTGCCGTGAATGGTAACCAAAGCAAGGTAAATATTGGGATCCATCACTCCGTCTTCGCCCCACTTGCCAAGAAATATTTCATAAACAGTAAATTGTTTATCGGGCCAAGCCAATTGTAATCTAAATAACATCGACATTGCAATACCAATAACCCCCATAAACAGTCCTGTAATAAGGTATTGTCTAGAAATCATCTTATGATCTTGACTAAAGACATATTTAGTTATAAATGTCTCTTTATGATGATGCCCGTGATCATCGTGATGATCTACTTCGTGATCGTTTGCTTGTTCTGACATATCTCTTTAAGCTGTTTTATTTATTTTTTTAAAGTTTCTGCCAAAGTAGCTTGTTGAGCTATCCAGACATTATACTCTTCTAAAGTTTCAACTATAATTTTCATTTGCATGTTATAGTGATTGCTTCCACAAATTTTATTACAAAGCAATAAGTAATCAAACTCATAAGGCTCTAGGGGTTCTTCTCCTTTTGCTGCTAATTTAATACTTTCCTTTCTTCGTAAATAATTTATCTTTTTAACCTTATTTATTATATGATCTTCCTGACGCATTTCTTGGGTAGTCATTATTGGTGTAAACGCAAATTGTGTAACCATCCCCGGAACGCAATTCATCTGAGCTCTAAAATGAGGCATATAAGCTGAGTGTAATACGTCTTGTGAACGCATTTTAAACAACACTTTCCTTCCAAGGGGTAGATGTAACTCGTTTACAACAATATCGTCTTGTGCATTTGGGTCTGAAATATCTACTCCCAATTGATTTACTCCTTCAATTAAACGTACGTTGGCTTCACCCAGGGTATTATCCTCTCCTGCGTATCGGGCACGCCAATCGAATTGGTAGGCATATAATTCAACTACTAATGGATCATCATCTGTGTTAATATCCATAATTTCTGTCCAAGTAAACAAACCGTAAATAATTAGTCCTGCTAATACAATAACGGGAATAATGGTCCAAATAAATTCAAGTTTATGGTTATCTGCGTAAAAAAGAGCTTTCTTGTTTTTTATCCCTCTGTATTTAAATGCAAAGTAGAATAGCAACCACTCTGTGAAGATCCCTGTTATAAAAATAAGAATCATAGAGACAAGCATCAATTGGTCTATTTCTAAACCATGTTCTGAAGCAGATACCGGCAATAATACCTCACTCCATTTCCAGAAACAAACAATAAGAAGGATATAGATGAAAAATATAAATCCCAACATTAAGTATCCGTGAAGGTTATTGTCCTTTTCTGAAGCAATTTCGGAAGTATCTGATCGATCGGGCTTTGACATTTGAAATATCCTATTCATTTGCCAAACAGCAACTCCAAAAAGTATGATTACTAAAACTACTAAAAATGCGGTCATTGTTATTTATTCAATAATTTTTTATTAATAACGATATTGCTTACTCTCTTTAATAAATGGATTGTTTTTAACCAATAAAGGTGCTTTTGTTAATGCTGTAAATACGACATAAACAAACAATCCAAATAAAAATAAAAGGGATCCTATTTCAGGAATACCAATAAACCAAGATGTTCCAACTGTGGCTGGTATTACCATAACAAATACGTCTATGTAATGTCCTGCAAGAATTACAATTCCTGTAAGGACAACAAACCAATTTACTCGTTTGTAATCACTATTCATTAATAGCAATACAGGGAATACAAAGTTCATTACTACCATGCCAAAGAATGGCAATTTAAAATCTTCAACTCTTGTAACGAAGTAGACAACTTCTTCAGGAATATTTGCATACCAGATAAGCATAAATTGTGAGAACCATAAATAGGTCCAGAAAATACTAAACCCAAACATATATTTAGCCAAATCGTGGATATGACTGTCATTCACAAATTCAAGATATCCCTGTGATTTCAAAACAATAGTTACTAAAGCAATAACTGTTATACCGCAAACCATCATTCCGGCAAATATATACCATCCATATAAAGTACTATACCAGTGTGGGTCTAAACTCATAATCCAATCCCAGGACATCATAGATTCAGTTACAATATAAAATACTAAGAAACCGGCAGACAATTTAAAATTCTTTTTGAACCAGCGGTTATCTTCAGCATTATCATCACGAATTGAATTTCTTCTAGAAAGATATCGATACAGGTTCCATCCCAACATGTAGAAAGCAGCTCGTATTAAGAAAAAAGGAACGTTTAACCAGCCACTTTTTTCTGCAATGATTTTATCGTAATCGGGACTATCGGGATTCACTAAGTCTGGATTCATCCAGGAAAACATATGATTCATATTAAATACTCCCGAAAGTAAAAGAAGGATAAACAAGATAGCTGTTATAATTGGCAAGTAGGCTGTAATTCCTTCCATAACTCTAAAAAGTACCGGAGACCACCCTGCTTGAGAAGCATATTGTATAGCGTAAAAAGTCAAAACACCTAAAACTATAATAAAGAAGAAAAATGTAGCGACATAAATTGCAGCCCAGGGTCTGTTTTGCATTTGTTGCAATACATGTTCATAATGAGCTTCATCGTCATGTGCTTCTTCTTTATTTCCGTCGTGAGAACCTATTACATTTTTATGGTTTTCATTTTGGGTCTTTCCTATATTATGACTATCATCATGATTTGTATCCAACATTTCTTTTACTTCCTTAATAGAACTGGGAGTTGTAAGAAAACCTGAAATGATTCCAATGGCGCCAACCACCATAAAAATAATTGCAAAAAGTTTTAATTTACTTGTTAGCGTATACATATCTTTAGCTATTCTCTTATTTCTTTATTTACTGTTCTTCTTCGGAATTATTAATTGTCACCTCTTTCATTTCCGTTTTTATAGTATCGTTATCCGTCAATTGCAATAAAGGCTCTCCTTTCAAATCTGCTTTTAAATTGATTACATACATATCAATTTGCCAACGTTCTTTTTCATTGGTTTGTGAGGCATAAGATCCCATAGAATTTATGCCATACATCATAACATGATAAATGCTTCCTTCAGTAATAATTCTTCCTGGATCTGCATAACTAGGAATCCCTAAAAACTTTTCTCGTTTTACTAAAATCCCTTGACCGTCTCCTTTATCACCATGGCAAATCGCACAATAAATAGCAAATAATTTTTTTCCTTCGGCAAGATTTTCTTCAGTTACATTTAAAGGATTTTTTAATTCAGAACGGGCTAATTCCAAACCTTCAGTAGAATTTTCATACTCATAAGGTTGCCATCCTCTAGGAATTGTTCCTTTTGGAGGTATCATAGCCTCCTGCTTGTTTGAAAAAATATCGTATTCACCATAGGTTTTATAATCTATAGGCTCATACATATTAGGCATATATTGATAGTTAGGCTTCTCTTTATTAAAACAAGAAACAAAACTTACCGAAACAATAATGACTATCGCTATGTTTGTAATATTTTTCATATTAGTGATCTTCATCCTTATCTATAACATTAATTTCCACAATTCCGGTATTGTGCATAAACTTTGTAAGTTCATTTATATCGTGTTTTCCAATATCAACTACCATTAAAAAATGATCGTCTGTTGTTCGTAGATCTGGATTTTCAGCTTTCTTAAATGGCCAAATTTTACTTCGTAAATAAAATGTAATTACCATTAAATGTGCAGCGAAATAAACGGTAAGCTCAAACATTATTGGAACAAATGCCGGCATATTCTCTATATAGCTAAAACTGGGTTTACCTCCAATATTCTGAGGCCAATCATCTATCATAATAAAGTTCATCATTACAACAGAAAAAATAAGACCTACTAAACCGTAAAGAAAAGAAGTTATAGCAATTCGAGTATCTGCAAGTCCCATAGCCTTGTCTAAACCATGAATATGGAAAGGCGTATAAATTTCCTCAATATGATAATGCTCATTGCGAACTTTTTTTACGGCTTGCAATAAAATATCATCGTCGTTATAAATAGCGTGAATTACTTTCGATGCCATAATTAACTGTTTTTTAATTTTGAGGCCTGTCCAGCCCAATCGTCACGTTTTGCGCTTCCAGGTAATTCTCCGATTAAACTATCCAATAAATCATATTCTAAATCTGTTATTCTACTAACTTGTTCAAAAGTGTAGATCCCAAATTGGTGTAATTTTTGTTCCATTATTGAATCTACACCACTTATTCTTTTAAGGTCGTCTTGGGTTTGAGTCTTTGGATCAAAAGTTCCAATACTGCTTATTAAACTTCTAATATTTTCTTCCTTGGTTGTATCCTCAATATCTTGATGTTTTATTTCGCTCTTAACCTCATCATAAAGTTTTACGTCATCCCCATGAACTGCACGTAATTTTTTATATTTATCACCTGAAGATTTCAGAATGGATTTTACCTCTGCTTGTGCAATTACCGGGAAGGTTCTCGCATATAATAGAAAAAGAACAAAGAAGAATCCTAAAGTTCCTGTAAAAATACCTATATCTACAAATGTTGGTGAGTACATCACCCAGGAAGAAGGAAGGTAATCACGGTGTAATGAGGTTACAATAATTACAAATCGTTCAAACCACATTCCAACATTTACTGCGATCGATATGAAAAAGGAGAACATTATACTGGTGCGTAATTTTTTAAACCACATAAGCTGAGGTGAAAATACATTACAGGTCATCATTATCCAATAGGCCCACCAATAAGGTCCGGTGGCACGATTAAGAAAAGCATATTGTTCGTATTCTACTCCTGAGTACCATGCAATAAACAACTCTGTAATATAGGCAACCCCTACAATAGAACCGGTAAGCATGATGATGATATTTATAAATTCAATATGTTGCAAGGTGATATAGTTTTCCAGATTGGAAACCTTACGCATAATGATAAGAAGCGTTTGTACCATTGCAAATCCAGAAAAAATCGCTCCAGCAACAAAATAAGGAGGGAAAATGGTGGTATGCCAACCAGGAACAATTGTTGTAGCAAAGTCATACGATACAATGGTATGAACCGAAAGTACCAAAGGTGTTGCTAAACCAGCTAATACAAGAGATACTTCCTCAAAACGTTGCCAATCTTTTGCTCGTCCACTCCATCCAAATGACAAAATACTATAGATTTTTTTAGTGAATGGTGTAATAGTACGGTCACGAATCATAGCAAGATCGGGTAACAGACCTGTCCACCAAAATACTATTGAAACTGAGAGATAGGTAGATATTGCAAATACATCCCAAACAAGAGGAGAGTTAAAGTTTACCCATAAAGAACCAAATTGATTAGGAATAGGAACTACCCAATATGCTAACCAAGGACGTCCCATATGAATAATAGGAAACAAACCCGCCTGAAGTACTGCAAAAATAGTCATTGCCTCAGCAGAACGGTTAATTCCCATTCTCCATTTTTGACGGAATAATAATAATACAGCAGAAATTAGTGTTCCTGCATGACCTATACCTATCCACCATACAAAGTTGGTAATATCCCAAGCCCAGTTTACCGTTTTATTTGACCCCCATACACCTATTCCGGTGGAAATGGTATATACGATACAACCAATGCCCCATAAAAATGCCACCAAAGCGATTGTAAATACAATCCACCAAGATTTATTGGCTTTACCCTCTACAGGAGCAGCAACATCAACTGTAATATCATGGTATGTTTTATCTCCTGTTATTAAAGGGCTTCTAATAGGTGCTTCGTAATGCGACGCCATATCTTTTAATACTATTTTTAGTTCAACCTTCTTTTATGTTTCTCACTTTTACATGATAAAAAACGTTGGGTTTAGTGCCAACTTCTTCTAATAAGCGATACACCCTATTATTTTTTTTCAATTTAAAGACCTTACTATCGTGATCATTAATATCTCCAAACACAATTGCTCCTTTATCACATGCTTTAGAACAAGCAGTCTGGAATTCACCATCTTTTACTGTTCTGCCATCTCGTTTAGCATCTAGTATGGTTTTTTGTGTTTTCTGAATACACATAGAACATTTTTCCATCACCCCCCGGGAACGAACTACCACATCCGGGTTAAGTACCATTCTTCCAAGGTCATTGTTCATGTGGTAATCAAACTCATCATTTTGAGCATATAAGAACCAGTTGAATCGGCGGACTTTATAAGGACAGTTATTTGCACAATAACGAGTACCTACACATCGGTTATATGCCATTTGGTTTTGTCCCTGACGTCCGTGTGAGGTTGCCGATACAGGGCAAACTGTTTCACAAGGTGCGTGATTACAGTGTTGACACATTACTGGTTGGAATGCTACCTGGGGATTTGCTGAAGCCCTTTCCATTTCTTTATACTGTGAAAGTGTACTATCAAGTCCTGAAATATTTTCTTTTTTCTCAAAATCCCCTGAAAATGACTCTTCACTAGAGTAGTAGCGATCAATACGTAACCAGTGCATATCACGGCTCTTACGCACTTCCAGTTTACCAACTACAGGAACGTTATTTTCAGAGTGACATGCTATTACACACGCTCCACACCCGGTACAAGCACTTAGGTCTATTGAAAGATTGAAATGATGCCCTATCGAATGATCAAACGATGACCATAAATTTGCACCCGAATCTGTAACTTTAATCATCTTATGGTCTTTTGAAACCATTGGTATTTCATTCCAAACATCAGCATCTTTAGTATTGAATATTTCTAGAGTAGTTTCGCGAATTATATCTCTACCCATCATGGTGTTATGCAACTGCACACAAGCAAATTTGTGAATTCCTGAAGCTTTTTCAAGAGTTACATTTTGTACCGATGAAAAGTTTTGATATAATAAATACGCATTTACTCCTGTTTGCATTTCTTGTTGCACAGAAGCAGTTTTACCATACCCCAATGCCAATCCTACCGAACCTTTTGCTTGTCCTGGCTGAATTAACACAGGTACATTTTCAATTACCACATCTCCTAATCTTACATTGCAATATTTACCGTTTAATCCCCCATTGGCAGAGTTTCGTGTCTCTTCAAACAGTCCTCCACTTAAGGGTAATGCAAGATCTAGTTCATTAGCATCAGCTTCGGAAATAGTTAAATAATTATCCCAAGAAGCTCTTGTAATAGGATCTGGCATTTCTTGTAACCAAGGGTTATTAGCTTGTTGGCCATCGCCCATAGATATCTTTGTGTACAAGGTAAGTTCTAGACCAATTTCTTTAGAAGAAGTTGATAGTGCACTATTACTTGTACTACTCTCATTACTACCCTCACCAATAAGAGTTGTCTCATAGGTTTCAATTTCAGTATCACTTACCAGAACACCATCATGCAAAGTTTGATTCCAGGAAGCACCATTCAGTATAGTTGTTGTCCAAGTTTCCTTTATATAATCGTAGTAGCTTTTGGGGTTTCCTGTCCATTTTAATAAACTATCTTGAAACTGACGGGTATTAAATAATGGATTGATAGTAGGTTGCATCAAACCAAATGTTCCCTTTTTAATTTGTGTATCACCCCATGATTCTAAGTAATGAGGTGTAGCTGCTACCATTTTAGCCAAAGAAGCAGTTGCGTCTTTTTTCATTGAAAAAGCAAGAGACATTTCTAGACTTGAATATCCTTTAGCGAAGGCATCACTATTTGGAAAAGAATAAACCGGATCAACACCTACTGTTATAAGTCCTTTCACGCTTCCAGAGATAACCCCATTAAGTACATTTAAAACCTCGGTTGTATTTCCTTTACGAACCATTTTTGGTTTAGCAATATCTATAACAATACTTCCCACACTCTCATTGTAAGTAAGTGCCCTGGTTTGAGCATTAACATTGGGTAAACCTGTTATCAATACTCCTTTATTTCCTGCTTTATTTAATTGTGCTTTTGCCTTTGAAACAGCTTTTGCAATATCTTCAGGAAGACCGGAAGTACTCCCTCCGGTTAATGCTTTTAAAATTAGTGATTGTTGTGAAGGTGTTACCGGTATACGATTATCTGCATTAGCACCTGATAGTGACATGTTCGCCTCAAATTGAATGTGATATGACATTTTTCCTTTTTTGGGAACACGTCCTTTTGCATAACCTGCATCATAACCACCCCCCTGCCAGTCACCTAATAAATCTGCACCTATCGATACTATTACTTCAGCTTTAGAGAAATCGTAATCGGCTAATGCTCTAACACCATATTTATTATTAAAAGCATCTAATGCTTCTGAAGAAGAGACCGTATCATAAATTACGTGGCGTACATTAGGATACTTTTCAGTAAATTCCTTGATTAATCTTGAAGTAGAAGGACTAGCAAAAGTTTGGGTGAGTAACACCACATCTTTGCCTGCCATATCAATCATCTTATTTGTTACCTTTTTATCAAAATCTTCCCAAGTCACAACTTCTCCACTTATTAAAGGGTCCTGAAGTCTATTTGAGTCATATAAAGATAAAACCGATGCATGTACTCGAGCATTTACACTTCCATTATTTTTAGAAAGTTCATTACGGTCAATTTTAATAGGACGGCCTTCGCGAGTTTTTACTAATATATTGGCAAAGTCAAATCCATCTGCAATTGAAGAAGCATAATAATTTGCTACACCGGGTACAATCTCATCCGGTTGTACAACGTAAGGGATAGATTTTATAACCGGCCCTTCACAGGCAGCTATTGAAGCTGCGGCTGTAGTAAACCCAACATATTTTAGGAAATCGCGGCGTGTTGTCGAAGAAGATTCTAATGTTTCTTTATCTCCAAGAAATTTATCTATAGGAATTTCTTCTACAAATTCGTTTTGTTGAAGTCTCTTAACAATAGAACTGTTCTGGTTTAACTCTTCAACACTTTTCCAGTATTTCTTGTTTGATGACATAATTATATATTGTAATTATTCTTTTTAATTAATAGTGACATTTACCACATTCAATTCCTCCAAATTGAGCTGCTGTTATTTGTTCAACACCATATTTTTTGGAAAGTTCATCATGAATTTTTTTATAGTATTCATTGTCTTTCATATTCACATTAGTTTCTCGGTGACAATTGATGCACCATCCCATAGTTAAAGGAACAAACTGTTCTAATATTTCCATTTCTTCTACGGGACCGTGACATTTTTGACAATCAACCCCTGCTACAGTCACGTGTTGAGAATGGTTGAAATAGGCAAAATCAGGTAAGTTGTGAATACGTATCCATTTAACCGGTTTTTCTTCTCCGGTATAAACTTGCTGATCTACATCCCAACCAACAGCATCATATAGTTTTGCAATTTCACCGTTATAAAAATCTAAAGTATACCCCTCTGCTAAATTTTCCTCTCCGTTATAGTCTGAAATATTTTTATGACAATTCATACAAACATTAAGAGATGGAATTCCCGAAGTTTTACTTTTCCTTGCTGATGAGTGACAATAGTTACAATCTATTTGATTGTCGCCTGCATGTATTTTATGTGAAAAATGTATAGGTTGAACCGGTGAATACCCTTGATTTACACCAATCTGCATAAGGAAACCAAACATAAAATATCCGCCAATTAAAAGAAGGAAAATAGTGCTAACCAATACTAAAAATTGATTTTGCACAAAAACCTTCCAAATGGGAGTACGTGATTTTACTTCATATTCTACTCCGCTAGCTATTGCAATTCCTCTTAGCGTTTTATTTACTAAAACTAACATGACCACCAAAAGAAGAAAGACCAATGCCAGAGCTGCTAAGATTATATTGTTAGACACCCCACTTTCTCCACTACCACCTTCAGCAATTGAAGATTCGATTATTATAGGTTCGGGTTTTGGTTGGCTGGTATAGGCTAAAATATTATCGATATCGGTATGAGAAAGTTGTGGAAAAGAAGTCATTATAGACATATTGTTTTCCTCAAAAATTGTTATTGCTTTTGCATCCCCAGATTTAATTAATCCTTGACTATTATTAATCCATTTATAAAGCCACTCTCTATCATACTTATCAGCTTTACCGCGAAGTGCAGGCCCCGTTGCTTTTTTGTCTAATTTATGACAAGCTGCACAATTGGCATTAAACAAGGCTTTTCCTGCTTTTATTACATCTTCATTTTCTGTGGAAGCAACTACCTTTGCAATTTCATCTTGCGCATTTATAACATTAGAAATGGTTAGCAATAAAGCTAACAAAAGAAATGACAATTTAGAGGTTAGATTTTGGTTGTTCACCCTTTGAATACTAATGGTTAAATTATTGTCAATTGTTTGGTATATAATTGATTACTATTTTCAATGGACTCATACATTATTACACACCAGAAATAACGGCACAAAAGTAAGGTTTTAAAGTTAAATTTAGAAATGCTAGCAAAGTGTTAAATACTAATTTATAGTAATTCTAAATAATAATATTAGCTCTATTCATGTTATTAAAGTTTACATTTGCATCAATAGAAATAGTATATGGTATTTCAAGTAAATTATAAATTATTAGTATTCAGTATTTTAATGTCTTTTTTATCGATAAACATTTCTGCTCAAGAGGCTACAATAACCCTAAATGAAGATCTTAAAATTCGTCAATTACTGGAGTTAAAAAAGAGTTTGGAAGAGGAAAATAAATTAACTGATGGTTATACTATTCAATTATATTATGGTGAAAAGAACAGAGCAAATAATGTAATACGAAAATATCGATATACCCATGACTCATGGTCGGCAACCATTAAGTATGAAACTCCTAATTATAAAGTCTGGGTAGGTAATTTTAGTTCACGTATCGATGCAGATCGTGCATTGATTGAAATTAAAAAAAAATTCCCTTCTGCATTTATCCTAAAACCTGAACGGAATAAGTAGTTATATTGAACTTATTTAGCAGGAAATAATTTGTATAAAAAAACAGATTTTAAGGTCGTTTTTATTCTGAAGTAAAATTAGACTTATAGTTTTTTCTTAGTAGCTACTTCGATAAAAGATTCAATTACATCACCTTCTTTTAAATCGTTATAGTCTTTAATTTGCATTCCACAATCAAATCCTTTGGCAACTTCTTTGGCGTCGTCTTTAAATCTTTTTAAAGACAACAATTCACCTGTATAAACCACAACCCCTTCACGGATAAGACGAATACCTGATTCCCTTAATATTTTCCCGCTGGTTACCATACATCCTGCAATTGTCCCTATTTTCGAGATCTTGAAAGTTTCACGGATTTCAGCGGTCCCCGTGATTTCTTCTTTTATATCAGGTGACAACATCCCTTCCATGGCATCTTTCAAGTCGTTTATAGCATCATAAATAATAGAATACATTCTAATATCTATTTCTTCTTTATCAGCAATCTTTCTTGCATTCCCCATTGGGCGTACATTGAAACCAATGATAATTGCATCTGATGCTGAAGCGAGAAGTACATCACTTTCAGTAATTGCACCCACGCCCTTATGGATAATATTTACTTGAATTTCTTCAGTGGAAAGCTTCAAGAATGAATCTGTTAATGCCTCTACAGAACCATCCACATCTCCTTTTAATATCACATTTAACTCTTTGAAATCACCCAGGGCAATTCTTCTTCCAATTTCGTCTAAGGTAATATGTCGCTGAGTTCTTACCGATTGTTCACGTTGTAATTGTGTGCGTTTTGTAGCAATAGTTTTGGCTTCATGTTCGTCAAGGAAAACATTAAACTTATCACCTGCCTGGGGTGCTCCATCTAATCCCAAAATAGAAATAGGAGTAGCCGGACCTACTATTTCAATAGTATGCCCACGTTCATCAAACATAGCTTTCACTTTACCACTATGTTGACCTGCTAAAACATAATCGCCAATTTTAAGGGTTCCTCCTAATACTAGAATAGTAGAAACGTAACCACGCCCTTTATCTAAAAAAGCTTCCACTACAGAACCAGTGGCGGGCTTATCTGGATTAGCTTTTAATTCTAATAATTCTGCTTCTAATAATACTTTTTCTAAAAGGTCACTAACACCTTCACCTGTTTTTGCAGAAATATCTTGAGATTGGATTTTTCCTCCCCAGTCTTCGACCAATAAGTTCATATTAGCCAAACTTTCTTTAATTTTTTCTGGATTAGCATCGGGAATATCTATTTTATTTATAGCAAAAACAATGGGTACTCCAGCTGCTTGAGCGTGACTAATTGCTTCTTTAGTTTGGGGCATTATATCGTCGTCGGCTGCAATTACAACAATAACAAGATCTGTTACCTGAGTTCCTCTTGCTCGCATTGCTGTAAACGCTTCGTGTCCAGGAGTATCAAGGAATGTTATATTTTGTCCATCGTCCAGTTCCACGCTATAGGCTCCTATGTGTTGTGTAATACCCCCAGATTCACCGGCAATTACATTTTCTTTACGTATATAATCTAGCAATGACGTTTTCCCGTGATCAACGTGGCCCATCACGGTAACGATAGGTGCACGAGGTTTTAAATCTTTTGGAGAATCTTCTTCTTCCTGTATTGCCTCTTCTATTTCTGTGGTTATAAACTCCACTTCAAAACCAAATTCTTCTGCAACAATTGAAAGAGTTTCTGCGTCTAATCGTTGGTTCATTGTTACCATCATTCCTAATGACATGCAGGCAGAAATAATTTGGTTTACCGGAACATCCATCATAATTGCCACTTCACTAACAGTAACAAACTCTGTTACTTTTAGTAGTCTGCTTTCTATTTCCTGCTGGACCAGTTCTTCTTCTGTTTTCTGGCGGTGAATATCTCTTTTCTCACGACGGTATTTGGCTCCCTTTCCTTTAGATGATTTTCCTTGAAGTTTTTCTAAGGTCTCTCTTACTTGTTTTTGTACTTCTTCTACGCTTGGTTCTTCTTTTATGATATGAGTGCGTTTCCGCCCTCTATTTTTAAAATTATCTCCGCTTTTTAAAGGTCCTTTAGATATTCGGCGTCTTCTACTTTTCTTTTCTTTTTTATGCTCTTCTTTTTTTTCTTTCTTTTTCTCTGGCTTTTTAAATTGTTCCAGATCTATTTTCTTGCCCGTAAAGCTAGGACCGTCTAATTTCTTGTATTTGGTTTCTACTTTTTTAGATTTTTTAAGTTCTTCAGCTATAACTTCTTCTTTCTTCTCTTCTTTAGCTTCAATTTTCTTTTTGGTCTCTTTTTTTACCGGATCTTTTTTAGTAGATGCCTTTTCAGTTTTTTCTTTCTTAGCAGTTGTTGTTTTGGTTTTATCTTCTTTTTTTGGTTTCTCCTTTTCGAGATCTATTTTACCTAACTTCTTAGGTCCCTCTAATTTTGTTTTAGCTGTAATAACTTTTGAAGCATCTTTTTTCTGCTTTTCTTCAATTTCAAGCTCATAGGCCAAACGAAATTTTTCTTTTTCTATTCGTTTTTCTTCACCAACTTCCTTTGAAGCTACCTTTTTACTTTTATCTTTTTGAAATTCTTCAAACAGAGCATTGTATTCTTCATCCGAAATTTTGGAGGTAGGACGTGCTACCACATCGTGTCCATTAGAATTTAAAAATTCTACAGCACGATCTAGTGAGATGTTGAATTCACGTAAAACTTTACTAAGCCTCATTGTTTTTGTTTCAGCCATAAAAATGCTTTCTCATTTTTTTAAATTAAAAAGTTGCATAAAAGTATTTAAAGTATCTATTACTCCTCAAATTCTTCTTTTAAAATATTTATTACCGATTGAATAGTTTCCTCTTCTAAATCAGTTCGTTTAACCAAATCTTTAAGGTCATATTCCAACACACTCTTAGCGGTGTCAAGGCCAATTTTCTCAAATTCTTTAATAATCCAATCTTCAATTTCATCTGAGAATTCTGAAAGTTCAACATCTTCTTCTGCTCCTTCACGCAGTACGTCTATTTCATATCCTGTTAAATATCCTGCCAACCTTATATTGTGACCTCCGCGCCCAATTGCTTTTGAAACTTCTTCTGGTTTTAGTATAACTTCAGCTCTTTTATTTTCTTCATCCAATTTAATAGAAGTTATTCTAGCTGGACTTAAAGCCCTGGTTATAAACAATTGTATGTTATTAGTGAAATTAATTACATCGATATTTTCATTACCCAATTCACGTACAATACCATGAATTCGTGATCCTTTCATCCCAACACAGGCCCCAACAGGGTCTATACGATCGTCATAGGAATCAACTGCTACTTTTGCTTTTTCACCTGGAATTCGTACCACTTTTTTAACAGTTATTAGTCCGTCAAAAACCTCAGGAATTTCCTGTTCAAAGAGTTTTTCCAGAAATAGTGGGGTAGCTCGCGACATAATGATAGTTGGTTTATTACCTTTAAGATCAACACTTTCAATAATACCCCGTACGTTATCTCCTTTTCTGAAAAAATCTGATGGTATTTGTTTGTCTTTAGGAAGGATGATTTCATTTCCATCATCATCTAACAATATAATTGCGCGGTGACGAATATGGTGTACTTCTGCAGTATATATTTCACCTACTAGCTCTTTAAATTGCTTGTAAACATTTGTATTGTCGTGTTCGTGAATTTTTGAAATTAAATTTTGACGTAAAGCCAAGATAGATCGTCGCCCTAATTGCTCTAGTTTTACCTCTTCTGAAACATCTTCACCAACTTCAAAATCAGGTTCTATTTTTTGAGCATCGCTTAATGATATCTCCTGATTGGGTTCTTCTACTTTACCATCTGCAACAACAATACGGTTTCTCCAAATCTCTAAATCACCTTTATCCGGATTAATAATGATATCAAAGTTATCATCATCACCGTATTTTTTCTTCAATGCACTCCTAAAAACATCTTCCAGTATCGCCATAAGCGTTACTCTGTCAATCAACTTATCATCTTTAAATTCTGAAAAAGAATCAATTAATGCTAAATTTTCCATAATCTTTTAATTAAATGTTATCATCACTTTTGCTTCAACTATATCTTTATAATACAATACCGTTTCTTTTTGTACGGTTATTTTCCCCTTACCAATAGGTTTAGGTTCTCTGGCCTTCCATTTCAATTTTATTTCCTTATCATCGACATTTGTAAGTTCACCTTCTAAAATTTGCCCTTCTAAAGTTTTAATCTTGAGTTTGCGGCCTAGATTTTTATAGTATTGACGAATGTTAATCAATGGCTCTGATACTCCTGCCGATGATACTTCAAGGGAGAAATCGTGTACATCTCTATCTAGATTGTGTGCAATCTCCCGGCTAATACTAATACAATCCTTTACTGTTACCCCATTATCCCCGTCAATAATAATGTGTATTTGATTGTATTCTGAAATACTAAAATCAATTAAAAACAAAGATTTATTTTTCTCTAACGCCCTCTCTAACAGATGTGTAACTTCCCCTAATATCATTTTCGGCTATAAAAAGAGGGGACTTTAGTCCCCTCAGCTAGTTTCATTTGCATTTTCGGTGCAAATATACTACATTTTTTGATTTCTAAAAAACCTTTAACATTCGTTTTATTTTTGTAATTTAAGGCTTGTTAAAAGGCTTAAAAATTAAAACTTATGAAACGATTATTAGTTCCCACTGATTTTTCTCCCCAAGCTGAAAATGCACTTAAGGTAGCTGCAAAGATGGCTGCCAAGCATGGAAGTGAAATTTACATCTTGCATACTTTAGAACTCCCTTTGCACCTTGCTAACGCAGCAGACCCCAACAGTCTTCCTGAACCCCTATTTTTTATAAAGTTGGCTGAAAAACACTTTCTTGAAATTTTGGAACAACCTTACCTTCAAGATATAGTTATACACGAGGCCTATGGACACGATGAAATCTATACCGATATAAATGAAGCTGTAAAAATGAACGATATTGATTTAGTGGTAATGGGATCTCATGGGGTTAGTGGATTTAAAGAAATGTTTATTGGGAGTAATACTGAAAAAGTAGTAAGAACCTCAAAAATTCCTGTTCTTGTAATTAAAAGCGAACAGAAAGATTTTAAAATCAACAATTTTGTTTTTGCCACCGATTTTTCTAAAGAAAGTCGTAAACCCTTAATGGAAGCTCAGAGATTTGCGGGTGAAGTTGGTGCAAAAATGCATCTATTATATATAAACACCCCAGGCGGATTTAAAACTACTGAACAAATTAATAAGATGATGAATAATCTTGTTAATAAAATTGATGATGATAACTATACTCTTAATATCTACAATGATACATCGGTTGAAAAGGGTATTTTAAATTTTGCGAAAGACACCCAAGCAAATCTTATTGGAATGAGTACACACGGTCGTAAAGGATTATCCCATTTCTTTAATGGTAGCATAAGTGAAGATCTGGTAAATCATGCTATTTTGCCTGTAATTACTTTTAAGATTTAGATAGAGCCCTACTCCAGTTTCATAGCAAATACGGCTGTAGAGTATACAATCGTTTATTTGAGATGTTTAACATTGTTGAGTTTAAGGAGAATAGTTTTAGGTGAATACACAAAATGTTTTCACTATAACACTTATCTCGTAAAGTTTTCCTTCTTCTATTAAAAATTTTTTATCATAAGTATTTTACTTTTAAACAGTTTATTATTTTTTTCTCAAAATATCTTGCAAGGAGTTTAAACAAAAAATCCCTGGCATTTTGTTCATCATCAATTATAGTGGCTGTAATCATTCTATAAAATTACTTATAAATTGGTTCGATAATTGAACGTCACCCGCTTCTTGAAATTCCTCAGTTTTATACTATCTTTTTATTTATAAACTTTGTATTAGTTAACAAAGATTATTGGAAAGGGCATAATTCTTGAGGTTGTTGACTAGAAAACATTTAATTGTTAGAAATAAGACATCTATAAAAAAACGTAAATTATGAAAAGAATTATACTTTTATTATTGATATCTATAATATTAATTCAATGTTCTAAAGGAGTTGATGACCAAGTATTAAATGAAGAACAGGGAACCGAAACCTTTTTGTTTTCAATAAATGTGATTGGGAATTTATTTAAAGAAACTACTACAGGTCATCTATATCTTAGTGATGCAAATGGTGATATTATTGTTGATGGGGCCTTAATAAACAATCAAGAAACGTATTTAAGTGCTGTATTTGATATTAATGATGTATATGACGCAACCTTGATATATAAAGTTTTAACTGTAGGACAAACCTATTATTTAACATCTACTTATGAAGACGTTAACCCAAACACCTATAATATAAATGAAATTAAAAGATTAAATCCAAATCAAGATAGGATTAATTTGGATTTAAGCAACACTGGATTTCCTTTAGAAGTAATTTCTCATAGTGGTAGTTATATTTCTGATGGAAACCCGGATAATGGGGGTACTTTTAATTTTGATAGTTTATTACCAGCATCACCAGGAGATTATTATGCAGCGTTTAAAAGTCCGGATGATAATTTACCCCGCTATTTTTGGATGGAAAATGTAAATGGTAATACTAATTTAAATATAGATTTTACTTCATTACCTTTTGTAAATACAAGTATTACCACTCAGTTTCCAACAAATGAATCTTTATCAGTTAATGTACATGGTTTTAAGAATGATGATAATAATAATATACATCATTTGGTACATTTTAAAGGTTATCAAAATGGAAGTAATTCAGATATAACATTAGTACCTGACAATTTATTTGATTATTATGCTTTTCATTCTAATTTCAATATAAATAATACTACTTATTATTATTCTAAAAAATCACAAGATATCATACAAAATATATCCTTACCCAACTTTGATTTAACAATTAACACAAATTCTATCAATAATTTTTCAATGAATACTTCTGGTAATTATGATGTTTTTAATGTTATCTATTCGCTAAGTAATATTGATGATAATGTATTTGTCTTTTATTATATTTATGGTAAATCTTCAAGTGTAGTTACCTTTTCCAAATCAAATTTATTCAATCAAATATTTTCAGAAATACCAGAAGTATCAATTGATGATTTATTATTTGACAGTGCAAGAATAGAAAGTTATAGTAATATTAATAATTATGATAATTATCTAATACATTTAATAGATTTTTATTCTACAATTAAGGATGATTATATTTTAGAAAGAGTTTCTAAATCTGAATGAAATATTATTAACAAATTCCGTTTTAAGGGTGCAGATAGGGGTGCTATAAAAAACTAAACCCCATAAACATAATGTTTATGGGGTTTCCTAGTTTTAACTGTTGGCCTACTAGGGCTCGAACCTAGACTCTTCTGGACCAAAACCAGACGTGTTGCCAGTTACACCATAGGCCAATAATTATCAGGTAATTTAAAGTTTATACCTAAAACTTTATTTTTTTAGCCTGATTTTAACCAGACCTGCCTACCGGCAGGCAGGCGTGTTGCCATCCCGATAGCTATCGGGAACACCATAGGCCATTACCCTTAATGCGGGTGCAAATTTAAAACAAACTTTGGCTTGTACAAACATTTTTATATAAAAAATTAGATTCACTATATTATAATCAAGACTTAGAATTAGAAAATATCAACTCTTCAAATACGTTAGATGTTTTTTAACTTGGGACTATATATATTATTAGTAATTTCGTCTCATTCAAAATTGTAAATATGTATGGGTTCTTTCAACTTTAAAAAATGGAATGCTATTTTAGGATGGCTTGTTTTTACGGTCGCATTAATTACTTATTGGCTTACTGTAGAACCCACAGCTAGTTTTTGGGATGCCGGAGAATATATAACTACTTCCAGTAATCTTGAAGTTGGCCACCCTCCTGGAGCACCACTATATCAACTTCTTGGAGCATTTTTTTCAATTTTTGCAATGGGAGCTTCCAATATTGCTCTTACAATTAATTTAATGTCTGTTTTTGCCAGTGCATTTACTATATTATTTATGTTTTGGTCTCTAACTATTTTACTAAATAATATAGTCTCTAAATATAAAGAGGTGTCAAAAGACAATTTTATTGCCATCCTGGGAAGTGCGGCTGTAGGGGCATTAGCATTTACCTTTACAGATAGTTTTTGGTTTAACGCAGTAGAAGCAGAAGTGTACGCTATGGCTGCTTTTATTATGTCGTTATTGTTTTATTTAGCACTTCGATGGGAGCGGGATATGAATACCTCAAGGGGTAATAGATGGGTAATACTTATTGCCTTTGTCATAGGTCTTTCATTTGGGGTTCATTTCTTAGGATTGCTTACTATCCCTGCCATGGGATTCTTGTATTTTTTCAAGAATTATAAAAAAGTAACTGTCAAAAATTTTATAATAGCAAATATAGTTATGGTTGCCATATTACTGTTTATATTCAAACTATTACTACCAATGACATTAAAGTTTTTTAGTGCTTCGGAATTATTTTTTGTCAACAGTATTGGGCTTCCATTTAATTCAGGAACTATCATAGCAGGATTAATTTTTATTGCTATTTTTTATTATTTATTAAGGTATACCCGAAGTAAAAGTTATGTTCAACTCAATACACTTTTACTGTGCATATTGTTTATTTTTATAGGGTTTTCAAGTTGGATAATGCTTCCTATTCGCGCTAATGCCGGAACGGTAATCAATGAAAATAATCCCAACAATGCGCGTGAACTTTTAGCATATTACAACCGGGAACAATATCCGGAAACACATTTATTTTATGGTCCTCTTTTTACCGAAACCTATGCCGGTCTCGACCCGACCAATCCTTATAAGGATGACAAACCCAAATACGAAAAAAATGAGAAATTAGGTAAATATGTAATTGTTAATGATTTTAAAAATGCCTCCCAAAATACTGAGGATAAACAAAAAGCCTTTTTTCCAAGAATGTGGAGTATTGAACACAATGCAAATTATCTGGAATTCACTAATGGCCTAGAGTTTACTATAAAAAGAGAATATAGAGGAGAAGAAAGTTTGGTAGAAGAAGTTAATAAATTTAAGGAGCTTTTTAACAAAGGGCAAATCGATAGTGAAGACTATAATAATTTCTTAAAAGATACTTATCAGTTTCTGGATATAGAAAAACCTTCCCTTTGGAAAAACGTTTCATTTATGTTCGAGTACCAGTTTGGGTATATGTATTGGCGGTATTTTATGTGGAATTTTAGTGGTAGGCAGGACGACAAACAAGGCCAGCTAACAAACTTACATGGAAACTGGATTACAGGTATCTCATTTATTGACAACATTCGTTTAGGCTCTCAAGATAATTTGCCTAGTGATGCATTGAATAATAAGGCTAGAAATAACTACTATCTACTTCCGTTTCTTTTAGGAATATTAGGATTGGTTTTTCATTTTAAAAACGATTCTAAAAGCTTTTGGATACTTCTTGTTTTTTTCCTTTTTACAGGTTTAGCATTGAAAGTATATCTCAATGAAAGACCCTTTGAACCCAGAGAACGAGATTACGCATTGATAGGATCATTTTATGTTTTTGCCATGTGGATAGGTTTTGGAGTATACGCCTTATACGAAGTAGTAAAGGAATATATAAAACCCAAAATCGCCATACCAATAGTTCTTACCGTTACGGCACTGGCTGTACCCTTGCTTTTAGCATCACAGAATTGGGATGATCACGACCGTTCTAACCGATATACTGCACAATCTATGGCAAAAATGTATTTGGATTCCTGTGATGAAAACGCCATTATTTTTACTATAGGGGATAACGATACATTTGCCTTATGGTATGCCCAGGGTATAGAAGGGTATAGGCAAGATGTTAGAGTTGTAAATACCAGTCTTTTTCAAACAGATTGGTATATAGACGATATGAAAAAGAAAGCTTATACCAGTGACCCTATCCCTTCTCAGCTTACTCATAATGATTATAAATATGGTTCCCGCGATTTTATTTTCTTTCAACAAACCATAAAAGATACTATAGATATTAATACATGGATGAATTGGGTTGCCGATAACAGTCCCAAGACCAAAGTAGAATTGGAAAGTGGGCAGTTTGCAAACACCTTTCCCTCTAAAATAATTAGAATTCCTGTTGATAAAGAAGCCGTATTACGAAATGGTATTGTTGATGAAAAAGATGCAGATAAAATTGTTCCCTATATCGATATAAAATTTAAGGGTAATATCATTTATAAAAACCGTTTGCTAATGCTCGATGTTATAGCTAATAATAATTGGGAACGCCCAATATATTTTAGTGGTGGTGCTTTTGGAGAAGACGATTACCTCTGGATGAAGGACTACCTGCAATTGGATGGTGTAGTTTATAAGTTAGTCCCCATCCGAACCCCAATAGACCGAAGCAATCCTTTTGATATGGGAAGAATTGATAGTGATAAAATGTATGACATCGTCATGAAATGGGATTGGGGAAATAGTGGTGATCCTAAGATCTATCATGATGTAGAAACCAGAAGAAATGGTATTACCTACCGAAGTAACTTAGCTCGCCTTGCCGATGCATTAATTGAAGAAGGTAATAATGAAAAGGCTGAGACAATTCTGGATTTAGCTATGGAAAAAATGCCCGTCGACAAATTTGAGTTTTATTCCTTATTAGAGCCGTTTGTTTTGGGTTATTATGATATAGACAAGCCGGAAAAAGCCAGAGAAGTGTACCAGGATGTAGTAAAACAATATCAAGAACACCTTATGTATTATAGTGGCCTGAAATTACATCGTCAAGAAGTCATTGCCGATGAAATTTTTAGCGATATGGGACGCTACCGTAGCTTAATAGATATTTTGGTAGTGATGGATAAAGAGGAGTATGCTCGTAAAGAAGCCGATAAATTCAATGGATATTTAAAACTTTTCCGTTATTTTTATTCTGAAGATGAAGGTATGGTTCTAGATAATGATCTTCCACAAGATGATTCCATTGAAAATCCATTTGACACTCTTCAACAACTTAAAGAAGATTCCGTTAAATAATATATTGTGATACCCTATCTGGTAAAAACACCCAAGTTTGTACAACAGATTTTTCCAAAACGAGTATGGTCATTACCTCATAATAAAAATAGTGTTTTCCTAACGTTTGATGATGGACCCATAACAGAGATCACTTCTTGGGTCTTAGACCAATTAAAAAAATACAATGCCAAGGGAACATTTTTTTGCATAGGTAACAATATTCAAAAAAATCCTATGGTTTTTGAAAAAATCATTTCTGAAGGACATACTGTAGGTAACCATACTTTTAATCACCTCAACGGATGGAAAACAAATACAGAGACCTATATTAATAATTGCTTTTTATTTGAAAAGGTGTTGAAGCAATTTAAGTATGATTATTCAAAACTCACTTACAATAACTATAGGGATCACAACTCACTTTTATTTCGTCCACCTTACGGAAAAATCACATCAAAACAATCTAAAATACTTCAGCAAAAAGGGTATAAAATAGTTATGTGGGATATATTAAGTGCCGATTTTGATATTCAAGTATCAAAAGAAAAAAGTCTTCAGAATATACTAAAATATATACAATCAGGTAGTATTATATTATTTCATGACAGCCTAAAAGCTCAAAAAAAACTTAAATATCTTCTTCCAAAAGTATTGGATTATATAAAAGAGAAGGGTTTTGATTGCAAGGCAATTGATTAGTTTATCGCAAACAAGGATTTAAACATATTCTTTAACCAGTCCAATAAGAGTATTGGCATCCTGTTCACCGCTTTGACGCCACTTCATTTCACCTTTTTTGTAGATCATTAAGGTTGGTAATCCTTTAACCCGAAGTGCTTCAGAAAGTTCTTTGTTTTTATCAAC
This sequence comes from Bacteroidota bacterium, assembly GCA_022562895.1. GTDB lineage: Bacteria > Bacteroidota > Bacteroidia > Flavobacteriales > Flavobacteriaceae > Marifrigoribacter. Next base: position 3,521 of record JADFOK010000013.1, on the reverse strand, counting down.
GTCAATTTTAATCACTCGTGCTTTGTCACCCAAGGCAGCTGCTACATCCCTCAATACAGGATGCATCCCTTTACAGGCTTCGTCCCATTCAGCATAAAAATCCAAAAGTACTGGCACTTGAGTTTCAATTAATTCTCCAAATTTCGACATGTTTTCTAATGTATTTAGTAAATAATTGAACTACAAATATAGCATTTCCAAGCAATTACGAGATATAGGTTCGTTTTTTAAGTTTTATAACGGTTATTTCAGGCCAGATCCCTACGCGTCCGGGGTAACCAATGAACCCTAATCCTCGATTCACATTAAGATATCTCCCGAACTCCTTATATATTCCAGCCCAATTTTCATACCTATGTTTTATCGGACTCCACTTTATCCATCCCGGAATTTCAATTCCAAATTGCATCCCGTGTGTATGCCCACTTAGTGTAAGCTGAAAATTACGGTCATCCATCTTTATTTGTGCCTTCCAATGCGAAGGATCATGGCTCATTAATATTTTAAAATCATTAAGGGTAATCCCTTGACAGGCTTTATCTAAATCTCCTGCTTTTTTAAATCTCCCTTCTCCCCAATTTTCAACACCAATTAGAACAATTCGGTCATTATTTTTTTCTATAAAGCGATGTTCATTCAGTAACAAATCCCATCCCATATCGGCTTGTAATTTTATTAAATCTGAAAGGTTCTTATTTTTTTCTTCCTTACTTTCCCATTGTATATAATCTCCATAATCGTGATTCCCTAATATAGAAAACACTCCGTCTTTAGCTTTTAAGGTAGAAAACAATGATTTCCATTCACGCATTTCTTCAACAACATTATTTACAAGATCTCCTGTAAAAAGAATGACATCGCTTTGTTGTTGATTCACCAAATTTACTGCATATGTTATCTCTTCAACATTATCGAAGCTTCCACTATGGATATCACTTATTTGAGTAATGGTATATCCATCAAAAGCGTCGGGAAGATCATCAAATTCTAATTCATACTTCAATACTTTATAATTATACCTTCCTTTAAAAATGCCGTAGATTAAAGAAGTAAACGGAATAGCAGCTATCCCTAAAGCTAATGTGCTCACAAATTTTCTTCGGGAAGGCATGTAAAAATTACCCTCACTCAATAAAAATTTTGAAAACAGACCAATAAATATTCTAAGAATATCTTCTCCAAACATAAATATAATTATCAAAAGTTTTGGAAGAAATATGACAAGGAACACTCCAAAAATATAATTTCTGGGCGGTGACAACATTATCCTTGAAGAACCCCCCGAATTAAAAATATAAACCAGGGAAACCAATACAAATATTGATATTCCAAAATATAAAATATAAATCCATAAGTTATTGCTTAAAGTCTTTACTGCTTGAAAAGCATAAACATCTATAAGAAGATAAATGATAATAAATAGTATCCAGAAAGTCATCGATTTCATACTAAAGATTTTAAATATACTATGTTTAATAAAATCTAAGTAGAAAACACTCTTTTTTAACGTGGTTTTAATATCTTTTCCTAATTTTATATCAATATGCAAAGAATAATATTCTTCTTTTTAATTTCCCTCACATTACAAAGTTGTTCCTTTAATAATTCCGCAATCCCTGCAAAAAAAGACAAAGCTCTTATTAGTTTTGTAAACCCATTTATAGGCACAGGAGGTCATGGTCATACCTATCCGGGAGTTTCAATGCCTTTTGGAATGATGCAATTAAGCCCAGACACCCGATTAGAGGGTTGGGATGGTTGTAGTGGGTATCACTTTAGTGACGAATACATATATGGTTTTTCTCATACTCATTTAAGTGGAACGGGTATAAGTGATTATGGTGATATTCTACTTATGCCAACCGATGAAATATTATTTAATAATGGTGCTGATGGTGAGAAAGGGTATCGTGCACATTTTTCACATGTTAATGAAACTGCTTCTCCGGGCTATTACAAAGTATGGTTAGATTCTACAAATATTTTAGTTGAATTAACTACTACTCTTCGTGCAGGAATGCACAAATACACCTATCCTTCCTCCGAAAACCAGTTTTTAATTCTTGATTTGGAGCATAGAGATCAGTTCTTGGATATGAAAGTAAGTGAAATTTCAAAATACGAAATAAAAGGCTATCGTTATTCAAAGGCTTGGGCAGAAGAACAACGTGTTTATTTTTATATAAAATTTTCTCATCCCATGGAAATTCCAACTCATTTTCATCGAACGCCGGATCGAAGAACTAGAATGGCAGGATACCAATTTATTAATCCTAATAATGACCCTGTTTATGTTTCAATAGGAATTTCGGCAGTTGATGAAAGTGGAGCTAAAAAAAATCTAGAAGAAGAAATAGGCAATAAAACTTTTGATCAACTTAAACAAGAAGCCGAAGCAACTTGGGAAAGACAACTGGAAAAAATTGTTGTCGAGAGTACAAATGAAGATTATAAGATCAACTTTTACACATCACTTTATCATAGCATGTTGGCTCCTAATTTATACCAAGATGTTGATGGACGGTACCGAGGAATGGATATGAAAATTCATCAAACAAACGATTTCGAATATTACACCGTTTTTTCACTTTGGGACACTTACCGGGCTGCTCACCCTCTCTATACTATAATTGAACAAGAACGTACCAACGATTTTATAAATACTTTTCTGGCAAAATATGATGAATATTGGTTTGTCTTGTCCTTCTTAATTTCTTTTTAAAATTAATTATACCAATAATTAAACTTTCTCTATCTTCAAAGTCCAAATCTAAAATAGATAATATCAAACTAAAATAATTCTCCAATTTAGTTTTCTCTATATTATTAATGAAATTTTTAAAATTATTTTGTCTGTTTTTAAGTCAATGCAAATGAGATGCTTTACTGTGCTTACATAAAGGCGGTCCGTTATTTCACTGGCACATATGCCCTTTACATTAATAGGGTGCCCTTTCCCATCGAAGCTTCCTGTCGGAATCCGTTTTACGAAACGGTGCCCATCGTCTATGTCAAAAACAATAACCCCGTGACCTCCGTATTCAACGTAATTACGAATGCCAGGTACAGCCACATAAAGTAAACGGCGAGGCCCCGATTTGCCGCAGGAGTTTAATATGCTGATACATAGGGCGAGAAAAATATATGCCGGGACTAAACACCTTCCAAAATATGGGATATTATTAACTATATTTATTTTTCGCATAACGTTAAAGGTAGCACATGGGCAGAAGGCCGTCGAGCTTTTGTGAATTGTATTGCGAATGCGCTGCTCTACCACTGAGTTAGGTTGGCTAAATTATAGGATCGCTTGTGGGACAGGATCCTGAATTTTTAGAGTGGCTCCTCTGAACTTCTTGCTCCGCACAAACTTGTGCGCTTTCGCCTTGCGCCCTTGCCTGAACCTTGCCTAACAGCCCCCCGGACGTTCCCTCTTTGACCGCTTCTGCGGCCCCGTACTGAATCATGCTTGTAGCCAGCTCCAAAGCCGCCTGGGCGTCGCTCAGATGCGGGTGCACGTA
>JADFOK010000035.1 GCA_022562895.1 Bacteroidota bacterium | reverse complement strand
AATGCAATTAAATTGTACAACACTAAAAGATTACATTTATCTTTAGACTATAAAACACCTAATTACGTGCACCTAAATGCCGCATAAATTTAAGTATTAACCTGTAGCCGTATTTTAGGACGTGACACCTAAGGCCTTTCATCTAAGTGTTATTGGTGCTTATTTCCTTACTTCTGTTTTTCCGTATCTCCTTATAATTTTCCCATTCAAACTCTTTTAAAAATTCTAAAGCTTTTTCGGCGCCTAAGTTGAATAACTCTACCTGATCATCTTTACTCATATTAAAATCCAACCAATTAAATTGTCCATCAGCATCTATGCTACATATAAGTTTGCTATAATCAGGATGTTTGAGAAGAAAATCATAATCATGTATTTGACGCATCGTACTAATCATTGCTCCACTCAACCCTAATATATTATCTGTTTTGCTAAAGTTTTTTCTATAAGTACTAAGCCGTGCACCGAAAGTAGGCATACGAGGAACACCACCATCTTCTCTGTGAAATACATTAATGGGGAAATTGGAAAGCAAACCTCCATCCACAAATTTAACTTCTGATGGAACAGGACCTTTATAACGGGCATAATCATACCATTTTTCATCATATTCGTTACCAGCATTTGGGATATTCACGATTTCAAAAGGCTCGAAAAAGAAAGGAATAGACATAGAAGCCCTTATTAGTTTTGCAGGAGATATACTGTTGGGGTCTGCCCAGTAAAGCTCTGCCATTCTCGGAAACTCCACTTTTGTATGGGTCGTAATGTCCGAAGTGATAATGGCCAACTTTGCTACAGCATCTGTTACTTCTTCTCCAGTAACGACATATTTTAAACCTTGAGGCAGGATTTTTCTTAAATTTTTTAAATCTATCAAAGAAATTATCCCTGCTTTTTTTAATTCCTCTGTTATCCATGTTTCAAAATTACTACCTGGGTTTAAACCCAGTTTTCTCTTTAGAATTTTGTAAATTTTAATACCATTCCAAACCAATGCCCGGCCAAGCCCTTTTTCCTTTTTAATGACTTTGTTAATAATTTTTCTTACTACTTTATGACCATCTACAAAATCGAATAAGTCTTTCTTACTCAAAATATCAAGAATCTTTTCAGACTTCGCTTCCTTTATTTTACCCAACCCCGCCATCAAAATGGTGTTGATAGCCCCAGCCGAGGTACCTGCCAGGCTAAAAAACCGAATACCGGCATTTTCTAAAATAAACGTATATCCCACCAGGGCGATGCCCAGGACTCCACCACCTTCTTGCACCAGGTCTACATATTGGTTGCCATCGGCATCTTCGATATCAGAATAACGTTTTCCTTTTGGTATTCTATCTAGTATAGATATAATAGTATTGTTTTCGGTAAAGTTTGTAATCTTCATGATTGTTTATATTTTTAAATAATGAGAAATAATAGTTTTTTAGATTCTCAGAGCGGAGATTTGTGAAGAATACCTTATCTAATCCTCTTATTTTCACAAATTAATCAATTTATTAAAAAAGTAATAAAACAACAGTCTAATTCGTTTGTTTATAAGGGTAAATTAGTGTTTTTATATTTATCAGTACCTTTCGTTTCTCAAATCTACATGATACTACTATTACAACATGATGAAAATTATACATGGCTGGCACCTTATGGGTATGCCATCGTTTTAATTGGATTCCTGTTTTTTTTGTTTCGGTTATTTGAAAGTTTTTATGCGAATTCATATAATAAACCTCTTTTTAGACATTATTTTGTCTATAAAAAACTTTCTAAAAATCAGCTTTCTATATTAAAAAATGAATTTTCATTTTACAATTCGCTTTCCGATAAACACAAGCGACAGTTTCAACATAGAGTTGCCACGTTTATTTATGAAAAGAAATTCATAGGTAGAGAAAATTTACAAATTTCAGATCGAATAAAAGTCCTTATTGCTGGAATTGGTTGCATGCTAAGTTTTGGCCGGAAAAATTATGGATATGGATTAATTGAATATATTTTAGTTTACCCAAAAGAATTTTATAGTAATGTAAATAAGGCTTTTCATAAAGGAGAGTTTAACCCCAAAGGGAGAGCATTAGTTTTATCCTGGAAAGATTTTGAAGAGGGGTATAATATATCTAATGATAATAGAAACTTAGGCATTCATGAGTTTATGCATGCCATGCAATTAGAAGCAAAACAAAGTCGTGACAACGATTCTTCTCGATTTACTAAGCAGTTTCAAAATATATTACAACAACTAACCAAAAAAGAAGTAAAATTTAAACTGGAAAAATCCCGATATTTTAGGGCCTATGCTTTTACTAATGAATATGAATTCATGGCGGTTCTGGCAGAATACTTTATCGAATCTCCAAAAGATTTTAAAACCCACTTTCCCAAAATATACGGGTATACAAATAACTTACTTAATTTCAGCTTCTTAGGTTATTAAAAAAACATACTGAAATAGTATTACCGAAAAAGATAATACAAAAAAGGCAATAGGGTAGTTTTTTTTATTTCTACTTGTAATTAAAATCACAAATAGAAAAACACCCATCACTACAGCAAATAAAAATCCAGAAGTCCAAGTATCAAATGAAGGTTGCATAAAATAATATATACATCCAAATTACAATAAAAGGAGAAAAGTTCTGTAAATTTTTATAAATATTGACCGGGAATATAAAGTTATCAAAGTATTCGAATTATACCAATTCTTTCAATACTTTAATTGTTTCTGATGGGTTTTCAGAACCAAATACATAGCTTCCCGCGACCAATACATCTGCACCTACATCGATCAATTGCTGCGCGTTTTTATTAGTAACGCCCCCATCAATCTCAATTTTAGTACTGGCACCTTTTTCTAATAGTAACTTTTTTAGTTGTTTTACTTTATAGTATGTATTTTCAATAAAACTCTGGCCACCAAATCCCGGATTCACACTCATAATACATACTAAATCAATGTCATTAATGGTGTCTTCTAAAAAAGAAATATTGGTATGCGGATTTAAGGCAACACCCGCCTGCATTCCTTCTGCTTTAATAGCCTGAAGGGTACGGTGTAGATGAGTACAAGCTTCATAATGAACGGTTAATACATTTGCTCCGAGCTTAGCAAAAGCTTTAATGTAGCGATCGGGCTCAACAATCATTAAATGAACATCTAAAGGTTTTTTAGCATGTAGAGAAATACTTTTTATTACGGGCATTCCAAAGGAAATATTAGGAACAAATACACCATCCATGACATCCAAGTGAAACCAATCTGCTTCACTATTGTTTATCATTTCTACATCGCGTTGTAGATTACCAAAATCTGCAGCAAGGATAGAAGGTGCTATTAGGGTTTGACTCATTATTAAATTTTTTTCGTAAAAGTAATAATAAATTTAGGTTAAATGGACCAAAAAAACCTCCGGTAATCAACCGGAGGTCATTCATCAATCAAAAAACGAACAGTTTAAAATCTCAAAACAAGTCTGAGATTAAGCTGTTTGTTGCCTTACGGGAAATTATCCCAAATATGTTTTTAAGATCTTGCTGCGAGAAGTATGTTTTAACCTTCTTATAGCTTTTTCTTTTATTTGTCTAACACGCTCACGAGTAAGATCGAATGTTTCTCCAATTTCCTCTAAGGTCATGGGATTTTGATCTCCTAAGCCAAAATACAAACGTATAACATCTGCTTCTCGGGGAGTCAACGTTTCCAATGCACGTTCAATTTCTGTACGAAGTGATTCGTGTAACAGAGCCCGGTCGGGATTGGGTGATTCCCCACTACGTAATACATCATAAAGATTTGAATCTTCGCCTTCTACCAAAGGTGCGTCCATAGATACGTGACGACCGGAATTTTTCATAGACTCCTTTACGTCATTAATGGTCATATCCAATTCTTTTGCAATTTCCTCTGCAGAAGGAGGACGTTCATGGGCTTGCTCTAAATAGGCAAACATTTTATTTATTTTATTGATACTACCAATTTTGTTAAGAGGTAAACGTACAATACGAGATTGTTCTGCCAAAGCCTGTAAAATAGATTGGCGAATCCACCAAACTGCATACGAAATGAATTTAAAACCACGGGTTTCATCAAACCGTTGAGCTGCTTTAATAAGTCCTAAGTTTCCTTCGTTAATAAGATCGGGAAGTGTTAATCCTTGATTTTGATATTGTTTAGCTACTGAAACTACAAAACGAAGATTTGCTTTTGTTAATTTTTCTAAAGCATCTTGGTCTCCGGCTTTAATTTTTTGTGCCAATTCTACCTCTTCGTCTGCGGTAATTAAGTCAACTTTACCTATTTCTTGAAGATATTTGTCTAAGGAAGCAGTTTCTCTATTGGTAACCTGCTTGGTAATTTTAAGTTGTCTCATCTAGTATATTAAGTTTAATAGATTTTCTTGCTATTGTGTTATACGAAAAAAGAGGTGTAAATGTTACAAATCGATAAATCTTTTTTATTATAAATAAAGCCCCCAATAAAAGGAGGCTTTATTTATTTTTATAAATTCAATATTTAATCTCATCTTCTATCACGGTTTCTGTTATCTCTACCTCGATTATCTCTACCTCGGTTGTCCTTACGAGGAGGTCTTTCTACATATCCTTCTGGTTTTGGTTGTAATGCCTTGAGAGAAACTTTTTCTTTTCTAGTTCTAGGATCGGTGCCGAAGTACTTTACATCAATAACATCCCCCAGGTTTAATATATCGGTTACCTTCTCGGTTCGTTTCCAGGCCATTTCAGAAATATGCAATAACACTTCATTACCTGGAGCTTCTGTGTATTCTACTACAGCACCAAAGTCAAGTAGTTTAATCACTTTCACCTCGTAAACACTTCCAACTTCAGGTTTAAACAGCAAGGATTCAATTTTTGCCAACACCTTATCAATACCATCTTGATTTACACCTAATATTTCTACAATACCCTGATCATCTACTTCATTGATAACAATAGTTGTTTCGGTTTCTTTTTGTAATTCTTGAATTACTTTTCCACCAGGACCAATTAAACCACCAATGAATTCCGAAGGAATTGAAGTTGTTACAATCTTAGGAGCATGAGGTTTTACTTCTGCGTTTGGTTTAGCGATTGTATCGATCATTTTTTTAAGGATATGTAAGCGTCCTTCACGAGCTTGTTGCAAGGCTTTTACTAATATCTCATTACTAAGGCCTTTGATTTTAATATCCATTTGGCAGGCGGTAATACCATCTGCTGTACCGGTTATTTTAAAATCCATATCTCCTAAGTGATCTTCATCACCTAAAATATCACTTAATATAGCATAGTCTTTACCATCGGTAATTAATCCCATAGCTATACCACTTACAGGTTTTATCATTTGTATACCAGCGTCCATTAAAGCCATAGTTCCACTACATACTGTAGCCATTGAAGAAGACCCGTTAGATTCTAAAACATCACTTACAATTCGTATTGTATAGGGGCAATCTTCTGGGATCATTCCTTTGAGCGCTCTTTGGGCAAGGTTACCGTGTCCAATCTCTCGACGCGAGGTTCCTCGTAAGGGTCGTGTTTCACCGGTGCAAAAAGGAGGGAAGTTATAATGTAAATAAAATGTCTCCTCACCTTGGAGTGTGGGTAAATCTATAATATTAGCTTCACGAGAAGTACCTAAAGTTACGGTTGTCAATGCCTGTGTTTCTCCACGTGTAAAGATAGAAGAACCGTGTGTAGAAGGAAGATAGTCTACTTCACACCATATAGGACGAATATCGGTAGTTTTTCTACCGTCAAGGCGCTTACCTTCAGCAAGTAATAGGTTTCTAACAGCTTCTTTATGTGCTTTTTTGAAATATTTTGAAATTAATTCTTCGTTTTCTTCAAGCTCTTCTTCTGAAAACATGGCTTTTACTTCGTCTTTTATTTCTGAAAAAGCTTCTCCACGTTCTTGTTTTCCTACACCTCTTTTAGCTACATCGTAACATTTGCTATAAGCAACTTCGTGAATTTTTTTCTCTAGATCCTCATCTTCACTTTCACCTTCATACTCTCTGGTTTCTTTCTTTCCTACAGCTTCTGCCAAACGTATTTGAGCTTTACATTGTATTTTAATAGCTTCATGGGCAAATTTAATGGCTTCTGCCATTTCTTCTTCACTACATTCATCCATTTCTCCTTCAACCATAGCAACACTATCAATAGAAGCTCCTACCATCATATTGATGTCTGCTTCACCAAGTTGAGTGCGACTTGGATTGATAACAAATTTACCGTCGATACGAGCTACACGGACTTCAGAAATTGGATATTCAAAAGGGATATCACTTAGCTGAATTGCAGCAGATGCTGCTAATCCTACAAGAGCATCAGGCATAACGTTATCATCGTTAGACATAAGTTGAACCATAATCTGGATTTCATTATGGTAATCTTTTGGGAATAGTGGACGAAGTACACGGTCTACAAGACGCATGGTTAATATTTCGTCTGTACTGGGTCGTGCTTCTCTTTTAAAGAAACCACCGGGATAACGTCCTGCCGAAGCAAATTTTTCGCGATAATCTACCGTAAGTGGAAGAAAATCTACAGGACTTGGCTTGGAGGCAGAAACAATGGTAGCCAATAGCATAGCTTTTCCCATTTGCACAACAACCGATCCGTCGGCTTGTTTTGCTAGTTTTCCGGTTTCAATGGTAATTTCTCTACCATCACCAAGGTCTATAACCTCTTTTATTGTTTTTGGAATCATAATTTTGTATTTTGTCTATCAAAGACAGACAGTTAAACAATGGTCTTTACTTACTTATGCAAGTATGGTTGTGTTGTTGTAGTTGTTGACCAATGAAAAACTTATGTGTAGCTTTTCTATTTGTTTTAAGAGGAAAATCTTCTTAAAAATAAAAGGGACATAAAATAAATCCCGGATAAAAATTACTTTCGTAATCCTAATTCTTTAACAATCGCACGATATCTCAATATATCTTTTTTCATTAGATAATTTAAAAGAGATCTTCTTTTGCCTACTAATTTCACTAAAGAACGTTCGGTATTATAGTCTTTGTGATTATTTTTAAGGTGTTTTGTTAAATGATCTATACGATGAGTAAATAATGCAATTTGTCCTTCTGCAGCACCCGTATCTTTTTTAGATTTCCCGTACTTTGCAAAAATACCTTCTTTTACTTTTGGTGTTAAATACATGCCAATATTATTTTAAATGATTTTTATGTATCGAGTACCCTTATGGTAATCAGGGCGCAAAGATATTGTTTTTATATAAAAGAGGGTGTGAAATCTTTAATTTTCTTTTTTTATTAAATGAAGATTAAACCATTCTTAATTTTAGTAGTCATATTTCTGTTAAACCATATAAAACTATAATATGAAATCAATTGTAATTAAAACGAGAATGTTAACTTTTCTTACTGTATTTTTTCTTTTTACATCTTGTAGTGAGGATGAAAATAATACAGAAATAGAAACCAGTGAAGATTTAACCGCAATGCAAACAAAACAAGCTGCAGATACCGATGAAGTATCAACCGGCACTTTTAACATAATCGAAACAGCTTATGTTGAAATTGAAGAACAAGGTGAAAGAATGACCAGTCTTTTTCCAGATTGTGTTACCATAACCATTACTAGTGAAAATGGTTTCACCTTTATAACGTTAGACTTTGGATTAGGTTGTGAACTAAACAATGGAAATATTGTTTCAGGAAAAATTCATATAAGCTATGGTCCTATTCAAAATGGCACAAGAACAATCAACTATTCTTTCGAAGATTTTATATTTAACGATAAAGGAATAGAGGGAGGAGGAACCATTTTTAGAGAACATAGCAATGCGATAGGCAACCCTCAATCTACTTTTCATAAAAACATTGTAGTTACATTTCCGGGAGGATTGGTAGCTACCGTAGACGGAATTAGGGTTCGTGAGTGGGTTGAAGGTGTTGGTAGCGGAACCTGGATGGATAATGTTTATTTGGTAACTGGAAACTGGACTATAGAGTTTAGTACTGGACATTCAAGATCTGCATTAGTTACCGAAGCACTTAGACGTGAAGCAACTTGTCACTACTTTGTAAGCGGATTGTTAGAAATAACTAGAAATGAAACCACGGGAGTGCTCAATTATGGAGATGGTACTTGTGATAATATTGCAATATTAACTGTGAATGGAAAAGAGTATATTATAATTCTACAGTACTAATCTACTTTAATAAAAAAAGCTGCTTATATAAGCAGCTTTTTTTAAGCTGTTTTTTCTCTGAGCGGACGGTTTAAAATTAAATCTAAATAAAGATTTATCTTGCGTTTTAGATCTTTTCGATGACAGATAAAATCTAAGAAACCGTGTTCCTTTAAAAACTCTGCAGTTTGGAAACCTTCAGGTAAATCTTTTCCTGTAGTATCCCGAACAACCCTTGGTCCTGCAAATGCGATTAAAGCACCTGGTTCACCAATATTTATATCACCTAACATAGCAAATGATGCAGTTGTTCCTCCAGTAGTAGGATCTGTACAAAGAGAAATATAGGGCACTTTTGCCTCTGCAAGTTGTGCTAGTTTAACACTGGTCTTAGCAAGCTGCATAAGTGAAAGTGCAGCTTCCATCATGCGAGCGCCACCACTTTTAGATATAATAATAAAAGGTATTTTCTTTTTAATGGCATAGTCTGCTGCACGTGCAATTTTTTCCCCTACAACACTACCCATAGAACCTCCAATAAAACTGAAATCCATACAAGCAATTACCAAATCTTCACCCATAGATTTTCCGACAGCGGTAGTAACCGCATCCTTAAGCCCCGTTTTATTATAAGCATCTTTAAGACGATCAACGTATTTTTTCTTGTCTATAAATTTTAAAGGGTCTTTAGAAGTAAGGTTTTCATCTAATTTCTTAAAAGTATTGTCATCAAATAATATATTAAAGTATTCTTTACTTCCTATTCGCACGTGATATCCATCTTCCGGGCTAACATAAAAGTTTCTTTCTAGCTCATCGGTATCTATTATTTTTCCTGTTGGGGATTTATACCAAAGTCCTTTAGGAACATCTCTTTTCTGATCGGTAGGGGTTTGTATTCCCTTTTTTGTTCTTTTAAACCAGCTCATATTGTGTTAGGTGTTTAAGCAAAATTAATTAATGATCAGGATTGGTTATAAAGTATTTACATTATTAAGGTCTTCAAAAGCTTGTTCCAGTCGTTTCCTGAAAGTTAATTCACCTTCGCGTAACCATTTTCTAGGGTCGTAATATTTTTTATTAGGTACTTCAGATCCTTCAGGATTACCTATTTGTGTTTTTAAGTAATTGATATTAGAAGTCATATAATCACGTATACCCTCATTAAATGCAAATTGCAAATCGGTGTCAATATTCATTTTAACCACACCGTATCCAATAGCTTCTCTAATTTCACTTAGGGTAGAACCACTTCCGCCATGGAAAACGAAGTCGATAGGATTTGCTTCAGTATTGAATTTTTTCTGAACATATTCTTGTGAATTTTTCAGGATAATAGGTTGTAATTTTACATTTCCGGGTTTGTATACTCCATGTACGTTTCCAAATGCTGCGGCTATAGTGAATTGGTTACTTACCATCATTAATTCTTCATAAGCATAAGCTACTTCTTCTGGTTGGGTATATAGTTTTGAAGAATCCACATCGGTATTATCAACCCCATCTTCTTCACCTCCTGTTATGCCTAATTCTATTTCTAATGTCATTCCCATTTTACTCATGCGTTCCAAATACCTTTTACTTATTTCAACATTTGCTTCTATAGGCTCTTCAGAAAGGTCAAGCATATGTGAGCTATACAAAGGTATTCCTGTTTTTTTAAAATAATCTTCTCCTGCATCCAACAAGCCATCTACCCATGGTAGGAGTTTTTTAGGACAATGGTCTGTATGGAGTATAACAGTAGTTCCATAAAATTTAGCTAATTCGTGAATATGCTTTGCTCCGGCAATTGCCCCGGCAATGGCTGCCCTTTGATTTTCGTTTGAAAGCCCTTTACCGGCATTAAAATGAGCGCCACCACTTGAGAATTGAATTATTACTGGTGAGTTTAACGCCGATGCGGTATCTAACACGGTATTAATACTACTAGACCCTATTACATTTACTGCAGGTAATGCAAAGCTATTTTCTTTAGCATATTTGTGTATTTTTTGAACTTCAATACCTGTTGCTACACCTGGATTTATGGAATGACTCATAAATTAAATGATTTAGATAACAAAAATAACAAAATTTAATGATTTAAAATGGATAGTTAACACCTATGTTATAGACAGCATTAGCAAAATTATAGTCTTTAAACCAACGTTCTCCTACAGGTCTTGCAGGGTCATGGGTCTTAAAACCAACATCAAAGCGGAGAACAAAGAAACCAAAATCGTATCGTAAACCTGTACCCGAAGCAATTGCGAGTTCTTTAAGGTCTTCTATTCCATCAAAACGGAATTCATCGATTGTAATATGGTCTAACACATTCCATATGTTCCCAACGTCTACAAAAAATACTCCATTGAAAGAACCTATAAATTTAAAACGATATTCAGTATTTAATGCAATTTTAAAATTTGCTTCATTAAAATCTAGAATACTACCACTACTGCCCGGGCCTAAATCATAAGCTCTCCAACCACGATTATCATTGGCACCACCAGCAAAATAACTACGTGTAAAAGGAATGGTGTTACTGTTGCCATAAGGGATTGCAATACCTCCAAAGGCACGAAAGGCAATTCTGCTATTTCTATTTAATTCCCAGTGTTTTATATACTCACCTTCAAATTTCATGTATTGTGAGAATGTTACTCCAAGTATTTTATAATTACCATCTTCATTTTTATCCAAACCAGAGAGATTTGCAATTCCTCTTAGAAGATTCCCGGCAGATTCTATTTTAAATTTTAATCTGGAAAAATCATTATCTGAAATATTTTCTCTTGTATCCCTGGTCCAAGTAAAGTTTGTAGCAAAAATTAAATTGTTTTCTGTAAGTCGTTTTTTCCGTTCATCAATATTACTTACAGTATTAAAATCATCTGAATTCTCAGGTATTGAATTAATGTTCCCGTCTTTTACATCTTCAATAAAATTGTCTGCACCGATGGGAATAATTAATGTTAAATCACCATTTTCATTAACATTATAGTAATCTGGATTAATACTACCAGGATTTTCAATTTCTATTTCTTGCGCAATGTCATTTAATTGTTGAAATGAACTTTTATAAACATTAAAATAATTTTCCGTATTTAAATTTCTAACAAATTGGACATTCATTAAATCAATTCTATTAGTTCGAATTTTTGAAGGTTTCCATCGGTAATTAAAAATGGTGTTTATATTTTGACGATCCAATCCAATATTATTTTGTGCGTTAAATCCTACGCTCAAAGAGGTTGAAGGCGACATATATTTTGGAATAATTTTATCAGTATTAGCTGGAAAAAGTAATCTGGGAAATGAAAGTTTTATATCGGTACCAATATCAGAGATATTAAAGAATTTACTTTCACTATCTCCAGCATCTTTTGAAGAACCTACACTTCCTTTAACAGATATTTCTACATTTTCAGCACCACGAAATACATTTCTAATTAGAAAAGTAGTGCTAAAACCAATTCCAAATTGTTGTATGGTTGATGTAAATGCATCAAAATCTACTCCTAGTGTGTATTTTTTACGGGGTGTTAATAAAATAGTGGTAATTAATCCGGTACCGGTTGAATCTTTTGGATCTTCTAAATAACTAATATTTGGATATTTAAAAATACGTAAATCACTTATTTGGTTGTAAGTAAGTGTACGGTCAATATCCTTGAATATTTGATTTGGGGTGATAGAAATGGCATCGATTATTGCTTTTGGTCTAAATTTTAATTTATCATAACTATATAATTTATATCCATTAAAAAAAACAGAATCTTTTATAGTCTCATTGCGATTAGTAAAGGTATAATCGGTAACAATACGAACCTCATTGATGTGATAAACTTTAAAAGGTTCGGTAAAACTACTATCATTTTTAGTGAATTTCCGGTCAGGGATTATATAATCGATGTTTACTTTATGTCCAGTATTTACAGTATCGGCTTCAAAACCCACATAATCTTGATCAAAATAATACAACCCCGAATTTCTAAATTGAACAGTTAATCTATCTCTTTCATTTATAAAATCATTGGTAGAGTATTGCTTCCCTTTTTCAATGAACGAAAGATGTTTTGTAAGTTGATATAGGGAATCTACAACAGGGGAACTTATTTTTTCAGAAATAGAGTCAATAAAATAAGGTTGATTTCTTGTAATATTATAGTTAATTGAAGCACGTTTATTTTCTGTTTTATCAATGGTATAATCTGCATCAACATTAAACCATCCAAAACTAAAATAATAGCGTTTAAGACGTACTATAGATTTTTTAGTTTTTATGTCATCAATAATTACCGGTGCATCACCCGATTTTTGCAACCATCTATTAAATCCTAAATAACTATTTTCAATTTTGTTTACTTGCTTTTTTGAAAGAAATCGAATCAATCTTTCTTCGCGTTTTGGGTTTTTATGTAACCATTTCTGAAAGGTTGAGTCTGGTTGGGTATTTGAAAGATTATAAATATGAAGTCCAAACGGTATACCTAAAGCTTTTGGGTTAGGATGTTGTTTTAGTTGACTATAAACCTTAGCATCTTTTATTTCATTATCATCAATCCTAATGGTATTATTGGTAAGTAAATATTGTCCCTCTTCCAAATGTTTTACGGCATTACAAGAAACAACAAGTAACGTTAATCCTAAAAATAATGATATTTTTGCGAGGGTTTGGGTCAAATGAATAAGTTTACTCAAGTTCAAAAATACATGATTTTGATAAGCAAAAGTCAAATAAAATTAATAACGAGTTTACATCAAAAAAAGTACCGGGATAAATTAGGGCTTTTTGTTGCTGAAGGGCCAAAAGTAATAAAAGAACTTCTAGATGCCGGAATTAAAATACATTCTTTATTCTCTACTGAAAATTTTAAAGGGATTACACAAAATTTTTACATCGTTACAAAAAGAGAAATTAATAAGATAAGTTATTTGAAAACCGCCAATACTTCTCTTGCTGTTTTTGAAATTCCATCTCAAAGACCTATTTCAGAAAATGGAATTATTGTGGTCTTAGATGCAGTTCGCGACCCTGGAAACCTTGGGACAATTATTAGAATATGCGATTGGTTTGGGGTAACGCAATTGGTATGTTCACTTGATACTGTAGATTTCTATAATCCTAAGGTAGTACAGGCTTCAATGGGTTCTAACTCCCGTGTGAATGTATTGTACGTTTCACTTAGAGAATATATAGAAAAAAGTAATCTTCCAATTTACGGTGGGTGTCTGGAAGGTGAAAATGTATTTAGTCAATCACTTCCTAAAGATGTTGTTATTGTTTTAGGTAACGAAGCAAATGGGATTTCAAAAGAGATAACTTCTCTGCTCACAAAAAAAATAACCATACCACAGTTTGGAGATCAAAAAAAAACAGAAAGCCTAAATGTTGCCACTGCTGCAGCAATAATAATAAGTGAGTTTAAAAGGAAGTAAATTTATATATTAGGTTACTGGAAAGTAAAATTAATGAATAATCCACGTGTAGCCATTTTGCCTATATTACTTGTCCACAGACTGTTTGGGTCGTCATCACGAACCAACTCATCATTTAAAGCAAATACACCACGGATAGAAGGGGTAAACTTAAAGTAATAAAGATAAAAATCTATCCCAAATCCTAATTCATAATAATAAGTATTTCTTGTAGTACGAAACCGCCCTTGTTCATTGTCTTCGGGATTTTCTTCATTGCTTGACAGGTTAATTGATGTAGAAAACCCACCAATAAGAAAGGGCTTAATATTCCTAAGTCTTTTTGTAGATAATTTAAGTAATAATGGGACGTGTATATATGTCGATTTAACTTCTCGTAAAAAGTCTTTTTCTTCAACAAAACCAGGAAATGTTAAATTGCGTTGGGTAAAATATAAGCCTGGCTCTAATCGTATGTTCACATAATTATTTATACGCAAATCACCAATAAGACCAACATTAAATCCACCATCACTAACAACTAAAACATCTGTATTATCGTCTTGGTTTTGGTTAATATAGTCAAACTTATAATCATAACTATTAAATCCCAAGTAGTATCCCCAAGTAAGAAATCGTTTGTCAAAATTTTCAAGGTTAGCCAAACGTTCTTTGTTAAAAAGTTGTGCTTCTACATTTTCTGCAAAAAATAAAACTACAAGTACAATAAATAATTTCTTCATATTTATTTGGTAGCGGTATATATAGTTGCTACACCGAAAGTTTGAGGTTTATTATCAACCTCTATAAACCCGATTTTCAGTAAAATATTGTTAAGTTTTTTACCATAAGGAAAAACAGACGCACTTTCACTCAGGTATGTATAAGCAAATTTATCTTTTGAGAATATTTTTCCAATAATAGGTAATACTCTTTTTGTATAAAAAAGGTATCCTTGTTTAAAGGGAAATTTTGCAGGAATTGATGTTTCCAAAATAATAAATAATCCTTTAGGTTTTAAAACCCGATAAATTTCTGAAAGTCCTTTTTCCAGATTTTCAAAATTTCTAATTCCAAAAGAAACTGTAATAGCATCATAAGAATTTGTACTAAATGGTAATGCTTCAGAATCACCTTTAATGAATTCCACTTTTTCTGAAAGTATTGTATCAGAAATTTTCTTTTTAGCAACTGAGAGCATTCCCTCTGAAATATCTAATCCTATTATTTTTGTTGCTTTACTTTTTCGAGCAAATTTAATAGCCAGGTCTCCAGTTCCCGTTGCGACATCCAGTATACTTTCTGGACTTTTTTTTAGAATCATCTTTAATATTTTATTGCGCCATTTTATGTCGGAACCAAATGAAATTATACGATTAAGGTTATCGTAATTTCCCGATATGGTATCGAACATTTTTTCTACTTGCTCCTTTTTATTTAGTGTAGAATCTTTATAGGGAGTTACTTTTTTCTCTAAAGTCATAACGGCTGCAAAACTACATATTTTTTAGAATTTCGATTGAGAAACACTTTAAAAATAGATTAACATATACTAAGAACGCAATTATTTTAAAATTTTATACCTTTGTATTACTTATTGCTTACTAATATGAAGATTATTATTGCCGGTGCCGGCGAGGTGGGATATCATTTAGCAAAACTCCTTTCTTTCGAGTCCCAAGACATTACCCTGATAGATATTAATAGGGAATCGCTAGCATATGCAGCCTCCCATTTAGATATCCGAGTTGTTCGTGGTGATGCTACATCTATTTCAATATTGAAAGAAGCCAATGTTGATAACACCAATTTATTAATTGGAGTAACTTCTAGCGAAACCACAAATATAACCTGCTGCATGATCGCAAAACAATTAGGAGCTAAACGTACCATTGCACGTATATCTAACATAGAATTTATAATAAATAAGGACGAGTTAGGTTTTGAAAAAATAGGAATTGACGAATTAATTTCACCAGAATCTCTTGCTGCAAGTGAAATTGAACTTTTACTTAGTCAAAGTGCTTTTAATGACACCTATGAGTTTGAAAATGGTGCTTTGACGATGATTGGTCTTATACTATCTAGAACAACTGCCTTCGTGGGAAAAACTGTAAAAGAAGTGGCACGTTTATATCAAGAACTTAAGTATGTGCCTATAGCGATTCAGCGTTATGGCACACAATATACTCTTATTCCCAATGGTGACACCAAGTTTAAAGAGGGGGATAGGGTTTATTTTACTACAATCCAAAAAGGGGTTGATGCAATATATAAACTTACAGGTAAAGTAAGAGAAGAAATTAAAAACGTAATGATTTTAGGGGGTAGTAAAATTGGATATAAAACTGCAAAAGCTTTATGTAAACACAATTTTAACGTTAAACTTGTTGAAAAAAATAAAGAAAAGGCTTTTGAGATAGCAGATGAAATCCCTAAATGTTTAGTAATACAAGGAGATGGAAGAAACGTTGATTTGCTTTTGGAAGAATCCCTTAAAGAAATGGATGCTTTTATTTCTCTTACAGGAAGTAGTGAAACCAATATTATGTCTTGTTTAGTAGCTAAATCCAAAGGTGTAAAAAAAACCATCGCCTTGGTTGAGAATATGGATTACTTTCAGCTTTCGCAATCCATAGGAATTGATACTCTAATCAATAAAAAACTGTTGGCTGCAAATAAAATATTTCGTTATATAAGAAAAGGTGAAATTATAGCAATGACAAAGCTTAATAATATGAATGCCGAATTACTGGAATTTGTTGTTACTCCAACATCTGAAGTTTGCAATAAAATAATTCGAGAATTAGATTTTCCGCGTTCGGCCATTATTGGGGGTGTAATACGTGATGGAGAAGGCCTAATAGCCTTAGGTGATTTTAAAATTATTAACAGGGATCGTGTCGTAGTTTGTTGTCTTCCACAGTCTATTAAAAAAGTAGAAAAACTCTTTGTGTAATGAGTTCATTCGTAAAACTCAATTTTAAGATTATTTTTTATTTAATGGGTCTTTTGCTTACCGTTAATGGTGGGTTTATGATGTTTTCTGCCCTTGTTAGTTATTATTATAAGGACGGAGTATTTTCAGAAATGATACTTGCTGGTGTTGTAACTATTATTTTGGGAGGACTTATAATGTTAGTTACTCGCAAGAATCGTAAAGAAATAAAAAAAAGAGATGGATTTGTTATTGTAACATTCGGTTGGATATTTATGTCTTTAACAGGCACTTTACCCTATATTTTTACTGGAGTTATCCCGAGTTTTACCAATGCATTTTTTGAAACTATGAGTGGGTATACTACCACCGGGGCTTCTATTTTGAATGATATAGAGATCCTTCCTAAAGGAATCCTCTTTTGGCGTAGTATTACCCAATGGATAGGCGGAATGGGAATTATTGTTTTAGCTATCGCTATTTTACCTTTACTTGGAATAGGAGGCATGGAACTGTTTGCTGCAGAAGTTCCAGGACCAGGGAGTGATAAATTACACCCACGAATAGCCGATACAGCAAAGCGATTATGGCTCATTTATGTTGGTTATACCTTTATTGAAACATTATTCCTAAAACTTGCTGGAATGAGTTTCTTCGATGCGATAAACCATTCTTTAAGTACATTGAGCACAGGAGGATTTTCTACAAAAAATATAAGTATTGGGTATTGGAATGGGCAACCCATAATTCAATATATTATCATGGTATTTATGTTTCTGGCAGGAACTAATTTTGTGTTGAGCTACTTTGCTTTTAAAACTAAGTTTAGTAAAATATTTAGAGATGAAGAGTTTAGGGTTTATAGCATTATTATTATTGCATTTACAATCCTGGTCTCTTTATCAATTTATTACGAGGTAGATGTTTCTCTATCGAATATGAATCACCCAATGATTTGGGGAGAGTTTGAAAGTGCTTTACGTCATGGTTTATTTCAAGTGTTGTCTATTATTACAACTACAGGTTATATAACTGCAGATTATACCTTATGGACTCCCTTTTTAACTGTTTTATTTTTTGGATTTATGTTCTTAGGAGGTTCAGCAGGTTCTACTGCCGGAGGAGTAAAAATTGTTCGCCATATTTTATTGATAAAGAACGGGTTGTTAGAATTTAGTCGTACACTACATCCACGTGCAATTTTACCGGTACGTTATAATATGAAAGCTGTTCAACAACCTATAGTTTTTAATATACTAGGATTTTTTATACTTTATATGTTATCTTTTATAATTGGAGTGTTGGTTTTTTCTTGGTTAGGTCTAGATTTTAAAACTGCATTAGGAGGAGCTGCATCTTGTTTAGGAAACATAGGACCTGCACTTGGCGATTTAGGGCCTATTCATAATTATAATACTTTACCAAACCCAGCAAAATGGTGGGCAACATTTTTGATGCTTTTAGGTCGCTTAGAACTATTTACAGTAATGATTTTGTTGACACCCTTGTTTTGGAGAAATAGGTAAACTACATATAGTCTTCTCTTACTGGTGTAAAAACATCAAGAATTTTACAGTCCGTAATTGCTTTACCAGAATTAGCTACATTAGATTTCATTATTGCAATGTCTCCCTGACGACAAATCTTAGTAATACCATTAATGGTAAATTCAGATTCTCCTTCTAAAACCTGTGATATTTGTCTCATGCAGATGAGATTTCTCAGGATTTACAGCCCCTTTTTTAACTTCAACCAATGATAATGTTTGAGAATAAGTATGTATAATTCGATCGGTAAATCCTGGAATAATTTCCTTAGGGATTCTTTAACTTAATTCTGTAAACATTCTTGATAATAATTTAGAATAAAATTATTTTATTTTAGGGCCTCTTTTATACGTCGCATCCCCTCGGTTATATTTTCTTCGGAAGCGGCATAGGAAATTCTAATACAATTTGGATTCCCAAAAGCTTCGCCTGTTACTGTAGCTACATTTGCTTCTTCAAGTAAATACATAGAAAGATCTGAAGCCGATTTTATGTTTTTTCCGTTTAGTGTTTTTCCAAAATAATAAGAAACATCCGGAAATACATAAAAAGCACCTTGCGGTTGATTGGTTTTAAATCCTTGAATTTTAGAAAGTAAATTTAGAATAAGTTTGCGTCGTTTCTTAAAAGCATCCACCATATACATAATCCTACTTGGAGGGTTTTCAAGAGCAGTAATAACAGCACGTTGTGCAATACAGTTAGCACCACTAGTCATTTGACCTTGCATTTTATTACAGGCGCGTGCAATCCATTCAGGGGCGCCTATGTATCCTATACGCCACCCCGTCATGGAAAAGGCTTTAGAAACACCATTTACAACTACGGTACGATGATACATATCTTTAAAAGCAGCCATAGAAACGTGTTTTTTAGTAAAATTAATGTGTTCGTAGATTTCATCACTAATTACTATAATATCTGGATATTTTACTAACACATCTGCAAAAGATCGTAGTTCTTTTTCATTATAAACAGACCCGCTTGGATTGCAGGGAGAACTGTAAATAATTATTTTGGTCTTTATCGAAATTGCATCTTCTAAATCTTCCGGTGTTATTTTATAATCAGTTTCTATTGAAGTAGGAATAACCTTTGGAATACCTCCTGCCACTTTGCAAATATCACTGTAACTAACCCAATAAGGAGCAGGAAGTATAACTTCATCACCTTTATTTAGCAATACCATAGCAAGGTTTGCTAAAGATTGTTTAGCTCCTGTTGAAACTACTATTTGAGATGGGGTGTAAACGAGATTATTATCACGATTAAATTTAGTAATAATTGCTCGTTTTAAATCGGCATAACCATCCACGGGAGTATAAGAATGATAATTGTCGTTAATAGCTTTTATTGCCGCTTCTTTTACAAATTCCGGAATATTAAAATCGGGTTCACCTAAACTTAATCCAATTATATTATTTCCTTTTGCTTTAAGTTCACGAACTTTTGCTGCCATAGCTAAAGTGGCAGATGTTTCCATAGCATTTATGCGATTGGAAAGTTTTGGATTCATTTACTTTTTATACAGATAAACCGGGCTTTGCCCCCATTAGTTTTAAATGCTTAAAATGTGATATGATTGCTTTACGGGTAGTTTTGAATTCCATGTAGGGCAAATTAAATTCCTTGGCGGTTTGCTTAACAATTTTTGAAATTTTTCTATAATGAATATGACTTATATTTGGAAAAATATGATGTTCCACTTGGTGATTTAAACCTCCTGTAAACCAATTGACCATTTTATTTTTTGTAGAAAAGTTTACCGTAGTGAATAATTGATGAATAGCCCAAGTATTTTTCATAGTTCCTGAAGATTCAGGTAAAAGCATATCTGTTTCTTCTACCACGTGTGCTAATAGAAAAACAACGCTTAATATTAAACCGGCAATATAATGCATAATAAAAAAACCTATTAATATTTTCCACCAAACAATTCCGAAAAAAAGAATAGGTATAACAATCCAAATAATTAGATAAATCATTTTGGATACAATTAAAACACTCCATTGAGTTAATGGCTTTGGTAGTTTTCCGTAAGAAAGTTTTCTAGCCAAATACCTTTTAGTTTGTTTAAAATCTGAGGTTACTACCCAATTAATTGTAAGTAGTCCATATAGAAAAAAACTATAGTATTGTTGGAATTTATGAAAACGATACCATTTTGAATGTTTTGAAAATCGTATAATTCTTCCAGCATCCAAATCTTCATCATGTCCGTGAATGTTAGTAAATGTATGATGCAATACATTGTGTTGTACCTGCCAGTTATAAACATTTCCGGCTAGAATGTATATGCTACTTCCCATCAACTTGTTGATCCAATTTTTTGAAGAATATGAACCGTGATTTGCATCATGCATTACATTCATTCCAATACCTGCCATTCCAACACCCATTATAATTGAAAAAAGGAGTTGCAACCATCCCGGGAGATTTAATGTTAACAATAAAAAATATGGAGATAGATATATAGCAAACATTACAATCGTCTTTAAATATATCTTCCAATTTCCAGTACGTGCTATGTTGTTATCTTTAAAATAATGATTTACTCTTTTGTTTAGAGTTCTTAAGAATTTTACTGAATCGACCCTCGAAAAGGATAATTGTTTATATTTCACGTTAATTAATTTTATGTAGGGATATCAAAAAATTAAGCCACAAAAGTACACTTCTTCTAACGATAACGAGTAAATATTTGGTTATTTTTCAACAAAAAAATATTAATTTTGCAGTTGAAACAATATAATGGAAATTCTACTAAAATATTTCCCGTATCTATCTGATATACAAGAACAACAATTTAAACAATTAAAAGTACTATATAAGGATTGGAATCTTAAAATCAACGTCGTTTCTCGTAAAGATATAGATGAATTATACTTACGTCATGTATTGCATTCATTGGGAATAGCAAAGGTGCAACCATTTCTGCCTAAATCTAGAGTTATAGACGTAGGTACAGGGGGAGGATTCCCAGGTATACCGTTAGCCATTTTACATCCTGAAACTTATTTTCATCTTGTAGATAGTATAGGTAAAAAAATAAAAGTAATTGAAGGGGTAACCCAAGTACTTGGGTTGCAAAATGTTAAGATTACTAATGCCCGGGTTGAAACAATTTCAGATCAATACGACTTTATTGTTTGTAGAGCTGTAGCACAGATGGAAACTTTTGTACGTTGGGTAAATCTTTTAGTTAAAAAAAAGAGTTATCACAAGCTCAATAATGGAATTCTTTACTTAAAAGGTGGTAATCTTACCGAAGAGTTGAAACCCTTTCCTAATGCTATTATTTACCCACTTCAAAAGTATTTTAATGAACCTTTTTTTGATACTAAAAGTGTGGTGTATTTGCCCTTAAAATATAAAAGAGCCAACTAATAATAAAAAAACATATATTTACAAAAAATTTAAAAAACTTGTTATGAAAAATATAAAACTTTTATTTCTTTTTGTGCCGTTATTAACATTCGCACAAACCATAACTCTCAAAGGATCACTTACTTCTGGTAATTCAGGAACCGATATTTGGGAGTATATTGATCAAAACAATGGAAACGTTTATGCTATAGTGGGTGGTAATGGTATGTCTATTGTTGATGTAACAGACCCCACAACACCTGTACAAATAGCACACCTTACAAGTGTTCCAGGATTTGATGTTAAGGTATGGAGTCATTATGTTTATTGTTCTACAAGTGGTGGTGGCACAGGTATGATTGTAGATGTTATTGACCCAAATAATCCACAGATTGTTGGCTCATTTCCATCTGGGCATAATATTTTTATTGATGATAGGGGATATATGTATAATTCCTCTCCAGGAGTTAGAATTTATGATTTAAATCCAGATCCTACATCTCCCTTGTTTTTAACACAAGTAGGAAACGGAGGCCACGACGTTACTGTAAGGG
>JADFOK010000049.1 GCA_022562895.1 Bacteroidota bacterium | reverse complement strand
TTTCAGTAAAGAACAGAGGTTGCTTTTCTGGTATCTTATATCTCTTAATGCCTGAACAAGGATTTTCAGTTAAGTATTTTTCATCTACAGCTTTATTAAATGCTGATGATAAACAAATTAAATCTTTCCTTGCTGCATAAATTGAACTTCTATTTATCCTATTTTGAAAATACTCTTGAATTTTGCTTTTATTAATATCACTTATTTGAATGTCCCCGAAATATTCTAATAACTTGTTAAAGGTAGTAACATATACTTGTGTTGTCTTGGTAGTGTGAACTGATTCGGAATACTTTAAGAAATGAAAACGAAATTGAGAAATAGTAATAGGTATTACTTTATTTTCTTCACGTTGTTTTAATTCAACTCTAAAATTTGATAGGAAAGATACTGCCTCTCTTTTAAATTTTGATTTTGTAGAGATACAGGTTTTCTTTTGGTTTGAGTTTTGGTAGAAGATATACCAGTAACCATTTTTACGCTTGGAAAGAAACATAATATTACTCCTTTCAAAGCACTTAAAAACATAAATTAGTAATCAAAATACTAATCAGTGATGTCTAAACCCTTATTATATAAGGGAACGGGGCGGTCTCGAAAACCGTTAGCCGCAATTGCGGTTCGAGGGTTCGAATCCCTCTCTCTCCGCAAAATGTGATTGATTTAATTAATTTTCGAAAGAAAGTAATCCAAAGCAAGTTTACTAAATTTTAGGATCAAAAATAAAAGATCGATGGAAGCAGGAATATAAAATTAAAGGTTCTTCATTCGGAAAGTAAATTAGATCATAAATGAAATATTAAGAATAAATTTTACTTTCTTATAGATTTCTCATTTTGTGTTATTCATCCTAAATTCTTAATTTTCAATTGATTACACTTGCTTTTCTTAAAAAAAATGTTAAATTTCAAATGCTATACTTTATCATTATAAAGATATGAAGCGGAGGGTCTTCTTCTCAATCTTTTTTAAGTAGAATGTAGGAGAGAGACTATGACAACATTTCTAATAATACTTGGGATTATACTCCTTTTGGTTTTGATAAATTTTGTAATGTACAAATTTTTCAAGGCATCGGGTGTATTGCGCTTTCTAATTACTACAGGTTTAATATTATTGATATTAGGCGTTTATTCATTACCTTATATTGCTATTAGTTTGACAGCAATTCTTATAACTTTAGGAATAATTTTACTTGGTAGTTTTATTTTGTTTTTGCTTAGTAAATTTATAACACCTGGAGTAGTTCAAGTTCTTATTGTATTTAGCGTTGTTTTACTTTTAATAAGTATTTTCCTTGTATCTTTTACAACATATAAAACAGACAAGGAAATTGATAAACAAATAGTGATAACCAAAAGCACTGATAAATTTTTTGTTCGAGCAATTAATTTGGGTTTTAATCCCGAATATTCTATGAAAGAATTAGACAGTATAACAGCTCAAGAAAACAAAAGTTTTGTTTATGGAAAAGATATTTCTCCTGGTGATCTAGTGATTATCAATAAACCAAGACGTGTTGGTAGTTAGTACTTAGAATATATTTAACTTTTAGTTAAAAGTCTGAAGTGTAACTTCAGACTTTTTTTTTATCCTTTCTGTTAAATTGAACTATAATAAATTATTACTTTAATGAACGAATATAAATTACATCTTAAAAACACACTGAAATTAGCATATCCCGTCATAATAGGACAGCTAGGTTTTATAATGATGGGTGTGGTTGACAGCATAATGGTTGGGGAACTAGGTGCAATTCCTTTAGCTGCAGCCTCCATTGCTAACGGTTTGTTTATGTTCATATTTGTTATAGGGTTAGGTGTATCTTTTGCAATAACTCCTTTGGTTGCAATAGCCGTAGGTGCAAAAAAATTCAATGATTGTGGTGTTATATTCAGACAGGCTTTGTTAGTAGATATGGTTTTGGGAATAATTCTACTTATTATGGCTTATATAGGTGCAGACCTTATTCAATTTTTTGATCAGCCAAAGGAAGTAGTGGGTTTGGCAACATCTTACGGTAAATTGCTTGCTTATTCTATTGTTCCTGCCATGTTATTCCAAACCTATAAACAATTTATAGAAGGTCTTTCTGTGATGAAACCTGCTATGGTGATTGTTTTGCTTGCAAATATTATAAACGCTTTTATAAACTGGCTTCTTATTTATGGTAATCTTGGACTTCCAGCTTTGGGGTTAGACGGTGCAGGGTGGGCAACATTTACTTCCAGAATGTTCATGGCTTTTGTTTTAGTGTGGTATGTAATGCAATCTAATCGTTTTAAAAAATTTGATGTTACTCTTCATTTTAAGTCTATTAATTTTAAAATGATAAAGAAACTTCTCGGATTAGGTTTGCCGAGTGCCGTGCAATATGTCTTTGAAGTAGGTGCTTTTTTCTTTGCGGTAATTATGGTTGGGTGGTTGGGAACAAAGCAATTAGCTGCACATCAAATAGCGTTAAACCTTGCATCAATTTCGTTTATGACTGCTTTGGGTGTTTCAGCAGCTGGAGGGATAAGAGTGGCAAACGGAGTAGGGAAGAAAGATATTACAGAAGTTAGGAGAGCCGGTTTTTCTGCGATTATTATGGGTGGTTTAATTATGGCGTGTTTCGGAATTATTTTTATTGCTCTTAGAAATTTTTTACCAGCACTTTACATTGATGATATAAGTGTTGTTAGTATAGCTTCAACTTTATTAATAATTGCATCAATATTTCAAATAGCCGACGGCGTACAAGCCGTTGGAATAGGAGTCTTAAGAGGACTGACCGATGTTAAATGGCCAACACTTATTACATTTATTGCTTACTGGGTCTTAGGCCTTCCTTCAGCGTATTTATTCGGGTTTATTTTAAAATTGGATGTACAGGGTGTTTGGATGGGGCTGTTTGTAGGTTTACTTTCTTCTGCAATTATGCTTACAACGCGTTTTAACAAAAAAAGTAAGTATATAATTGAAGTTTAAATAGTTATCCCGTCATAACGGAATAACCTTCGTATTTTAATTTATCTCTTTATTAATCCATTCTAAAATAATTTTAAGAGCTTTAGGTGAAAAAGTTTCCGTTATCTTGCTATATTCTGAAGGTGAACCTGTTTTTGCGGTTTGAAATAAATGGTTCAAACCGGGAAGTTCAACAATTTTGAAATTTTTGTTATCTCCTTTTTTAAGCGCTATCTCAATTTCCTTTAAATTTTCTTTCGGCGGTACCTGCAAATCTTTTTCACCGTTTAGAGCTAATACGGGGCATTTTACTTTTTCCAAAGTTGGACGTGGATCATATTTTAGAAAATACCTGAACCAAGGTGTTAAAAGAGTTTTTGATCTCAACAAAAAAGATTTTTTAGAACCGGTTTTTTCCTTTTCTTCTTTTGATAAATTATCATAAAATTCTGAAAATATATTATCAAGTGTGTTCTTTAATTCTGTAACATCTGTTTGTGTATTTATTTCTTTAAATACTTTTATATTAAAATCTTTTCCTGTTTTTATGTTTTCTTCTGTTTCACCCTTTACTCTTGCAATCAATTCGGCTTGCATAGTTATAATGTCAGAGCCGGGAAGCCCCGGTCCAGCAAGCAATATTATAAATGCAACATCATCGGTTTTTGTGGCAACAATAGGTGCTATTAGACCTCCTTCGCTGTGACCGATTAATCCTATCTTTTTACTATCAATTTCTTTTCTTGTTTTTAGATATTGAACTGCTGAAAGAACATCCACTACAAAATCTAAAGTAGTGGCTTTAGGAAATTCTCCTTCTGATTTTCCGATTCCTCTATCGTCGTAACGAAGCACTGCAATTCCGTTGCGTGTTAGATAATCAGAAATTATTAAAAATGGTTTATGTCCTAAAAGTTCTTCGTTCCTGTTTTGGGGACCTGAACCGGTTATTAATATTACTGCTTTAAAAGGTCCCTTGCCTTTTGGCAATGTTAAAGTACCGGCAAGATTTATTCCGTCAATGTCGTTTCTAAATATTATTTCTTCTGATATATAAGGGAACGGCTCTTTTGGTTCCTGAGGTCTGTCTAATTTATATTCTTTAAATGTTTTTTCTAAAAAAATTGGAATAGTGTTGTCAACTTGCTTCCATTTACCGGTTATTTTATTTTTTTCTTTGTTTATTTCGCCTTCAAAAAAACCATTTATAATGCTAACATCAAATCTTACTTTATTTTTTTTATAAGTCACCTTATCAACTTGTATCCCTTTTGTCCCCTGGTCAGGACTGTCCATTGTGGCTTTGTATTTATTTGCATCTTTTGAAACATTAAAAACCAAATGAAGTTCAATACCGGATATTTTTAAAACACCAATCCACTTGCCGGTTAATGCATCATCTTGTGAAAAAATTTTAGCGGGAATTATTACCGATAATACAAATAATAAAACCGTAAAAAGAAATAGCTTCCTTTTCATCTTGTATTTTCCATTATAATATTGTATTAAAATTAAACAATGATTGTATTTTGTAAAAATTCTTTTTGATAAACGGTAAATGCCCTTCAAGTTATAAGTTTTTTTAAAATTATTTTAAATATGTGTTAAAATAATTTGTAATCTTTTGATAAAGATGAAATGAATCATCTCCTCTTATACCGTGCTTGTGACCAACGTAAGGATAATAATCCAAAGGAACTCCGAGGTGTGCTGCTTTTTCTGCAAATAATAATGTATTTTGCCAAACAACCGTAGGGTCGGATGTGCCGTGCACTAATAGTAAATGCCCCTTTAAATCTTTTATATAATTTAATAGACTGGATTTTTTATATCCAATCGGATTTGTTTGTGGTGTATCCATATATCTTTCGGTGTACATAACCTCATAATAACTCCAGTCAATAACTGCACCGCCGGCAGCACCGACTTTGAATAAGTCCGGTGTACGTGTCATTAAAGAAGTTGTCATAAATCCTCCGTAACTCCAGCCGAAAACGCCCATTCTTTCGACATCAACATAGGGGAGTGATTTTAAATAATTAACACCTTTGATTTGATCTTGAATTTCCTTTGTACCGAGATTGCGGAATGTTTCCTGTTCAAATTTTAATCCTCTGTGAGCCGAACCCCTGTTATCCAAAGTAAAAACAATGTATTCGTTTGAGGCCATATAGTTATCCCAAATTTTTGCTCCGCCCAACCAGCGGTTTGTTATTAACTGAACACCGGGACCGCCGTAAACGTATACAATTACCGGGTATTTTTTTGTAGAGTCAAAACTAACAGGCAGTATGATTCTGCAGTGCAGGTCATAATTATCATTACTTTTTATTGTAAAGAATTTTGTCTTGCCTAAATTGTAATCACTAAGGGGATTGCTGGATGTAAAAACTTTACGAATGATTTTACCTTCCTCATCTACAATATTTAACTGACCTGGTGTTGATAAATTTGAATATGAATCCAAGAAATATTCCGTAGAACTATTTTTTAATACTTTGTGCGTACCTTCAATATGGGTCAAATTAGTTAGTTTACCCGATGACATTTCCACAGAATAGAAATTTCGGTTTAGGGGACTTTCTTTTGTAGCGGTTATAAAAAAATCATCTCCGTCATCTTCGAATCCGTTAAAACTAATTACTTCCCATTCACCTTTTGTAACTTGTTTTATTAATTTGCCGTCCGTGTTGTAAAGATATAAGTGATTCCATCCGTCTCTTGCAGAAAACCACAAAAATTGATCGGGATTATCTTTTACAAAAATAGGTCCATCCATCGGGTGAACATATTTATCGTCTTTTTCTTCGAATAATGTTTTTACAGGTTTTCCTGTTCTCGCATCAAATTTAATTTCTCTTAGATGGTTTTGATCTCTGTTTAAAATTCCGATGTAAATATATTTTTCATTCGGTCCCCAAATAACGCCTGTTAAATAATGATCTTTCGGTGTACCAGTTTCTAACCAAACTATATTCTTTGTTTTTAAATTGTAAATTCCTAATGTAACTTCGTGACTTGCCATTCCTGC
>JADFOK010000048.1 GCA_022562895.1 Bacteroidota bacterium | reverse complement strand
TTAGGTCCTGCTCCATTATAGACAACGGTACGACTCACATCTCCATTATTAAGGGTTCCCTGGCTATAGGTCATACTGTAGGTGGTATTGGCAGGGTCTGTATAGGAGGATTGAGGACGTACAATATATCCTTCGCCCGGGTTTATGGGATTGCTTCCCGTTAACTGATTCCAGAAATCTCCGTTGTCATCGGCGAAATTGGTTCCTCCTGGCGGAACTGCCGGGTGGGGTATAAAATTAGCGGGAGTATGATACAGCACTAAAAAGGCATTGTTGAATACCCCGTTTCGGGTCTCGGTGGTCATAGGACTCCCCAGGATCATAAAATCTCTTGTTTGCAAAACGGGAGTGGTCAACTCTACATTGATGGTACCGTTATTTGTCACTAAAGCGTCTTTGTCTTCTTGTACTACATTGCCTTGGTGTTCTACTATCAAACTTCCGTTAACAGTGATGTATTTGGTTATATTTAAATAATCTCCGGCACTTACAGTTACTGTTTTGGTTGCTAAAATTTCACATGAACAAGCATCAATGTTACCACTTGAAGTATTATAATCATCATTGAATTTTGCATGAGAACCTACCGTAGGAGCACCATTACTCCAACTTCCACTACTATACTCGGTGATTTCACCTTCTACAGTAACGATAGCTATACATGATGAGGTATTTCCATAATCATCCTCAACGGTAAGGGTTACATTATTGGCACCCAGGTCGTCACAAGTAAAAGTATCTATATCAATGCTACGAGATACAATTCCGAAGTTATCGGTCGAACCTCCATCTATTTGTATCGCAGTGATAGTAGCTATTCCGGAAGAATTAAGGGAAATTGTGATATTTTGACAGACCCCAACCGGATCTACATTATCATAATTAGGGTCTTTTAAAATAAACAGACCTCCATCACCATTTATATTTTCATCACCAAAACCAGTTACAACTAAGTTGCCACTTTCAAAAAAGGGATACACATTCCAAGTTGCATTGAAGCCTGCACTATTATTAGATGGGAAAGTATCAAAATAATTGACCTCTGTCATACTTGGTGTCGTATCATAAAGCCCACTTATTTTTAAGATTCTCATACCGGCCGAATAATTGGCCAGATATAAACGATTGCCTTTCACATATCCATTATGATCGATAGCAGTTGTAGCGCCCGTAAAAGTATAATATAAGGATGGGTTGTCAAGATCGTTAAAATCAAATACCATGGTTTTTGTGTTTTCACCAGTCATTATTTCATCTTCTTCATCTCCTGCTATAAAAAAACGTTGATCTTCGGTAAACCAACCCTGGTGAGTATAGTCATTGTCGGGATAGGATATTTTTGCTATTTCTATAGGATTTGATTTGTTGGTTACATCTAGTATTACAATTTCATTTTCAGCACTCCCTATTAAAATTTCTCTACCTGTATAATCTGTATCTGGACCACTATAAATTACTACTTGAGCATCATGGTAATAATCATTATCATCATATTCTCCTGCATAAGTAGGATTGGTAGGGGTTTGAATATTTATAAAAATAGGACCTCCATTGGGGTTTGTAGATCTTCTTGTTCCTACCAGGTAGGCATATCCAGTATCTTCATTGATCACAATATTGTGAGCTTTCCCGTTTCCAAATGCATAATGTGCGTCTTCTGTAAAGGTGACAACAGGAGAACCGGTTAATCCTCTTAAACGTGTTAAATCGAAGACTTGCATTCCTTCTCCGGAAACTTCACTAACTATAAAGGCATGATTATTATAGGTTTTTACATCGCGCCATAAACTAGTTCCCCCAGTATGTGAGGGAAGTTTCCCGAGATATACGGGGCTAGTAGGATTTGAAATATCTACAAACGCAGTAGCGTTATTTAATGTAACGATAGCGTATTCTTTTCCGTCTTGTGGATCTGTCCAACCCCAGGAATCTTGAGCCTCAGCAGCCCCAAATGTAGAGGTAGGAATATAAGCTTGCAGTATGATTCCGTTACAGGGATATGATCCAGCAAAACCTCCAGCACAAGGCGTTTGAGCAGTTAATAAGAATCCATTAAGAAAAAGTAAAAAGGTAAGAAGCCTTTGGTTCATTTTAATTGAGGTGTTTAAGGATTAATGACCTAAATTTTTAATAAATAAATGTTTTTGTATCGATTATTCTTCGAGATAAGTAATTTCTATTGTACAAGGCACACCAATTCCTACATGACTCCTTCCATCACCACTATTACCTGAGTTTTCAAAATCGGAGGATATGAACAGATCTATTTCCAATCTAAAACTATAGGTTTGCCCGGCCGTTAGTGTTTCATATAATACTAATGACGAGTCATGTCTAAATTGTTCATAATAGGTCCCACCGTTAATATCACCATTATATAAGGAATAGGAGTGAGTATAGATTAAATAGCTTGTTCCGTCAAATGAAAACCTAAAATATCCTTCCTGAGTAGCCATACTTATTATACCTGAACTGGGAAGGTTAATTTTACCTGCTCCAAAATTAAAATTAGCTTTAATTCTATAAGTACCTGTATATTTTGCGGTAAATGTTGAACCATTTCCTATTCCAGGTACATCAACATAACTATCACTATTCACAACTCTTAGATCTAATGGGGTCTGTTCATAAATGGCCGAATCTTCTTTAATATATTGAGTAGTCCATTGGCTTCCATTCCAGGCATATATACCCGGATAAACGTCGTTTGTTCCAATAGTAGTATAATTTGTGTTATATACAACTGTACCGGCAACTAAAGCACCTCCATTTGGGTTTATAACGGGAGCAGCTACATTAGTTGCTGTCAAAACAACTCTGGGGTATATTATACCCATTGTGTTGTTTTGTAAATCAAGAGCCCCTTTAGGGGCAGTTGTTCCGATAGCCACTTGAGCATAACTTAATCCAATTAAAAAGAAATTAAAGGAAATAAACAAAAATATTTTATATGTAAAGTTCATAATAGTTATTATTTAAATTAAAAGTGTTTAAAATTTTAATTTTAAGTGCATTAAACTATTCATCTATATAGGTAATTTCAATAAAACAAGGAATATCAGTACCAATATACCCTCTCCCGTTACCAGAGTTTCCACTTGAGACAAATCCATCAGCATTAAACTGGTCAAACTCTAAATAAAAAGAATAGGTAGCTGTAGCTGTTAAATTTAGATATAAAGTAATATAGGATTCTTTCCATATATCAGAATAATAGGTACCTCCGTTAACATTGGCATTATAGGTTGAATAAGATTTTGTGGAAAATGTATATGAGGTCCCATCAAATGTAAATCTAAACTCTCCTTCTTCAGGAGCAACATTCGTGTCGCCATTATCTATCATATCCCCACCTCCGTAATTTGTTTTAACTTCAATCTTATATAAACCTGAGTATTTGGCAGAAAATGTCTTTGAATCTGAAACTCCAATACCTGGAATATCCTGCCAATCTCCAGCAAAGTTAGACTCAGTCCTCAGGGAGCTGGTTTGTTCAAAAATTTCAGCTTGTCTTTTCTTAAAATGTATGGTCCATTCACTTCCATCCCATACGTATACGCCGGGATGTACATCGGTTACACTACCAGTACTTGTAGTATTTGTATTGTAAACAACAGTCCCTACAACTAAGCTAGCACCATTAGGATTTATAACTGGAGCCTCATCGGTGGTAATTGTTAATGCCACATTTGGATATACAAAACCTTGAGTTGTATTACTTATATCCAGAATTCCATTTGGAGTTTTAGTATTAATCCCTACTTGTGCATATGATAATGAACAAACAGAAAGTACCAGAGAAAATAAAAAAAGGTTATAAAGTAAAATAGTTGTTCTTTTCATAATAAATAGTTTTTTCAGATTTTATTAATCCAGATAAATAAATTCTACAGAACAGGGTATGTCAAATCCAATATAACCCCTGCCATTACCTCCATTTCCGTTAGAGACAAATTTAGGAGAATCGAATTGATCAAATGATAAAGTAAAATTATATATACTTCCGGCCAATAGAGTTTCATAAATGACAATAGAAGCTTGTTCCCAAATTAAATAGTATTGTGTAGCTCCATATACCGACCATGCACTTAATGGGAATATAGTATCTGTACCATCAAAAGTAAATTTAAAATTTCCCTTTTGTGCTAATACATCTGTTCCACTCGTAAGGTTTTGAACGTGACCTCCACCGAAATTTACACTTATCTCGATTTTATATATGCCTGTATATTTGGCTGTAAAAGATTGACTAACAAGACCTGTTACATTCTTATATCCTTCATTTGATTTGGTTCGGATATAACTTGTTTGTTTAAAAATTGTGGCATGCTTCAGGGGAAATTCATTTATCCAGTCTAAACCATCCCAAATATAAATACCACGGGTAACATCGTCAGAACCACTAAAAGTTGAGTTTATATTGTATACAACAGTACCAATAGCAAGACTTCCTCCGTCAGGATTTAAAACAGGAGCTTGTATATTACTTTTAGTTAACTCAACTCTGGGTAGGACTAAGCCATATATACTACTGTTTAGATCAAGAATACCGTTTGGAGAAGTTGTTCCAATACCTACTTGGGCACAAACAATTGAAAAGAATAAAAAATAAAAAATTATACCAAAAACGTAAGTTGTTAAATTAATTGTAGTTTTCATATCTATAGGCATTTATCTTAATTTCGTACCCAAGATAACAATATGAAAATTAAAATCGATGAAAGTTACTTAAAATCGTTGAAATACATTAAATTTTAACAAAAGTAGGTTAAAACCTACATATAGTTGTTAAATAATACCATTGTAAAAGTTTGGTAGATGAATATATGTATCTGATAAACAGTTATCTATAAAAAAATAGTATAAAATTAGAAATGTAAGCCTAATTTACTTTAGATTTTATAAGTATTCTTATACTTATTTTTGGTTTGAAATACCTAAGAAATAAATTAGTGTTTAATAATCTTGAAACAACTTACAATCAGAAAATACCTTTAGATTTGTTTTCAATATCTAGTTATTCATTAACACTAAAAAGAGAGGATGATCTACATCCGGAAATCTCTGGAAACAAATACCGAAAACTAAAATACAATATCATTGAAGCTAAAAGGTTGGAGTATTCTTCCATTCTTACCTTTGGTGGTGCCTATTCTAATCATGTAACTGCGGTAGCTGTCTTGGGCAAGAAACATGGAATGAAAACCATAGGTATTATTCGTGGTGAGGAATTAGCTTTTAAAGTTCAGGAAAATCCGACCTTAAATTTTGTTGAAAATTGTGGTATGAAACTACACTTTGTTTCCCGGGATGATTATAAACATAAAACTGAAATTGTTTTTCTTAAAAAATTAAAAGAATTATTTGGTGATTTTTATTTGTTGCCTGAAGGAGGCACTAATGCTTTAGCTGTTAAAGGTTGCGAAGAAATTCTAACAAAATCTGATTCCTCATTCGACTATATTTGTACTTCGGTAGGAACTGGAGGTACAATGGCCGGTTTGGTTAATTCTTCTTTACCACATCAAACCGTTTTGGGTTTTTCGGCTTTAAAAGGTGTTTTTCAGACTTTAGTTGTAAAAAAATATGCCTTAAAAAATAATTATAATATTATAGACGATTATTGTTTTGGAGGCTATGCTAAAATAGATTCAAATCTTATTCGTTTTATCAATGAATTTAAAGAAAAGACCGGAATCCAGCTAGATCCAATTTATACCGGTAAAATGATGTTTGGTATTATTGACCTTTTAAAAAATAAAAAATTAAAGAAAAATAGCTGTATTTTAGCCATTCATACCGGAGGTTTACAAGGGATTGACGGAATGAATAGATTATTGAAAAAGAAAGATTTACCTCAAATCAATGTGTAAAATGTTTGTAAGAATTATTTCATTACTCTTTGTGGGACTTTTGCTGTTTAGTAGTTGCAAATCCAAAAAAAAGATAGTTAGCACTAATAAGAATAAGAAAACAGAACGTGTTATTATATCTAATCAAAAAGAAAGTAAAACCGCGACTTTACCGGTAAAGAAGGAGGCATCTGCTAATGCTTCATATAACGAGATCGTTTCTATTTACATAGAGAACTATAGCATTATAGCTAAAGACGAAATGA
>JADFOK010000012.1 GCA_022562895.1 Bacteroidota bacterium | reverse complement strand
TTTATTTTCTTCTACTACTGCGGTAACACCGAGCAATTTATGTGTTATTTCCATAATAACATTTTTAACATCTGTATCTGGATGTACTTGAGGTTTTTCGTTTAATGAAGTCAAATCGGAAACCCGTAAATATAATTTTTTGCCAAGAGAACCTCCTGGATGGAATTTAGCAAAATCTTTACTTGAAAATTCTTGCATGTCCAATAAACACATAGCCAAAGCATCACCAATTACAAGTTGAGCTGTAGTACTGGTGGTAGGCGCAAGATTAAAAGGGCAGGCTTCTTTTTCTATATAGGCATTTAAAACATAATCGGCTTGTAGTTTTAAAAATGAATCACTGTTTGAAGTAATTGCAATAATCTTATTGCCTCTTGTTTTAATAAGGGGAACTAATACTTTAATTTCGGGAGTATTACCACTTTTTGAAATACATATCACCGTATCATTTTCTTGTATTGTTCCTAAATCTCCGTGAATGGCGTCTGCTGCATGCATAAAAATAGAGGGAGTACCCGTTGAATTTAGGGTGGCAACAATTTTTGTTGCTATAATAGCACTTTTCCCAATACCAGTAATTATAACCCGACCCTTGGAATTAAATATATATTCAACTGCTGCTGCAAATTCTTCATTCACTAAATTGGCCAAATTTGAAATGGCTTTACTTTCGTTTTCAATAGTTTTTTTGGCTACAGAAATTATTTGTTCTTGCTTGTTCAAAACCTTATCTCTTTTAATGTTTGTATCTTTTTTTAGAAATTACTATCTTTAGATTGCAAATGAAAATTAATATAAAAAGTTTTCATTATACCTATAAGATACAGTTTTGTTATTAAGGTTGCAAAATTACAATTGTTCCCCAGTTAATACAATTTTAATTTACCGAAACCTTAGTAATTAATTTTTTTAATTAAGGGTTTGACAGAAATAGATATTTACAAAGCACTTAAAAAGTTTTTTGGATTCACCAAATTTAAAGGGCTACAGGAAGAAGTAATTAAAAGTTTACTTGATAAGCATAACACATTTGTTATAATGCCTACTGGTGGTGGAAAGTCATTGTGTTTTCAACTTCCCGCGCTTGTTGAAGAAGGTACAGCTATTGTGGTGTCTCCATTAATAGCATTAATGAAAAACCAGGTAGATTCTCTTAGAGCAATATCTTCTGAAGAAGGAGTAGCACATGTGTTAAATTCTTCCCTTAACAAAACTGAAGTAAAACAAGTAAAGAGTGATATAATTAATGGACTCACGAAATTACTTTATGTAGCACCCGAATCGTTAACAAAAGATGAAAATGTAGAATTCCTGCAATCGGTTAAAATATCTTTTGTCGCAATAGACGAAGCACACTGTATAAGTGAATGGGGCCATGACTTTAGACCTGAATATCGAAATCTTAAAAATATAATTAAACGTATAGACAAAAATATTCCTATTATTGGACTTACAGCTACAGCTACTCCCAAAGTACAGGAAGATATTTTAAAGAATTTGGGCATGCAAGATGCAAATACTTTCAAAGCATCATTTAACAGACCAAATCTGTATTATGAGGTTCGTCCAAAGACAAAAAATATTGATGCAGATATAATACGGTTTATCAAGAAAAATGATGGTAAAAGCGGAATAGTCTATTGTTTAAGTCGAAAGCGTGTAGAACAATTGTCACTAGCTTTACAAGTTAATGGCATTAAAGCAGTTCCTTATCATGCCGGATTAGATTCTAAGACTCGAGTAAGACACCAAGATATGTTTTTGATGGAAGATACAGATGTTGTTGTTGCTACAATTGCTTTTGGGATGGGTATCGATAAACCCGATGTGCGTTTTGTTATTCATAACGATATACCAAAAAGTATAGAAAGCTATTATCAAGAAACCGGGAGAGCAGGTAGAGATGGAGGGGAAGGGCACTGTTTGGCGTTTTATTCATATAAAGATATAGAGAAACTAGAAAAGTTTATGAGCGGAAAACCCATTGCAGAACAGGAGATAGGCCATGCTCTATTACAGGAAGTAGTAGCATATGCAGAAACCTCTATATCTCGCCGAAAATTTATTCTACATTATTTTGGAGAAGAATTTGATAACGATACAGGAGAAGGCGGAGACATGGATGATAATATGCGTTATCCAAAAAAGAAACATGAAGCTAAAGACGAAGCAATTAAACTACTTAATGTTGTAAGCAAAACAAAACAACAATATAAAGCCAAAGAAGTGGTCAATGTGTTGGTAGGCCATGTTAATGCATTAATAAAATCACATCGTACAGATACCCAGGAGTATTTTGGAATAGGTTCAAAATATGAGAATTCATATTGGATGGCACTTATCCGTCAATTATTGGTTGCCAGACTATTACGTAAAGATATAGAAACCTATGGGATTATTAAACTAACAGAATTAGGTAAAGAATATATTGCATCTCCGACATCATTTATGATGACCGAAGATCATTCATTTAAGGAAGCGAATGACGATTCTATTATAGTAGC
Organism: Bacteroidota bacterium; assembly: GCA_022562895.1. GTDB lineage: Bacteria > Bacteroidota > Bacteroidia > Flavobacteriales > Flavobacteriaceae > Marifrigoribacter. Next base: position 65,503 of record JADFOK010000012.1, on the reverse strand, counting down.
ACAAAAGGGGGGATATGTCGCCGATGAAATTTTATTTAAGATCCTTAAAGCCGAAAGAAAAAAAGTTGCCCATAAACTAAAATTACCGCCTTTTGTAATTTTCCAAGATCCATCATTGGAGGATATGGCCTTAAAATATCCCATAACCCTTAGTGAAATGTCGAATGTTCACGGAGTAGGTGAAGGGAAGGCCAATAAATATGGAGCTTCTTTTATAAAACTTATTAATAATTATGTAGAAGAGAATGATATAATGAGACCAGATGATTTTATTGTAAAATCTACTGGAATTAACAGTGCATTAAAATTGTATATAATACAAAATGTGGACAGGAAATTGCCATTGACAGATATTGCTGATGCAAAAAAGATGGATATGGATGATTTTATAAAAGAAATGGAAGTAATTGTATATAGCGGTACAAAGTTGAATATCAACTATTGGATAGACGAAATTCTGGATGAAGAACAACAAGAGGAAATACATGATTATTTCCTTGAAACCGAAACTGACGATATTGAAACCGCAATGGAAGAATTCGAAGGCGACTATGAAGATGAGGAATTAAGGCTCTACAGAATAAAATTTATCAGTGATGTTGCTAATTAGATGGTACTAAAAAGTAATAAAAAATTTTCTATTTTAGCATCCCTACGATATTTTATTTTTTTTTGAAATACATATTTGAATATGTAACTTCGCCATTCAGTTAAAAAAAAGAAAATGCAAGACGGTATATACGCAAAAATTAAAACTGAAAAAGGAGAAATACTCATTAACCTTACCTATAAAGAAACACCGGGAACGGTGGGAAATTTTGTAGCATTAGCAGAAGGCAATCATGAAAAAAATGCCGTTTCAAAAGGAAAACCATATTATAATGGTTTAAAATTTCATCGAGTAATTCCAGATTTTATGATACAAGGAGGGGATCCAACCGGAACAGGATCTGGTGGTCCTGGGTATCAATTCAATGATGAATTTCATCCTGAACTTAAACATGATAGACCCGGAGTTTTATCAATGGCTAATTCAGGTCCTGGCACAAATGGCAGTCAATTTTTTATTACTCATATCGATACTTCTTGGTTAGATAATAAACACACCATTTTTGGAAAAGTAACTAAAGGAATGGATGTAGTTAATGGTGTTGAACAAGACGAAATTATGTTAGAAGTTAATATAATTCTAGTGGGTGATCATGCTAAAAACTGGAATGCAGTTGAAAATTTTCACCAGTTTTCAGGATCAAAAAAAATATGAAATAATGAAAAAAAACTTAAGATTTAAATCTCCGGGGAATTAATTTGAACAGACTGTTTAATAATTGACGGGTTTTATTTTTTCCATTTTATGTTACATCCGATACTTGGCTTTTGCTCTTGGCGTTGAGGATGGTTGTTAAGAACATTATCCATAGCTTCTCTTAAATCTCTTCCATTTACCGGAATAGTGTTTCCGGGTCTTGAATTATCCAATTGTCCACGATATAACAATTTTAATTCAGAATCAAACAAATAAAAATCTGGTGTACAAGCGGCGTCATATGCTTTGGCAATTTTTTGAGTTTCATCATATAAATATGGAAAAGTGTAAACATTTTTTAAAGCGGTTTTCAACATTTCTTCAGGAGAATCTTGAGGATAATTTTCTATATCATTACTGCTAATAGCAACAATACCAAATCCAGCAACTCGGTAATCATTAGAAATGCGTACAATTTCTTCGTTTACATGTTTTACATAAGGGCAATGATTACAAATAAACATGACAATTGTTCCTTTTTCACCACGAATGTCATTTAAGGAAATCATTTTGGAGGAAATGGTGTCATACAAAGTAAAATCCGGAGCTTTAGTTCCTAAATTGAGCATGTTTGATGGGGTTAATGACATAATTAGTTTTTCTATTAGTTGATTAATTGAATTTAAAGTTACAATTTATAGCTCAATATTAGAATAACAGAAAAATTAATAATATGTTTTTGAAAGTATATTTATAGTCTTTTTAACTTTATAGAATTAATAATCATGAATAATCTCTCCTGGAATGATTTTAAAAAAGTTGACATACGTGTTGGAACTGTCATTGAAGTAAAGGACTTTCCAGAAGCTCGAAACCCATCTTACCAGCTATTTATTGATTTTGGAGAAAATATCGGTATTAAAAAAACTTCTGCACAAATAACAAAACGATATGATAAAAAAGATTTAATGGGAAGGCAAATTGTTGCGGTCATAAATTTTCCTAATAAACAGATTGCCAACTTTTTGAGTGAGTGTTTGGTTTTGGGGGCTGTAAAAGAAAATGAAGTAACCCTTTTGGAGCCTAATTTAAGAGTAGTGAATGGTTTAAGGGTTTTATAACGAATGCTAAAATTTATATTTAAAAGTCAATGAATATTTGTTATTCTTTGTATAAAGGAAACTCCTGAAAAAACTTAATTGGTATGCCCAGAGGAAATGCATCGCAAATTGTTTTGTTACCTTCCAATCTTTTTTAAAAATGATATTTATTCCGGCACCAATTGGTAACTATTTATAATACATCTTCAAGATTTTATAGGATGTATTCCCTGTTTTCAGAGGTATCTTTGTTAATTTCTTGCGAAAACAAATTTCATTTAAAAAGAGAATGAATAGAAAAATAATATAAATTTTATGGTTTCTAATAATTTTGGTTGGTGTTTCCTGCTTTCTTTTATCCTTAAAAATTACTAATTAATTCTCATTAATAGGAGGCGGACCTTCTGGAATTAATGCTTTGTAAACATAATCCCCTTTTCTTTCTATATACTCTCTTTTAATTTCTTCAATCATATTTGGGTTTTCGAAAAGATCTAGCATTGTCATAGCCAAGGCTTTAGACGAGTATATCAATCCCTTGTGGCCTATAGACATACCTCCACAAGCAACTACTGCCCATGAGTGCCAGGGAATATCCTTTGGAGCTGTAGTTACACCTAGATTAATATTCGGTACATTCCAACTCACATCTCCTACATCAGTTGATCCACCACCCGGGTGCTCTTTTGTTTCTTTAAGCGGTTTTATCTCTGAATCCATTCCGACTTGTGGTTTTCCTGTTACTTCCTGTATCTTTTTTCCAAAGGCTATTTCTTCTTCTGTATAATGTATTGCGCCTAAAAGTTCAAGATTGGCTTGCATAATTTCTTCACCTCGTCTATTTACCAATAATTCATGTAAACCCGATACTAAAGATATTTTGTATTCTACATTTGCCATAATTGCAGCACCTTCTGCCATCTTCATAACTTGTTGATAGACAGGCATCATCCCTTCACGATCCGAATTTCGCACACGAACCCAGAGTTTGCTGTAATCTGGAACTACATTTACAACTTGCCCTGCATCTTGTATATGATAATGTATCCTTACAGTGGGCTTTACATGTTCTCTGTAATAATTGATTCCTGTAGTATATAATTCTAATCCATCTGAGGCACTTCTGCCGTTCCAGGGATCTGAAGATGCATGAGCTGCTTGTCCGTAAAATTCAACAATAAAATCTACTAATGCTAGTGAGCTTTGTGTGTCGGCTTTCATTTCATCAGAAGGATGCCAACTTAAATTTACATCGACATTATTCCAAATTCCAGCTTCAATCATCCATAATTTTCCAAAGAATTTTTCTTCTGCAGGAGTTCCAATAAACTTAACTGTGCCTTTTATTTTACCCTGTTCCATTAATTCTTTAATAGCAATCGCTGCTCCTAAGCTACCAGTTCCAAAAAGGTTATGACCACACCCATGTCCTCCTGCCCCTTTTTTTAATGGTTCTTTAGTAGGTATTGCTTTTTGAGAAATTCCCGGTAGGGCATCAAACTCTCCTAAAATACTTATAACCGGCTTTCCCTGCCCATAGGTGGCAACAAATGCTGTTGGTAGTCCGGCTACACCTCTTTCTACCGAGAAACCGTTTGCTTCGGCATAATCAGCGAGTAATTTATATGATTTTTTCTCTTTAAATGCAATCTCGGCATTAGCCCAAATTTGATTGCTTATTTTAATTAAATCGTTTTCATTAGAAAGTACAGAATTAATTATAGTCTGTTTGTTTAAAGATATTTGTTGACCTTGAGCAGAAACTGAAATAACTGCAAGTATCAGTAATTTTGTAATGATATTTTTCATTTGAAAAGGTTTTATAACTTCTCTAAAGATATAAAAATTAATGATTTTACTAAATGGTATTTTGTGTGGATAAACTTTTTGATAATCAAAATATAAGCAGTAATTTTGCAATCCTTTTAACGGCAAATCAAGAATTAAAAGGAATAGATAAAATCAATTACTAAATCCTTCTGTGTGAATGCCGACGAAGTTTTTTGATACTGCACAGAATACAAACTCATTATTTTCAATTAATCAACGATTGAGAATAAAATATTAGCAAATGGCTAAAAAAGAAAAAAAAGAAGAAGTACAGGATGTAACAGAAGTAAAAATTAAGAAAAAAGCTACTGATAAGACCAAGAAAGAAGCACAAGAAGAATCTGTACAAGAAAAACCCAAAAAAGAACTTTCATTAAAAGAAAGAGATCCGGAAACCTTTTTAAAAGAATTCGACTGGGAAAATTACCAAGAAGGGATTGACACAATCGATGACGGCACTTTGATTGAATTCGAAAAGTTAGTAGCCGATAACTTTGTAGATACATTAGATAATGAAGTAGTTGACGGAATAGTTGTATTTATGACTGAACGAGATGCTATTATCGATATCAATGCTAAGTCTGAAGGAGTAATTTCCTTAAACGAATTTCGTTACAATCCAGATCTTAAGATAGGGGATAAAGTAGAAGTATTAATAGACGTTCGTGAAGACAGCACAGGTCAGTTAGTTCTTTCTCATCGTAAAGCAAGAACAATAAAAGCTTGGGAGCGTGTTAATAAAGCACACGATGAAAGTACTATTGTAAATGGATTTATAAAATGTCGTACCAAAGGTGGTATGATTGTAGATGTTTTTGGTATAGAAGCTTTCCTGCCAGGCTCCCAAATTGATGTGAAACCAATCAGGGATTACGATGTGTATGTTGGTAAGAATATGGAATTTAAGGTGGTTAAAATAAATCACGAATTTAAAAACGTAGTAGTTTCTCATAAGGCACTTATTGAAGCAGATATTGAAAAACAAAAGAAAGAAATCATCAGCCAGTTAGAAAAAGGACAAGTTCTTGAGGGTATTGTGAAAAATATCACATCTTACGGTGTATTTGTAGACCTTGGAGGTGTAGATGGGCTAGTTCATATTACAGACCTTTCTTGGTCTCGTATTAACCATCCTAACGAATTGGTTGAACTTGATCAAAAACTTAACGTGGTTATCCTTGACTTTGATGAAGATAAATCTCGTATACAGCTGGGTCTTAAACAGTTAACTGCACATCCTTGGGATGCCTTAGGTGAGGAATTAAAAGTTGGAGATAAGGTAAAAGGAAAAGTAGTAGTTATCGCTGACTATGGTGCTTTTATTGAAGTTGCAGAAGGGGTAGAGGGACTTATTCACGTAAGTGAAATGTCTTGGTCAACTCATTTACGTAGTGCACAGGACTTTGTCGCTGTAGGTGACGAATTAGAAGCTGTAATCATAACCATGGATCGTGAGGACCGTAAAATGTCATTAGGTATCAAGCAATTAACACCAGACCCTTGGACTAATATTACTAAAAAATATCCAGCAGGTTCTAAACACAAGGGTACTGTACGCAACTTCACCAATTTTGGTGTATTTGTAGAGATGGAAGAAGGTATTGATGGTTTAATCTATATAAGCGACCTGTCTTGGACTAAGAAAGTGAAACATCCTAGTGAGTTTACCAATATAGGTGATGAATTAGAAGTAGTTGTATTAGAATTAGATGTTGAGGGTCGTAAACTAAGTTTAGGCCATAAACAAACTATTGAGAATCCTTGGGATAAGTATCAAGATGAATTTGCTGTAGGAACTAAACATACTGCAGCTATTTCAGAGATTGTAGATAAAGGAGCTATAGTTAAATTTAATGATGACATTAATGCATTTATACCTACACGTCACCTTGAAAAAGAAGATGGTACTAAACTCAGTAAGGGCGAAGAAGCCGAATTTATAATTATTGAATTCAATAAGGAATATAAGAAAGTTATAGCTTCTCATATGTCAGTTCATAAAAAAGAAGAAGCAAAAATAGTTAAACAGGCTATTAAAAAACAAGCAGCAGAAGCAGAAACTAAACCAACACTTGGTGATGCCAATTTAAAGCTTCAAGAGCTTAAGGATAAAATGAACAAAAAAAAATAAGTTCGTTTAAAACAATAAAAAAGCCCCTATCGAATTATTCGGAATAGAGGCTTTTTTTGTTAGTCTTTGCCTCATTAAAAAAAAATAGTATTTTTGTACCCCGAATTAGAGTTGAAATTTTACTATGAGCCAAAAAGTGTTACTCAACACAAAAGAAGTACAGATAACGCTTCATCGTTTGGCTTGTCAGTTACTAGAAAATCACAGAACATTTAATAATACTGTTTTTATAGGGATACAACCACGTGGAGTATATCTTGCAGAACGCCTAAAGTCGCTTCTAGAGACAAACTATAAGATAAAAGACATTCGTTTAGGATATTTAGATATTACTTTTTATAGAGATGACTTTAGACGGAGTAATAAAACCCTGGAAGCCAATAAAACAGATATCAATTTTATTGTTGAAAATAAAAAGGTAGTTTTTATAGACGATGTACTTTACACAGGTAGAAGTATCAGGGCTGCACTGACAGCAATACAATCTTTTGGAAGACCTTCAAAAATAGAACTCCTTGCATTTATTGATAGACGATTTAGCAGACACTTACCAATACAGCCAGACTATAGTGGGCTTCAGGTTGATTCTATAAATGAAGAGAAAGTGAAAGTTTGTTGGATGGAAAACGATGGGGAAGATGCTGTATATTTAATAAATAAATAATTATGAACGAATTAAGTGTAAAGCACTTATTGGGAATTAAATACATAACCGAGGCAGATATTCAACTTATCTTCAAGACAGCTGACCATTTTAAAGAAGTAATAAACAGGTCTATTAAAAAAGTTCCTTCTCTTCGTGATATTACCATCTCTAATCTCTTTTTTGAAAGCAGTACCAGAACAAGACTTTCATTTGAATTGGCTGAAAAACGATTATCGGCAGACGTAATTAATTTTTCAGCTTCAGCATCTTCTGTCAATAAAGGGGAAACACTTATAGATACAGTTAATAACATCCTTTCTATGAAAGTAGATATGGTAGTAATGCGTCATCCTAATCCAGGTGCAGGAGTATTTTTATCTAAACATATAAAAGCCTGTATTATTAATGCCGGTGATGGGACTCATGAACATCCTACACAAGCATTACTAGATTGTTACTCTATTAGAGAAAGATTAGGAGATGTCGCAGGAAAAAATGTCGTAATTGTTGGAGATATATTACATTCCCGAGTAGCACTTTCCAATATTTTTGCTTTGCAAAAGTTAGGAGCTACTGTAAAAGTTTGTGGGCCAAAAACCTTACTTCCTAAATATATTGGCAATCTAGGTGTTGGAATCGAAACCAATCTACGTAAAGCTTTACAATGGTGTGATGTAGCCAATATGTTGCGTGTTCAAAATGAGCGTATGGATATAAGTTATTTTCCGAGTACACGAGAATACACACAGCAATTTGGACTTAATAAAGCAATGCTTGATTCTTTAGATAAGGAAATTGTAGTAATGCATCCCGGACCTATTAATCGTGGTGTTGAAATTACAAGTGATGTTGCTGATAGCAAACAGGCTATTATCTTGGAACAAGTACAAAATGGAGTGGCAATTCGCATGGCAGTTTTATATTTATTAGCTTCAAAAATTGAAAGAGATGAAGATTAGTAATCATAAGAATTTTGTTGTATTAGAAGATGAAATGGATGATGTGAAGAAGTTTGCCTCATTTTTAGAGTTTCAGATTACAAAAAAATATAAAGGCCAAAATGTGATAATAAATTTATTGAATAATAACCAATTATCTTTGACAGGTTTATTATTATTTTTAAATGTTTCCAACTTGCATCGTTCCACAAAACATTCATTTGTTTTAATAAATGACACAATAAACCCAGATGATATTCCTTCCGAAATGATTGTAGTGCCTACACTTCAAGAAGCTGAAGATATTATTGAAATGGAGGAAATTGAACGCGAATTAGGATTTTAATTTTACCCGATGGATATTATAGTAGGCAGGTAAATTGGTTAGTTGTTTTTAATAGGAGTGTTCTAAAAGAAATTGTTCTCCAAGTATAAATATAATTTTTTTAAACCTATAATTGATTATCTTTAATTGTTTTGAATGTTTAATTTTCTAATATACTAACACACTTAAAATGAAGCTTACAATTCTTGGATGTTATTCTGCTACTCCTCGAACTAATACAAATCCAACGGCTCAGGTATTAGAAATTAGAAACCATCTTTTTTTAATTGATTGTGGTGAAGGAACACAAGTTCAACTAAGACGGTTAAAAATTAAATTTTCCAGAATTCGACATATATTTATTTCCCATCTTCATGGGGATCATTTTTTTGGTCTGGTAGGACTTATTTCTACTTTTAGATTATTAGGAAGAGAGGCAGATCTAAATATTTATGGTCCAAAGGGAATAAAAAAGGTAATTACACTTCAGTTGAAGCTGGGAAAGTCCTGGACAAACTATCCGCTTTTATTTCACGAATTAAAAAGCAATAGATCACAACTCATTTTTGAGGACGAAAAAATAACTGTCCATACTATACCACTGGACCATCGAATATATACCAATGGATTTTTATTTAAAGAAAAGATAGGAGAGCGTAAACTCAATATTGATGCAGTTCGAAAAGCAAATGTTGATATGAGCTACTACCAAAAGATAAAACAGGGTTCGGATGTTTTAAACAAAAAGGGAGACCTCATTCCAAATGATGAGCTTACTTTTGATCCCGATCCACCAAAATCATATGCTTTTTGCAGTGACACTGTATATTTTAAAGGGTATATTCTACTAATTAAAAAAGTTACGGTTTTATACCATGAATCAACTTTTTTAAAAGAGCACGAATATTTATGTCAACGAACTAAACATTGTACAGCTACTCATGCTGCTACGATAGCAAAAGAAGCGGAAGTTCGTAAATTAATATTAGGGCATTATTCAACACGCTATAAATCGATAGAATATTTTAAAGAAGAAGCACAGCAAGTATTTGACAATGTAGCCCTTGCTGATGATGGAAAGATTTTTGATCTGTAATATTTTTTTATAATGAAGTTTTTCACTTTTCTTCATTCAGGAAATCCCGTACCTTGCAGTAAAAGTAGTTTCCATGGCAGAAAACCTTCATGATTCTAGACAATCATACAAAAAAGGAACTTTATCTAAAGATTCCATAGATCCTAATCCTATTCAACAATTTAGAACTTGGTTTTATGAAGCAAAGGAGTTAGAAGAAGTAGGGGAAGCAAATGCAATGACACTTGTTACTATAGGACTAGATGGCTTTCCAAAAGGGAGAATTGTATTGCTTAAAAATTTCGACGAACATGGGTTTTATTTTTATACCAATTACAACAGTGACAAAGGGAAATCAATTTCTGTTAATGATAAAGTCTCTCTTTCTTTTTTTTGGCCCGTTTTAGAAAGACAAATTATTATTAAAGGAACAGCAGCAAAGACTTCTGAAGAAATTTCGTTAAATTATTTCAACTCTCGTCCTCGCGGAAGTAGACTAGGTGCTATAGTTTCTAATCAAAGTGAAGTTATAGAGAATCGTGAGATTTTAGAAGAACAATTAAAGGCTTTAGAAGAACATTATAAGAATAATGAAATTCTAAAACCACTACACTGGGGAGGATTTCTTGTTTCTCCGATTTCTATCGAATTCTGGCAAGGTAGACCTGACAGATTACATGATAGAATTCGTTATACTTTAAAAGAAATGGATTGGAAAATTGAACGACTTTCTCCTTAGAGTTAAACTTCAAGTAAATGATCATAAATGATTGAAATATAAAGAAATATAAAAATGAAGATACTTTATATGGTTAGACACGCAAAGTCGTCTTGGAAACATAATGTAAACGACCATAAACGCCCTTTGAAGGGAAGAGGAAAAAGAGACGCATCCTTAGTTTCTAATTATATTAAGAATAATATTACCCCTCCTCAGAAAATTATTACCAGTGATGCCAATAGGGCACATTCAACTGCACAGTATTTTAAAGAAGCATTAGGGGTTTCTGATAAGAAATTTATAAAGAACCATGATTTATATGACTTTGGCGGACAGAATGTAATGGTGACCATTAAAAGCCTTAAAAATAAATGGCATACTGTTATGATTGTAGGCCATAACCATGCATTTACCTCAATTGTGAATATGTTGGGAGATAAATACATAGAAAACTTTCCTACTAGTGGTTTTGTAATGCTTCAGTTTGATGTAGATTCATGGAGTGACATAAAAACAGGAAAAACAATTAAAACTGTTTTTCCACGAGATTTAAAGAATTGAGAATGTATTATGTTGACAATTGAAAAATATGCTGCTATAGACATTGGTTCTAGTGCAATACGGTTATTGATTACAACCATCATTGAGCAAGAAGGAAAAGAGACCCAGTTCAAAAAAGCTTCATTAGTAAGGGTGCCTATTCGTTTGGGTACGGATGTATTTTTGAATGGAAAAATATCCAAAAAAAACTATTTGCGAATTGTAGATGCTCTTATTGCTTTCCGTTTGTTAATGAAAACTCATAATGTTGTACGTTATCGCGCCTGTGCCACTTCTGCTATGCGCGAAGCCTTAAACGGAAAGAAAATCGTAGAAAATCTTTACAAAGAAACCGATATTAAAATTGAAATAATAGATGGTAACGATGAAGCTGCTATTATTGCAACCGCCGATATTATATTACATATTAATAATGATAAAGCCTTTCTTTATGTAGACGTTGGGGGTGGCAGTACAGAATTAACAATTTTTGTTTCTGGTCTTTTTGTTAATTCACGCTCATTTGATTTGGGTACCATCAGGCTGGTGAGCAATAAAGTTGAAGATTCCGTATGGGAAGATATGAAAGATTGGATAATAACCAACACAAGCGATATTCCTCAAATCTGTTTATTAGGTACTGGAGGTAATATAAACAATACTCATAAAAATAGTGGTAAAAAGATAGGTGAGCCTTTAAGTTATTTATATCTATCAACGTATTATAAAAATATTAAGGCGATGACTTATGAAGAGCGTATCGTTAACTTAAACATGAATCCCGATCGTGCAGATGTAATTGTTCCTGCAATTAAAATTTATTTATCTGCAATGAAATGGAGTGGTGCTAAAGATATGTATGTTCCAAAAATTGGTCTCTCAGATGGTATTATTAGGAGTTTGTATAAAAATAAGAAACAATGATTAAGAACAGAAATCTCCAAATTAATTATCCATGAATGGTCATCTTAGTCCCTAAATCTTTCATAATATCGGCTTCGTAAGCAAGTAGTTCCTGCCATTTTTTATTTACCTCAGTTCGATTTCCATATTTTCTTGCAAATCTTAGAAACATGGAGTAATGATTCGCTTCACTTATCATCAAACGCTTATAAAATGCTGCTAGTTCTTTATCTTTTAATTCTTTACTTAATAATCTAAATCGCTCGCAACTTCGGGCTTCAATTAAAGAAGCATATAAAAGACGATGAACTAATTGCGTTGTTCGACTACTACCCTTTGGGAAAAATTTTAATAACTCAACAACATAATCATCTTTTCTATTCCTTCCTAATATCCATCCCCGAGCTATAATAATATCGTGTACCATATTAAAATGGCTGATTTCCTCTATTGCCAAAGTTGCCATTTCTTTTACTAACTCAGAATACTCGGGAAAACTTACAATTAAAGAAATCGCTGTAGAAGCAGCCTTTTGCTCACAAAAAGCATGATCTGTTAGGATTTCTTCTATATTTTTTTCTACTATGTTTACCCAACGAGGATCTGTGGGAAGTTTTAAACCAAGCATGGCTAAAATGATTTTTTAGTTATAAATCAATAATTTAACAAATAAACCGAATAACAATCATTAAATATCTAAATCAAATTCTTTTCGAAGTGTTTCAATAAGAGGATTTTTTTCTTTTAATTTTTCATATTTCTCAATTGGTGTATATGCATAGCGCTTTTCAGTAGTTTCATTTACAATAATATCCAGATCAATCTCGAAATTTTTCAATGACTTCTGAAGATAGGTCAACAATTCGTATTTAGCACGTTCTACTTCAACTTTTATAGTGCTATTTGGATATTCCAGCTGTATTAAATTTCCATTGAGTTTTGGAGCAGTCATAGTGAGGTGAGAGAGTAAATTATATTTTCCTTCTTTCTCTATTTTTTTAGCATATTCGTCCCAAACAACTAACATTTCTTTTTCAGAAAACTCGTTGACCGGAAGATCTTGGACTTTGGGATTGTTGGCTATTAATTCTTTTTTTAATTGCTGTTTTTTCTGAACGCTTTTTAATGATAATGCTGAAATTTTTTTTGCATTTCGTTCTGCTAATATTTTTGGCCGGTCAATAAATCGATCTTTGGATTTTTCTTTAGGAGTTAGTTCTTCATTTTTTTCATAATAATCCTGTTTGGGTTCAGAAACCTCATTAGATTTTTGAACCTTTTTAGTTGGTTTAATATTTTCTGAAAAATAAGAGGGGGGTATTACAAAATTCTTAGACTTGCCTGAAGAGTATGAGCTATACTTTTTTTTTTCGTCCTTAAAAGTAAGAGACGCGAGTTGCATAATGCATAACTCTACCAACAAACGTTGATTACGACTTATTTTATATTTTAAATCGCAATTATTTGTTATAATTAATCCTTCTAATAAAAATTCGTTTGATGCTTTTTTTGATTGTTCTAAAAACAATGTTTTTACTTGTTCTCCAACTTCAAGTAATTCAATGGTTTCCGGGTTTTTACAGACCAATAAATCTCTAAAATGTGATGCTAATCCCGTTATAAAATTATGCCCGTCAAAACCTTTTGAAAGAATTTCATTAAATAATATGAGTACTCCCGGGATATTGTTATCGAGAATCAAATTTGTTGCCTTAAAAAAATATGTATAATCCAACACATTAAGATTTTCCGTAACTGCTTTATGTGTTAAATTTTTTTCTGAAAAACTTACCACGCGATCAAAAATTGATAATGCATCTCGTAAGGAACCATCAGCTTTTTGAGCGATAATAAGCAATGCGTCTTCTTCTGCTTCAATACCCTCAGCTTTTGCTATGAACTTAAGATGGTCTTTAATATCGGTTACAGTAATTCTTCTAAAATCAAATATCTGACAGCGGGAAAGAATGGTAGGAATTATTTTGTGCTTTTCGGTTGTGGCTAATATAAAGATGGCATGTTTAGGGGGTTCTTCCAATGTTTTCAGAAACGCATTAAATGCGGCCGAGGATAACATATGCACTTCGTCTATGATATATACTTTATAATTTCCTACTTGTGGAGGAATACGCACCTGATCTATCAAATTTCGAATATCGTCAACAGAATTATTAGATGCAGCATCCAATTCGAAAATATTGAATGCAAAATCTTCATCGGGATTTTCGGAACCGTCTTGATTTATTTTCTTTGCAAGAATACGTGCACAGGTTGTTTTACCAACACCTCTGGGTCCGGTAAACAATAATGCTTGGGCTAAATGATCATTTTTAATAGCGCTCTCTAATGTATTAGTAATGGCATTTTGCCCGACTACATCCTTAAAAAGTGTAGGTCTGTATTTTCTAGCTGATACTATAAAGTGTTCCATAGAAGTAAAACAAATATAAAGATGTCTATGTAGTTATTAAAAAATAGCGTTTCCTATTTTACGTTATTTATTAACATTGGTTTACTTTTGCAAAAGCAGACCGTCTCATCGACCCTAAGTTTACTTAGGGTAGGAAAGTCCGGACACCATAGGGTAGTATAGCGGCTAACGGCCGTCATCCGCCTCAGGCAGATAGGACAAGTGCAACAGAAAGTATGTACAGGTAATGCTGTAGTGAAATCATGTAAACTCTATACGGTGAAATGCCAAGTAAACCTGTGTTTGAGGGTACCCGCCCAATACAGGAGGGTAGGCAGATAAAGCGTAATGGCAACAATACGCGTAGATAAATGATGGGAATCCGCTTAGGTGGTTACAGAATCCGGCTTATAGGTCTGCTTTTTTTAGTTTTAGTTAAATAAATCTTATTCAAAAAAACTAAACACAGTTCCGCCATATCTTCTTGACTCCCTAAAATTAGAAGCCATCGATAAATCTGTGTGTTTGGAATGCTCTACGATGAGAAATCCATTAGTTTTCAATAAATTATTTTGAAATATAATAGCAATAAATTTTTCAAATAGGTGGATTTCATAATTATATGGGGGATCAGCAAAGATTATATCAAATGAGGAGTCTGTAGATGCAATATATTTAACAACATCTGCCTTTACAGTTTTGATTGGAAAAGAAAGCTCTTCGGCTATTTTCTGAATGTATTTTACACAACCATAATATGCATCCACACTTGTGATCTCTTGGGTACTTCTCGATGCAAACTCAAAACTTATATTTCCAGTTCCCGCAAAGAGATCAAGTACGGAGATTTCATTAAAATCAATTTTATTTTTTAAAATATTAAACAAGGCTTCTTTTGCAAAATCTTTAGTAGGTCGTACGGGTAATTTTTTTGGTGCTAAAAGCCTTTTTCCTTTGTATTTTCCCGAAATTATACGCATTATTAAGCGTTTTTTAAAAGAAAGTTATGATGAGAGGAATCCGTGTCTTTAATTTTTATTTGAGGCTGATCTACTTTAATAAATGAAATATTACGAATATAAGTGTACAGTTTCTTATAAATTTCATCTCCTTTATCGATACTTCCACAAAGAATAAATTCAATAGAGTCTGGATTCAGTTTTAATTGTTCCAGAGAAAACAATATATAATAAATAAAGTCTTCCGGGGTTTTAAACAGATAGGTGTTACATTGTAATAATGCACCTTTTTTTATCGCTATAAAATCGAACATATTGTTTATTACATGCAAATACACTTTATTATCGAGGGAATGTTTTTCTATATACAATATAGATTTCAATAATATAGTGATTGCATGATAATATTGAAAAGATCCAAAGCGATCAAACAGGTAATTATTAATATTAATATATGGAATGTAGACCGTAGTAATATTATAATGTCCTAATGCATCATGAGCCACGAAATCATTCGTCATTATTTTAGAATTAAATTTTAAATATTCGCTAGCTTTAGTTTCGTCAAAAAGAGGTGTTGGGACTACCGTATAAAGATTCGTTGCATAAATAACGGTAACTTTTTTAAAATCACCTTGTAGTGCTTCGGTTTGTAATAGCATAGTTTTAATTTCCAAAAGTATGTCCTCTGGTGAATAGTCTTGATTAAACTTTTTTTCAGAAAAAAATACGGCTACATCATCCTCTGGATTTTTAACTAAAAAAGAAAGTCCGGTCAATGTAACTTGAACGGACAGTCTATTTGTAATATTTGTTGGTATGTTACTGGTTTCCTGCAGAATCATATAGTTTTGGCCAATTACCACTGGTATCAACATCATCCATAGACCCAACTTTTACATAAGGACCATTCACACCATCAACTGATTGAATTTGTTTTTCTTGGTTCACCAAGTCTTTATTAAGGTCATTTAAAATAACATCTTTATTGACTCTTGCTTCAAAAACAGAAAAAATAGTACCATTCATTTCAATTTTTCCTGCGTTTAATTCAAAAATAGCTGGGTCTACTTCATCTACTGGAATATTCATCATGGTTTTATATCGGTCTGAATTTCCGTAAAGGGAATCCTTAACAGATGAAAATCTCAAAGTATCGATAATTATTTCTTCAATGTAATACCCTCCCTTTTGTGGGTCTAAACCAAATGCCCGGTTTTTTTCAACATCTGCATAACTCGTATCACGTCTTTCAGTAATTGCAAACTCTGCAGTATCGATAAAACGCACCAAACTATCAAAACTAGCAGTAAATTTTCTATTTATTTCTAAATAGGCTAATTCACCAGCTTTAATATCTTTTAAATTTTTAATAACCTTTTTATATCGTTCAACTTTTATTTTGTTGAATTCAACAGGACCAACAATTGATTTATATAGCGTATAACTTAAAAAAATTATCACAACCCAGAATAATAACGAAATAATGCGATTAAATTTTAATGGAACAATTTTTTCCATAAAAATAGCTATGCCGACACAAAGAACAATACCAAGAACTAATGTTAAAATCATAATTATTTAAAATGAAGATTATTATTATTTTCTAAATGGTCTTTCGCAAATCTACAATTTTTTTTTATTCGTAAAAGTATATTCTGAAAAAAACATAACTATATTTAAACCATAAAAATTTTCAGGGTAAATGAATGTATCTCAATTTAATAGTATTTTAATAAATGATTTTCAACATACTCCAACAGCAAAACAAGATGTTACCCTTCAAATGCTTGCCAGTTTTACTTTGAGTAATAATAAAAACGAAGTTTTTTTGTTGAAGGGATACGCCGGAACGGGAAAAACAACGATTGTTGGCACATTGGTGAAAAATATTTGGAAAGTAAAACAATCTGCTATTTTACTTGCTCCAACAGGTAGAGCAGCAAAGGTTTTAGGTAATTATTCCAATAAAGAAGCGTTTACGATCCATAAAAAAATATACTATCCAAAACCACAAAAAGGAGGAGGAGTGTCCTTTACATTGCAAGCCAATAAACACCGAAATACTATTTTTATAGTAGATGAGGCATCTATGATTCCGGATATAAATCAAAAATCAAAACTATTTGAAAATGGTTCACTCCTAGACGATTTAATGCAATTTGTTTACGGTGGTCAGAATTGTAAATTGTTGTTAATTGGTGATACAGCACAATTGCCTCCAGTTAAACTATCTATTAGCCCGGCATTGGATGTACGATCTCTAAAAAACAATTATAATAAAAATGTAATTACAATTGAATTAGATGAAGTTGTTCGTCAAAAAAAAGATAGTGGGATATTGGTTAATGCAACTAAAATAAGAAAACAATTAGAGGATGAGTTCTATGATTGTTTTAAATTTGAAGAAATATCCTTTCCTGAGGTAATTAGGCCTTTAGACGGACAAGAATTAATGGATGCCATTAATGACTCATATTCAGCAATAGGGAATGAAGAAACAGTATTTATCGTTCGCTCTAATAAACGGGCTAATTTATACAACCAAAATATACGGAATAGAATTCTTTTTCAGGAAGAAGAACTCTCGGCTGGTGACTATTTAATGGTAGTAAAAAATAATTATTTTTGGGTAAAACCAAGTAGTGATGCCGGATTTATTGCTAATGGGGATATAATTGAGGTCTTAGAAATTTTTAGTTTTATAGAACTTTATGGTTTTAGGTTTGCAAATGTAAACATACGAATGGTTGATTACCCCAAAATGAACCCATTTGAAACAGTTTTACTATTAAATACGTTAGCTTCTGAGACTGCATCTTTATCTAACAATGATTCTAACAAACTTTATCAAGAAGTTTTAAAGGATTATGCCTCAATAAAATCTAATTATAAAAAATTGCTTTCAGTAAAAAAGAATGAATATTTTAATGCGTTGCAGATAAAATTCTCTTATGCTGTTACCTGTCACAAATCTCAGGGAGGACAATGGAAAAATGTTTTTGTAGAGCAACCCTATTTGCCTAATGGGATCGATAAAGAATATTTGCGTTGGCTGTATACAGCAATTACAAGAGCAAAAGAAAAACTTTACCTGGTTGGCTTTCAAGATGATTTTTTTGAAAATTAGCAATAGTAATATTTTTATTGTTAAATAATAAAAATTATTATTAATTATTTGTATTGTGATGATTTGAAGTTTTTTTTGAAGTTTTATTATAATGATTATAAAATGAATAGTTTTAAGTATTTTTGAGGTCAATAAAGAATTACTTTGAAAATAATAGCAATGATTCCGGCGCGTTACAGCGCTACTCGTTTTCCTGGAAAGTTAATGCAAGACCTAGGCGGTAAGTCTGTTATTGTTCGTACTTACGAAGCAACAATGGCTACCAAATTGTTTGATGAAGTTTATGTTGTTACCGATAGTGAAATTATCTACAGCGAGATTGAACTTCATGGGGGCAAAGCAATTATGAGTATTAAAGAGCATCAATGTGGAAGTGACAGAATAGCAGAAGCTATTGAAGATATGGATGTTGATATTGTAGTTAATGTGCAGGGAGATGAACCTTTTACAAGTAAAGAAGCCTTAGAACAAGTACTTAATGAATATAAAGGTAAAGACGCCAATAAGATTGATTTGGTCACTCTTATGACAGAAATTAACGACTGGAATGAGATAAATGATCCTAATTGTGTAAAAGTAATAGTTGATAAAGATAACTTTGCGCTTTATTTTTCGCGCTCTCCAATACCTTTCCTTCGAGATAAAAATGATGAAGTACAATATTATAAGCACAAAGGAATCTATGCTTTTAGAAAGCAAGCTTTAATGGATTTTTATAAATTGCCCATGCGACCAATTGAAGCTACTGAAAAAATTGAATGTATACGTTATCTGGAATATGGTAAAAATATTAAGATGGCTATTTCTAATACTCCTGGAATTGAAATTGATACTCCTGAAGATTTAATTCGTGCAAATATTGCCTTAAAAGAAGAAAATACACTTATTACTACTAAAAATAAATTTCGAAATTTCCCCATGGTACCCAAGGTTGTATTTGGGCAGGGTAGTTTTGATCAATTGTCAATAATATTGGCTCCAAATCGCATTAATAAAAATCCGTTTATTTTTTTAGTAGATGATGTATTTGAGAAAAACCAATCATTAATAGTAAGAATTAATCCTCGTTTTAATGACAAATTGATTTTTATATCTTCAAAAGAAGAGCCAAAAACTTCACAGGTCGATTTGATTGTTAAAGATATAAAATCAGAAATAACATATTTACCTTCAGGAATTATTGGTATAGGCGGAGGTTCTATATTGGATTTAGCAAAAGCCGTTGCTATTTTACTTACAAATAAGGGAAGTGCTGCCGATTATCAGGGTTGGGATTTGGTAAAAAACAAAGCAGTTTATCACGTTGGTATTCCTACTATTTCTGGCACTGGAACTGAAGTTTCAAGAACTACCGTTTTATCTGGCCCGGAACGGAAACTAGGCATAAATAGTGATTTCACCCCATTTGACCAAGTTATTCTAGATCCAGATTTAACAATAGGTGTACCCGAAAAACAATGGTTTTATACAGGAATGGATTGTTTTATTCATTGCATAGAATCTTTAAATGGCACTTATTTAAATGCTTTTAGTCAAAGTTATGGTGAAAAGGCTTTTGAATTATGTAAAGAAATATTTTTAAAAAATACATTAACAAAAGAAGAATCTCGAGCTAAGTTAATGATGGCATCTTGGCATGGTGGAATGAGCATAGCATATTCACAAGTAGGTATTGCTCATGCCATGAGTTATGGTCTGTCTTATGTACTTGACACAAAACACGGAATAGGCAACTGTATAGTTTTTGATCATCTTGGAGAATATTATCCCGAGGGAGTTGCTATATTTAAAAAAATGAAGAAAAAAAACAATATTAAATTACCCCAAAACATTTGCGGTAACATTTCTGAAGAGCAAATGGAAACCATGATAGATATTGCTTTGAGTTTAGTACCATTATGGGAAAACGCATTAGGTGATAATTGGGAATCTATAATGACCCGTGAAAAACTCAAAAAAATGTACTTAAGGATGTAATATCAAACTTCTTCAATGGTTGTTACAAAATTCATATTTCAAAAATTATTGGGTTGGAAAATAAAAGGCACTTTTGATAATGAGATTAAAAAGGCTGTAATAATTGTTGTGCCCCATACGAGTTGGCATGATTTTTATATAGGTGTATTTGTTAGAAAAATTGTAAACACTAATATTAATTTTGTAGCTAAAAAAGAACTATTTAGATGGCCATTTGGCGGGTATTTTAAGTGGATGGGTGGCACTCCACTTGATAGAAGTTCTAAACAAAATAAAGTGGAAGCCATTGTCAATATTTTCGAATCTAAGGATGAGTTTCGATTAGCTTTAGCACCAGAGGGAACTCGTAAAAAAGTAGATTCCTGGCGAACAGGATATTACTATATAGCACAGAATGCCAGTGTTCCAATTATATGTGTATCTTTTGATTATAAAACAAAAACAGTATCTATTGGCATTCCTTTTTATACTACTGGAGATATTGAGAAGGACACAAAAGTTTTAAAATCCTTTTACAAAGGAGTGGTAGGCAAAAAACCAGAATATACTTAATAGATCTACTATTGTTTATGTGCGTAATCATTCAGTTAATAAGATAAATTATAAGCTATTACTGTGAAGATTCGTCCATAGTATGATAAACATTTTGTACATCATCGTCATTTTCAATTTTTTCGAGTAATATTTCAACATCAACAACTTCTTTTTTTGTAAGATTTTTCGTTACTTGTGGTATACGCTCAAATCCAGAGGATAGTATTTCAATATTTTTATTTTCAAGTGCCGCTTGTATATAACCAAAGCTTTCAAATGGAGCATAAATTAATATACCATCTTCATCTTCAAAAACCTCCTCTACACCGTAATCGATAAATTCTAATTCAAGTTCTTCAAGGTTAATTTCTTCTGGATTTATTCTAAAATTACAAGTATGATCAAACATGAACACTACAGAACCAGAAGTTCCCATGCTGCCATCACATTTAGCAAAATACGAACGAATATTGGCTACTGTACGGGTATTATTATCGGTTGCTGTTTCTACCAAAACAGCAATTCCATGTGGAGCGTAGCCCTCAAAAAGCACTTCTTTATAATTACCATGACTTTTGTCACTGGCTCTTTTTATCGCTCTCATAATATTGTCTTTTGGCATATTTACAGACTTGGCATTTTGTATTACAGCCCGCAACCGTGAATTGGAGTCGGGGGATGGACCCCCTTCTTTTACTGCCATTACAATATCCTTCCCAATACGAGTAAACGCTTTTGACATAGCCGCCCAGCGTTTCATTTTTCTTGCCTTTCTAAATTCAAAAGCTCTTCCCATACTACGGTTATTTAATCTCAAAAATAAAATTCTACCAAAAACAATAAAAATCAACTTGTGATGGCATCAATTATTTTTGCTAACTCAAAATCCTTTTCAGTTACGCCCCCGGCATCATGTGTAGAAAGACTTATCTGTAATCTATTATAAACATTGGACCAATCTGGATGATGTTGCAACCTTTCGGCTTCAAAAGCAATACGAGTCATTACAGAAAAAGCATCTTTAAAATTATCAAATTCAAAAGAGGCATGAATTGCATTTTCAAAGTATCCCCAAGACTCAAAGCTCTTTAATTTTTCTTTTATTTGTTTTTCTGAAAGTGCTTTCATTGTTAATTTTTAAGGGTTTTAATTTCTTCTTTCAAGGTACAATATTCTATAACCTGTGCAACCGAAATTCTATATGTTTTCGGTAATTTATTTACCTTGGGAAGTATTGCCAGATACCTGTCCTCATTAGAAGTATAGGCCTGTGTGAAAATTATTTTTTTAAGTTCTAAACGTTTTGCAAGTTCCTGAAAAAGGTCACTGTGGTGTATAACATCATTAGTTGCTAAATGATAGATACCTTTAAGTTTTTTATTAATTATATAATGTATTTGCTGAGCAATTTTATCGGCTGTTGTTATACTAATTATCAAATTGGGGAATACTTCAAATACTGCATTATGAATTGATGCTTGTTTTAGTTGATAAACTCTTGGAGAGTTAACTCCTAAAACCATTGGTAACCTAAGTATTAGATATTTTTTTTCGGGAAGTTTGTAAAACATTCTTTCGACAGAAATTTTATATTTTCCATATTCACTTTCAGCCAATAATGTGTCGTTTTCGTATGAAGGGAAGGCAAATTTTCCGTCAAACACGTTTACTGTTGAAAGAAATAAAAAACAACAATTAACCCGAGTTTTTACATAATCATATATTTGCTGATGAACTTTATATAGAGCTTTAAAATCACCACGTAAACTTGAAATAATATAATTGGGCTTTATTTTATTTAGAAGAATAGAAATCGTATCTGTCTCAACATTGAATTTAAACAAGACCTGGTTTTCTAGCATATTTTCGTTAAGGCTACAATATGTTCCATAAACATCAAAGTATGGAAGTAACTCTTTATAAAGTGTGTTTCCTATAAAACCACTCGCGCCTAGGATAAGTATCTTATTCAAATTTAGCTTTTATAAAAGGGTAATTTAATTAGGGTAGCAGGTACAGTATTTTTTCGAATTTGAATAAGGATTTTCGATCCAACATCTGCATATAAAATTGGCACGTATCCCATACCTATTCCAATTCCTAAGGAAGGTGCCATAGTCCCGCTGGTAACTTCACCAATTTTTTTTTCATGGACATTTAAAATATCATAACCCTGACGAGGAATACCACGTTCATTGAGCTCAAAACCTACTAATTTACGCTCAGTTCCATGTTCCTTTTCAATTTTTAAGTTTTCAGAATTAATAAAATCCTTTGTAAACTTTGTAATCCATCCTAAACCAGCTTCAATAGGGGAGGTGGTTTCATTAATATCGTTTCCATAAAGACAATATCCCATTTCAAGGCGAAGCGTATTACGTGCAGCTAAACCTATAG
The DNA here is from genome assembly GCA_022562895.1 of Bacteroidota bacterium. Lineage (GTDB taxonomy): Bacteria > Bacteroidota > Bacteroidia > Flavobacteriales > Flavobacteriaceae > Marifrigoribacter. Next base: position 42,641 of record JADFOK010000012.1, on the reverse strand, counting down.
GTTTAATTCCATATTCTTTTCCTGCTTCCATTACTTTGTTCCACACTTGTTCTACCTCACTGTTTTTACAATAAATTTCGAAACCACCACTTCCGGTATAACCTGTAGCACTAATAATTACATGTTCAATATCTGCAAAATCGGCTACTATAAAGGTATAAAATTTTATAGCATTTAGATCTGCTGATGTAAGCGATTGCAAAGCTTCTACAGCTTTAGGTCCTTGTATGGCAAGCAATGAGAAATCATCTGAAATGTTACGCATTTCAGCTTTCACTGTGTTGTTCTTGCTTATCCAGTTCCAGTCTTTTTCAATATTTGAAGCATTCACTACAAGTAACCATTTTTTATCATTAAAACGGTAAATAATTAAATCGTCTATTATTCCTCCACTATCATTTGGCAAACAACTGTATTGTGCTTGACCGTCTAATAGTTTTGATGCATCATTAGTGGTAACTTTTTGAATTAGTTCTAAAGCATTTGGTCCAGTGATTAAAAATTCACCCATATGAGATACATCAAAAACTCCAACCGCATTACGTACGGTTTTGTGTTCAATATTTACTCCTTCGTAAGAAACAGGCATATTATACCCTGCAAAAGGGACCATTTTAGCGCCTAATTCTTTGTGAATATGTGAAAGTGCTGTATCCTTCAATTTTTATAAATTTTTCGCAAATGTATTACAATCTTTAAATGTAACACAGGAAATATTTGATTGTTTTCTACAGGCTTGGTAACTTGCGGACTATAAAAAGTATCTAAGCGCTGGTTGACAAGTATTGTAGTAATTTTGTATTTAATACGATCAATAAAAGTTAATTTCCATTTTATGAAAATATTCTCTGCAGAACAATTGTATAAAGCCGATGCTATTACTGTTGAAAATCAAAAGATTTCTTCTGCAGAACTCATGGAGCGTGCGGGAGTCGAAGTATTTAATTGGTTACATAAAAAAATGAAAGGGTCAAAAGTACCCATTCATATTTTTTGTGGAATTGGAAATAATGGTGGTGATGGTTTGGTGGTAGGGAGATTGCTTATCGAAAAAGGTTATAATATTAATACATATATAGTAAATTATACAAACAAACGTTCCAAGGATTTTTTGATAAATTATGATCGTATAAAGCATGCCAGTAAAAAATGGCCTGTTTTGATGACTTCTGAAAAAGATTTTCCGAAAATTAAGCCTGAAGATATTATTGTTGACGCTATTTTCGGGATTGGTTTGAATCGACCTCCTGAAGGGTGGGTGAAAAATTTGATACAGCATCTAAACAAATACAAAGCTTTTAAATTAGCAATTGATATTCCTAGTGGGTTATATTCCAATAAAGCTCTTAATGATACTGAAGCAGTTATATTAGCAAGTCATACACTAACATTCCAATCACCAAAATTGGCATTCTTTTTACCTGAAACAGCAAGGTATGCTCCCTATTTTGAAGTCCTGAATATTGGTCTTGATCCTGACTATCTGGTTAATACCAAATCAATTGCTCAAACATTTGATAAGCTAGATGCTCAAAAAGTGTATAAGCCTAGAGAAAAATTTGATCATAAAGGAAGTTTTGGACATGCGTTAATTATCGGTGGAAGTTTTGGTAAATTAGGTGCTGCTTTGTTAGCAGCAAAAGCAACCCTAAAAATTGGTGCAGGTTTAGTTTCGGTATTTGTACCCAATTGTGGATACCAAGTAATTCAGGTAGCTCTACCAGAAGCAATGACTATAGTGGATGCAGCGGAAAAACATATTAGTTCTATTAAAATCAATTTTATTCCTTCTGCTATTGGTGTAGGGATGGGGATAGGAACAACTAAAGAAACCGTAAAGGCTCTTAAAAATTTATTTTCAGAAACTAAGTCCCCTTTAGTTGTTGATGCAGATGCATTGAATTGTATATCCGAAAACAAAGAATTATTAAATATTCTTCCAAAGAATTCAATATTAACACCACATCCAGGTGAATTAAAAAGATTAATCGGTACTTGGAAAAATGACTATGATAAGATTGATAAAGCTTTGAATTTTTCAAAAAAGTATGAAGTGATATTACTTATTAAGGGAGCCTATACTTTAACTATTTATGAAGATAAGATTTATATTAATACTACAGGAAACCCGGGAATGGCTACAGCAGGTAGTGGTGATGTATTGTCGGGTATAATTACTGGTTTGCTATCTCAAGGTTATGATCCGTCACAAGCGGCAAAATTAGGTGTATATCTTCACGGAAGTGCCGGAAATATAGCCTCCCATACAATGGGATTTGAAGCCGTTATAGCATCAGAAATTACAGATAAAATAGGGAGCGCATATCTTGCCCTGACTAAGCAGGATGGTGATGTGGAACTAACAAATGATGTAAAAAAAGCTCCCTGATAGGAGCTTTTTCTTTATATGAAATGTTATAGTTATTATTTTTACTTTTTATTTTTATCTTCAAAATATTTATGTCCTTTTAACTCACAAGTTACCATCCAGTGAATGCCAAATTTATCGATAAACATTCCAAAATACGATTCCCAAAAAGTTTTGGCTAATGACATTTTAATCTTGCCTCCTTTTGAAAGTTCTTTGTAAATTCTTGTAACCTCTTCTACAGTATCTGTAAAGATTGAAACAAAAAAGTTATTCCCGATCACAGATGCCTTTCCAAACGCTTCTGAAGAATCACTTCCCATTAAAATAGTTTCCTTACTAATAGGCAAGGATATATGCATGATTTTTTCTTTGTTAGCTTCTTCAACAACATAATCTGAATTTTCCGGCATATCTTTAAACTTCCCCACATAGGGAAAGTCACCCCCAAAAACAGATTTATAGAAATTAAATGCTTCTTCACAATTCCCGTTAAATATTAAATAGGGATTGAGCGTTGTCATAGAGTTTTTGTTTAGGATTAGTTATCTTAATTTTTTTAAAAATCTAAACTTTCAAGCACATCACGTAAATCTGAGTTGGATGGTCTTGGAGCATCAGAATTTACAATATTACCTTCATCATCAATTAGAATAAAACGAGGAATTCCTTTAATACCGTAATCTGTTACAAATTTTGATTTCCAATCGTTATCGGCAAAAAGTTGAACACCGGCAAGATCCTTATCATCTACCATTTTTATCCAAGTATCATGATCTTTTTTTACATCGATAGAAATACTTACAAAAGCAATGTTTTTGTCGTGATATTCCATTTCTACTTCTTTTAAATATGGAATTTCTCTTTTACAGGGACCACACCAAGTTGCCCACACATCTACATATACATATTTACCCTTTAAATCATTTAAACTTGTAGTACCCCCTTTGTGGTTTTCATAATCAAAAGTTGGAGATTTATTTCCGAGTGTAAGGTTTTTTAATAAATTATAATTCTCAGTTATTTTAGGTAGGTTTTCAGAATTAGGATTAGCATTTATATAAAGGTTGTATGCCTCTTCAAGTGATTCATCAGCTTTTAAATTATAAGTCAAAAATTTTGACATTAAATTATCTTTTGCATACCCATTTGGTAGGTTGAAATCTACATTTTTCAAAAAGCTAACTGTTTTGTTGTACTTCTCTAAACCAGAATTTTCATCTGATAACCTTCCATAGTGTGTTAATAGCATTTTCTGATATCCGTGAGAATTTCTAAAAGCTATGGTATCTTTAAAATTAATATCCTTAATTGATCCATAAAAGGATTCCGATACTTTAAAACTTTTATCACTAGTTAAATAAATGTAATAACCAGGATAATTTTCTAAATTCATTATATGAGCATATTCCAATTCTTTCGATTCCAATTCTATAAAAGTTTCAGATAAATAAAGAGATTCATTTAACAGCTTGATATAATTATCTTTATATACCGAAATCTCTTTTAGAAAATCAGATTCCGACATTTTAAACACATCTGAAAATGACATTTCTTTTTCAGATAGTAAATATTTAGCCGCTAAATAGTTGTTTTCTGAAGCTACATCACCGCTATATAAAAGTGTCTCATCAAATTCTTTCGCATCAAGTTTTACAGCAAAATTTGAATTTTTAATAAGATAGATGGAAGTGCTCTCCCGACCGATTCTTAAAGTGTAGAACCCATCTATATCAATGTCTAAAGTATCACTAAAAGTGCCTGTATCAGAAATTGGAATTTTAATCTCAAAATCGTTGCCAAAAATCATTGCGGTTTCGGCACTGTTGTTTTCAACGTTACCCTCAAAAACTACATAAGTTGGTTTTATCTCTTCCTTACAAGAGAATAATGCAATTGTTACTAATAGAATTGCTAGGTTTTTCATCATTTTTATTTTAAAATATTTGCTAAATTACAGTATTATTCTTGAGAATTAAGAAATAGTGAAAATCTTAACAAGAAATTGGTATTTTTGTGTAAAATAATAAGTCAATTCAATGTCAAATTTTCATTATATAAGTAATCAGTTACTTGATTTACCTATTATAAAAGAGCTTATAGAATCAAAAAAGAAATTAAAACTTTCTGATGAAGCTACTCTTAATATTAAGAAATCAAGGGAATACCTTATTTCAAAAATTAAAAATAATAATGAACCAATCTATGGAATTAATACCGGTTTTGGCTCGTTATGTAATGTAATTATAGCAGAGAAAAATTTATCTAAACTTCAAGAAAATCTTGTAATGTCTCATGCTTGTGGGACTGGAGATTTAGTTCCAAAACCCATTGTGAAATTAATGCTGTTTCTTAAGGTCCAATCATTGAGTTTTGGATATAGCGGTGTACAGCTTGAAACCGTATTAAGATTAATTGATTTTTATAATAATGATATTCTTCCTGTAGTATATACACAAGGCAGTTTGGGAGCATCTGGTGATTTAGCGCCTTTGGCACATTTATCATTACCTTTATTGGGTAAGGGCGAAGTATATGTTGGAGATAAAATAATGGCTTCAGAAAAAGTTCTTATATCATATAATTGGAAACCAATTACTTTACAAGCTAAAGAAGGATTAGCATTATTAAACGGTACACAATTTATGAGTGCTTACGGTGTGTGTATCTTACTTAAAAGTTTTAAACTTTCTTATTTAGCCGATGTTATTGGATCACTTTCTGTTGACGCATTCGATTGCAATATGAGTCCGTTTGATTCTTTAGTGCACATGGTTCGTCCTCACAGGGGGCAAATTAAAACAGCAGAGCGAATCAATGAAATATTGGAAGGTAGTGAAATAGGATCCTCCGAAAAAACAAATGTACAAGACCCCTATTCATTTAGATGCATACCACAGGTTCATGGTGCCACTAAGGATACTTTAACATTTGTAAATAAAACATTTAAAACCGAAATCAATTCGGTTACCGATAACCCAAATATTTTCATAAAAGAAGACAAAATTATTTCCGGAGGAAATTTCCATGGACAACCCTTAGCTTTAGCATTGGATTATACTTCTATTGCTATGGCAGAACTGGCTAGCATATCCGAAAGGAGAACCTATCAATTGGTATCTGGATTACGCGATCTACCCAGTTTCTTAATGGAGAACACAGGATTAAACAGTGGATTCATGATACCACAGTATACAGCCGCTAGTATTGTGAGCCAGAACAAACAATTGGCAACTCCCGCATCAATTGATTCCATTGTATCATCAAATGGTCAAGAAGATCATGTTAGCATGGGGGCTAATGCAGCTACAAAGTGCTTGAAAGTGGTTGAAAATGTTGAGACGGTTCTTGCAATTGAGTTGTTAAATGCATCACAAGCAATCGAATTTAGAAGGCCTAAGAAAACTTCACCTTTTTTGGAATCTCTTTTAGACTCATTTAGACAATCTGTACCCTTTGTAGATGAAGACAGATTGTTAGCAAATGACATTCATGCATCTATAGCTTTTTTACAAAGCTTTAATGTAGATAATGATTTATTATTTAATTGATTACACCCTTCTATCTATACTTTTTCTTTAACCTTATCAAAATCTCTTTTAAATAGATTGACAATTCAGGTGCTGTTTAAAATTTAGTAAAACAATTTATTTATGTTTCGGTTGCCTTCTTTTGTTTTTTAATTTTGATGGTTAATTTATTTTCTTTTTTATCAAGATCCATTGTTATGGTGTCACCCTCTTTAAGTTTAGAGTTAATTATTTCCTCAGCTAAAGCATCTTCGACATATTTTTGAATGGCTCTTTTTAGGGGTCTGGCGCCATATTTCTTGTCAAATCCTTTATCAACTATATAATCCTTGGCTTTTTTTGTAAGTGTCAATTTATAGCCTAGATCTATAATTCTATCAAACAGAATTGCCAATTCAATATCAATAATTTTATATATATCCTCTTTGTCTAATGTGTTAAATACCATCACATCATCTATACGATTTAAAAACTCGGGTGCAAATGTTTTTTTAAGAGCGTTTTCAATAACACCTTTTGCATAAGTATCTTCTTGTTTGGTTTTTGCTGCTGTACCGAAGCCCACTCCTTGACCAAAGTCTTTTAACTGGCGAGATCCTATGTTCGAAGTCATTATAATGATCGTATTTCTGAAATCTATTTTCCGTCCCATACTATCTGTTAAATAGCCATCATCGAGAACTTGCAATAACATATTAAACACATCGGGATGGGCTTTTTCTATTTCGTCCAATAAAACTACTGAATAAGGCTTTCTTCTTATTTTTTCGGTAAGTTGACCGCCTTCTTCGTATCCAACATATCCAGGGGGAGCACCTACCAATCGAGAAATAGCAAATTTTTCCATATACTCACTCATATCGATTCGTATTAATGCATTGTCAGAATCAAAAAGTTCTTGGGCCAATACTTTAGCAAGTTGTGTTTTACCAACTCCTGTTTGACCTAAAAAAATAAAGGACCCAATGGGCTTGTTAGGATCTTTTAGTCCGGCTCGATTTCGTTGGATTGCTTTTACAACCTTTGCAACCGCATCGTCTTGACCAATAACTTTACTCTTAATACGGTTGGGTAGTTCAGCAAGTTTCTTGATTTCGGTTTGAGCAATTCTGTTCACTGGAACTCCCGTCATCATTGAAACTACTTCGGCTACATTTACTTCGGTTACTGTTTCTTTATGAAGTTTTGATTCTTTTTCCCAGGCTTTTTGTTCTATGGAAAGTTCTTTTTCAATGTTCTTTTCATCATCACGAAGTTTTGCGGCTTCTTCGTATTTTTGCTTTTTTACAACAGAGTTTTTATGTTTTCTTACCTCTTCAAGCTTTTCTTCAAGCTCCAGAATTTTATCAGGTACATGCATATTGGTAATATGTACTCGTGAACCTGCTTCATCCATTGCATCTATCGCCTTGTCTGGAAGGAATCGCTCTGACATATATCTATTGGTTAATTTTACACAGGCTTTAAGCGCATCATCGGTATAAAGAACGTTATGATGTGCTTCATATTTATCTTTAATGTTTAAAAGTATTTCTATGGTTTCCTCAACAGTTGTTGGCTCTATCAATACCTTCTGAAATCTTCGTTCCAGTGCACCGTCTTTTTCTATGTATTGTCTATATTCGTCAAGTGTAGTTGCTCCAATACATTGTATTTCACCACGTGCTAGGGCTGGTTTAAACATATTAGAGGCATCTAATGAGCCCGTAGCACCTCCAGCACCCACAATGGTATGGATTTCATCAATAAAAAGAATGATATCTTCATTTTTTTCAAGTTCATTCATTACTGCTTTCATGCGTTCTTCAAATTGCCCCCGATATTTTGTTCCAGCGACAAGACTTGCAAGATCGAGAGTCACGACTCGTTTATCAAACAAAATACGTGATACTTTTCGTTCGATTATCCGTAATGCAAGCCCTTCTGCAATAGCAGATTTGCCAACTCCCGGTTCTCCAATAAGCAATGGGTTGTTCTTTTTTCTTCTGCTTAAAATTTGAGATACTCTTTGAATTTCGGCTTCACGACCTATCACAGGATCTAATTTCCCCTCTTCTGCATAGGTAGTGAGATCTCTTCCGAAGTTATCTAAAACAGGGGTTTTAGATTTTTTAGTGGTTTTTGAACTAGTTCCCGAAAAAATATTTTCTTTCTCACTACTGTCTTCTGAAGTAGTATCATCGTCATTTGGGAAAGATTCAGAAGTGGGACTTTCGATAATATCCTCATCTTTTGATATCAATTGTTTGAATTGATTTTTTACACCGTCATAATCTACTTTCATTTTATTCAACAATTTAGTAGTGGGATCATTGTCATTTCTAAGAATACATAACAATAGGTGAGCTGTATTAATCGAAGAACTTTGAAATAACTTTGCTTCTAAAAATGTTGTTTTTAAGGCTCTTTCTGCTTGTCGAGTTAAATGAAGACTTTTTTTATCATTACTATCAGATTCTGAACTAGGATTTGCAGGGCTCAGTATTTCAACCTTCCTACGCAAATTATTAAGATCGACATCTAGAGCATTCAATATAGATACAGCTTTGCCATTACCATCACGAAGTAAACCAAGCATCAAATGTTCTGTGCCTATAAAATCGTGACCTAATCGCAATGCTTCTTCCTTGCTATATGCAATTACATCTTTTACTCTTGGTGAAAAATTATCATCCATAATTTAATTTCCTACGCGTCTAAAATAAGTATAAATATTTCAATAAGACAAAAACCATGCCTTTTAATATGAATTGTAGTAAAAGGACAAAAAAACTTACTAAAATCAAAATAAAAGAAGGTTAGTTATTAACGAATTTACAATCCTTTTTTGTTAATAAATTAATTAATAATTGACCCGTAGATCTGCCCATAAAGTTACAATTAGTGTATCTTGCTTTTTCAAAATTATAACGTAAAATTAAAGAAAATATTTATGGTTGAAGGCGAAAAATTAATCCCTATTAACATTGAGGATGAAATGAAATCGGCTTACATTGATTATTCAATGTCTGTCATTGTGTCTCGGGCATTACCCGACGTTAGGGATGGTATGAAACCTGTACATAGGCGAGTTTTATTTGGCATGCATGAGTTGGGTATAAGAGCGACGGGTGCTCATAAAAAATCTGCAAGAATTGTAGGAGAGGTTTTAGGTAAATATCACCCCCATGGTGATACTTCAGTTTACGATGCAATGGTACGGATGGCTCAGCATTGGAGTTTGCGTTATATGTTGGTAGATGGTCAGGGAAATTTTGGATCTATTGATGGTGACAGTCCGGCAGCTATGCGTTATACAGAAGCACGTATGCAGAAGATTTCTGAAGACATGCTCGCTGATATAGACAAAGATACCGTAGACCACAAACTTAATTTTGATGATACTTTAAAAGAACCTACGGTACTTCCCACTCGTGTTCCGGGTTTATTAATTAATGGAGCTTCGGGAATTGCAGTAGGGATGGCTACCAATATGCCACCTCATAATATAAATGAAGTTATTGACGGGACTATAGCCTATATAGAGAATAGCGACATTGATATTGATGGGTTAATGCAATATATAAAAGCCCCAGATTTTCCAACAGGGGGAATTATCTACGGCTATGAAGGTGTAAAGGATGCTTTTCATACTGGAAGAGGTCGAATCATTATAAGGGGAAAAACTCATTTTGAAGAAGTAAACGGAAGAGAATGTATTATTGTTACCGAAGTGCCTTATCAAGTAAATAAGGCAGAAATGATTAAAAAAACTGCTGATTTAGTTAACGATAAAAAAATTGACGGTATATCTAACATTCGAGATGAGTCCGATAGAAAAGGAATGCGAATCGTTTATATTTTAAGACGGGACGCAATCCCCAACATTGTACTTAATATGTTGTATAAGTATACTGCTTTGCAATCTAGCTTTAGTGTAAATAATATTTGTTTGGTAAAAGGAAGGCCTCGTTTATTAAATTTAAAAGAACTTATACATTACTTTGTTGAACATCGACATGTTGTAGTAGTTCGTCGTACTGAATATCTGCTTCGTAAAGCCAAAGAACGTGCACATATCCTGGAAGGATTAATCATTGCTTCAGATAATATTGATGAAGTTATACGTTTAATTCGTGCTTCTACCAATGCAGATGAAGCTCGGGCTAAGTTAACCAAAGCTTTTAAATTATCAGATATTCAAACAAAAGCGATTGTAGAAATGCGCTTACGCCAACTTACCAGCCTTGAGCAAGATAAATTGCGTACCGAGTATGAAGATTTGATGAATACCATTGAAGATTATGTAGATATTCTTGCAAAGAAGGAACGCAGGATGAAAATTATAGTAGAGGAGTTAAACGAAATTAAAAATAAGTATGGTGACGAACGGCGTTCTGTTATTGAGTATGCAGGGGGAGATGTAAGTATAACAGATTTAATTCCCGATGAAAAGGTAGTAATTACAATTTCTCATGCGGGTTATATTAAACGCACCTCACTTTCAGAATATAAAAAACAACATCGAGGTGGTTATGGAAAAAAAGCATCATCTACACGTAATGAAGATTTCTTAGAGCATATATTTGTAGGTACTAACCACCAATATATGCTTTTCTTTACTCAAAAAGGAAAGTGTTTCTGGATGCGGGTTTTTGAAATTCCCGAAGGAAGTCGCACTTCAAAAGGTCGTGCGATTCAAAACTTAATAAATATAGGACAGGATGATAAGGTGAAAGCTTTTATATGTACTCAAGATCTTAAAGATGAAGAATACATAAATAGTCATTATGTGATCATGGCAACAATAAAGGGTCAAGTTAAAAAGACACCATTGGAGCAATACTCAAGGCCTCGTATAAATGGAATAAATGCTATAACAATTAGAGAAGGAGATGAACTACTTGAAGCAAAACTAACTACGGGTGATAGTCAGATTATGATAGCAGTTAGAACAGGAAAAGCAATACGTTTTGAAGAGGAAAAAACCCGTCCGATGGGAAGAAATGCTTCTGGAGTCAGAGGTATAAGATTAGGTGCTGAAAATGACAGGGTTATAGGTATGATTGCTGTAGATGATTTTGAATCTGATATATTGGTTGTTTCAGAAAATGGTTATGGTAAGCGATCAAAAATTGGAGATTACAGAATTACTAACAGAGGAGGTAAAGGTGTAAAAACTATTAATATTACAAAAAAAACAGGTAAATTAGTAGCCATTAAGAACGTAAATGATAGTGATGATTTAATGATAATTAATAAATCTGGTGTAGCTATTAGATTGGCAGTAGCGACTTTACGTGTTATGGGTCGTGCAACACAAGGGGTGCGACTTATTAAAGTTCGTGAAAATGATGCCATTGCAGCAGTTGCCAAGGTAGTACATGAAGAGGAAGATGTAAATTTTAATGAAAACGATGATTCCAAGGAGGGCATGACTAATGATAATTCTGAAAATAATGCTGATATAAATAATACACAAACCGAAAACAACGAATAAAGAAGATAACAATGAAAAAACAAATTTTAATAGTGGGATTTATAGTGATTTCCGCAATAACATTTGGACAAAAAAAAGAAATAAAAAAAGCACAAAAGGCAATAAAATCGGGAAATTTCACTGAGGCTATCTCTTTATTAAACCAGGCCGAAGGTCTTATTGAAAATGCAAAAAATGATCTAAAAGCTCAATATTACATTGCCAGGGGAGAAGCTATTCTGGCAACTGCGGGAAATGATCTTAGTAAATTGAAAATGGCTGGAGACGCTTTTGCAAGAGCTATTGAAATTAGCCCTAAAGGGAATTATGCATCTAAAGCAAATACTGGCATTCAAAATCTTAAAAGAGAATTAGAAAATAATGCAAGAGATAATATCAATGCTAAAAAATATGGTTTGGCATCCGAAGAGTATTATACAGCCTATAGTTATAGTAAGCAGGACACCTTATATTTATTTAATGCAGCTATAAGTTCTGGTCTTGATAAAAATTACGATAATGCTATAAAATATTACAAAGCATTAGGTGAACTGGGTTATACCGGAAAAATAATAACCTTTACAGCCGTAGAAATTGAAACAGGTGAGGTTAAGTCATTTGGGTCTGAAATGGAAAGAAATTTATTCATTAAAAGTGGTGATTATAATAAACCTGAAACCGTTATTTCTAAATCTGCTCAATCAATTATTCTTCGGAATTTAACTATAGCTTATATTGAAAAAGGAGATAATGAGAATGCTTTATATTTAATGAAAGAATTAAGGGAAGAAAACCCTGAAGATATATCATTGATAAGAACTGAAGCTGAAATGGTATATAAAATGGGAGATGTCGATCGATATAAGGAATTAATGCAGGAGGTCTTGTCATTAGATTCAACCAACCCTGAAATATATTTCAACCTAGGTGTAGTAAGTAAAAATATTGGTGATAATGAAAAAGCACTAAAATACTATGAAAATGCGTTAGAGTTGAAGCCCGATTATGCAGAGGTTCTAATAAATATAGCAGACCTTTTGTTGTCTGAGGATGAACAAATTATTGAAGAAATGAATGCGCTGGGAACTTCAAGAGCAGACAATAAAAAGTATGATGAACTTCAGGCGAAAAGAAAAGAGTTATTTACTAATTCCATTCCTTATTTGGAATCTGCTAGTAAATTGCGTCCCGATAAAATAGAATTAGTGAAAACTCTTATGAACATCTATAGCCAGTTAGGCCAAGATGATAAGTATAAAGTGTTGAAATCTCGCCTTATAGAAATGGAGGCAAAACAATAATAATATCCTTATTTAGATAATAAAGAGTCTCTATAAATTTATAGAGACTTTTTTTATAGAATATGTTGAATGACCCTAAGCTTGTGAGAATATTTTTTTTTCAGACCATTAAAAATACCGGTATGGTCTAATCGATCGATACGGACATTACCATGAGAGTGAATAATATAGTTTTCCTTCATAATTATTCCTACATGGGTTATTACACCATCATCATTATCAAAAAAAGCTAGATCGCCAGCTGTACTTTCTTCAATAAAACTAAGTGATTCTCCTTGAGTAGCTTGTTGGATGGCATCGCGTAAAAGATTGTAACCATTCAATTTGTATACCATTTGGGTAAATCCACTACAATCAATTCCAAGAGGTGTTTTACCACCCCATAAATAGGGGCAATTAAGATAGTCCAGAGCTGTTTCTACAATATTTAGATTAGGAGTAGAAGCTGAAATAAACTTTCCCTCAAAATTATGCTTCAGATATTCAATATTATTTACATTACTTCCAATGCAAATAGTAAGTAATTCATTATCTGCAGTGGTTATATAATCAACTAAATCTGAAGAAAGTTTAAAAGGCTGTTTATTAAGTTGATCGTAATCTTCTCCAGGTATTAAAAGAAATTGTTCATTATCCAGCCATCCTTCATAACCATCTAATGTTAAACGAATACGACTCCATTTTTTTCTTCTTTCCAGTACTTTAAATAGCTCTCCATATAATATTTGAGAAACCATTTCACTAGTATCTTTGGCTTCAGATCGCAATGGAACAACACTTAAATTACAAATGCCGTGTTTCATTTATTAATAATTAAATAATTGAAAGATGAAAAAATTAATCAATTTATTTTATGGATTTTTTTTGAGTTAAATTTTCAAGATATTGTAATTCATTATAACTATTATCTTCTAACTAGTTACCTTTCTATCACCATAGCCGAGGCACCCCCGCCACCATTACAAATTGCAGCTGCCCCAATTTTGGCATTGTTTTGTTTTAAGACGTTAATAAGTGTTATTAAAATTCTAACTCCACTACATCCTAGTGGATGTCCTAATGAAACGGCTCCTCCATTTACATTTACATTTGAATCGTTTAAGCCCAGTAGCTTCATATTTGCCAATCCTACTACAGCAAATGCTTCGTTGAATTCAAAATAATCTACATCATCAATTTTTATGTTTGCTTTAACCAATGCTTTTGGAAGTGCCTTTGCAGGAGCAATAGTAAACCATTTGGGTTCTTGCGCAGCATCTGCGTAGCTTTTTATCTTAGCCATAGGTTCAAACCCTAATTCCTTGGCTTTTTCTTCACTCATTAATATCACTGCTCCGGCACCATCGTTAATAGTAGAAGCATTAGCCGCAGTTACGGTTCCGTCTTTAGTAAAAACAGGTCGCAAAGAAGGAATTTTTTCTATTTTGACGTTTTTATATTCTTCATCTTCAGAAAATAAGATAGGTTCACCTCGTCTTTGTGGAATTTCTACAGGCACCACCTCATCTGCAAATTTGCCTTCAGCCCAAGCTTTAGCTGAGCGATTGTAAGATTGAATTGAAAAATCATCTTGTTCTTCTCTAGTAAAATTATATTCGGCGGCACATAAATCAGCATACACCCCCATAGCATTGTTGTCGTATGCGTCTACTAAGCCATCTTTTTGCATGCCGTCCTCCATAGTATTAGGTCCAAATTTATGCCCTTTTCGAAGATGTAAATAATGGGGTATGTTACTCATGCTTTCCATTCCTCCGGCAACAACAATATCTGCATCCCCCAATAAAATGGTTTGCGCGGCACACATAACTGCTTTCATTCCGGAAGCACATACTTTATTTACTGTAGTACAAGGAACAGTATCTGGGATACCTGCTCCTAATGCAGCTTGACGTGCTGGAGCCTGACCAACTCCTGCTTGCACCACATTACCCATAAATACTTCTTGAACAAGATTGGGCTTAAGATTTATTTTTTCTAATGCCCCTTTAATAGCAACAGAACCTAAACGACTGGCAGTAATAGAAGATAAACTACCCATAAAACTTCCAATTGGTGTTCGTATTGCAGAAACAATTACAACTTCTTTGCTCATGTTGTGTAGTATATTAGTTAAGATATAGTTTTTAAAATGTTTTTTTAAATAAACAGAATGCTTACTAGCGTGCGAATTTACGTATTTAATACAAGAATATCAATGTAATCATTTTGGGTTTTGGGATAAATCAAACGATATTTATACCTTTACTTTTCGTACCAGTTTTTATGAAGAACTTCTTTTCTTTTTTTACAAAAAATCAATCCCTCATATACAAGGTATTTCTTTATGTAATTTCCACAGTATTAATAATTTATCTTTTACCAAAGGGAGGCCAATTTAAATATAATATTCAAAAGGGGAAACCCTGGCAATATGAGAATTTATATGCTCCCTTTAGTTTTACCATTAAAAAAGATAAGCTGGCCTTAGAAAAAGAAAAAGAAGAGATTCGCAATAATAGCGTTCCATATTTTGACTATGATGAGGAAATAGCAACAAATGTAAAATTACTTTTTTCTGAATTAATTGAATCAACCTTCGTAAATAATTTTTCTTTAATTTCAAAAACTTCAACAAAAAGAATTGGAATTAATATTTTAAATGATATTTATAAAAATGGTGTTATAGACGAAATTCATTCCTATTCAGAAGAAAAAATCATTTTTCTTAAAAGGGGGAATGAAGTTGAAGAAATCTGGTATAAACAACTTGTTAGCATAAACAATCTAGATATAATTATTAATACAGCACTAAACAAATCCCCTATTAAAAACAAAAAGGTTTATTTAAATGATATGTTGTCCAGAATCATCAAACCCAATGTGTCTTTAAATCTAAAACTTACTGAAGCAGGAATAGAATCAGAATTAAAGACTATAAATCCTAATAGAGGAGTTATAGAAAAAGGCGGAAGAATTATTGCCAAAGGGGAAGTGGTTGAAGGAAATAAGTTTCAGGTATTAAATTCCTTAAAAGCGGAATATCAATCTCAGGTTTGGAGTAAATCAAACTATTATTGGTTGACCTTTGGTTATTCCATGCTGGTATCACTAGTATTTTTAATGTTGTTCCTTTTTCTGAAAAAATATCGTTCAGAGATATATGAGAATAATACCAAGGTAACTTTTATATTTTTCAATATTATTTTGATGGTATTTATTACCACAATGGTTGTAAAATTTGATGCTGAATATGTGTATATTACTCCTTTATGTATTTTACCTCTTGTTTTAAAAACATTTTTTGATGCTCGACTGGGTTTATTTGTACACGTTCTTACCCTATTACTTTTGGGTTTTATTGTACCTAACAGTTTTGAATTTTTATTTTTGCAAATAATAGCTGGTATCGTTACAATATTAACAATCTCTGAACTTTATAAAAGGGCGAACCTATTTATTTCGGTAGGACAAATAACACTGGTTTATATTCTTGGATATTTTGCATTTTTTATTGTTCATGAAGGAAATATTGAGTTGATTGAATGGAAATACTTTGGTTATTTTATACTTTGTGGATTAGTTACTTTATTTGCTTTTCCACTGGTTTATATTTATGAGAAAATATTTGGTTTGGTGTCTGATGTCTCCTTATTGGAATTGAGCAATACCAATTCAAAATTGCTAAAAGAACTTGAAAATAAAGCACCAGGAACTTTTCATCACTCACTTAATGTTGCAAATCTATCAGAAGCCTCTGCCAATGAGATAGGAGCTAATGCTATGTTAGTAAGAGTTGGCGCACTATACCATGATATAGGCAAGATGATAAACCCAACTTATTTTACAGAAAATCAAATTACCCCAATCAACTCACATGATGAATTAGATCCAAAAGAGAGTGTAAGAATAATAATTGATCATGTAATTAAAGGAATAGAAATAGCACGAAAAAATAAACTACCAGATAGAATAATAGATTTTATAAGAACTCATCATGGAACGAATTTGGTTTTCTTCTTCTATAAAAAAGAGGAGGAGTTAAATGCTAAAGCAAATAAGGAGGACTTCAGATATCCCGGACCCATTCCTTTTTCTAAAGAAACGGCTATTCTAATGATGGCGGATAGTGTTGAGGCGGCGAGTAAAAGTTTAAAGGAGCCAACTTCTACAAAAATTGATGCTTTTGTGGAAAGTATAGTAAACAAGCAAATGGAGCAGGGTCAATTTTTAAATGCAGATATTACTTTTAAGGAAATCCAAACCATTAAAAAAGTACTTAAAAAGAAACTTAATAATATTTACCATTTGCGTGTGGAATATCCCGAATAATAAAAATATATTCTTTTGTGCTTCGATATCTCATCTACGAAAATAAAACAACTGATTGAAATAAACCAGACAGCAGAGTTTTATCACAATTTTGATTATAAACCCTTTTTTCACAAAAACGGTTTCAGACATCCTAATGTTGCAATCATAAAAATGGATGAACCCAAAACCATTTATCCTTCAATTTGGGGATATATACCAGATTGGGGAATGAAGGATATTCCTCTTTTCAGAAAAAAATACAATACACTAAATGCAAAAAGTGAAACTCTTCTTTTGTCTCCAACTTATAAAAGAGGGGCATTAAAAAACCGTTGTTTAATTATCGCTGATGGTTTTTTTGAACCACATCGAAGCAATGGAATATCAATACCATATTATTGTTATATACCAACAAATAGATATGAGGATGGAAGAGATGTTTTTGTTTTTGCAGGTATTTATAGTGAATTGGAAGAAAGTACTTACAGTTGCTCAATTATTACCACAAAGGCAAATGATTTCTTTTCTGAAATACATAATGTTAAAAAGCGTATGCCACTTGTTATAAATAATGATTTAAAAAACGAGTGGTTATTAGAAGGATTAAATGACGAACAAATAAAGGAATTATTGGAAGAGGGTTATACAAAACAAGAATTTAAAGCACATGCTATTTCACGTAATCTATATAAAAGGTCAGTCGACACTAATATCAAGGAAATTTTAAACCCTGTAGAATATAACAATCTTTTTGATTAATAAATTTTATATAAAAAATTATAAACCTAAGAATCATTCCAATAAAAAACAGGCTGCCTTATTAGACAGCCTGTTTTTTATACCTTGTTTAATTATTATCGTTTTATCAATTTATATGATCCGGATTTGCCATTAATATTTGCTTTTAGAATATAGAGCCCTGTAGTAAGGCTGGTAATATTTATATTAGATGTAAAAGCATTTATGTTTTGAGAAATTACTTTTTGACCTAATAAATTGTATATCGCTATATTTTCAATATTGTCATTGGCTTTTACATTTAATATATTCCTGGCTGGATTTGGTTAAAAAGAAAAGTTAGAAAGGGTATTATCGCCAACAGATAATTGATCATCAGGAATACCAACCCAACCAAGCTGAATGAGCCCCCCGGGAATAGTGTTACCTATTATTCCTTCAAAAGAGGTCATTCCGGTATTAGTGTCAAGAATTCTTAACTCTGATTGAAAAGTATCATTATTAAATGCTGCTGCAAAGATCATATCAGTATTTGGATCGTATGACATTCCCTGTCCAAAATTCGGATCAAAACCAGAATCACCTAAATTTGTTGCTACAGCGGTGGCCAACTCTATCCTATAAGAGAAATTGCCGTCGACACCAATCGTGTATCCTACACTTGCATTATCTATAGCCAAATTGATAGGGAGCATGATACCAGTATTTCCGATGGGTGTTACGTTCCATCCAACTACATCGATAGTGGATAACCCATATAATGTACCTGAGTTGATATCATATTCCAGTCCGGTAAACGATTCTCCGGTAGGAGCCACTAAAGTTCCAATGAAATTATACGTTCCAGTTACACTTAATCTCCATAGATTTCCAATATTATCTATTACTTTAAATTCTAATGCATTGTAATCCCATGCTCCTGATCCTTCAAATTCGGTTAATGGTGAATTTGAAATTGGGCCAAAAACGGAAGGGTCCATATAATAGAAACTTCCAAAAGTTCCTTTTGAATTGTTTGGGCCATACAATAAAAAAGCTCCTTCCAAATTTTCAGGGTCAGAGAAATTTGAAAAATGTTCTCTAAGAATTAGTTGTTCTTCAAGAGTAAAAACATCAGAGACGCTACTCTTGTGATTTTCCTGTAGCTTCTCTAAAAGATCATCTAATAATGATTCTGTTTGTGCAAAAAGTAAAGTACCAAAACACAAAAACTAATGATGAAAATAGAGGTTCTTTTTTTCATAATGAAGAGAATTTAATTAGTTAATTTTCAACAATATACCAAATATCTTAACCATTTATAAAAAAAAAGCTGCCTAAAAAAGACAGCTTAATATTTCATCGAATTTTTTTATTCACCATGTAACCAGGCTTTTTTCTCTAAAAGAAATTCTTCAGTTTCCACATTATCGTCATCTGGAACACAACAATCTACCGGACAAACAGCCGCACATTGTGGTTCATCATGAAACCCTTTACATTCTGTACACTTTTCCGCAACAATAAAATAAAACTCTTCAGATACAGGTTTGTTTTCTGCATCTGCATCTACTTCTCCACCTTTAGGCAATGTAACCTTACCTTTTAAAGCAGTTTCATCTGAAAAAGCCCACTCTTGATCTGGTTCGTATATAGCATTATTAGGACACTCCACTACGCAGGCATCACAGTTAATACATTCGTCTGTTATTATAATTGCCATTTAATTTAATTATTATTTATTGTGAACTACAAAAATAATGAAATATATAAGATTATCATAAATATCATTAACTTGTAACTGAATTAATCATTTAACAATATATGATTATTTTCTTTAGATTTAAGTTAAATATATCAAAATATCATGTGTTATGATTACAGCTAAAATAAATCATAAACCAAAAGTAGAAGTCCTTGAAGCTGTAATTATTAGGTTTGTAGGTGATTCGGGCGATGGAATGCAGTTAACAGGAACTCAATTTTCCGACACTTCTGCCATGTTTGGTAATGATATTGCCACATTTCCAAATTTTCCTGCGGAAATAAGAGCGCCCCAAGGCAGTTTATATGGTGTTTCGGGGTTTCAAGTTCATATTGGAAATGTTGAAATTACAACTCCCGGTGATAATGTCGATTTATTAGTTGCTATGAATCCTGCCGGGTTAAAAACCAATTTGCATGCCGTAAAACCCGGTCATACCATAATAGTTGATACAGACGCATTTACGAAAAAAAATCTTAAAAAAGCAGAATACGAATCTAACCCTTTAGATGACGGAAGCCTTGAAAATTACCGTGTTATCGAAGTTTCTATGACTTCTTTAACAAAAGAGGCTTTAAAAGATGTTGTTGGCTTAGATAATAAAAGTATTATACGAAGTAAAAATATGTTTGCATTGGGTATGGTGTATTGGATGTACGACCGTTCAACCGATCATACCATAAAATTTTTTAAGAAAAAATTTAAATCCAACCCCCTTATAATTGAGGCTAATACTAAGGTTTTAAATACAGGCTATTATTTTGCAGAAACCATGGAACTTATCCCCAATGCTTATTCTATTTCACCTGCCAAAATGGCACCCGGAACCTATAGAATTATTATGGGAAATACAGCTATTGCATGGGGGTTTTTAGCTGCAGCTGAAAAATCCGGTTTCGAATTATTTGTTGCATCATACCCAATTACTCCGGCATCAGATATTTTCAACGAATTGGTAAAGCATAAACATTTTGGTGTAAAAACTCTTCAGGCCGAAGATGAAATTGCCGCCGTAACATCGGCAATTGGAGCTTCGTTTGCGGGTAATCTGGCTATTACTATGACCTCGGGTCCCGGTCTGGCTTTAAAAGGTGAAGCAATAGGATTGGCTATGATCATTGAAATGCCCTTGGTAGTTGTAAATGTACAACGTGGAGGACCTTCAACAGGGTTGCCTACAAAAACCGAACAATCAGATTTATTGCAGTCCCTTTATGGCAGAAATGGAGAAAGTCCGGTAATTATAATTGCGGCAAGTACCCCTGCTAATTGTTTTGATTTTGCTTTTGAAGCTGCAAAACTAACCATAGAACATATGACGCCTGTTATACTATTATCGGATGGATACATTGCAAATGGATCAACACCATGGAAAATAAAATCTGTAGCCGATATGCCTGAAATCAGTAATAACATTATCAATAATGCAAAAGAAAACTGGCATCCTTATGACAGGAATGAAAACACCCTGGCCCGTAATTGGGCAATTCCGGGTACTCCAGGTTTAGAACACAGGGTAGGGGGCTTAGAAAAAGATCGTGTAAGTGGTAATGTATCATATATCCCGGAAAATCATGAGTATATGACAAAGATTAGAGCTGAAAAAATTAAGCGGGTTCAAAATAATATACCTGAATTAGTTACCGAATTTGCAGATACCGGCGACCTATTGGTTATTGGTTGGGGAGGGACCTATGGATCCTTATACACTTCAGTAAAACAATTACAAGAAGAAGGCTATTCGAATATAGGATTAGCACATTTTAATTATATAAATCCCTTACCCAAGAATACCGAGGATGTTTTAAAAAGATTTAAAAAAATTATTGTTTGCGAGTTGAATACTGGACAGTTTGCTAAAGTTTTAAATATAAATTTTAACGGATTTGAATTTTTACAACATAATAAAATACAGGGATTACCATTTGGCAACAATGAATTAATTCAGAAATTTAAACAATTAGTAAAATAATTATGAAATCAACAGCTGTAAAAGAATATACATACAAAGATTTTACAAGTGATCAAGAAGTAAGATGGTGCCCGGGTTGTGATGATTACGTTATTTTACGTGCTATGCAAAAAGCATTACCTGAAATGGGAGTTAAAAAAGAAGACGTTGTATTCATATCTGGTATTGGTTGCTCTTCACGGTTTCCTTATTATATGGATACCTACGGAATGCACGGTATTCACGGTAGAGCACCGGCCATAGCAACGGGTGTTAAATTAGCTAATCCAAATTTAAGTGTGTGGGTAATTACAGGAGATGGTGACTCCCTGGCAATTGGTGGGAACCACTTTATTCATGTGTTGCGAAGAAATATTGATCTAAACATTATTTTATTTAACAATGAAATTTATGGTTTAACCAAAGGGCAATTTTCACCCACTTCTTTAGTGGGTCAAAAAACAAAATCTTCTCCTTACGGAAATACACAACCTCCTTTTTCAGTTGGGGAATTAGCAATTGGAGCTCAGGCACGATTTTTTGGAAGAATAGGAGGTAACACTCCAAAAGAAATGACCCAGATATTTATAGAATCTGAAAAATTTAAAGGAACATCATTAATCGAAATATTACAAAATTGTCCGATTTATAATGACGGATGTTTTACTCAATATACAGGCAAAGCTGTTCGTGAGGACATGCAGTTGTTTGTTGAACACGGCAAGCCTATGATTTTTGGTAAAGAACGTGATAAAGGTATCGTGTTGAACGGTTTGAAACTGGAAGTTGTTACCATTGGTAAAAACGGAATTACCCAGGAAGATCTTTTAGTACACAATGCCAAAGAACAAGATCCAACCTTACATCAAATGTTGTTAAGAATAAAAAACCCTATAGTTACAGGTATTATTAGAAGTTTTGATGACCTGACATTGGAAGAAAGAGATAAAGAACAAATAGCTGAGGAAAAATCAAATTCAAATTTTACTAAAATCGATGATTTGTTATTCTCGGGTGATATTTATGAAGTCGAATAAAATAGTATACTTAAAGAAGTGTGAACTGAAGCCATCATAGTATTTATAATTGCAGGAGTAATAATGGTTGCTGGTGCAAATTTTATGCAAATTGCAAATAAAAAAGACTCCAGATATTATAAAAGTCTTTATTTATAGTGATAGCGACCTAATTGTGCTAAATAAAATTATATTCATTCCAATTAGAAATCGGTCTGGACGCTGAGTCCTTGGCTCGTAGGTTAATGAAAGCAAGGTGCTATTCATTCCCTACGTTTTTTATCAAGGACGTTAGCAAAAACTAAAAAAAATATAACCAATCAGAATTCAAAAAATCAATAATTTGGTGTAATTTGATTGCACATTCTTCAAAAGATTATTTTTTAAAATTTGGAGATGATAATAACATTTGTTATCTTAATTAAAATAATTGAATTCTGGTTACGCAACCCATCCGATAGGATTAATTCTCCCTATTGAAGAATTAGCCAATATATTATCACTTAATTTAAAAGTATTACATGAAAGGAATTACAACATCCCTGTCCGTCTATTTCAAATTAAAAACCAATAAATATGTACTTATTCCTAAAAAGGAATTCATCATCCCTAAACACTTAAACATACACAAAAAATTGTTAAAGAAAGACTGGAAAAAACTGGGAAAAGACAACTATTTAAAAACTGGGAAGAGCTTTAGGTATCGGAGGTTTCAGTATTTCTATTTCTTGCCTGTTTCTGGGAAAATCGTAGCTTATGCCCCAACTCCTTATTATCAACCTGCCGAAATCAATAAATATGCAGGAGATATCGACCGGAAATTTGACCCGTTAAAAAGTAAGACAATAAATAATCCCTTCTTCCAAGAATTAATCCAATTTGACTTCCGGCAATTGCCTGTTTCACAAAAAGAAAAATGCGAGCCATGGATGGTCGATATACATCAAATACGGACTGTAGCAACAGCAGTTGAAAATGGTGAACCAACACCAGAAGGCATCCACCACGATGAAAATGACTTTGTTTGGACTCATTTAATCAAGCGTAAGAATATTATTGGAGGTACCAGTGGCATTTACAGTAATGACCAAAAACTATTAACGAGCTGCACCCTTCATAAAAATATGGATTCAATTGTATTGTGGGACCCAAAGGTGATGCACGGAGTAACTTCAATGCGCCCAAAAGACCCCACAAAAAATGCAATCAGGGATGTTTTGTTGATATGTTTTACCCATTGCCCCGGTCTCCAACCTCCAACAGGAAACCCTGTTTTAGATTACAAAGAAATAAAAGCCAGTATAAATCCACCAGCCTTAGCGAAACATAGATTTTAAAAGAAAAACAAAGATGGCAATCTATACCAAAATAGAAGCATCTGATTTAGAAAAAATAGTTGTTCCTTATCAAATTGAAGTGGTAGATTTTACTCCAATAGATGGGGGTAACGCTAACTCCAATTATCATATACGAGCAAAAGAGGGTGAATATATGTTAACCATAGCGGAAGAAAAATCATTGCAGCAAGTACAAAACTTGGCTACCCTTCTTCAATGGTTGGGCGAACATCATTTTTCAACCTCCCAGGTTCACGCCTCTATTACTGGAGAAATTGTAACCCAATATGCAGAGAAACCGATTTTGGTAAAAAAGTGGATATATGGAACGGTGCATGAAAATTTCAGTGCTGATGAATTAAGGCAAATAGGGAACTCTATGGCACAATTACATCAAATTCCTGTACCCCATTATTTACCGAAATTACATCCTTACGGGTATCAGGTCTTTTCAACAGTCATTGATAAAAGGCTTGATACAGAGTATGAATACTGGCTCAAGGAACGTCTTCAATTTCTTGAAAAAAACCTTCCAGAGAACCTGCCTCGGGGATTGGTACATGGCGATATTTTTTTTGATAATGTTTTATTTGAAAATAATAAGATAAAAGCCATTATAGATTTTGAAGAAGCCTGCAATTATTACTTTATTTTTGATTTGGGTATGGGCGTATTAGGGCTATGCAGAACTGACGGAAAAATTGACCTTGCCAAAACAAGAGCATTAATAAAAGGATATGAACAGGTTCGTTCTTTGGATTTTTTGGAAAAAGATTCTCTCCAATTATTTATCGAATATGGAGCTATTGCAACCTCTTGGTGGCGTTTTTGGAAATATAATATTCATTCACCAAGTCTCAATTTAGGGGATAAACATTGGGAGATGGTTCAGGTAGCTAAGGAGGTAGAAATATTGAATAAAGAGCATTTTTTGTCAATTGTATTTGAGTAAAGACAGTTATGCTGTAAAAAAGATAATGGAAAAAATAATTGACTAGATAAATAGGAACAAAATGAAATTTATAACCAATTAGGACAATTAGTTTTATCTAACTCAAATCAAAATACTATTGATATTTCAAGGGTAAGTCAAGGGTTATATTTTATAAAAGTAAAAGATGAGAATGGGAATCTTGGTTCTCAAAAAGTAATGAAGAAATAAAATACATTTTAAAACAATATTATCTAAGCTAATACGAAACCGTCAAGAAAAAATCTTGATAGTTTTTTAACCAATTTATTTTACTGACAGGATCGTTTACTGTAAGGATTTGTACCTTATTTGGACCTCAACCATACTAATCCCTTATAGATAATTTTTTAATACTTTTTGTATCAAGCCCTACTTATTAATCAATTATAAAGCAACCATTTTAAAAAATTCTATGCTGGAAAACCTACTAAAAGATATTTGAAAATAATGAGTCAACTCCAAAAAGCCGAAAACATACCATACAGCGAAATTGAAAGATTAATTGTAAATTAGTTCCATTATATTTGGCATCTTTATATTCTGCCAAAAAGGATCTATTAAAAATACAAAGCCCTCTGGACGCTGCTTTTATAGCTTTGGCTGGTGGGGATAAAAATCATTAATTTTAAACCATCTTAACATACAACTATTATGGGAAAAGGCGATAAAAAAACAAGACGAGGTAAAATTACTATGGGAACTTTTGGAGTAAGACGACCACGTAAAAAAACAAAACCTTTTGTAGTTGTAAAGAAAAAAGCAACAACTACCGCAAAAGCAACGGAAGACAATCCAAAAACAGCTACTAAAGCTAAACCAAAACAGCTCTAAAGTAAACAAAAGCAGCTGTCAAAACAAAAGCTACTACTTAAACTAAACCAAAGGGGGCTACTCACCTAACTTAAAAATTAAGGACAACGAAACCGAAACAATTGATTTTTACTGATAGACATTGAATTATATTTTCTGCACTTTCATTTTCGCCAATTTCTCTTGGATCAGGAAATTCAGGTGAATTTGTAAATCCTTCTGTTAGCAGATGGAGAGATAGAGATAAAAGCTAAGAACGTTATTCGGATAAACGAAGATGGAAGTGTATCTATCAAAATTCCCACTTCTGAAAGTTTGGTGTTAAAATTACTTCAAATAGTGAAAAACTCTGGTTGGATTTTGACATTACTTTTTATTTAAATATATCGAACTTAATTTTTTATGTTGTACAACGTTTTTGGCTATGATTTCGGCGGGTGTTGCAGCGACGAATTGGGTTTGGGTCAGCAAACGATTCGGTGTGTGGAGCTGTGCCGATAATCATTCCGATTTAGTTTTTTAATTAGTAATAAATGTAGGAATTTCAATTCATTTAACCAACTACACGCTGAATTATAGCCGCTGTTGTATGCTGGCTTTTAGTTATATTTAATTATATTTCTAACTATTCCTTCAATCTTGAAATAATCATTTACAAAAATTGGCGGATGCTTTTCACTATTCAAAGATTGTCGCAAGGTGTAGCTCAAGACAATTTAAATAAAGAGAAACTATCTAATATTAAATTTTTATTTCCTGAATTAGCAGAACAAAAAAAAATAGCCTCTTTTCTCACCGAAGTAGATAAAAAAATAAGCCAGTTAAAAAACAAAAAAATCCTATTACAAGAATACAAAAAAGGGATGATGCAGCAAATTTTCAGTCAGGAGTTGAGGTTTAAAGATGTTAATGGAAATAACTATCCTGATTGGGAGGAGAAGAAGTTGGGGGATGTTTTTTATGTCTCAGCAGGTGGAGATATTAAAAAAGATAATGTTAAAAAGTCTTTAACTGATATATTCAAATATCCTATTTATGCTAATTCTGAAAAGAGTAAAGGTTTATATGGCTACTCAGATATTTTTAAAATTGATTATAAATGTGTTACAGTAACAGGTAGAGGTTCTTTAGGAATTGCTAATGCACGATATAATAAGTTTTACCCTATTGTTAGATTGTTAGTATTAAAACCAAAGTTAAACTTAAATGTTTCATTTTTTGAAAATACGATTAATCAATTAAGAATATTTAGTGAAAGTACAGGAGTTCCTCAGTTAACAGCACCACAAATATCATCTTATAAAGTAAGTTATCCTTGCAAAGAAGAACAAACCAAAATAGCAAATTTTTTAAGTGCTATAGATAAAAAAATAGAGAATGTAAATACCCAAATTAAAAACACGCAACAGTTTAAAAAAGGTTTGTTGCAACAGCTATTTGTTTAATTGTTGCGCTTACTTTTCGGTAAATTATGTAATTTGCGCTCATATTTTTTGCACAGCGCCTATATTTTAGATAAATTGCGCCTATATTTTTAAAATTATGGCAAATAGCGCTCATTTCTCATTAATTGCGCCTGTTTTTAACGGTATTACTATTCCTGAGGAGGGATACATTTCTGGCTATACAGCAATTATTTATAAACTAAAACTTTCTATTTCTTTCCCAAAGCCCATAACTGTTGTTAACACCAAGACAAGGCGAAGTCAAACAGAAACGTTTCTAATCTTACCAAACAGCTACCTGGTAGAAGACCATTTACAACTTACTGAGATAGAGGCATTATACAGGCATTTGGTATTTGCCTTAAAATACGAAGGAGTAAATCTATTGGTATTTAGTGCCCTTGTAAAGCATTATTCCGAAAATATTTTGGCACAATTAGTTAGTATAGAACCAACAGGGATATATTCTCGTAGAATATGGTTTTTGGTAGAATGGCTATTAGGGAAAGAACTTACAGAGATTTCTAGTCTAACCAAAAAAAGCTATGTAGATCTTATAGACACTAAATTGCAGTATGCTATAAATGGCACAAAATCATCACGCTATTTGGTAACTAATAATTTACCAGGAACTATAAATTTTTGCCCGTTAATTAAAAAAACACCAACATTAGAAAAATATCTTGATGCTAATTTATCAGCTAAGAAAAATGAATACCTTAAAGGAATAAAAAAGACTGTTTTACAAAGAGCATCCGCATTTTTACTTTTAAAAGATTCTAAAGCATCATTTACCATTGAAGGCGAAAGTCCGAGAAGCAAAAGGGCAGCTCGTTGGGGTCAAGCTATTGGACAAGCCGGTTTAAATTTATTGAGTCATGAAGAGTTTGAACGCCTGCAACAAATTGTAATTGAAAACCCTCGTTTTACAGAAATGGGGTATCGTAAACAAGGAGGGTTTGTTGGTGAACATGACAGGAGTACTGGAGAGCCTATACCAGATCATATTTCGGCAAAACATGAAGATCTAAACCAACTAATGGAGGGATTAATCAACACCGATCAATTACTTTTAGAAAGTGATTTTGATGGCGTTTTAGCTGCTGCATTGATAGCATTTGGCTTTGTCTTCATACATCCTTTTGAAGATGGTAACGGTCGTATTCATCGCTATTTAATTCATCATGTATTAGCTAAAAAACATTTTTCTCAGCAAGGTATGATATTTCCAGTTTCGGCATCCATTTTAGATCATATTGAAAACTATCGAGAAGTACTTGAAGAGTATTCAAGTCCCCTTTTAGATTTTATTGAATGGAAAGAAACCAAAAATCATAATATAGAAGTGCTCAATGAAACTATTGATTACTATCGATATTTTGATGCAACAAAACAAGCTGAATTTTTATACACAATTGTTAAGGATACTATAGATCGTATCATCCCAGATGAGGTAGATTATTTATTAAAATATGATGAGTTTAAAACCTATATTGATAATGAATTTGAAATGCCAGATAAGAAAGTAGCATTATTGGTACGTTTCCTGGAACAAAATAATGGCACACTTTCTAATAGAGCTAAAGAAAAGGAGTTTTCTGTATTGGAGAAAAATGAAATAAAGGAAATAGAAAAAATATATAATTCCATATTTATAGGTCAATGACCAAACAACCCGAACACATATTAGAAGAAAACTTAGTCAATCAATTACAGGAATTAGGCTATAAAAAGGTCGTTATTAAAGATGAAAACGACCTCATCAATAATCTAAAAATTCAGCTTGAAAAGCATAATAACACTACCTATTCAGAAAAGGAATTTAAGCAAATACTTCATCAACTATCTAAGGGAAATATCTACGAAAAAGCTAAAACACTTCGAGATAAGGTTACTTATTCCAAAGATGATGGTAGTACAGGTTATATTGAGTTAATAAATCAAATAACTGGTGTAAAAATAAGTACCAGGTGACCCATCAGGTAACCATGGAGGGCACATATAAAAACCGCTATGACGTAACAATATTGATTAATGGTTTGCCTTTGGTACAAATAGAACTTAAACGTAGGGGTTTAGAGCTTAAAGAAGCATTTAATCAAACCAATAGATATGAGCGACATTCTTTTAGCTAGGGACAGGGTTTATTTCAGTATATACAACTCTTTGTGATAAGTAATGGCGTTAATACCAAATACTATGCAAACAACCCTATAAAAGCACGTTCCTTCAAGCAAACTTTTTATTGGGCAGATGTAAAAAATAAGATCATCACACACGCACGAAATCAGCATCGTTATCTCCTTCTCCTACGGGTTCTTTCCCAGTTCTGACGTAACCCACTTTTGATTTATCAGAATAACTAAAATAAATTGGTTTTTCATTTCTCAAAATGTCTATAATATTAGGATACATCGACAAATGGTACCGCAAGTACACTAATTTAGATTTTACGTCGTAATAATTTTCAGGCAACTTTTTATTATCGGGATAGAAGTATAACTGCAAAACAAAATCATCATCAAGATAACATTTTACGATAGTTGGAGGGAAAATAAGACTGTTTTCGATATGTCCGGCTTGAAAGTGAACCCAATAATGGTTTATTTCGCTATCTATTAACTTTATTTTCATTGTGTCTAGGTTTAAATTATTTAAAGGCACAAGTTAAAACTTTAATAATTGATCTTTTTTAATTCAGCTAACTGATTTATAACTGAAAATATGTCTGAATTTATCAGATTCCTATGATTTCGGACTAACATAATAAAGACTCATAATTGTTTTGAAATATGATTTTAATCATATACTGGAATAAAATGTAGCATTAATTTTACATTTTAAAGAGTAAAGGTCTTTTTAAATCAAATCATTAATATGAGAGTAAAAAAACAACATTTTTTAGTTACCCCGATAATAATAATTACCTTATTGATATTCTCAAATACGAACGCACAACTAACCGTTGATGTGGAGTTAAGACCTCGTTTCGAATATCGCCATGGTTTCAAAACGCTTTTTCCTAATAACACTGAAGCAGCTTCATTTATATCCCAGCGTACCCGGCTAAATTCTAAATACACAAACCATAAACTTCAGTTCTATTTAAGCCTGCAAGATGTAAGGGTTTGGGGCGATGTTCCTCAACTAAACACCGCCGATAAAAATGGACTTAGTTTACATCAAGCATGGGGGAAAGTTCTTTTTACACCGAATTTCGACTTTAAAATTGGACGTCAAGAAATTGTATACGATGACCATAGAATTTTTGGAAATGTAGATTGGGCGCAACAAGCACGTAGTCATGATGCTGCCGTATTAAAATTTAGATCCAATAGAATAAAATTCGATTTTGGTTATGCTTTTAATCAAAATGCTGAGTCATTGACCGGGAACGTATTAACCACACCAAACACCTATAAGAGTTTACAATATGCTTGGGTTCATAAAGACTGGAAAGATATTTCGGTAAGTGTCTTGTTCTTAAACAACGGACTCCAATTTACCGACGATAAAAATAAAAACAACAACGAAACTCGTTACAGTCAAACCACAGGGGCACATCTGCGCTATTTAAAAAATCGCCTTACATTAACTCTAAATACATATTATCAATTTGGTAATGACATTGCAAATAATGAATTAAATGCATATTTATTGGGCTTTGAAGCAAATTATTCGCTCTCGAAAAAAATAAGCGTGGCATTGGGAGCTGAAGTACAAAGTGGCAATGATAATAATTTAACCGCTAACGGCAAAAACAAAGCCTTTACGCCGCTCTATGGAACCAATCATAAGTTTAATGGTCATATGGATTACTTCTATGTTGGCAATCACATAAACAATGTAGGACTCACCAACCTTTTTGCGAAGGCTAAAGTCAAGATTGCAAATTCATCTTTTATAAATGTAGCACTACATAATTTTTTGGCCACAGCAGATATTTCAGGAATTGATTCCAAAGAACTAGGTACTGAAATAGATCTGGCTTACAGCTATCAATTCCAAAAAAATATTAATTTTAAGGTAGGCTATTCACATATGTTTGCTTCAGAAGGTCTCGAAATTGTAAAAGATAATTTTGATGATAATTCAAATTACTGGGGATGGTTAATGGTCACGATTGATCCAATACTATTTAAAACTGAATTGAAAAAAGAACAATTATAAAATAGATAATTATGAAAAAATTCCCTTTACAAAGAGGTCTCAAGTTATTTACATTCATAGGGTTACTTACGATGTTTTGCTCATGCGTGAATAACCAAAAGGAAAGTACTTACGAGGACACGGTTGATATACCCGCATCTAGAGAGATGTTAGCTGAATTAACATCACCACCAAATGTGCCTAGAGGTGTAGGTAGAAGAAAGGCCAAAAAACTGATAGTTAATATGGAGATAATAGAGAAAGTAGGTGAGATGACAGATGGCGTAAAATATGTTTACTGGACATTTGGAGGTACAGTTCCTGGTAGTTTTATAAGAACTCGCGTTGGTGATGAAGTAGAATTCCATCTAAAAAATCACCCCGACAATAAACTACCTCATAATATTGACCTCCATGCTGTGACCGGACCGGGAGGAGGAGCTACTTCCTCATTCGTGGCCCCTGGATACGAAGCTAAATTTTCGTTTAAAGTGTTAAATCCAGGGTTGTACGTATATCATTGTGCAACGGCTCCTGTTGGTATGCACATAGCAAACGGCATGTATGGGTTAATTTTGGTTGAACCGGCAGGTGGTTTGCCAAGAGTTGATAAGGAATATTATATAATGCAAGGCGACTTTTATACCAAGGGAGATTATGGAGATCGGGGATTACAACCGTTCGACATGCAAAAGGCAATTGATGAAGATGCCGATTATGTTGTGTTTAATGGGAAAGTTGGCTCAATGACAGGTGATAATGCCCTTACGGCTAATGTAGGAGAAACAGTACGCTTATACGTAGGAAATGGAGGGCCAAATTTGGTATCATCTTTTCACGTTATTGGAGAAATATTTGATATTGTACGGGTTGAAGGTGGTAGTTTGATCAATAAAAACGTACAAACTACCTTAATACCTGCTGGAGGTGCTACCATAGTAGAATTTAGAGTAAATGTTCCTGGAACTTATATAATTGTAGACCACTCTATCTTTCGAGCTTTTAATAAGGGAGCTTTGGCTATGCTTAAAGTACTGGGAGAAGAAAACGAAAAAATCTATTCTGGCATTCAGGAAGAAGGGATATACCAACCTGAAGGTGGCGGTATACAAATAATACCAACTGATAACGGAGATGTCGTATCTGAAATTCCTGCGAAATCCTTGAAGGAAAGGATGGAGTTTGGAAAAATAACATATCAACAAACCTGTTTCGCCTGCCATCAAGGCACAGGACAAGGAATCCCCAAAGCATTTCCTCCTCTGGCAGCTTCAGATTATTTGAACGCCGATGTTAACCGAGCTATTGATATAGTATTATACGGTAAAAGAGGAGAGATAACTGTGAATGGAGAAAAATACAAGAGCGTAATGACCAGGCAAGTATTAACCGATGAAGAAATAGCTAATGTACTTACATATATTTATAATAACTGGGAAAATTCAAAAGCAGAAGTAACACCTGCTATGGTGAAAAGTAGACGAGAGAATCACTAAATTATCTAATTTAAATCCATGAATCCAACTTTTAAAATAGTATTCACATTTGTTATCTGTAGTGCGCTAATTAATCATATTGCAGCACAATCGGAAAGCATGACCATTATTAAAGGAGGGACTTATATTCCATTATACGGAATTGATTCCACTACTGTAACGGTCAATTCGTTTTTAATGGATGTCTATCCTGTGACAAATAGGGATTATTTAATTTTTGTGGAAAAGTTTCCTCGATGGAATCGAAGTAATGTCAAACGGCTATTTGCCGATGAAAATTACTTAATTAATTGGGAAAGAAAGGACGCTTTTGGAAATCGACTCCTACCAAATACACCGGTGACCAATGTTTCCTGGTTCGCAGCAAAAAAATACTGCGATTGTCTGGGCAAGAGATTGCCCACAGTAGATGAATGGGAATACGCAGCAATGGCAGATGAGATATCTCCTGATGCCCGTGAAAAGAAATCCTACAACCAGCATATTTTAGAATGGTATGAAACCCCTAAATCATTTAAGAATACCATTGGTTCTACATTTGTAAACTACTGGGGCGTTTCAGATCTTCACGGTTTGGTATGGGAGTGGACCTTCGATTTTAATTCTGTTTTAATTTCTGGCGAATCTAGGAAAGATGTCGATAAAGACAGTAACCTCTTTTGTGGGAGTGCCGCAGTGGGTGCGACGGACTTAATGAATTATGCGGCTTTTATGCGGTATGCGTTTAGAGGTAGTATTGATGCTAACTATACCGGAAATAGTTTAGGATTTCGATGTGTTAAAAATATTGAAATAGAGTAATGATTTTTTTCGAAGAAAAACATAATTATGAAAGTAAGACTCATGTTTAAAACAATTGTATTCATTTCAAGTTTCATATTACTCTTTATTTCTTGTGATGAGAAACAAAAGCAGGATGCTGCAGAAATAATTGAAAAAAATACTTCAATTTCAGAATTATCCATTTACAACCTGCCGTCGACCTGGACCACTCAAAACAATAAAAGTATAGAATTGAAAGAGTTACAAGGTGATGTTCTGGTGATGGTAATGATATATACTTCCTGTAAAGCAGCTTGCCCTAGATTAGTAGCAGATATGAGATCCATTGAAGCTTCCATTCCGGAAGAGAAAAAAACCAACGTAAGTTTTGTTTTGATAAGCATTGATCCCGAAACAGATACGCCAGCACGATTAAAGAAGTTTGCCATAGAAAATAACATGGATACCGAAAAATGGCTTTTTCTTCGTGGTTCAGAGACTGACACAAGGGAATTTGCAGCGGTTCTGGCAGTCAACTATAAGAAAATTTCTCCCATGGATTTTTCACACTCTAATATCATAAGTGTTTTTAATCAAAAAGGAGAACTCGTACATCAGAAAGAGGGGTTGGGAGTTAACAATGCTGAAACCGTAGATAAAATTATTGAACTGGCACATTAAGTGCCATAAATTACATACTATGCATATTACGAAAGATAAAACAGTAGCCGAAGTTGTTTCCAAAAACATTAAATCTTCTCACGTTTTCAAAAAATACAATATCGACTTTTGCTGCGGTGGTGGTTTAACTATAGAAAAGGCCTGTGATAAAAAAGGGTTGGATTGTTCTGTTATTGTCGAAGAATTGAGGCATTTTGATATAGCAATAGATGATGCTTACGATTTTAACAATTGGTCGCTCGAAATACTAATAGATTATATCGTATCTGTGCATCATATATATGTTGAAGAAAATATCCCATTGGTACTTCAATATGCGGCTAAGGTAGCAAAGGTACATGGACACCATTACAAAGAAGTAGTTGAAATAAACTATCTATTTCAAGAATTAGCACAAGAGCTTTCCGCGCATATGAAAAAAGAAGAATTGATTTTATTTCCGTTTATAAAACAATTGGAAACAGCAGACAATGAAGGGTTCTCCCCTATGCGTCCTCATTTTTTAACAATTCAAAATCCTATTGCCATGATGGAACACGAACATGAAGAAGCTGGAAATATTTTCAAAAAGATTGCAGTATTAACCAATAATTACACTCCTCCCGAAGGCGCCTGTAATACATTTAGAGCCTTGTACGACAAACTGGAAGAGTTTGAACAAGACCTACACCATCACATTCACCTGGAGAACAATATTTTACATCCCAAAGCCTTGGCGTTGGAAAAGAAATTGAAGCCTCTTAGTAAGGATGTTCTTTAAAGTGTATTCTTTAAAGAGCCATTATAAGCAGAATGAGTTATCCTTCAATTAAGGGTAACTCATTCCTTTTTAAACTCAAACCATTTTAGACACAGAACTACATCTAAAACATCTTAAATCGACTAAATGCTTCTTTTTCCAATATTTCCCGATGATCTGGATGAGCAATAGAGATCAACGCTACTGCTCTCTGTTTTAAACTTTTCCCGAATAGATTAACGACTCCATATTCCGTAGCAACATAATGGACATGTGCTCGTGTAGTGGTAACGCTTGCTCCTTGTTTGAGATAGGGTGTGATCTTGGAAATACCCTTGGTCGTGATGGAAGGCATGGCAATGATGGGTTTTCCGTTTTCAGAAAGGGAAGCTCCCCTAATAAAATCCATTTGGCCACCAACACCAGAATACTGATACGTACCGATGGAATCGGCGCAGATCTGCCCGGTCAAATCGATTTCAATGGCACTATTAATAGCGGTCACCTTAGGGTTCATTTTTATAATGGAGGTGTCATTGGTATAAGCGGCTTCTTTAAAATGCACCAAGGGGTTATCATCGATAAAATCGTATAATTTTTGCGAGCCCATGGCGAAAGCGGTTACAATTTTACCGGTTTTAATTTCTTTTTCTTCGCCTGTAATTATCCCTTTTTCCACCAACGGTAATATCCCGTCAGAGAACATTTCGGTATGAATCCCCAATCTTTTATGATTGGTTAAATTAGAAAGAACCGCATTGGGGATGTTCCCGATACCCATCTGCAAAGTAGCGCCGTCATCGATTAATCCCGCTACAAATTTTCCTATTTTGTTTTCAATTTCGGTGGGAGTACCCATTTCTGAACCATGAATAGGCGTGTCCAATTCTACTGCAAAATCTATATTATTGATATGAATTATTCCATCACCATGCGTTCTGGGTACTTGCCGATTTATGAGTGCCACAACAGTCTTGGCAGTTTGTATGGCGGGCAATGTTACATCTACCGAAACTCCCAATGAACAGTACCCATGCTTGTCTGGAGGGGATACTTGTATAAAAGCTACATCCAAGGGGACTATGTTTCTCCGAAACAACCAATGTATCTCACTTAAAAAAATAGGGATATAATCCCCATTGTTAGTGTTGACACCATTTCTCACATTATCCCCTACAAAGCAACTAAATAATTTAAATGAATTGTTATAGGGTGGCTCCATATACTTGGCCTCTCCTAGAGTGTGGATTTGAACAACCTCAACATCCTTCAACTCTTCATACCGCTCACATAAAGTATCGATTAATAAATTAGGAGTCATTGCCGCTCCCTGAAAAAATAATCTATCACCAGATTTTACAACAGATACCGCTTCTTTTGCCGTTACAATTTTTAAATTATGAGTTTCCATTTTATGAATTTTTATACTGCAAATGTTCGATGAAAATACCGTGATAGAAATGATTTACGTCATATAAAAGTGCTATTTTAAGCCTAGCTTAATATAGCTTATAAGGTATTAATTATATGTTTCTAAATTCATTTTATTTGCTTCATCAACGGTTAATTGTGGTAACTTTCTTTTAATGATAAACTTGAAAAAACATACGATAATAGCCTTAGGCTACTTTTTAATTATTGCACTTTTAGGCATGCTAATGCGACTATTTCCTGTAGTTGACATCCCAATAAATTACAGGTTTATAGTGCACACTCATTCACATATAGCCTTATTAGGCTGGATTTATACAGGCTTGACCACACTTATTTATAAACTTTACCTAAGTGGGAAGGAGATAGACAGAAAGTACAAATTCCTTTTTTGGTGTACACAGGCAACCATAGTGGGAATGCTCCTTACATTCCCTGTCGAGGGGTATGCCCTTTCCTCCATTGTTTTTTCGACTTTATTTTTACTCGCTTCGTATGGGTTTGTGTGGTTTTTTATAAAATACACTTCTGAAGAACAGAAAAAAACGGGTTCTTATAAATTTATTCGTACTGCCTTGTGGTATATGGTAATATCGAGTATTGGTCCTTGGGCTCTGGGAATTATCATGAACACATTTGGGAGTACTTCCCCCTGGTATCGAAATGCCGTTTATTTCTTTCTACACTTTCAATACAATGGCTGGTTTATCGTAGCTCTTTTTGGGTTGCTATTCTTTATGATGGAACGACATCACATCATATTTCCTAAAGGAACATTTAATCGTTTTTTTTGGATTTTTAATGTCGGCGTGGTTTTCACGTATTTTTTATCGGTGTTATGGATGCAGCCCCATCCACTTTTTTACCTTTTGGCAGGAATAGGAGCAGTCGCACAGTGCATTGCCTTCGTTATGTTGATAAAGGGACTGCTTCCGATATGGAATGGTTTAAAGGATACTCTGTCGAGCAATGTCGTCCTAATGTTAAAAACAGCGTCACTGCTATTCTCCTTTAAAATAATACTGCAATTTTTCGGTTCAATTCCTTATATCGCAACTATGGTATCCAATAATATGGATTTTATAATGGGATATTTGCACTGGACATTTTTGGGTGTTGTAAGCATTGCACTTTTGGCTTTTTTACACCATTTTAAGCTATTATACCTCCCAAAAAAATTATATCTTTTATACCTAACCGGATTCATTCTAACCGAAGGCTTACTCTTTTACAAGGGTACCGTTGTATGGTTGGGTTACACGCTCATGGAAGATTACTTTACCCTTCTCGCCACGACGTCCTTCATTTTTCTAATTGCAATTGCAGGTATTTTAACTGCTCAGCTTACTAATAAAAACATTTAGAGTGTTTTTTTCATCGTTTTAAAAGCGGTAACAATCTCTAACAGGTCATTTATAATAACGACTCCTTTATCCTTATTGTACCAGATTTGCAGATCTTTCTTAAATGTTTCGTCAATTTTCCCGTGCTCTTTTTTATAATCTATCACCAATTGGGTCACGGCTTTTGACCGTGTACCCCAAGAGGCTATAACTGTATTAACTCAATCTACAATAATGAGTTTTGGAATGGATTGTGTTCCGTTCGTTAAAAAAGCATTCATCAAGGCAGTGTTTTCATCCCGAAGTATAGTTTTTAAGTTGATACCGGGAACTGCTTCCGCAATTTTTACGGCAAAGGTCAATCCCGCCACTCCAGAACCTATCACAAGAAAGTTAGTTTCCAACATCCTGTTTAGATAATTCCAACATACGCTCTATAGGCAATAAAGCACGTTGCCGTATGGGTTCTGGAACATTTATTTGTGGTGACTCATTGAGAAGACAGTTGTAGAGCTTTTGCAAAGTATTGACCTTCATATAACCACACTCGCTACAAGCACAAGTATTATCATCCTTGGCAGGAGCTGGAATAAGTTTTGTCCCCGGCACTTCCTGTTGCATTTTATATAATATACCCGCTTCCGTGGCTACTATATATTTTTCTTGCGGATGTGCTTTCACATAATTGATCATTCCGGAAGTAGAACCAATATAGGTAGCTGTTTGTAAGATATGCTCTTCAGATTCAGGGTGTGCGATTATTTTCGAATTGGGGTGTTCTTTATATAATTTCAGAAGTTTATCTATGGAGAAAGCCTCGTGTACGATACAGCTACCATCCCACAATAACATTTCCCTGCCGGTTTGTTGCATAATATACTTTCCCAGATTTCTGTCGGGTGCGAAAATAATAGGGGTTTCCTCGGGAACGGACGCTACAATCTTTAAAGCGTTGGATGAGGTACAAACAATATCACTCATGGCCTTTACCTCTGCCGAACAATTGACGTAAGTGATTACAGTATGATCGGGATGCGATTTAACGAATTCGTCAAAAGCTTCCGGTGGACAGGAATCTGCCAAAGAACAACCCGCTTCCAGATCCGGAAGTACTACTGTCTTTGACGGATTCAAAATTTTAGCAGTCTCCGCCATAAAATGGACCCCTGCAAATACGATGATATCGGCATCAGTTTCGGCGGCTTTTATTGACAAGCCCAAACTATCCCCAACAAAATCGGCTATTTCCTGTATTTCGGGTCGCTGGTAATAATGCGCCAGAATGACGGCATTTTTTTCCTTTTTAAGATTCGCTATTTTGTCTTTTAAACTGATATTCATGATTTTATGTCTAAAATTGAATACAAATTTACGGCTAGTGGGTAGTACTACTTATGACAAAAATCATATTCAAAATTTAGTGGAACATCCTATTTTCAACTCGCACCCGAGATGGCTGTTTCAATGGAAGATAAAAGCATCTTTTTTATTATATTTGGCACTTAATCGAATAGATATGTTGTCCAACGCCTGCAAATATGGAATACGAGCCATTCTTTATTTGACCATACAAACCGATCAGACCAAAAAGTTAAGTGGAAAAAAAATCGCTGAAGAACTAGAAACACCGCAACCCTTTTTGGCTAAATTATTACAGCAGCTCACCAAGGATAAACTCGTTTCTTCCACAAAAGGTCCTAACGGCGGATTTTTTCTCGACAAAAAAAATAAAGAAAATTCGGTTTGGGACGTGGTAAAGAGTATCGATGGCACCACAAAATTTGATCAGTGTTTTATGGGTTTGTCGAAATGTGGTGATGAAAACCCTTGCCCGGTGCATTTCATAGTGGCACCGTTTAAACAAAATATTTTGAAAGATTTCAGGGATAAAACCATCCTTCAATTTGCCGATGAAATTAAACGTTCGGGAACGGTTATTTCCTTAAAGGACTTTGACGTTTTAAAAGAGTAATGTCCGGCAGGATTTTTTATAGGTATTCTCCGTTGTTTCTTCGACCACCACTCCGGATATTACGTTTTCAGTACGAATAGATTACAGTATTAATCTGCCTTAATGCTCCTAAACAAAGCCTTTAACAGCGGTATGGAAAGCATTACTATGGATGTGGCTATTCCTATTCCGAAAACAAAAAAGGCAATATAAATATAGTATAATGAGTTTTGCATTTCTGAAAAAAGGACCTCTTCAGTAAAATACATCCAGTGGCTTTTTTTAATCCCAGCAACAAGCAAAGAACACCAAAAAAGAAACAATGAAACATTAAACAATAAGTATCCTTTTTTTATCAAAAATTGATTGGTGTTATACCTGGAATTTATTTTTGACACGATAAAGAGTACCGAGGCCAAGAGAATAGTAGTATTAATCCCTATGGTGGTCCCCATAGAATGTGCTACCGTGATATGCGTGCCATGTGTAAAAAAGTTGATGGCCGGAATCGAAATAAATAAAGCGACGATCAGGTTTAATAACACCCAAAAATCGGCAGCAACCAGAAACTTATACGCCATAGGATATTGCTGCTTATTTTCTTTGGATAAAGACTTTTTCCAGCTATAAATAATATAGGCGAGAACAATCCATTCGGTCATACTAATACCATAAGCTACATAACGTATCCAAGGTTGGGTTGGGATAATATAAGTGTGGTGTGCCCATCCAAACATGAGGTTTGTCAACCCTAAAAAGTAAAAGAAAAAAACTATTTTTCCTTGTGCAAAATTTATATCCCCTTTAATTTTTGACATTACATAAACGGCCGTTCCGTATACCAACATATTCCAAGACCCAACAAAGGAACCATACGATTTCCATTGGATGGAAATATCCTTAATAAAATGTTCTCTAAAATAGGGGAATAGCCAAAAATGCGCCTCACACAAATGATAGATCATAAACACAATTCCCGTGCCCCACATCCAATAATAAATTGGCCAGTTGGTCACTTTTTTCACTACTGTTTTAAAATAATTCACCCCAAATAAAATCCAAGCCAAAACAATGGGTATGGTCAGAATGGGCGTGTAGGCCAAATATTCCCTACCTTCCATTTCTCCGGTTAGGAACGATACATAAATTCCGATTCCTGTAAGCATAAAAATGATGAAATGTGTTTTTGCGAGGTTTGGTGAAAACAAGCGTAGCTTTTCTATACGAGTGATAAAGAAGTAAATGCTTCCCGTGGCACAAAGTACGATCCAGGAGATAACCGTAGTCACATGAAACGGACGCATTTTATTAAATGGAATATAGTCCTTTAGAAAATCCGGAATGATATACTGCAAGGCAGCAAACAATCCAAAAAGAACCCCGAGAAGTAAGGCAAGTAAGGCCGTTGCCAAAAAGAGTTCGGCCGTTTTAGTCTTCATTTTTGTACTTTAATTCTACCCATCCGGTGGGTTTAAAATCAGCTTTGTAATTAGGATAATATCCTGTGCTGTCCAAATATTTCAGAAAGATGACAAGCGCCTCTTTTTCATCTTCAGTAAAATTGAACTTTGGCATTGATTTTACTCCACTGTTTAAAAATGCTTTGATATACGCTGGACCTTTGTTGGGGGCAGAAAAGACATTGGTTAGATCAGGGCCCAAGTACCCTCCAAGTCCATAGGTTTGATGACATGCCCAGCAGTTATTTTTTTGCCATAACTGTTGTCCTTGTATTGCTTCAGTTGAAAGCATAATCGGTTGTGCTCGATCCTTTGACGTATAAATTATAAAGTTGTAAATACAAAACAGGGTGACTAAAACAGAGACAATTAGAACATTATTTTTAGTTTTTCCAGACGACATATCAATTCAAAAATGGCTATAAAGGTAGCATACTCCAATTTTTACCGATATGATATTTATCAGGTATTGCTAAGTCAATATGATTTTTACCATGTTTCCCCAGAGGCTGTACTTTTTATTTTATAGACGCTACACCTTGAATTATCTCTTTCTTTTGTTGCTGAAGGCCTGCTAAAACCCGGACTCTATTGGTAGCCAGACTTTGCTGCGGCCGTTTGGTGTGATAATGCCTTAAATGATGTTCTTTTTGACGTCCCGAACTAAAACTTGATACTCGTTTTAAATACCCTATGACACGTGTGGCGTGATCCACATTCTTAGAATTGCATTTGCCACAACTATATAATGTACGCTTATCAATGTGGTCGCAGTCATTACAGATGGTTACCCTTATATTAAAACAGAAATAGTTACACCCAGCGTTTGCTGTAGCGTGAATGAGCTTTACAAAGCCTTCTTTATTGGAGGTTTCCTCAAGATTAAGATGAAGCGCAGAGCCGCCGTCCAGATATTTAATAATTTCATTGCCATGCAGCATTATCTTGTCAAGGGTATTTGTGTGTAAATCTTCAACCACATAGAAATAAGAATTATAACAGTCCCTGGGAACATACAGCCCATCTTTTTTGTCCCATTTGGCATTTTTTATACCCAGATTTTCTGCCGGAACGAATTCGGTATTAAACATATAACCATATTGCTTTTTGGCTAGCTTGTTTTCATCATAAATCACTTTTAGATAGGTGTTTACAAAGTTTTTATAGACTGCATTATTGCCTACTACTATCCCCTGACTTTCGGCCGCTTCCACCATTCCATTGATTCCAATGGTTAAGAATTGTTTGTCAAGCGAGATGAAACCGGCTTTGTAGACAGGTAATAATCCTGCCGCCTCATATTCTTCGATCAACTTTCTATAAGCGAACTGGTATTGATGTATTTTCCGAACTTCTTCAACAATATTGGCGCCTTTTTGCACCAATCTGTTCATATTCAAGGTAATCACATTGATAGAGCCTGTTGCTACACCTCCCGCCCCAAGAGAATAACTAAAGGTATTGTCGCTTATTTCACTTCGAAGTCTGCAACATGATGCTAAACTATCCGCATTTTCAGATTGGTAGATAAAGAATGAATTCCCTTCACTTAATTCCTGTGCGCAGTTATCTGTAAATTC
Source organism: Bacteroidota bacterium (assembly GCA_022562895.1). GTDB lineage: Bacteria > Bacteroidota > Bacteroidia > Flavobacteriales > Flavobacteriaceae > Marifrigoribacter. Next base: position 85 of record JADFOK010000012.1, on the reverse strand, counting down.
GGTGTCCACTGTTTTTCCATCTTTTACCAGCATAGCGGCAGTTACGACCGGGAATGTAAGTATGGCTTTATTTCTTTCTTCGTTA
>JADFOK010000047.1 GCA_022562895.1 Bacteroidota bacterium | reverse complement strand
TCTTTATACTCTTCAGTTAAAATCTCATGCTGAGAAATGGCCGTTCCACACCTTGGACACCACGGTACACTATCCTTTCCTTTGTAAAGCCAGCCTTTTTTGTAAATATTTTTTAAATAGTGCCAAATTGCGAAATTGTTTTCATCAGATGAAGTATGATAGGAATTATCCCAATCCATAAAATAACCAAGCTTTTTACTTTGTTCTGTTTGAATATAAGAGAACTTTTTGACTCTTTCCTTACAAAATTCTACAAACTTATCAATACTTTTGAATTTATCACCTTTAACTAAATCCTCTATGTCCTTTTTTGTCCTTAGTCCCAACTCCTTTTCCACTTCAACTTCGATCCACAAACCTTGCTCATCAAATCCATTTTGGAATCTTTGTTTGTATCCCTTCATATTAAAATATCTTTGCCAAAGATCCTTATAGGTTCTACCCCACGCGTGGTGGGCTCCCATAGGATTATTTGCAGTTATGGGACCATCAATAAATTTGAATTTTTTCTGAGATGACTGGTTTCTATCAATATATTTCTTTAAAATACTATTTTTATTCCAATAACTTAGTATTTCTTTTTCAATTTTTGGGAAATCTACTTTGGAAGAAACAAATTTAAACATAGCACGCTAAATTAAACCAAAAAATCGCCTGTTTAACAAGCGATTTTTCTTTGATCAACTAAGATCCTACTGTAATCTTACACCCCTCGGGCTAAATTTGATAAGTCCACCCCCAAAATATTGGGGGTTTTACCCTAATACCTTCCTTTATTATATTTAAAATCCAAGCTGCATTTGCTTTCTGGCTCTTGCTTTACCACCACGTCTACCTATATCAGAGTAAAAAGCTGTACCTAGTTTGTTCTTAACAGCTTCCCCGCCTTTTTCACCAATTTTAGAGTAAAAGTCTGAACCATAGTTTCGCTTTGTGGCCTGTCCACCCTTTCTTCCAATTTCGGCGTAAAAAGTCGGTCCGTATTTTTTCTTAACAGCTAGACCACCTCTGCGGCCTGCTTCTTCAGTTGTCATAGCCATTTTTGGCGATCAGAAATTAACTGATCTATTCACCTCCCCTCTAATTAGTCACCTACTTATATAATAAACACTATTGATATAGTTAATTAGAAAGAAGTTTCTATGGGCAGTAATAAACTCCTATTTTGGAGTTTGTTAGATTTATGTAACACCTTTGTTTTACGTTTGTCAAGTGAGCCAGATTACAAGACAGACCTACGATTGATCCTTTTTGGTTTTCTCCACAAGCAAATCTATCTTTATATTTGATGTTGTAAAAATAGTAACAGCATTGTATTATAAAAAAGTTGTTGAGCGTTGTATACTTTAATATAAAATAATCTATGGACCCAAAAAACAACAAACCCTTATTTACACTATCAGTAACCGCAGAAATAATTGGTGTTCACCCAAGAACATTAATGATTTATGAAAATGAGAAACTTGTAATTCCTTTTCGAACCAAAACAAACAGGAGAAGATACTCCCAAAACGACGTAAAAAAACTGCAATTTATTCGTTATTTAACAAAAAAAAGAGGTGTAAATTTAGCTGGGGTAAAGTGCGTGTTCGATGTTTTTGAGAAGGTTGAAGACAAGGATCTGGACCCTCAAAGAATTACATTTCCTGATTTTGTGGATTCCACTTTAATTTAATTTTTCTTAGCTGCTTTAATAAAAGAACTGTAAAGAGGGTGGGGTTTGAGTGGTCGGGACTTAAATTCTGGGTGAAATTGAGTACCTACAAAAAACGGGTGGTTCGGTAATTCTATCATTTCAACTAGCTTTCCGTTTATGCTTGTGCCGGAAATCACTAACCCGTGGTCCTGTAGCCTATCTCTGTAATAATTATTAAATTCGTATCTGTGCCTATGCCTCTCGTGAACTATCTCTTTTCCAAAAGAAGCTCTTGCAACAGTACCAATTTTTATTTTACAAGGAAATGTCCCTAGTCTCATGGTTCCACCGTATTCCTTACCCACCAGCAGTTTATCCTGTTCAGGCATTATATGAATTACTGGGTTTTTTGTGGTGCTATCAATTTCCATTGTGTGGGCGTCTTTAATACCAGCTACATTTCTGGCAAATTCTACCGTAGCCAATTGTAACCCGTAACACAATCCAAGAAAGGGTTTTTTTGATTCCCGCGCGTATTTAATTGCCTTTATAACCCCTTCTATTCCCCTATGACCAAACCCTCCAGGAACCACTACCCCATCCATTTTACCCAAAACACTTTCCACTGATTTACCTTTTTCAAAGTCTTCTGAATCTACCCAAAAAAGCTTTACCTTTGCATTATTTTTCCAAGCGCCGTGCTTTATTGCTTCTATTACTGATACATAAACATCTTCAAGTTGATAATCACCACTACCAAAGTATTTCCCTACTATCGCAATGTTTAACTCTTCCTTAGCCGACTCTATAGTCTTCACAAATCGGCGCCAATCTTTTAAATCTTTCTTGGAGGAATTCAAACCCAACCTTTTTAGGACTCGACCCGAGATATTTTGATCGGATAATATTATAGGTACTTTATATCCAAATACTTTTACTTGCCGATATTGTAGTGCATCATTTGAGAGTAAGTTGGGAAAGTTCTGTCCTCATTGTGCGCGTTTTCAATAACAAAAAATAAAATTATGGCAACAATTAGATTAGGAGACGAAGCCCCAAACTTTACTGCTATGTCAACTGAAGGGGAAATTAATTTTCATGATTGGTTAGGAAATAGTTGGGGAATATTATTTTCTCATCCTGCTGATTATACACCAGTTTGTACTACAGAATTAGGAACTGTTGCAAAGATTAAATCTGAATTTGATAAGCGAAATGTAAAAGTAGTCGCTTTAAGTGTTGATGGTATAGATTCTCATAATGGGTGGATTAACGACATTAACGAAACACAAAACACAATAGTGAATTTTCCGATTATTGCAGATGAGGACAGAAAAGTATCAGTACTATATGATATGATTCATCCAAATGCAGATAGCCAATTAACTGTGAGATCTGTGTTTATTATCGATCCGGACAAGATTGTAAAATTAATGATAACGTATCCTGCTTCTACAGGAAGAAACTTTGATGAAATACCTCGTGTCATTGATTCGCTTTAATTAACAGCGTATCATAAAGTAGCGACACCAGCAAACTGGAATTCTGGTGATGATTGTGTTATTGTACCATCTGTTGAAAACGAACAAATAGCTGAACTTTTCCCTAAAGGGTATACAGAAGTTAAACCATATTTGAGAATGACACCACAACCCAATTTGAATTAATTTTTTAAAAACCTTGTTAATAAATCTTAATTTTGCTATTGTAAAACAAAATGCTTTGCCTTATCTTTGTCCAAGATTTTTTAATAGAAAAACAGCATTATGTTCGATTTCGATCAATATTTAGGATTTTTAGCTTTTCTCGCCATTTTTACTATTGGGTTTTGGCTAATGATATTCTTATTAACTTTTGTAGTTCCGTATTGGATAATTGGTAATCTATTAGAAATGTTTAAGGAACGTAGAGCAGAGAAAAAGGCGAAGCGTGAAGCTTTAATGCAATAAAATTATTTTACAGAGATAAAAAAGGAAGCTAAGTAGCTTCCTTTTTTAGTTATAAATGTTTTATGTTAACCTTCAAATTCATAATCACCACCATTTCTACTTCTTTCTCGTTTTTTCTTTTGGTTAAACCTATAGGTAAACGATAAGTTAAAACTGCGACCGCCTCTATATTGTATTTCTCTTGTACTAAAAAATGTTTCGGTTTCTATATCTCCACGAAATTTTGCACTATCAAGTATATCTCTAATATTAAATGCAATGGATGCTTTATCTTTAAACAAATCTTTACTTAATGCCATACTAGCTGAAAAACTCCCTTTCCTTATGTTTTGAGCGTCTTCGCTAGGACCTCTGTAACGCATGTTAGTTTGCCAATCTATTTTTCCTGGCAGCGTAAGTTTATTGTTTATTCTAATAGACCAACGTAAAGTTTCCGAATCAAAATTTTCGCCATTAAAGTCACCTTTTGTAATAGATTTAAAAAGGTTAAAATCACTATTAATTCTCCATTTGCGTGTTGGGCTATAATTTACATTAAATTCGAAACCATAACGATCGTTTGTGGCCAAATTAACAGGTCCTCTTTGTATTACAGGAACATCAAAACCATTAATTTCTACAAAATTTCCTGTTTCAAAACTTACCCAATCAATTACATTTGTTGAGTGTTGATAGTATAAGGATGAACTTAAAGTAACTTTGCCTAAGTGGTTTAAATAGCCTAAATCAAATTTGCCAGAATAGGTTGGGTCTAACCCTGGATTTCCTTGAAAAATGTTTGTTAAACTAGTTCTTGACGGAAATGGATTTAGGAAGAATGAATACGGTCTTCTTAATCTTCTGTTGTAACCTAAAGTAATATTTTCGTCTTCGCTTAATTCATAATTTAAATTTATTGAAGGGAATAATCCAGTATAGTTTTTCTTTTCAAAATCTCCGCTTGTAGGTTGGTCTAATGTTATTTGAGAGTTTTCCATACGTAAGCCTAGCAAATATGAAAATTTATCTATTTTACTTCCAAACTGAACATAAGCAGCATTAATATGTTGCTTAAAATTGAAAAGATTGGATAAATTAGTATCAATTTCAAACTCGTTTGTAGTTTCGTTTAGGAGTTCAACAGTGTAATCGGTAGATTTGTCATCAAAATCACCACGATATCCTATTTCAAACTGACTGTTTTCTCCAATTGGAAGCACATAATCCGATCGTAATAAAATTTGAGTTTGATCTTCTAAAGTAGTTACTATATCTGTTTCTATTCCGTTAAAAACTACTTCAGAAAATCTATTTTGATCATTATCTTCAAATTGAAAATCGAACGTAAGCTTATGACCGCTTTTTTCAAAATCCTTATTAAAGTTAACAGAATATTGTATTGTTTTAGAATCACTAAATTCTGGGTCTAAACGATTGCTTTCACCAATTAGCATTAAGTTTTCATCAAATTGTAACAATCTATTAATCGAATTTCTTTCATTATTGTTATTACGATATATAACAGAAGTTGTTATGGATGCCGAATCGTTTATATACCATTCTAAACCCATATTTGTTGTTAAGCCTTTTCTAATTCTTGTCCAATTTGTAGTTTCATCGGTAAAATTTCCACTTTGCTTAAACTCTGTAAATATGTAATTATGTCCAGGAGATTCCCTATAGCTATAAGATGTGGTATTAAAAAAATTAATGTCGCCAGTTCTATAATTTATATTTCCTGAAATACCAGCAGCAGTTGGATTACCAACATTTGCAGTTATAGCACCATTTAGACCTTGTAGTTTACTTCTTCTTAAAATAATATTGATGATTCCTGCAGTTCCTTCAGCTTCATATCTTGCTGAAGGCGATGTTATAACTTCTATCTTTTCAATTGCTTCAGCTGGAAGTTGTTGTAATGCATCTGTAGAATTTAATCCAACTAAACCTGAAGGCTTTCCGTTAATAAGAATACGAACATCATTGTTTCCTCTTAACGCAATATTACCTTCTGCATCAACCGAAACAGAAGGTACATTGTCTAGCACATCGCTAACAGTTCCTCCGCTAACGGTTAGGTCTTTACCAACATAATAAATTTTCTTATCAAGCCTGATTTCAACTGTAGTACGTTCAGCAATGACTTCAACAGCATCTATAGCTTCTAAATCTAATTCCATAGAAAACGCACCAATATTTTCGTTGCTTGTAATTTTTTTATTTGGAATGGTTTGGGTTTTAAACGAAATATATTCTATTAAAATATCGTAAGTTCCACTAGGTACTTTAATGCTAAAAGTTCCTTTGTCGTCTGTAATTCCACCTGTTATAATCTTATTTTGCCGTTTACTAAAAAAAGCAATTGTGGCATATTCTAAAGGTTGGTTGGAGTCTTTGTCAATTACTTTACCAGTTATGATAACTTCTTTTTGCTCAGGTCTTTGAGCAAAAGTGGTTGTTACAAATAATCCAATAAAAAGGATGGTTAAAAGGTAATTGTTCACACTTAATTTTATATTTTTTTTTGTAAATGTATCGTTTGAATTATTGTGTTTTGGTTAATGTTCTGTTAAAAGAATTCGTATAGCAGGTTAAATAGTGTCACGTCCTAAAATACGGCTACAGGTTAATACTTAAATTTATGCGGCATTTAGGTGCACGTAATTAGGTGTTTTATAGTCTAAAGATAAATGTAATCTTTTAGTGTTGTACAATTTAATTGCAT
>JADFOK010000046.1 GCA_022562895.1 Bacteroidota bacterium | reverse complement strand
ACATAAAAAATAATCTTTTAAAATCATCCACTGAAATTTACACGCATATAACCCATGCAGGCATGAAAAATATTCGCAGCCCATTAGACCATTTTGAAATTGGCTAAACGGAACAAAAAAATACAGTATATTGATAATAAAATACAAATTAGCGATACATTTAAGTTAAAAACAGGAACCCATAATGTGGCTAAAAGGCATAGTGTTCCTATTAGCCATTCGTTGTGCGTCATTTGAGATAATGACCTATACTAGACATAAAGATAACTAAAATATAAGATTGTAGCTAAATCGGTTGATACTGTAAAAGGTTATATATATGGAGTTTAAATTTATCGATGCCGTCATTGAAAATATTGCATTAAATCTTGAGGTTCTTGAAAAGGACACCAATAATTATACAATGTTACTATTCCAACACAAAGGAGTATTTAGTGTAAGTGACGATAAATTTGGAAATGAAACAGATTGCTCGGCTAAATTTTCTGCTTTTATTGAACTCGCGAAAGCTGAAAATGTGTCTTTAGCTCTTACTCCTGAATACTCATGTCCCTGGTGCTCTGTTGAACGGATAGTACAGAACCAAGATAAATGGCCGAATAATTCAAAGCTTTGGGCTCTATGCTGTGAATCTATAACACCTGATGAAATTTGGGCGTTCAAGCAAGCCTATGCCAATGCTAATGTTTTAATTCATTTTGACGAGGCAGCACTTAACCATGGTGGAGGTGTTTTATTAGATCCTGTCTGCTATGTATTTAAGGCTCAAGTGAACCAAGCAGAGAAGTTAATTGTGCTTGTACAATTTAAAACCCAACACATGGGAGTTTGGGATACACCTATTGAGCGAGATAAATTAATATGGGGTAACGAAGTTTATGTTTTGAGAAATACTGAAAACTCAGTTTATCTATTTACGAATATATGCTCAGAAGCTGCAACTTTTGCTGTTACAAATGATCTTCAAAGGCAATTGGATTATAGATGGGATGAACAGCCATACATCATCTTAAATCCTCAAATGAATCCAGAACCATCACATGAATATTTTAGGGATTTTAGGAAGACGATTTTACGATATCAGCATAAAGATGTAATATCTCTAAATTGGGCAGGGAAGACAGGACTTTCAGGAAGGGATGAAGCGTTAGTGCCATTAAGTAAATCTTCAGTGGTCCTAAAAACTACTGAGATTGATTATGACAATTTAGAAAGGTTTGTTCGTAACCATCAAAAGGGGCTTTACTATGTAAATAGAAAGGCTAATAATCATGCTTATTATCTTAATCCCTTCGAGGAAGTTTTTTTGATAGCAAATCTAAAACCTGCTTCTTCAGGGATACCCGGGGCTCTATCAAGGCGGACCGGGCCTGAAGTAAGGAACTTGTTCAAATGGAATAATGAAAATGAAGTATTCACTGAATTTGAACAAGTAGATGATGGATTCATTAACTTTTTACAAAGCTTAAATTGCAATAATGCAACTTTCCTAAACGACCAGATCAGTTTCATTGATAAAGAAAGACTCGTTAACCTTTCTTGTGGTTTAGCTTCCGTTAAAAAGGATGATAGGAGGTGGTACAGGTTAGATAAACTTGAAACGTTTGTTCAAGATGAAAATGAAACAGTTAATAGGCTAACTTATGTGTATGATGAATCAAGTGAAGAAATCCGTAGATGTTATATAGACCGCATAGATTGCTTGAATCACATTATTATTCCTGACAAAACATTGTTTCCTGAAAATTTAAAAGTGTTCAAAGGAAATTGCAGTGAAGTGATGTTTTTCAATGATGGAGGATATAACTATAAATATAATCTTATTACTACTGATGGTAAAAATCGTGCAACTGTGGCATACATAGGCCGAAAAGAGGAAGGTTCTGCTTTAAAAACTTTGCGCCAAATGCAAAGCTTATTTGAAAAGGAAGATCAGTCAAAAAAGTTAGTAGTCGTTTGGTACAAAGAGAACGTAACTGATATCAAACCTGCTTGTGAGCAGTTACCTCCCAGTGTAAATGACGATTCAACTGTTGATCCGAACTCAATAATGAGTGCTTGATTATGAATAAAGAAACTGTAAAAACATTAGTCTCTGATAAATTAAAGGACATCACCTTTTTGGAAAACTCTGATTTGCTAATTGGCAAAAACATATTCAACCAATTTGATTTGGGCACTTATTTCATAGATTATGGAGAAAAAGATTTCCCATTAAACCTTAGAGATTATCAAGAAAAATATATCTCCAGCGAGTACTATAAAACTCCTGGATACTTACAGTGGAATTATTACCTGATTTTTTTGCGTGATAAATATGACGAAGCAGTAAAACTAAGGATAGAAAAGGATGGAATTTATACTCGGAAATTCGTATTCACTCCTGATGAGTTCAACGATTATTTTGAATACCAGCATTCGGAGCAAGCTTTAGACGTTGATGTAATTAGCGTTTGGAAAGAAAAGCTGAGACATGTTGATCTTGATGAAGTTTATTCCGAAGCTCCTTATGCACACGCAATTCCCAGGTTTTTATCGAATGATGTGATAAAAGATGTTGAAGAGGATAACGATCAGATCGAGATAAATCAGGATTTAATCATTAATAAAATTTACTCTCTTAGGCTAAACGATGGTTATAGAATATACCCTCTGCAAAGGGATTTCAGTTTAGGGCAGGTGAATTTGGTTACTGGGGTTAACGGTACAGGAAAAACATCCTTTTTAGAGTCCATTGAGTTAGTGATTACAGGAAAAAGTAATAGGGATCCTTCTTTCAACGAGAATTATGGCAGTATTGAGGCATTGTATAATGATGAATTCAATGATAATTATACGCCACAAGATAATGCAAAATATAGAGAACGAGATAAAGTATGGTATTCAAGTGCGTACAAAACAGGGAATGAACTTTATAGAGCGTTCAATAAGTACAACTTTTACGATTCAGATGCTGCCTATAGATTACACCATGGTTCAAGTGTTGATGATTTAACTAAATACATGTCCTCAATAGCACTTGGAACAGAATTTAACCGAATTCAAAAAAGACTAACTGGATTCAGCGATAGGCTTAATAGTGAATATAGAATTAGAGAAAATCAAATAAAAGAGGAGAAGGATTATATAAAGAAGAGTAGAGAGATTTTAGAGAACACCAAAATAACTTCAACACCTGAAGAAAGCTTAAATGCGTTTATTTCTTATTCTAAGGAAATCAATTGGAAAAAAGAACTACCCAAAACTCATAACGAGTCTTTTTCAGGATTTACAAGTAATTATCAAACGTCTCAATCATTTATCAATTCTTTAAATCAGCTTTTAGTAACAGTCAAATTACAGAATTTACAAGCCATTAAGAATGAGTTAGCCAAATTTGAGAAGGCATTAGAAGATTGTAACAAAAATAAAGTTCAGTTAGAAAAATTAAATGAAACACTAACTGCTAAAAGAAAGACTTATGAAGTTGTTAACAAACAATTTCAAACCTTGGAATCTGCTAAGAAATTCTATTTGGATCAATCAAGTTTTAATTTATGGAAACTGAATGATAGGATTAATGCGCTGTCAATCAAAATAAAAAAAGACACGAGGGCATTAGAATATTTTGAAAAGGTTACAGATCAAAAAATATTTCAGAAGAAGATCTCATTTGAATCCTTTAAAAAAGAACAATTAAGCAAGCGTCAAGAGCTAACAGAAAAGCGTAAGGGACTTAATACACAAATTGAAAACTTAAAACAAAATTTGAATAAGCTTCAGCAGGTTGTTTCAGAAATTAAGTCTTATGGAAAACGATATTTATCGCTTAATGAAAGTGCTGATTCATGCCCGCTATGTGAGACACCGTTTTCATTTGATGAACTGTCCACAAGGGTTTCAAATATTGCAAAAGCAGTTGACGAAAATGTTGCCATTGATAAACTCAACAGTCAATTAATTCAACTTGACAGTGACCTGTCTAAAGCAAATGATACAATGACCAATATTCAGCATATCGAATCTGGTATTTTAATACTATTGGAATCTGAATATCTTCAACTGAACTTGTTGGAAATTGGAAAAATATTTAACTCATCTAAGAGCGGTCTTGATAAAAAAAATGAGGATCAATCAAAACTGTTGCGATTAAGGCAGGAGTTGGATGATAAAGGATTTTATGAAGACGATTTTAACAGCTTGAAGGAAGAACTTGAAAATGCTGTTCCTGATATCAAATTTACTTATGAAGACAAACCTAATTACGAAGCACGCTTTTCTAAGTTAGATAAAGAGAATGCAAGCCTATTAGAAGAGATGAAAAAAACTGAGGAAGCGTCCAAGGAGTTGAACAATTCTCTGAAGAAAATTCTTGAAGAAGTAGCACCAAGTATTGACTTTGCAGAGTTTGAACGTGAGTTAACCTATCGAATAGAGCTTCTGCAAAAAGGAAACGTCTATTTCAAAGATTTAGGTAGTTATTTGAGTTTTTCAGAGAACGAAGATATAACGGATATATCTCAAAAAATAGACAAACTGTTTAAGCTATATGAGAATGTTAACAGCTCCTTATCTGGTCAAAAAGAATTGAAGTTAGCTAATCAAATAATCTCAAAATCAGAAGAGAAGATAAAAGCATTAGAACCGGAATACAAAAGAATCTCTGATGGGTTAGCAGTAATCAATGACATTTTAGAAAACCATGGTGAATCAAAAGTTTTGGGCGATTTTATAGAAAAAAATGAAAAAGAAATACAGGAAATATTTCAAAACATACATTCACCGAAAGAATTCGCTCAAATAACATTCAGTGAAAGTCAGAATTCGGTTTTACTGAAAAGGCGCGTAGATGGCACAGAAGTTCCAATAAATAAAATAAGTGCGGGACAACGTAGTGCATTGGCCCTTTCCATATTCTTAGCATTGAACAAAAAACTGAAGAATGGACCAAAACTCATTCTATTTGATGAGCCTGTTACTTATACTGATGATTTGAACATTTTGGCTTTCCTTGATTATTTGCGAGAAATGATCATTCGTGAAAACCGACAAGTAGTTTTTGCGACTGCAAATCAAAAGCTTGCTGGGTTATTCGAAAAGAAATTTGCTTTTTTAGGCGCAGAGAATTTCAGAAAATTTCATTTTGAAAGATGATAATGAAAAAAAACGAACGCACAACAAGCCGCTAAAATGAATTGCTCCGCTTCACTATGCAACTCATTTTAGCGCAACCGCTGCTGGCAACTATTGCAAGACACGTAAACCATTGGCCTAAAATTCCGTATCTTTAAAAAAAGTAAAACCATGCTAATTGAACGAACAGATAAAGAGATAATCATAAGGTTTCCTTCCTCCGTTGACACAAAAGGTGTACAAAGACTTCTTGACTTTCTGAGATATAAAGAAGTGACTTCAAAAAGCAAGGCTAAACAGAAGGATGTCGACAAACTTGCAAGAGAAGTTAACAAAGAATGGTGGGAGAAAAATAAAAAAAGATTTATTGAGTGAAGATTATTGTTGACACCAACATCGTTTTCAGTGCCATCGTAAATACTTCAGGAACACTCGGAGACCTTTTGCTAAACTCGGAAAAAGTATTTGACTTTTATGCACCTGGTTTTCTGTGGCACGAAATACAAAAGAATCGCTACAAGTTGAAAAAGATTTCAAAACTGTCAGACTCTGAACTTGTAGAATCAGAATATTTCGTGACAAAATACATACACTTCATATCGGAAGAACAAATTCCCTCAAGAACATGGAATAGAGTACAAAAACTTTTACAAGACATTGACACTAAAGACACTGCATTTGTTGCACTAAACAATTATCTGCGTGGACAGTTATGGACTGGCGATAAAAAATTACTCAAAGGACTGAGAAATAAAAATTACAAGCGCATACTGACAACAAGTCAAATGCTCGATATAAGGAGAAGAAAAGAAAATAAAGAGAAGTAACATTTGCCAGCATTCGCTATGCAGGTATGGCAGGTAAGTGGTATCCTGAAAATAATCAATAAATCATTACCTTTATCGTGGATTGGAAGCTTAAGTTGTTTGGGAACCCGCCCCGCCTCTTAGCTTTTCCGTTGGGCTGGCTATCACCGTACGTACATCTGGGCGGGGATCATAAACCGATTGTTATGGGATGTGTATCAATAAATATGTATTACCTGAAAAGTTTCAGATTGCCGTGTGCCCGGTCAACCACTACAGGATTAAACGGTGGTGTGGTTTAGCCCCCTGTTTATCAAATCCGTTTTGAATGTTGAGTTTAATCGTACCTCAGTGGGATTGCAAAGAAAGAGCCAACGGCGTATTTTAGCAACTCGATATAAGCAAGAACTAAACATCGCTATCATGAAAAATAAGCCACAACTTCTCCTGTTTTTTCTTTTAGTTGGGTTTTATTTAATAGCCTCAACTGAACCCTGCCTTTCCCAGGATAAAGAA
>JADFOK010000034.1 GCA_022562895.1 Bacteroidota bacterium | reverse complement strand
TCGTGTTCTTGTTATTAAAAGCAGGTAAAACAATTTGGGATAAAACAAGTGAATTATTGCCTTTAAAGAGAGGTCATAAAGACAAATTATTAAAAAAATTTGCCGATACATTAAATGGTGTTGTTTATGGTTATTTGGTTATAGCTCTTATAGAGGGAATAATTGGATGGATTGCTTTTGTTTTGGTTGGAAGCAAAATTGCTTTACTTTTAGGAATAATAATTGTAATATTGGCTTTAATACCTGTTATTGGTGCATCACTTATATGGATTCCTGCTGCTATATACTATCTTATACAAGGCTATCCATTTAAAGTACTTGTTTTAGTAATAGTAGGGATGATTATTATGTTTTTAGATATATGGACAAGAGCTCAAGTAATAGGCACAAGAGTAGATATACACCCAATAATTATTGCTTTAGGTGTTTTAGGAGGTATTGTTGCATTTGGTCCAGTTGGTATTGTTATAGGCCCAGTAGTATTATCTTTATTAATAACTATCGGCTCAGCTATACCGAATTTATCAACTGATTTCTTAAGATCCGCCATTCCTTTTTCAGTCATTCTACGTGGATTCTTCTCATAAGGAATTAAATCCTTAATTCGTTTTATTTCAGTATGCCATTTAATCATATTGTAAAATATAAAATTTATCTGAATAAGTAAATCATAAGAAATAATGTTATTGCTAAAATGAGTATGTAAAAAAGTTTCATTTTATTTTTAATAATTCATTGCTATTAAACCACTTGCCTGCATTTTTATAACCTATAAGTGTACCCCCATTTTTGATCCACGTTTTAAGTTTTTCAGCGTCCTTTTTTGTTAACGCATTGTCCCAACTATTTGGTAAAATAATATCGGTATATCGATTCAGATCAACTTTATTAAAATCTCGTGTATCTAATTTTGTGACTAACATATCATATCGTTGGTCTAATAAATGCCATATTTCTCCAGCATCGTAGGGGGTTATGCCATTTCCAACTACCAATGCTACTTTAGGAAGAGTTATTGCCCTAAATTTGCTACTGCCAAGATTAATACCTTCGGTTAATCCGGAATTTACTCCAGTGATGGGAATATGACTTTCATTTGCAACTTCTTTTAGAAATTCAGCTAGTTCGTTCCTATCGAGTTTTTGGTTTTGTACAGGAATTAGTATAGTACCGTAATCATATTCTTTGTTTTCTAAACTAAAAGGTAACAACCCTACCTTAGCCCTTATTCCTTTTTTTAAAATTTTGTAAAGGGCTTTAGGGGAATAGTATTCGTTCCATTCCATTAAATATCCATAGTTTGATGTAAATGATAAGTTGATTTCTGGCATTTTTAAATCGATAACCTCAGAACCTAAATTACTTAAATTAACATTTTCTAAATAGTCTAAGTTAAATGCTAATGGGAATGTCCACGCACTAACATCATAAAATAAACTATCCTGAAATTTAGTACGTTTTTCAAACATTGCCTTTATAAGGCGGTGTTGCTTTTGGTTATATGGAATTACATAACTGAAACCTTTCTTATAGGTTTTTCCTCCCTGAGTAAAATCCTTTTTAAGTTCATGAAACTTAATTTTATGTCTCTGAAGTATTTCTGCCAAATGATACACTTTTGAAGCATCTTTTGAATCTCCAAAAATTATAGCATTTCCTGAAGAAGCTTCTTTTCTGGCATTGTTAAAAAACGAACGTTGATATTCTAGTAATTGCGTTTGTAATGATATTGCAGCATTTAAAGTTGATAATGCTGCAGTAAATTGATTTCGGATAGTAAATGGAAAAGTGAGCACTCCATTATCACTTTCTTGAGCATGACCTCGGGAAGATGCTTGTTCAAAAAGGATTCCAATACCTCCATTAATATCTGGGAATGTAGAACCTTTTCCATAGTAAAAATCATCGAAATTTTCTTTGGTATAGTAAAAACTACCTAATTTGTTAAACGCTCTGGCATGGAATTCGGCGATAGTAGCAGTGAGTTCCTGGTTTTTAGCAGGGGTTAATGGATGTGTTCGTGAAGGAATTCCCGGCTGAAAGAAAAAAGTAGCATTGGTTCCCATTTCGTGATGATCGGTTAAGATATTAGGATACCAATTATAAAAGGTATTTATTCGGGCTCGACTTTCTGGTAACTGTACGGGAAGCCAATCTCGATTCATGTCAAACCAGTAATGATTAGTTCTTCCACCTGGCCAAACTTCGTTATATTCCCTATCGTTAGGATCTGGGTTAATGTTCTTGCTTTTATGGATGTTAGCCCAATAAGAAAAACGTTGTAATCCGTCAGGATTAAATGAAGGATCGAATAATATTACTGCATTAGTAAGAAGCTCATTTATTTTTGCACCCTGGGCAGCAGCTAAATAATACGCCACCACAAGTGCGGCATTAGAACCACTGGCCTCATTACCATGAATGGAAAATCCTTGATAAACCACAATAGGCATTGAACTAATATTTAAAGTGTTAGAATTATCTTCTGTAAGGGCTAGGTGATTATTTTGTATTAAATTGATATTTCTATGGTTATTTGGAGATGTAATTGTTAACAGTAGCAATGGTCTGTCTTCAAAAGTTACTCCTCTATTTTCAATTGTTATTCTGTCGCTGGAAGCTGCTAAAGCATACATATATTGTACAAGCTTGTCATGTGTAATATGCCAATCTCCAATTTCATGACCAATAATACTTTTTGGAGTTGGGATGTCTGGGTTATAGCTAACATCATTAGGAAGGTAATATTCTAAATCTACTTTATAATCCTGTGCAATTACATTTAAAGCCTGTAATATAAGAATAATGAGAAATAAGTTTTTCATATTAATACATGTTTTGCCTAAAGATATAAAAAAACGTCCCTCCTAGTAAAAAAAAGGAAAGACGAAAAAATTTCATTATAGTTGTATAACAATCTTTTTAAATATCATCAAAGTCAACATCTGTGAAATTAGATGTTGCTGACTCATCATTTGGGCTTGTTTCAGTATCATTGTCAGAGACAGCTGTATCTGAATCTATATTCTCTCTTTTATAATCTTTTTGATGACGTTCACTAATTACTTCTTCACCTTTTTCATCAATAATAAAGGTTATCATTTCACCTAGACTGTCTTTAAACTCTATAAAATCTTCTTTGTAAAGGTATATTTTGTGCTTTTTGTAATGGTAAGAACCATCTTCATTAGTAAACTTTTTACTTTCTGTAATAGTTAAATAATAATCTCCGGCCCTTGTGGCTCTAACATCAAAAAAATAAGTACGTCTTCCAGCACGCATTATCTTTGAATGTATTTCTTCTCGGTCTATCATATTCTTCTCACTCATAATATTGTTTTTTGTTAAGGTTTTACCAAAAATCTAAAAAAAATACAAATATGCCAACATAAAAGTTATATTTCTTTTTCCAACAATTGTTTAGCATACAATTCCTTATAGTATCCATCTGAGTTTACTAGTTCATTATGAGACCCTTGCTGTATAATTTCACCCTCATCTAATACTATTATAATATCTGAATTTTTTACTGTAGAAACCCTGTGACTTACAATAATTGTGGTTTTATTTTTAGATAGGCTTTGTAAGTTATTTAAAATTTCCTCTTCTGTCTTAGTGTCTACTGCCGAAAGACAATCATCAAATAACAAGATTTGGGGATTTTTTATAATAGCTCTGGCAATAGATACTCTTTGTTTTTGTCCACCACTTAAGGTAATACCACGTTCACCTAAAATTGTATTGTAGCCTTTTTTAAAACCATTTATATTTTTATGTACAGCAGCATTTTTAGAGGCTTCTATTACTTCTGCATCTGTTGCATTTTCTTTTCCAAATTTTATATTATTGCTTATAGTATCACTAAATAAGAATGCATCTTGTGGCACATATCCAATACTACTTCTAAGGCTGGTTAGATTGTGTTGTTTAACAGAAATGCCATCAATCATTAACTGCCCACTCTCAACGTCATACAAACGACTAATAAGTTCTAGTATAGTAGATTTACCAGAACCTGTGTTTCCAATAATAGATAAAGTTTCTCCAGGATTTACTGTAAACGATATGTTTTTTAAAGCAGTAATATTTGTATCGGGATAGGTAAAAGAGAGATTTTTAAATTCTATGATGCCCTTAATAGGTGTTACTTTTGTTACATGGTTTTTAATATTAGGGACTTCTTTTAAAAATTCATTAATACGTTTTTGGGAGGCTTCGGCTTGTTGTACCATTGAGGTTACCCATCCTACAACAGCAACAGGCCAAGTAAGCATATTTACATAAATTAAGAATTCAACAATGGTTCCCATATTTTCAATTTCACCATTGATAAATTGTTTTCCGCCTATAAAAATTACCATTACATTGCTAAGTCCAATAAGTAGTAACATGAGGGGGAAAAAGAGAGCTTGTACCTTTGCTAAATCAATATTTTTGTCTTTACTTTTTTCGGCAAGTTCAACAAAATCAGTATTTATTCGGGGTTCAATTCCATAAGCCTTAATTACTGCAATACCACTAAAACTTTCCTGCGTAAATGTGGTAAGTTTCGATAAATATTGTTGAACAACCGTACTTCGTTTATGAATAGCAACACTGAGTTTGTAAACTGCAATTGAAAGGATGGGCAATGGAGCTATAGCATATAAAGTAAGTAAAGGAGCCGCATAAAACATATAACCGATTACTACAATAAATAATGTAATTGTAGTTACACTATACATTAAAGCTGGGCCAGCATACATGCGTACTTTCGAAACATCTTCACTTATTCGATTCATTAGGTCCCCTGTGCGATTTTGCTTATAAAAACTCAAGGATAGTCTTTCATACTGTCTAAAAATATCGTTTTTTAAATCGAATTCAATATGTCGAGATACAACAATAAAGGTCTGTCGCATTAAAAAGGTAAAAAATGCAGCTAATAGGGTAGTTCCTAAAATAAAAAGGATATTAGTGAGTAACTCAGATTTAACCAAAGCTATATCTGTGATTTCGTTATTTATATATTTTTCAACAATATTTACAGAATCACCTATAAATTTTGGAACAAGTAGAGCAAAGATGCGCGCAATTATTGTAATAAAAAGACCAAATAACAATCGTCCTCTATATTTTACAAAAAAACGATTAAGATATTGAAGCTCTTTCATTTATAGATAATTAATACAAATTAACATATTCTTATTTTAACAACAATTTAATTGTGATATTGTTGATAAACAACTACTTTTGCACCTCCTTTTTAAGGATATTTAAATTTAAAATGAATATGGTAACTGAGATAATTACTACAAATGATCTTAAAAAAATGAATCCTGTTTTTGGACAATTATCTTTCGACAATCATGAACAAGTTGTTTTTTGCAACGACAAAGATACAGGATTAAAAGCAATAATTGGTATTCACAATACCGTTATGGGACCTGCTTTAGGGGGTACTCGAATGTTGCAATATAACAGCGAATGGGAAGCCTTAAACGATGTATTACGTCTTTCTAGAGGAATGACTTATAAAGCAGCAGTTACCGGACTTAATTTAGGTGGTGGAAAAGCAGTTATTATAGGTGATGCTAAAACTCAAAAAACCCCAGAATTAATGTTACGATTTGGTGAGTTTGTACATTCCTTAGGCGGAAAATATATTACTGCTGAAGATGTTGGGATGATGACCAGTGATATGGATTTAGTTAGAACTGTGACTCCTTTTGTAACGGGTATATCTGAAGCTAAAGGAGGGGCGGGAAATCCTTCACCTATTACTGCATATGGTGTGTTTATGGGTATGAAGGCAGCAGCAAAATTTACTTTTGGCAGTGAACTTCTAGAAGATAAAGTAATTTATGTTCAAGGGATTGGTAATGTTGGAGAAGCACTGGTAGAAAATTTAAGCAATGAAGGCGCTATAATTTACATTACAGATATTAACGCAGAAAGATTAGAGGAAATTCGTGATAAATATAGTGTAACTATTTATGAAGGTAATAATCTATTCGCCGAAGAAATGGATATTTATGCACCTTGTGCTTTAGGAGCTACAATTAACGATTTAACTTTGTCACAACTCAAAGCTAAAGTTATTGCTGGAGCGGCGAATAATCAATTAGCAGAAGAGCAGAAACATGGGGTTATGCTTAGGGAAAAAGGTATTGTATATGCCCCTGACTTCCTGATTAATGCGGGAGGGATAATAAATGTATATGCCGAATTGGAAAATTATGATCGAAAAGAAATTATTCGCAAAACCGAAAATATTTATAATACAACTTTAGAGATTTTAAATAATGCAGAGATTAATGATGTAACTACTCATCAAGCTGCTTTCGATGTTGCAAATGAAAGAATCATTGCCCGAAAAAAGAAAAATAGCATAGGGCATATAAATTAGTATCTTTGAAAAGTACAGAGTCCTATTTGTACACTTGATAAATACTAAAGTTCTTATAAAAATATGCTCACACGAAGACATATTAGGATAAAAGTTTTACAGTCTATATACGCTTTTAATAAAAGTGAGAATCAGGACCTTGAAAAACAAGAAAATTTTTTACTCTATGCTATGGTGCAAACGCAAGATTTATATTTGCTAATGTTGCAACTTTTTATAGCGCTTCGTGACCGTGCAGAAAAATATCTTATTAAATCCCAGCAAAAATACTTGGCTACAGATCTAGATAAAAATCCAAGCCGCATTTTTATAGAAAACAAATTAATTAGTTTAATTGATTCAAATAGTGATTTTTCAGAAATTATTAAAAATAAAAAACTTAATTATTGGGAAAGTGATGATGAATATGTAACAATTTTGTTTAATTCACTAAAAGAACAAAATTGGTATTCTCAACAAATATCTAAAAATAAAACTAGTTTTAATGAAGACAAAAAGTTTCTACTTAGAATATTTAAAGAAGTTATAGCTCCAAATGAAAAGTTGTATGAATATATTGAGGACAAGCGTTTAACTTGGTTGGATGATTTTCCGTTGGTGAATACACTTATTGTAAAAATGCTTTCAAAATTGAATCAAAATAATGTGAATTCAATATTAATTCCCAATGTATATAAAAACGTTGAAGACCGTGATTTTGCTTTAAAACTATTTAGAAAAGTAATATTGAATAATGAAAAAATTTCTTCTGAAATAGATGGAAAAACTCCCAATTGGGATAAAGAGCGTATTGCCCATATAGATATGATTATATTAAAATTAGGAATTGTAGAATTCTTGTATTTTCAATCTATTCCAATACGTGTGACTATTAATGAATACATTGAAATTGCAAAGGAATATTCTACTCCAAAAAGCAGTATTTTTATTAATGGAATCCTTGATAAATTGGCAAAAGATTTTTCTTTGGAGGGTAAATTGAATAAAATTGGGCGTGGGCTTAGATAAAAACAAAAAATTAAGTATTTTAGCCCCTCTTAAATCATAAAAAAAATTATTAAAATGAAAAAATCAATTTTGATCTTAGCTATGCTTTCTGCTTTCGTATTTACATCTTGTAAAGAAAACGCTGCAGATAAAGTAAATGATGATAACGTAGCCAATGCTACAGAACGTGACGCAAATGCCGGGAAATTTCCTGTTATGCAGTTTGCAGAAAACGTATTTGATTTTGGTACCATAGATCAAGGAACCAATGTGGAACATGTATTTAAATTTACAAATACCGGAAATGCTCCTTTGGTAATTGCTGATGCTAAAAGTAGTTGTGGTTGTACAGTTCCTTCTTATACAAAAAAGGCTATAGCAGTGGGAGAAGAAGGGGAGTTATTAGTAAAATTTAATGGTAGTGGTAAAAATCAGGTTAGCAAAACCGTAAATATTACTGTTAATACTGCAGCAGGTAAAGAGACTTTAATAATTAAAGCCTTTGTAAATCCTAAAGAAGGTGCTGGTACAGTTATAAAAACTTTAAATACTAACAGTTAGTAATACTGAGTAACTAAATATGGAACAAATACAAAGTTTTGCTCCTCTTATTTTAGTGTTTTTGGTAGTGTATCTTTTTATGATACGCCCACAAATAAAACGGCAAAAAAATGAAAAGAAGTTTGCCCAGGAACTTAAAAAAGGAGACAGAATAATAACTAAAAGCGGACTACATGCTAAAGTCCTTGGCTTAAATGATGATGGAACCTGTATTATTGAAACAGGTGCTGGGAAAATGAAATTTGAAAGGTCAGCTATTTCAATGGAATTGAGTTCTAAACTCAATACTCCCAATAAAAAGAAGTAACGTAGTAATTCTTCTAATAAAGCAAATAAGAACCTTCAGTTTGGCTGAAGGTTTTTTTATGCTATTGTTTTGCCACCAATTGAACTATATTCACAATTACTTCAATGGCTTTTTGCATACTTTCTACAGGAACGTATTCATACCTTCCATGAAAGTTATGCCCTCCGGCAAAAATGTTTGGACAAGGAAGCCCCATAAAGCTTAACTGAGAACCGTCTGTGCCTCCACGTATAGGCTTAATAATAGGTTTGATGTTAGCCTTTTCCATGGCTTCACGAGCTATGTCGACAATATGCATTACGGGTTCTATTTTTTCACGCATATTATAATACTGATCCTTAATTTGAACTGAGAAAACATCTCTTTCATATTGAGAATTAAGCTTATCAGCAAGTTTACTAATTACTTGTTTTCTAGCTTCGAAATGTTTTCTGTCATGATCTCTTATAAGGTATTGTAGTTTGGTTTCTTCTACAAGACCCTTTACATTATACAAATGAAAAAAACCTTCTCTGTCTGTCGTATGCTCCGGAGTTTCCATTTTGGGAAGTGAATTAATAAATTGAGTAGCTAAATACATACTGTTCACCAATTTTCCTTTTGCATAACCAGGATGTACTATTTTACCCTTTACTGTTACCACAGCATTTGCAGCGTTAAAATTCTCATATTCTAGTTCACCAACCTGGCTACCATCCACTGTATATGCCCAATCCACACCAAATTTATCGACTTCAAATTTATGAGCACCACGACCAATTTCCTCATCGGGTGTAAATCCAACACGTATTTTCCCATGCTTTATTTCAGGATGATGGATAAGATATTCCATAGCCGAGACTATCTCAGTAATTCCAGCTTTGTCATCAGCACCTAAGAGAGTAGTACCATCTGTAGTAATTAATGTTTGTCCTTTGTATAGAAGAAGGTCCTCGAAATATGAAGGAGAGAGAACAATGTTTTCTTCCTTATTTAATACCAGATCTTCTCCGTTATATTTATCTACTATTTGAGGTTTCACATTTTTTGCAGTAAAATCAGGTGACGTATCAAAATGAGATATAAATCCTACAATAGACGTTTTGTACTTTACATTACTGGGTAAGGTTGCCATGATATATGCATTATCGTCTACAGTAACCTCTTGCATTCCTATTTGTTTTAATTCATCTACAAGTACATTTACTAAATCCCATTGTTTCTTTGAACTTGGGGTTGTAACACTATTGGGATTACTTTCAGTATCAATGGTTACATAGCTTATAAAACGGTCTATTATATGTTGTTTTTCCACCATAAAAAATTGTTTTTTCAAAGATAAAATAATCTGTAAATAAATAGCTAAGTAATCTATGCTACAAGCATTTTAATTTATTTTTTGGATAACTATAAAAAAATAAAGATATATCTTAAATTATTTTAAAGTAAAATTACTTCTAGGTGTTGATTCTTGTTTTAAACTAAAAAAAATTATTTTTAGATTAGCCTATGTGAATCTTAATGGAAGAAAAGCTTTAAAAGCATATCTTAAAATGATGTATCTTTGGTCGCCAGTTTTGTTGAAACCTATGCTTCTAATTTGGTAGTGGAAATTCAAAATATTATTGAGTTTGTTGATTCATTAAAATAAATTGGTTTATAATTTATTGTAAGAGTATTAAAGTAGATGTACAAATTTTTTATTAGACCCATCTTATTTCTATTCGATCCCGAAAAAGTACATTATTTCACCTTTTTTCTTATTAAACTTCTTTGTAAGCTGGGTCTTGGAGTTGTTTTTAGAAGTTTATATCAAATTAAACATCCTAAACTTGAAAGAAATCTATTTGGCTTAAAATTCTCAAACCCTGTAGGTCTTGCCGCTGGTTTCGATAAAGATGCAAAACTTTATAAAGAACTATCAAATTTTGGTTTTGGATTCATTGAAATTGGTACAGTTACATCTAAGCCTCAATCTGGAAATTCTAAAAAGCGATTATTTCGTTTAAAAAAGGATCAGGCAATTATTAACCGGATGGGATTTAACAATAGTGGTGTTGTCGAAGCAGTACAAAGATTAAAGAGTAATAAAAATGTACTCATAGGTGGAAACATAGGTAAGAACAAATTGACTTCAAATGAAGAAGCCGTTAATGATTATGTGAATTGCTTCGATGTTTTATTTAATTATGTAGATTATTTTGTTGTAAATGTGAGCTCACCTAATACTCCCAATCTAAGGAAATTACAGGAAAAAGAACCTTTAACAAAAATATTGCAAGCCCTTCAAAATAAAAATAATTCCAAATACAAACGAAAACCTATACTTTTAAAAATTGCTCCTGATTTAACAAATGAGCAACTTCTTGATATAATTGACATAGTATCAGAAACAAAAATAGATGGGGTTATTGCTACCAATACGACTATTTCACGTGAGGGATTACATTCAGAAAACAGTAAACAAATGGGAGGCCTTAGTGGTAAACCTTTAACAAAACGATCTACCGAAGTAATTCGTTTTCTAAACCTTAAAAGTAATAATGCTTTTCCTATTATTGGTGTAGGGGGAATTCATTCAGCAAAAGATGCTATGGAAAAATTAGAAGCAGGAGCTAGTCTTGTTCAACTGTTCACCGGATTCATCTATGAAGGACCAGGTCTAATTAAAAAAATAAACAAAGAAATACTTAAAGCTTAACGATTTTTTTGAGAGTTATTCTATTCGTCGAGTCGATGATACTAAGTAAATAAATACCGCTTTTAAGATCTGAAATATTTATCTCTATTTGAGATTTATTATTTGATTGGATAGTATTTATTTTTTCTCCTAATATATTGTAAATATGGATGGTTTTTATTTCAGAATTAGATAATGAAACTGTTATTATTTCATTGCAGGGATTAGGGAACACTGTAATTATATTTTCAGTATTAAAATCATTGATTCCTAAGACTACATCGACGAGAGTTATTGTAATAGAGCCCATTTTTTCGGAAGAAAAAGGGCTAACGCCTTGTACGCTTGTTATAGGATCCTGTGGGTTTGTGTTATTGTTTGAAGAAGTATAATCTGTACCACTATCGGTTCCGGCATCATAGGGAAACAGGTCTATTGTAATTTCATTTTCCCAATCACCATTAGTATCTAAAAGTGATATACTGTTTATAGCTATCAACCAATCCGGACTTGGGGCAATCATAGATACTAACGTAAGTAATGGAAATTCTTCGGTAGTAATTATATCGTTGATAACAATAGTACCTAAAGAGGAAGGAAGATCATCCCCGTCAATCAATTGATTTGAAAACCCTGCATTAATAGCAGTAGTAATTTCAGAGAAAAATACAGTGTTGCTGCCTAATTCTGCAACATCTTCAATTCCAGGAGATGCATTTTGACCCATTTCTAAAAAAACAACGTTTTCATTATGTGTTGCACCCACTAATTTTGACCAATGCGCATTAGAAGGAAAATTATTTATTGGGTGAGGATGTGTTACTTCAGACCAATTACTAGTGAAAGTAACGGTATAATTAGCTATAGATGATTGTGACAAAACACTAATACTAAAACACAATAATATTAAAGTAAGAAATATATTTTTTATCATAATGCTCATTTTTCTTTTTTTACTACCACAAATTTTATGCCTTTTATTTATAACAAGAATTAAATTTTAATATTGCTTTTAAATCTACTGTCGGCAGTATATCTTCTAAAATAATTAAGCTATATGTATCTTCGGCGAATTCAGTACTTGTATTGTGAAGAACTCAATAGATCTATTGGTTATATACGTGATAAAAATTCAAACTTGATAAAATTAAAATTATAGTTCAAAGACGTTACTTCTTCAATATGACAAGAGAAATACTATCTTTGAAGGAATGCAAAAAGTAAAAATCATAGAATGTCCCAGAGATGCTATGCAAGGTATAAAAGACTGGATTCCCACTTCAGAAAAAGTTCAATATATTCAATCACTAATACACTGTGGTTTCGATACAATCGATTTTGGAAGTTTTGTGTCTCCTAAGGCTATTCCACAAATGAAAGACACAGCCGAGGTGTTTTCTCGATTAGATTTATCATCTGCTCAAGTCAAATTGCTTGCTATTGTTGCAAATGTAAGAGGTGCACAAGAAGCGGTAAAGTTTAAAGAAATAAAATATTTAGGTTACCCGTTTTCAATTTCTGAGAACTTTCAAATGCGAAATACCCACAAGACCATTGCGCAGTCTATCGATATTTTAGATGAGATATTAAACCTTGCTGAATCAAATAATAAAGAAGTGGTGGCATATTTGTCGATGGGTTTTGGTAATCCATATGGAGACCCCTGGGATGTAAATATTGTAGGCGAATGGACCGAAAAATTAGCTTCCATGGGAGTGAGAATACTTTCATTAAGTGATACGGTTGGAACGTCAACACCAAAGATAATTACTTACTTATATTCAAATTTAATTCCCAAGTTTCCAAATATAGAATTTGGTGCTCATCTGCATACCACACCTGATAAATGGTATGAAAAAGTGGATGCCGCCTATTTAGCTGGATGCCGAAGGTTCGATGGTGCCATTCAGGGTTTTGGAGGGTGCCCTATGGCAAAAGATGAGCTTACTGGGAATATGCCCACCGAAAAAATGTTAGGTTATTTTACTTCTGGAAAAGTAGAAACAAATATCAACCCAAAGTCTTTTGAAAGTGCTCGTAATGAGGCTGTTAAAATGTTCAGTAATTATTATTAGTATGGGGAAAAGTATTTTTCTATTATTTATTGTAGCATTTATATTGCTTAGTTGTAAAAAAAATACCGATGACGGATTAATTACCTTTACGTTTATACAATTAAATGATGTTTATGAAATAGCTCCTCTCAGTGGAGGCATGTATGGTGGTATGGAGCGGGTGGCTCATATTCGTGATTCTATTAAAAAAGAAAACCCAAATACATTTATTTTTATGGCGGGTGATTTTCTAAACCCCTCCCTGTTAGGAACCATAAAAGCAGAAGGGGAACGAATTAATGGAAAACAAATGATCGAAGTTATGAACGCCATGAATTTTGATTTGGTAACGTTTGGAAATCACGAATTCGATTTAAAAGAAAAAGACCTTCAATTAAGACTTAATGAATCCAATTTCCCTTGGGTTTCATCAAATGTACTTCATGTAACAAAAAAAGGGAATGTACCTTTTACTATTCAGCATGGGACAGACACTATCGCAATACCCAACTCATATATATTTCTAATAAAAGATGAGGACGGTACCGAAGTGAAAATCGGATTTTTATCTGTAACTATTCCTTCCAATCCTAAAAATTACGTGTATTATGGAGATATTTATAACAGTGCTGTAAAAACATATAATTCCTTAAAAAAGAATGTTGATTTGGTAATGGCTTTAACTCATATTAAAATAGAACAAGATACTGAACTGGCAAAACTATTGACCGAGATCCCTTTTATTATGGGCGGTCACGAACACAATAGCATGTTGGTTATAGAAGGTAATACCATTATTTCAAAAGCAGATTCTAATGCCAAAACCATTTATATTCATACGTTTACCTATAATAAGAAAACAAATAAATTAAACATAGACTCTAAATTGTTTCCAATAAACGAAACTATAATATCCAATCCACAAGTAGCACTAATAGTAAATAAATGGAAAAGTATTTTGGATAAAAAAATTAGGGAGGTAATCGACGATCCTGAAAAAGTGATTTATATTGCAGATTCTCCTTTAGATGGCACCGATAGTGCTAATAGATCTATTCAAACCAATTTAGGAGAAATTATTACCAAAGCAATGGCATGGGCATATAACAATGATGTTGATGCCGCATTGGTAAATGGTGGTTCTATACGAGTAGATGATATGTTAGCGACCAGAGTAACAAGTTTGGATGTATTTAGGGTATTACCATTTGGAGGCGGTATATTGAAGGTTGAATTAAAAGGTAGTTTACTAAAAGATGTTTTAGATTTTGGAAAAGCAAAACGGGGTACCGGTGCTTATTTACAACGTTTTAATATAAAGGTGGATGCTGACTCTGGAGTCTGGTTAATTAAAGGGGAGAATATTTTGCCTGAAAAAACATATATTATTGCCTTTAGTGATTTTTTATTAAAGGGATATGACATCCCGTTTTTAACTTCAGAAAATAAAGATGTTATAAAAGTATATAATCCCAAAACAAAAGAATTAGCTTTCGATATTCGAAAGGCAATTATATTGTATTTAAAATCATTAAATCATTAAAAATTAATAAGTTCATAAATTAGAAGAGTTAATTGATGAAGTTACAAAAGGTGAAATACCTTTAAATTCTTACACTTTGATTCACGATAACCTCTCTAAAACCGATAGGAAATTGTTACTTCAATGGGCGGTTTTAGCTCGACTTAAGTATAAAAATGTATTGAATATATCTTTTAAGTAGTTTATATTCAGTAAAGTAAATATATTAATTAAAATTATTCTAAATAGACTTGCGGGATAATATTTTCAAACATATTTTTGCGATTGAAATTAAATCACATAAATTCAACTAATAAAAAATTAATGATAAAAAACCTATTCTTCTTTGCTTTAATTATAGTTAATATATCCTTTTCACAAACTGTGAATGATTCAATAAATACAGAATATAAAATACAAAACAATGCTTCACAAAGTATGATTTCTGATTCCAGTGAAAATAATTTAACATTAGGTGCTTATGGTGAGTTAACGTATAACCAACCTGAGGGAAAAAACGGTGAGCTTGATGTACAGCGACTGGTATTGCTTCTAGCTTATAGGTTTAATGATGAAGTCCAATTTATTTCAGAAATTGAAATAGAACACGTTGAAGAAATATTTATAGAACAAGCATTTGTAAACTATTCTATAGGCAACAACGTAAGTTTGCGAGGTGGATTAATGTTAGTACCTATGGGAATTATAAACGAATATCACGAACCAACTACTTTTAATGGTACAGAGCGTCCTGCCGTTGATAACAAAATAGTTCCAACCACCTGGCGTGAACTAGGAGTAGGAGTTAATGCACGATTTACAGATGCTTCTTTAAGTTTTCAGGCTTATATATTCAACGGTTTTAAATCAACAGAGCTTGATGGTGAGGAAATAAAAGGATTATTAGAAGGAAACAGCGGCCTTCGGGGAGGTCGTCAAAAAGGAATTAAATCTACAGTAGATAGTCCTACTTTTTCTACAAAAATTGATTTTTACGGAATTCTTGGTTTACGTTTGGGACTATCTGGTTATTTTGGAAAGACCCAGGCAGAAGATTCTATTGAAAACATTGAAGGTGCCATTATTGGTATAACTATGCTAGGGTTTGATGCACGATACAAATATAAAAGATTTGAAGCTAGGGGTGAATTTATCTATACATCCTTACGTGATACAGATTCATATAATGATTTAACAGGAAAGGATTTGGGAAGTGCTTTAATGGGATATTATATAGAAGGTGGTTATAACGTATTCCCTTTATCTGCTGAACAAAGATTGATTGCATTTATACGCTACGAACAATACGATACACATGCAGAGACAGAATATAACATTGTAAAAGATGATTCTTTTAATCGAACAGATATTACCATGGGACTTTCATATCATATTGTTGATGGTGTAGTTTTAAAAGGAGATTATCAATTTAAAGACAATGAAAGGAGTGGATCTGATGTTAATAACCAATTAAACTTCGGTATCGGAGTTTGGTTTTAAATGAGACTTTATAATTTTTATTAAAAAAATAAATTTGAATACCTTTGTTTAATGATAAAAAAATTGTTTTTCATATTAGTAGTAGTGTTTTTTAGTACTTCGTTTTTAATACCTGAAAAGGTAGTGAAAAAGGCAGACAAGGTAATAGGGAAATTTTATGAGATCAAAGATTTTTCAAAAGAAGTTATCATAATTCCTTATGAGGTTAATTCAAGAACACCTATAGAATTTGGTAACGAAAATCTCTTTAAGATAATTATAAAAGATAAATTGTTAGGTTACGGCTACATTGGGAATGCACAAAGTAGGACATCTACATTTGATTATTTAGTTCTTTTTGATAAAGATTTTATAATCATCAAGACCAAAGTATTAATTTATCGTGAAGATTATGGAGGCGAAATAGGAAGCAAACGATGGCTAAGACAATTTACGGGCAAGTCTTCAATTTCTCCTGAATTAGAGTATAACAAGAATATCATTCCTATTAGTGGGGCAACAATTTCAGTGCGTTCTATGACTCGTGCAATGAATGATGTATTACGAAGTATTGGCGCACTTCAAAAATTAAATCTTTTGTGATGCAATTACACGGACTAATACATTCCTTTCCAAATCATATTAAACTTTTTATTGCATCATTTGTAATCGTGTTAAGTATAGGATATATTACAGGACTACTATTTATAAGTCATGCCAACTCAACTACGCCAGATGGGTTGGAAGAGAATTATTTAGGAAATGAAAAAGACCAGAATGCAAAAGTAATGAGGTTTAAAAAAGGGGAACGTGAGATGCTTACTACATTACATACACACATCCTTTCTATTTCTTTTATTTTCTTTTTTTTGGGGGGGTTACTTGCCCTTACTTCACTTCCTAAAAAAATTAAAGCTTTTTTAATGATAGAGCCGTTTCTATCTATTCTACTAACTTTTGGTGGCATCTATTTAATGTGGAAAGGTATTTTATGGATGAAGTACGTAGTGATGATTTCAGGGTCTGTGATGACGGTAGTATTTATTATAAGTTCAGCTATAGTTTTATTACAGTTGATGAAAAAAGAAGATAATAACAACAAAATGTAGTACATTTGCACGCAATTAAATAGGAATCACTTTCCTTATTTAGGAAATAAAATTTAATTGCTATGACTGCACTCAACAACAAAATTATTGGAGAGGGACTTACCTACGATGATGTACTTTTAGTTCCAGCTTACTCTGAAGTTTTACCCCACGAAGTTTCAATTAAAACAAAGTTTTCCAGAAACATTACTATTAATGTTCCGATTGCATCGGCAGCAATGGATACTGTAACTGAAAGCGCCATGGCCATGGCCATGGCACGCGAAGGAGGAATTGGTGTTTTGCATAAAAATATGACGATCGAAGCTCAGGCAGCTGAGGTTAGAAAAGTAAAACGCTCCGAAAGTGGAATGATTCAAGATCCGGTTACACTTCCCAAAACTGCAACTGTTGGTGACGCGCAAAACACTATGCGTGAATATAGCATTGGCGGTATACCAATTATAGATGATGACCGAAAACTTATAGGGATAGTTACTAACCGTGATTTACGATTTGAAAAAGACTTTGTAAGACCATTATATGAAGTTATGACTTCAGAAAATCTTGTGACTGTAAGTAAAGGTACTTCATTGGCGGAAGCTGAAATTATTCTTCAGAAAAATAAAATTGAAAAACTTCCGGTAGTTAATAAAAATGGGATCCTGTTGGGGTTAATAACATTTAGAGACATAACTAAAGTCACCCAAAAGCCTATTGCTAATAAAGACAATTACGGAAGACTACGGGTTGTTGCTGCTATAGGAATAACCGATGATGCAGTCGATCGAACAGAAGCTTTAGTAAATACTCAGGTTGACGCTGTAATAATTGATACAGCTCATGGACATTCAAAAGGGGTAATTGTTGTTCTTGAAAAAATAAAAAAAAAGTTTCCTGACTTAGATGTTATAGTGGGTAATATTGCCACAGCAGATGCTGCTAAATACTTAGTAGATGCAGGAGCAGATGGTGTAAAAGTAGGTATAGGGCCTGGTTCAATTTGCACCACCCGAGTGATAGCAGGAGTAGGAATTCCTCAATTTTCTGCGGTACTAGAAGTTGCAAATGCATTAAAGGGAAGTGGAGTTCCAATAATTGCAGATGGTGGAATCCGGTATACGGGAGATATTGTGAAAGCAATTGCAGCAGGAGCCGATTGTGTAATGTTAGGATCCTTATTGGCAGGAACTAAAGAATCTCCGGGAGAAACCATTATTTTTGAAGGTAGAAAATTTAAATCTTATCGGGGTATGGGATCGGTTGAAGCAATGAAGCAAGGCTCTAAAGATCGTTATTTTCAGGATGTAGAGGATGATATTAAAAAACTGGTTCCGGAAGGCATTGTAGGCCGTGTACCTTATAAAGGTGAACTTATGGAAAGTATGACACAGTTTATTGGTGGTTTACGGGCGGGTATGGGTTATTGCGGTACACAAGATATTTCGATCTTAAAAGAAACAGCTAAGTTTATTAAGATAACAGCTTCCGGTATTAACGAAAGCCATCCTCATAATGTTACTATAACAAAAGAGGCACCTAATTACTCACGTTAGATATTATTTTTGCAAGAAAATCTTTTATTTTAATGCTAATCAATGGGCAGGCCTATTTTTTTCATTACAGTAATAGTAATATCAAAATTGGTATCGAGATATACTATAGTGTTATCTACAGTGAAAACTTGTGTAAATTTTTCCTCATTTGAAACTACATTTAAAGCCTCACTTATTTTCATATAGAGAGGTCTTAATAACTCGTTTTGACGAATTTTAATTAATGTAGAAGAATTTTGTTGAAATTGTTGCATTTCGTTTTCTAGGTCAATAATCTCATCCTGTTTTGTTTTTTTTTCGGCATCGGTATATCCAGTTTCATTTTCCTGATAAACATTTATTAAAACTTGATATTTTGTGTACTTTACCTGAAACAGGTTATCTAATTCATCGCTGTAAGTTTTTACATCGACCCCAACCTGTACTAATTCAGGCATTTTAGATAAAATATACTCAATATCTATAGTACCAACTTTAGATTGCGCCAGTAATTGAAAGCTGAATATAAAGGCAATAAATAATAAACTTAATTTCTTCATTTTTTTAAATTTTCTCCCAAAGGTAAACTACATGATAATAAATTTATTGATTTTAAGGTAGGATAATTAATATTTATAGACATAATTTTTGATAGACACTATAAATTAATTTGAAACGTTACTACTTCTAACTTGTGTAACGTTAACTTTTTTTTATTTTTGCATCACTTTAGATAAAAAATATTTTTAAAAATGAATAAAAAATTCCTTTCAATCATAGTATTGTTTAGTATAACAATATCATCACTCTCACAGAAGAAAAAAGATATATTACTTACTATTGATGATGAACCTGTTTTAGTTTCAGAATTCAATAGTATTTATAACAAGAATCTTGAATTGGTTATAGATGAATCTCAAAAAAGTATAGAGGGATATTTGGATCTTTTTATAGATTATAAATTAAAAATAGTCGAAGCTTACTCACAAGAACTGGAAAAAGATAAGGATTATAAAATCGAATTTTCTAAATATCGTGAGCAATTATCTCGTAATTATTTCTATGAAGATAAGGTAATTTCCGAATTAGTCAAAGAAGCATATGAGCGTGGACTTGAAGAGATTAATGTCAATCATATTTTAATACTTTCTAATTATGGTGATCTACCTCAAGATACATTGATTGCCTATAATAAAATGAAATTAATACTTGATAAAGCCAAAAATGGAGAGGATTTTGAAGCACTTGCCAAGAAATATTCGGAAGAACCAGGAGTAGATAAAAATGCTGGTAGATTAGGTTATTTTAATGTATTTACTATGGTTTATCCATTTGAGACTGAAGCTTATAATACTAAAGAAGGGGAAGTTTCAGAAATTGTTAGAACTCAATATGGTTATCATATAATAAAAGTAAATAAACGTAGAAAGAAAGAACCAGAAATTAGTGTATCTCATATCATGATTTCTAATAAAAAAGAAACTACTCGTACTTTTGATCCAGAAGAGCGTATCAATGAGCTTTATGCTATGTTAGAGCAAGGAGAATCATTTGAAAATATAGCCAAGCAATTTTCAGATGATAAGAATTCAGCTATAAAAGGAGGAAAATTAAATCGATTTAGTAAAGGAGAATTACGATCAAATGAATTTGAAAATGCTGCTTATTCTATTAAAATCATTGGCGAAATATCCAAACCTATAGAAAGTGAATTTGGATGGCATATTATTCGTTTAGACGAAATTTACAGTATAGCAACTTTTGAAGATAAGAAAGAAATGTTAGAAAAAAGTGTATCTGATGGCTCTCGATCAAAAATCGTTACACAAATGGTAAATAAAAAAATAATTGATAAATATGGTTTTGAAAATGGGGTGAGCTATAACCCATATTTTAAAACTTTTGTTGCAGATACCGTTACATTAAGAAGATGGGTGTATACTTCAATTCCTGCCGTAGACAATAAAGTTTTGTTTACAATAGGTGAAAGAGGTGTAACATATAATGATTTTGCTGCATATATAAAAGTACGTCAGCGTACTTCAAAACGATATAGAGATAAAGGTAAGTTGCTAAAGGATTATTATATTGAATTTGAATCTGTTGAAATAAAAAATTATTTCATAGACATGTTAGAAATCGAAAATGAAGAATTTGCATCAATCATTAACGATTATCGTAATGGATTACTCATTTTTGATGTAATGGAAAAAAATATATGGAAAAAATCAAAAAGAGATTCTGTTGGCCTTCAAAAGTTTTATGAGGAAACTAAAAATCAATATTACTGGAAAAAAAGAGTAGATGTCATTATTGTATCTGCTACTAAAGATAGTATTGTCAGAAAGGCACAAGAATTACTTAAACAGGACAAAACTGAAGAGCAAATAAAAGAACAACTCAATACCGATAATAAAATAAATGTTATAATAACAAGTGGTGTTTTTGAAATAGATCAAAGAGAACTCCCCGAAAAATTTAATCCAGAACTGGGAGTTTCAAGTTTATATAACGTAGAAGCATCATTTGTAGTGGTAAGAGTAATTGAAGTGATACCACCTAAAATAAAAACACTGGAAGAAATAAAAGGTAAAGTAATAAACAATTATCAAACTTATCTCGAAGATATTTGGATGCAGAAACTTCGGGAAAAGTACACGGTAGAAATAAATAAAAAAGTATTAAAACGAATTAAAAAAGAACTGAATCCTTAAATGCGTAATTTAACAATAGTCTTCCTTCTTGTGCTGTTTTTTGTTTCTTGTGAATACTTCAAACAGGATATAAATAAATTACCTATTGCCAGAGTTAATAACACCTATTTATATGAAAATGATATTAAGGATTTAATCTCTGAAGCTACCTCAAAAAAAGACAGTGCATTAATCATAAATAACTATATAACTAGGTGGGCAACACAACAATTACTTATAGATCAGTCCAAAATAAATCTACCCCAGGAAAAACAAGATGCATTTGATAAATTAGTAGAAGAATATAAAAACGATTTATATACAGAAGCCTATAAAAGTAATATTGTATCACTTCAGTTAGACAGTATTATTACGAGTACACAGTTGGAAAACTTTTATAATCTTAATAAAGAAAATTTTAAACTAAATGATGAATTGTTAAAAGTTCGTTATTTACAGGTAGATATTAACTTTACAAATCTTTCAAAAGTAAAGGAAAGGTTTCTTCGTTTTGATAATAAAGATAAAATTGAGTTAAGTGAACTAAGTATTCAGTTTATATCTTACAACCTCAATGATTCTACTTGGGTAAAAAAAGAAGCATTATTTGAAGCGTTACCTATTATACAAGAGAGTTATAATCAAGTGTTAAAAAAATCTAATATTACACAATTACAAGATTCATTAGGAGTATATTTGGTGAAAATTGAAGCAGTTTTACAGACTAATGATATTGCACCACTTTCTTATGTAAAACCAACAATTGAACAAATTATTTTGAATAAAAGAAAGCTTGAACTTTTAAAAATACTAGAAAAAGACATTACAAAAGATGCAATTAAAAATAAAAATTTTGAAATTTATAACAATAAATAACATTATCCTTTTGTTGTTTTTGTTTTCTCAATTTATATCGTATGCCCAAGAAATTGTTACCGTAGATAGTACTGGAGTCGTAAAAAACAATGATTCTCTTATTGAGAATCTTGTTTCAAGAAAAGATACAGTAGAAACTTTTAAGCGCTTTAAGGCAGAGGGAATTAGTGCGGTGATAGGAGAGTATGTAATTTTAGATAGCGATATCGATAAAAGCTACTTAGAGTTGCAATCTCAAGGCATATCTATTGAAGATGTCACCAGATGTCAACTTTTAGGAAAACTAATGGAAGATAAACTGTATGCGCACCATGCTAAATTGGATAGTATTCTCATTCCGGATTCTGAAATAAACCAGCTAATAGACCAACAAATCAATTATATGGTTGATGAGCTGGGAAGTGAAGAAAAAGTTGTAAAGTATTATAGAAAAAATTCTATGGAAGATCTAAAACAACAACTTTTCGAAGTAAATAAAACCATTAAACTGGCAGGTAGTATGCAACGAAATATTGTTGAAGAAG
The DNA here is from genome assembly GCA_022562895.1 of Bacteroidota bacterium. Taxonomy (GTDB): domain Bacteria; phylum Bacteroidota; class Bacteroidia; order Flavobacteriales; family Flavobacteriaceae; genus Marifrigoribacter. The sequence continues at coordinate 2,243 of JADFOK010000034.1, read as the reverse complement.
TGGAAATAACACCCGAAGAAGTTCGTGAATTTTTCTATTCAATTCCAGAAGATGAGCGACCTATTTTTGGAGCAGAAGTTGAAGTGGCACAAATTGTTATCGAACCTGAAATAACCGAAGAAGCAAAGCAAAATGTTATTGATAGGCTTAATGAAATGCGAATCGATATTGTTGAAAATGGAAGTTCATTTTCAACGAAAGCAGTTTTATACTCAAAGGACGGATCTCGCAAAAGGGGAGGGCTGATAGAAGGTATAAAAAGAAACTCGCCCTATGCAAAAGAGTTTAAGGATCAAGCATTTTCGTTGTTAGAAGGAGAAGTAAGCGAACCTTTTGAAACCGAATTTGGCTTCCATATCCTTTTTATTGAAAAGATTCGGGGTCAAGAAATTGATGTTAGACATATTATTTTATTTCCCGAAGTTTCTCAAAAAACTATAAATGAAGCTCGTACAAAAATCGACACTATACGTAAACGGATCTTAGATAAAGAAATTTCTTTTGCTGAAGCAGCAAGAGAGTTTTCAACTGAAAAGGAAACTAGAAATAATGGAGGGCAACTTGTTAATCCTGTGAGTTTCGATACTCGATTCGACCTAACTAAAATGGACCCAACTCTAAGTGCCCAGGTTTATAACCTATTAGAGGGAGAAGTCTCTAAAGTGTTTATAGATAAGAATTTTGCTGGGAGAAGTTATTTTAAAATTCTGACATTAACTAATAGGTATGAAGAGCATCCGGCAGATTATGTTAGAGATTATGAAAAAATTCAATCACTTGCTCTTAAAGAAAAGCAATTAAGAGCAATAGAAAAATGGCAAAACAAAAAAATTATTGAAACATACGTAAATGTAAATGAGGACTATTACGAATGTGAGTTTGCTAGTGATTGGTTAAAGAATTAATATAGTTTTATATGTCAGACGTAGCAGCAATAGAGCAACTCGTATCCAAATATAAATCCTTAAAGCAAGAAATTAAAAAAAAAATTGTTGGACAGGACGAAGTTGTTGAACAAGTTTTATTATCGATTTTTTCGGGAGGACATGCATTGCTTATCGGAGTACCCGGACTTGCAAAAACTTTATTAGTAAATACAGTTGCAGAGGCTCTTGGACTCAATTTTAAAAGAATACAATTCACACCCGATTTAATGCCAAGTGATATTCTAGGTACCGAGATCTTAGATAGGAATAGAGAATTTGTATTTATGAAAGGCCCTATTTTTTCAAATATTATTTTGGCAGACGAAATTAACCGAACTCCTCCAAAAACTCAGGCAGCATTATTAGAAGCCATGCAAGAGCGTTCAGTTACAATAGCAGGACATAGTTACAAATTAGATCAGCCTTATTTTGTATTAGCAACTCAAAACCCTATAGAACAAGAAGGAACTTATCCACTACCTGAAGCACAACTCGACCGATTTATGTTTGCAATTTATTTGGATTATCCGTCATTTGCAGAAGAGGTTGATGTGGTAAAAACTACAACTGTTGGTTTAAATCCTATTATAAACCCACTTTTTACCGCTGAGGAAATTATTAAGTATCAACAACTAATTCAAAAAATACCGATTGCCGATAATGTGATAGAATATGCCGTAACTTTAGTAGGTAAAACAAGACCAAAAAGCAAAGAAGCACCAGAAATCATTAAAAAATATATAGACTGGGGTGCTAGTCCTCGTGCATCACAGAACTTAATTTTAAGTGCAAAAGCTAATGCAGCTTTGCATGGTAAATTCTCTCCGGATATCGAGGATGTCCAAAAAGTAGCAATGGGAATACTACGCCATCGACTTATTAAGAACTACAAAGCAGAAGCCGAAGGTATTACAATTGAAGAAATTGTTCAAAGCTTATTATAATTTAGTAACTTCATCTACTGTAAAAAGCCTTTTTTCAGTGTATGATTATAAGTAATAAAAAGCGAAACGTCGGTCTTGATATTGCAAGAACCCTTGCCATTTTATTAGTGTTATTTGCTCATACGAAGTGGATAAGTGATCGCTATCCAGTTGTTGTAGATTCTGCTATGCAGCTTTCCGGGACTATAGGTGTGGAAGTCTTTTTTATGATCAGTGGTTTTTTGATCGGAAAAATAATTTTACGGGAAATCAAAGACCCCAACTTTTCCCTTCTACATATAAAATCCTTCCTTTTAAGACGTTGGTTTAGAACCTTTCCCAATTACTATTTACTATTGACAGTGAATGTTGTAGTGTGGTTCATTATTTATGG
>JADFOK010000033.1 GCA_022562895.1 Bacteroidota bacterium | reverse complement strand
AGAAGGAATTAATTTTTCAATTTCAAAATTCCATTGCATTAATTTAGGCGTCATGACAAATCTGTTCTGAACATCTTATTAGTTTTTCATCATTTGCTTAATTTATCGTCTTCCAAAAATAATCATAACATGGATTTTATTTTATCAATTCCATCTAAAAATTCTGAAAAACCTTTTGGAGACATTACCAATACATGCCATTTTGCTACATGGTCTCTAAGTTCTGCTGGCAGATCACTTCCCAATGTATCTGGGAATTGTACTTCTTTTGGTTTTGGACATTCATAAATTATCGAATCAATTGGTTCGTATTTTGGATCTTTTGTAATATGCCCACTAATAGGATCAATATCATCTGGATTGAACCTGCACAAAAACAAATTTGCATTGGTAACAATTATTGGAATGAAAATATCAGGAAGGTAGTCATCTACCGTTTGGATGTTATTTATTACGGTTTTTTACTAAGGTATTTTTACACTAAATGGAGGGATTGGTTAGTAGACAAAAAAAGACCTATCCTATGGCTTGGAATAGTGATTATTATATTACTCCATGTTTTTCGTCCTTTTTTAGGAATTACAGTTGAAACACAAGCATTTTTTATGATCGTGATGTATTTGCCAATAAATTCCTTTGCTATCGCTTGCCTTATGCCGTATTTGGATACTATGAAGGTTAAATCGAAACTTTCAGTGAAGTTTTTTACGACGATTAGTTTAATTTCTTACTCATTATATTTACTTCACTACACCATTATATTGCATACTATGAAGGTGGTATTTCCTTCAGAATCCTTGAGGGGAATAGGACTTTGGGCTTATACCTTTTTATATTGGGGCATCACCATTTTACTTTCCTATTTACTTTATATTTATTTTGAGAAGCCCTTAACGGATTTAAGGGATTCAAATAGATTCAAAAGATTGTTCAGAAAAACTAATATTTAGAATTATATAATTTTCATTAGTAAAAATTAATGAATATGTAACATTTTTAATAAAACAATGCTTTTAATTGCGATATTCTTATAAAAATTCCTTATTTACTTAATTATTTTAAATTATATAATAATTTGTACTTTTGTATGTCTTTAAATCAAAATGAATAATTATGGCTTTCGATATCGAAATGATTAAAAGGGTATATTCACAAATGGCAGAACGTGTTGATAAAGCACGGGAAATCGTCGGTAAGCCTCTTACACTATCTGAAAAAATATTATATGCTCACCTATGGAACGGTACTATTACAAAAGCTTATACTAGAGGAAAGGATTATGTAAATTTTGCTCCCGATAGAATTGCTTGCCAAGATGCAACCGCACAAATGGCATTGTTACAATTTATGCAAGCTGGAAAAAACAAAGTAGCCGTACCTACAACGGTACACTGTGACCATCTTATTCAAGCCAAACTTGGAGCTATAGAGGATTTAAAACATGCAAATGAGTCAAGTAGTGAAGTATTTCAGTTTTTGGAATCTGTTTCCAATAAATACGGAATTGGTTTTTGGAAACCCGGTTCTGGGATTATCCACCAAGTTGTCTTGGAAAATTATGCCTTTCCCGGTGGAATGATGATAGGTACAGACTCTCATACAGTTAATGCTGGAGGTCTTGGAATGATTGCCATAGGAGTGGGTGGTGCTGATGCTGTGGATGTAATGGCCGATATGCCTTGGGAATTAAAATTTCCAAAACTCATTGGAATAAAACTTGTTGGTGAACTAAACGGATGGACATCCTCTAAAGATGTTATACTAAAAGTAGCTGGAATCCTTACTGTAAAAGGAGGAACAGATAATATTTTAGAATATTTTGGTCCGGGAGCTAAGAATCTTTCTTGTACTGGAAAAGGAACTATTTGTAATATGGGTGCCGAAATTGGAGCTACAACATCTACTTTTGGTTATGATAAATCAATGGAACGATTTCTTAGAGCTACCGATAGATCCGAAATTGCTGATGAGGCAAATAAAATAAAAGAATACTTAACCGGTGATGATGAAGTTTATATAAACCCAGAACAGTATTTCGATCAATTAATCGAGATCAATCTTTCAGAATTACGTCCATATCTTAATGGACCTTTTACACCAGATTTAGCAACTCCTGTTGGAGAATTAGGGAAAAAAGCCAGAGAAAACGATTGGCCTATTAAGGTAGATTGGGGATTAATAGGGTCTTGTACTAATTCTTCTTACGAAGATTTAACTCGCGCAGCTTCCATTGCACAACAAGCCTTAGATAAAAAACTTAAACCAAAAAGTGATTTAGGGATCAATCCCGGTTCAGAACAAATACGATATACTGCACAACGCGATGGATTGCTGAGTGTATTCGAAGATCTTGGGGCTACTATATTTACAAATGCTTGTGGGCCTTGTATCGGTCAATGGGATCGAAGTGACAGAAAAGGAGAAGAAAAAAATACTATTGTTCACTCTTTTAACCGAAACTTTTCTATGCGTGCTGATGGTAACCCGAATACCCATGCGTTTGTGGGTTCTCCGGAAATGGTAACTGCCATAGCGATTTCGGGGAGATTGGATTTTGACCCAATGAACGATACACTAATTAACGAAGAAGGAAAGGAAGTTAGGCTAGATGAGCCTAGAGGAATAGAACTTCCACCAAATGGTTTTGATGTAAAAGACATTGGGTATATGGAACCTATCGAGGATGGTAGTGATATTGAGGTTATGATTGATCCAAATTCACAACGATTAGAAATATTAACGCCTTTTAAACCACTTGGAAATTCAATAAAGGGTGCTAGACTTTTAATAAAAGCCCACGGAAAATGTACGACAGACCATATTTCTATGGCGGGTCCCTGGTTGCGTTTCAGGGGACATTTAGATAACATCTCTAATAACTGTTTAATTGGAGCTGTAAATGCATTTAATATGAAAACTAACTTTGTAAAAAGTCAGCTAAGCGGTGAATACGATGCTGTACCTAAAACACAACGCGCTTATAAAGCGGCTGGTATTTTGACCCTGATAGTTGGTGATCATAATTTTGGGGAGGGCTCGTCCAGAGAACACGCTGCAATGGAACCCCGTCATTTAGGTGTTGCTGCAGTTCTGGTAAAATCATTTGCTCGTATTTACGAAACTAATCTTAAAAAACAAGGAATGTTAGGGTTGACTTTTGTAAATGAAAACGATTACGATTTAATACAAGAAGATGACACTTTTAATTTTTTAGATCTTAAAGATTTTGCTCCTGGAAAACTACTAACTATAGAAGCCGTTCACACAGACGGAAGTAAGGATATAATTATGGCAAATCATACCTATAACAGATCCCAAATAGATTGGTTTGATGAAGGTTCTGCTTTAAATTTAATTAAAAAACAAAACGCCTGATAATATTGTTTTTTTAATGGTTAAATGCAACTGAGTAAAAAGCATTTTATTTGCTTATGAACTTCCTGAAAAAAAAATGGACTAACCTTATATTTATTGCATTATTCGCCTTATTGATAATTCCACAAACAAGAATGCCCATACAGATATTTTTTCAACGTTTGATATCTTATAGCCCATCTGAAATTGATTTAAAAGAAAGAGAAACCCTGAAAGATTACGATTGGAGTTTGTCTGATCTTACTTCAGGGAGAATAAATTTTTCGAGATCGAAAGGTAAAGTGTTAATTGTCAATTTTTGGGCAACTTGGTGTCCACCTTGCAGAGCAGAAATGCCAGATCTACATGAATTATATAATTCCTATGGAGATAGAGTAGATTTCTATTTTATTTCTTCTGAAAAACCCGAAACCATTCAATATTTTCTGAAAAAAAAAGACTATAACCTCCCTGTTTTTATACAAACAGGACCTGCTCCCTTACTATTAGAAATATCATCTTTGCCAACCACTTTTATCATTTCAAAAGGCGGAGAAATTGTGGTACGTAAAAGCGGTGCTGCTAAATGGAATAGTAAAAAAATACGTTTTCTTATTGACGAATTGATTGAAGAGGAGTAGTATTTTTTGATGATTTAAAATCAATAATTAAAAGAAATAAGGTTTCATAATATTACTCTATACTGTAATTTAGGTTATTTTACTACATTTATACCCCTTTTAAAATCATACGAAGTGAGTACTACTGATAATAAGTTTTTAACCGATATAGAAATAGCTCAGAATAACGAAATGGAGCATATTAAAGAAATTGCTGCAAAATTAAATATTGCAGAAGATGACTTTGAAATGTACGGGAAATATAAGGCTAAGCTACCCATTCGTTTAATCGATGAAAAAAAAGTAGCCAAAAGTAATTTAATTCTAGTTACCGCTCTAACACCAACTCCTGCCGGAGAAGGTAAGACCACCATTTCAATTGGATTGACAGATGGTTTAAATAAAATTGGAAAAAATGCTATAGTTGTGATTAGGGAGCCTTCATTAGGTCCTGTTTTTGGGATAAAAGGGGGTGCTGCCGGGGGTGGATATTCGCAAGTAGTACCTATGGAAGATATTAACCTTCATTTTACAGGTGACTTTTCTGCTATCGAAAAGGCAAACAATTTACTTTCTGCATTAATAGATAACAACATACAATCTCGAACAAGAAGTTTGCATATTGATCCAAGAACCATTGCTTGGAAACGTGTTATGGATATGAACGATCGTGCTTTACGTGAAATTACCATAGGTCTTGGAGGAACAGCAAATGGAATTCCACGTCAGGATGGTTTTAATATTACTCCTGCCTCAGAGGTAATGGCTATACTTTGTATGGCGAAAGATTTTGCTGACCTAAAAGAGCGGTTGGGTAATATTTATGTAGGACAAACTTTTGATAGAAATCCTGTATACGCCCAAGATTTGAAAGCAGAAAACGCGATGGCGATCTTACTAAAAGATGCTATAAATCCAAACCTTGTTCAAACATTAGAAAGAAATCCGGCGATAATCCACGGAGGCCCCTTTGCAAATATCGCTCAGGGAACAAATTCTATATTGGCTACAAAAATGGGACTTACCATGTCTGAATATGTAATTACAGAAGCTGGTTTTGGTGCGGATTTAGGAGCCGAAAAATTCTTGAATATTAAATGTGTTTCTGCCGGATTAAAACCAAAAGCAGTTGTTCTTGTTGCTACCATTAGAGCATTACGCCATCATGGTGGTGCTCCAACGGAGGAATATAACGATATAAATGTAGAGCGAGTGCAAAAAGGGTTTTCTAATTTAGAAAAGCACATTGAAAATATGAAAAAGTTTGGCCTAAATCCTGTAGTAGCCATTAATGCATTTCCAACAGACGGCGAAGAAGAAGTAAAATTAATTCAAGAACGATGTGCAGCAATGAATGTTCAAGCCGTAGTAGCAAATGGCTTTACAAGGGGAGGAGAAGGAATGACTAAATTGGCTGGTGAGGTTGTAAAAGAAATAGAAGCTGGTAATAATAATTTTGAACCATTGTATGACTGGGAGGCTCCAGTAAAAGAAAAAATTGCTATCATTGCTAAAGAAATTTATGGAGCTGAAGGAGTAGAATATTCTAAAAAGGCACTTAACAATTTAAAAAGGATAGAAGCATTAGGTCTGGATAAATTACCGATTTGTATGGCAAAGACTCAAAAATCTTTTTCCGATGATGCAACGTTACTTGCAAGACCGGAAGGATTTATGGTCAACGTTCGGGAGTTTGAATTTGCCGCTGGTGCTGGGTTTTTAATCCCTATCTTAGGAAATATGATGCGTATGCCGGGACTACCTGCTATACCAGCTTCAGAGGGAATGTATATCGATAATACAGGTAAGATCTCGGGATTATCCTGATTTTCTTTTACTGAAATTGAAGATTCTTAGAACCCATTTTAATATATCAGCTGGTAAGATTAGTATTTACTTTGTTTCCAATTTTTCTTCTACAAATTATATATGAATCCCCACGTTTTGGAAACTCATTGTATTTATCAGGTGTTAAACCTTCGAAATAATAAAGAATGTTAAAATCTTTAAATAATTCTTTTAGACGACCTTTTTCTATAAAATATCTAATCTTGCAGCAATCATCTTTTTTTAAATAGGTATTTGGCTCAATCATTTTTGCTGAATTAGAATAATCTTTAAGTTCAGGATCAAGATAATTTCGTAATGACATTATGATTACTCCATTTGGCTTTACAGATTGTTTTATTGATACAAGCATGTTTTCAAATTCACTTCGTTTCATGCAGCATCCTACAAGGAGGCAATTAATTATATCGTAATAATTTTGAGGATAACTATAGCTTATTACATCGCAATTCTGTATTGAAATATTTGGAAGATGATTATCTCTTTGAAAAGCTCTAAGGCGATCTAAATATATATTGGTATTGTCGATTGCAACGACCCGGAACCCTTTTTCAGCAAAGAACACACTATCAGCACCTTCTCCACAACCTATGTCAAGTAAGCTATTGCCACTTTTAATAAAATTCAAAGCTTTTTTTGCAAGTGAATCTGGTTTGAATGGATATTCAAATCCATATTTTTTGATTAGTGAAGTTGTTGAAATGGTCATATAAAATATATTTTCATTTTAGGGTCTAACATGATATCCTAACCAGATTCAAACAAATTAATTTATTAAATAAAAGTTGTGCCCGAAATGGGAGTCGAACCCACACGCCCTAAAGGACACATGGCCCTCAACCATGCCTGTCTACCAATTCCAGCATCCGGGCGGAATTTATGTTAGGGATGCAAATATAAAACGGTTACTTCTAAAGAAAAATTTATTTGAGTTTTTATTAGCTGGAAATGAATTTCATATTTTTTTGATCCTAATTGAATTCCCATCCAAAACCACTTGTAAATATATAATCAATATCGTTACCTTCAAGAGCTGGTTGATTATCAAAATTCAATATGAAGCTCAACTTAATGTAAAAATCGAGTGGGAGATCGTATTTCAATTTTATATCATAATCCATACGAACCCTTTTACTTTCAGAAAGACTAGGGAATATTTTTACTCTAGTATTAAGATCGAAATTTTTAAAGTCGAACATTTTAAAGCCTAGAAAAATAAATAACTCTGTGGAAGTTTTGTCTAAGGATGAATCCACAAAGTTTTCAATATTGTAATTTAAACCGCTGGTCAACCCAAGATTAAGTTTATTAGTACTAATCAATAACTTACCGGGACCCATACTCATGCTTTCCCTTCCTACAAGGGCTTGTTCCGTACTTGACAGGAATGATACATTACCCAGCAAATACCATTTTTTAGGTAATATCCTTAAAATCTCTATGTTGGCATCTGTTCTATCAATTTTTTCTGCATCGTCCTGTGTAGAATGGAGTACGCTAATATCGCCATTAAATAACCACTTTTCACCTGTATAATTAAGTTCACCACCAATAGTAAATTGGGTATTATTATTAGCTTTGGTAATATCTAATCCTAAATCGATTGCTGCTGAAAATCGTCTCCAAAAATTATCATCTACTTCTTGTAGGATAATAACTTCATTCAACCTGTATCGTTCTTCCGTACCATCCTCTAATGTAATAGTAACTTCCCCTGGTGTATTTGTTCTAATGTATCCAAACCTACGTCTTCCATGGGTAAGTACAATAAAGGATTTTTTTTGTATTATCAGCTCACTTACTTTGTTGAATTCGATAGTAAAATCATCATCGCTGTAAGAAGTTTCTATGGTCAATATTCCGGTGGTCAAAGACTTTACCTCACCTACAATAATATCATTATTGTTAAGCCTTATAGTATCGTTTTGACCAAAACTAAGAATTGAAAAAAATAAAAGTGAATAAAAAAAGGATTTGTACATTAAAAGAATAATTTATCACAATGGCAAAGGATCAACCTTTAATAATTTAAATATACCAAAGACATTAAAGATATCAATTATAGTTCACCAGTTAGTTTAATTTTTTATTGTATATCGAATCTGTAGTTAGGTCGGAATCTTACGTTTATGTACCGAGGTAAATTATCCTTAATGAAAATGTAATGATTAATTTCATATTGGTTTTTTACAAAAACAGGTTGTGATATTCTAATTATTATTTTTCCAGGGCTTTTACAATTTCTTCAGCATAACGGGAAGCAATTTTATAAATATCTTTAGGATCTTCAATTTTTGAAGTAACAACAGCAACTAATTGAGCGTTTTCGGGTGCGTCCAAATTATATATTACGGTTTCCAAATAATAGGTTTTGGAGGTATAGGTATAAGGCCGGTAATAGTAACTATAGAATCCTCCAAAATAGGGAGGATAATAATTGTCCCAAGGGCTTCCAAAATAAGACCCACTTTCGTAGGAAGTTACAGTTCTTTCCCGTACATCTTTTAAAACAGTAAGTACAATCCCATTGTAACCTTCACTATCCAGAATAAACCTGATGAGTTGTTTGCGTTCTTCTGTCATTTTGGCGTCCGGGTTAAGTTTAGGAAACCTACTGAAACTAGCAGTAGCATTCAGACCTCTTGCCTTAAGCTGATTAGTGATTTCACTCTCAAATTCAATTCGAGCTGTATTATTAGCAGTTCGGGCAATTACCAGAATATTGTTATCGCGCATTTCGTTAATATTTTCGGCTTTCCAGGCATCGACAATATTAACACTACCACAACTGCTTAAAACAATTAAGATGAATGCACACATTAATTTATTGATTATCTTCTTCATAGAATTTTTTTTAAAATGGTTAACAAAGAAATATTTTTCATAATACTATTTTAAGGTGATTATTTTTTGATTATATAGAACAAGAAATTATTCTCTTTCCACTTGGAACAAAATAAAGTATACTGTTTTCTTTTTCAAAAATAGTAATTTTTATTTATCAGGTAGATTTATTTAATTATAATAATGCTAATATAAAAATCGTAAATATCTTCAGTTAAAATTGAATTATTATTAAGTCCTTATCATTTCTAAATATAACTTTAAGATTTAGGATCGGTCGCTATACTGGTACTAAATTAAGTTTTATATATCCTATATTTGTTATGTTTAACTCGATAATTAAAATAAAACCAACCTTTAAACTACTTTTGAATAAGGAATATTTAACTCAACTTCTTGGCAAATAAACTGGACTATAAACTCTCTGTTAGTGTAGTAGGGAATCTTGTTCAAATAGAATAACTAATCAATGTAAAAAATGCTTGTAAAAATTATTTAGCAGGCATTTTTAAGTCGATTTTATTTTCTATGTAACCTGGCCGGGGCTCGAACCCGGGACCCTCTCCTTAAAAGGGAGATGCTCTACCTACTGAGCTACCAAGTCTTTTTACATACACTGTAACCGGGTGTGTTAGAATACCGTGAATGCGGGTGCAAATATACTATCATTATATTTATTTTTCAAAGGTATTTTCAGTTAAATTTGAGAATTAATTTAATCACTTTAATCAACTAGCAATACTCTTTTGGTATTTTATGAAATTAGTTTTAATAGGCTATATGGGGAGTGGAAAAACATCTGTTGGAAAGCATTTGGCTTCAAAATTAGATTTCCTTTTTTATGATTTGGATAAAGAAATTGAAACCAGAGTAGGTCAATCAATTGCTCAATTATTTTCAGAAAAAGGAGAAATATATTTTAGAAAAATTGAAAGTGAATTAGTAAATAGTATCACACATTCTAAGGAGAAATTAATTTTGGCAACCGGCGGAGGGACACCCTGTTATGGTGATACAATGAAGAATTTACTTTCATGTGACAACGTAATAACCATTTATTTAAAAACTTCACTCCATATATTGACAGATCGTCTTTATAAAGAGAAATCTGAAAGACCTTTAATTGCTCATATTACAACTAGGGATGTATTAAATGATTTTATTCGGAAACATCTTTTTGAAAGATCTCATTATTATTATCGCGCATTAATAACTATCAACGTGGATGAATTATCAGTTTCAGAAATTTCAGAAGCTATTATTTTGAAATTATTCTAAAATCGCAAAGCAATTTCCTTTTTCGAAAATTACTGCTACATTTTCATTTAATGAAGTGGATAATGAGATTCCTTTAAAGTCAGCTTTTATTGGGTACTTTTTGTGATTTCTATCAACTAATACTGCTGTTTTAAATTGTTTTAATGGAACTTCAAGAAAATGCTTTACACCATAAATAAGTGTTGTTCCCGAATGAAGTACATCATCAACCAATAAAAGGGATTTGTTTTTATAGTCTTCTGGTTTTAATGATGTTTGAATGGAATTTGTCGGTTTTTTTTTATCTATTTCAACCTTACATAAAGTTACTTTTATAGATGAGATATTTTCGACTGCGGTTTTTAATTTTCTTGCGAACAAATACCCATTTTCTAAAATTCCGGCAATAATAACCTCTTCTTCATTTACATTGTTTTCATAAATCTGATAGGCAATGCGTCTAATCTTATGTGTAATTTGAATTTTATTTAGAATTATGGTTACCGATTGCATTAGAAAAATATTTTTTTTCAAAGATACAAAATGCATAATATTATTCAGAATCAGAATCTGTAAATCCTTCTAAGTCTCTTCGTTCTTTTTTACTAGGCCTCCCAGTTCCTTTTTTTCGAAAATAATCCTTAGAATATTTCAATAATTTTGTTCTTTCAAATGCTTCTTTAGGTGTGATATCTTTTCTAAATAAATCTACAAGTTTTGCTCCAAGTCTTCTCCCGGGAGTGTCTAAGACTTTTAAAGAGTAATTAATTTGATTTTTTCTGACACTGATTGTATCTCCAGAAAATATTTCTCGAGAGGGTTTCACTATACTATTATTTACCTTAATGGCACCTTTTTTACAGGCTTGTGTAGCAATACTGCGTGTTTTATAATAACGCACACACCATAGATACTTGTCTATCCGCATAAAAATCCCTTAATTCTACGTTAATGTTTTGAGCAAAAATAATAGAAAATTGTATCTTGCGCACTTTAAAATGCAATGATGAAGAAAGTTTATTTTATAATTCCAATGATTTCAGTATTTCTTTTATTGATTTTTTCTTGTAATAATGATGATGGAGGAGACACTATAACGGTTGAATTACTAGACAGAGGAGAAGAAGCAATATCGGCAACTGAAGATATTGAAGAATTCCTGGAAACACATTTTTATAATTATGAAGAATTTGAAAACCCTCCGGCTGGTTTCGATTTCATAATAAAGTTTGATACCATAGATGGAGATAACGAATTAAAAATACCTTTGATAGAACAAGTATCTTCTAAAACAGTTAAAGATAGGATAGAAGATGATTTGACCTATACTTTATATTATTTAAAGGTTATTCAAGGTGAAGGAGATGAAACGACCTTTCCAGATATTGCTACAGTAAGTTATGAAGGAATGTTTCTAGATGATAGGGTTTTATTTGATGGTTCTGTAACTCCTATTATATTTGATTTAACACAATTAATCAATGGACTTCAAGATGCACTAATTGAGTTTAACGGTTCTACAGGATTTATTACGAACCCTGATGGAACTGTGAGTTTCGAAGACTATGGTGTGGGAGCTGTGTTTATCCCTTCAGGACTTGGATATTTTGCAAACCCACCACCAACAGGTTCAATTCCTAGTTATTCACAATTAATTTTTACTTTTCAATTGTACCTGGTTGAAGTGGGAGACCAAGATGGTGATGGCGTGATCTCTATCATAGAAGATTTAAATGGAAATGGAATTGAAGAAGACGACGATACCGATGAAGATTTTATTCCAAATTATGCAGATATCGACGATGACGGAGATGGCAGACTTACCAGGGATGAAATTGAAATTGATGCCAACGGAAATGTTACCTTTCCCGATGTAGATGGTGATGGAATCCCCGATTATTTGGATCCGGATAGTTAAAAAAATAAATTACTTACGAGTAATCACTTTTAATGTTGCTTTTAAAATAGTTTCTGCGTTCAAACCATATTTTTCCATTAACTTTTCTGGAGTTCCAGATTCTCCAAATGTGTCTTGAGTAGCAACAAATTCTTGTGGAGTTGGTCTTTTATTTGCTAATATACGAGAGACACTTTCGCCTAATCCCCCCCAAAAGTTATGCTCTTCGGCAGTAACAATACAACCAGTTTTTGAAACACTTTCAATTATGGCTTCAGCATCTAGAGGTTTTATGGTGTGGATATTAATTACATCTGCCGAAAATCCTTTTTTGTGTAAAGCCTCTGCGGCTTGTAGGGACTCCCAAACTAAATGACCCGTAGCCACAATGGTTACATCATTACCTTCTTGAAGTTGAAATGCTTTCCCAATTTCAAATGTTTGATTTTCATCGGTAAAGTTAGCTACTTTGGGTCTTCCAAAGCGAAGATAGACAGGACCTTGATGATAAGCAATGGCAATTGTAGCTGCTTTAGTTTGATTATAATCACAGGTATTTATAACCGTCATTCCAGGTAACATTTTCATTAAACCTATATCTTCTAAAATTTGGTGAGTTGCTCCATCCTCACCTAAGGTAAGGCCGGCATGTGATGCACAAATCTTAACGTTTTTACCACTATAGGCTATACTTTGTCGTATTTGATCATACACCCGACCTGTAGAAAAATTGGCAAAAGTACCCGTAAAAGGGATTTTTCCACCTATAGTCATTCCTGCTGCAATACCCATCATATTAGCTTCAGCGACTCCTGTTTGGAAAAATCGCTCGGGATGATTTTCTTTAAAATCTTGCATTTTCAATGAACCAATTAAATCGGCACACAATGCTACTACATTTGGATTAGTTTTACCCAATTCTGTTAGTCCCGCTCCAAACCCCGAGCGTGTATCTTTTTTTCCGCTGTCAATATATTTTTTCATGTAAATATTTTCAGAATTAATAATCACCTAAAGTTTCAGGGTTTTGTGCCAATGCAATTTCTAATTGCTCATCATTAGGTGCTATACCGTGCCAGGCATGAGTATGCATCATAAAATCTACACCATGACCCATTACAGTATGCAATAAAACACATATGGGCTTTCCTTTTCCGGTTTTTTCTTTAGCAAGCTTCATCCCTTTAATTATAGCTTCAAGATTGTTGCCTTCTTCAATATCTATAACATCCCATCCAAAAGCTTCAAATTTTGACCTAAGGTTACCCATAGGCAACACACTATTTGTAGAACCATCAATTTGCTGTCCGTTTAAGTCTACACTAACAATTAGGTTGTCAATTTTATTTCCAGCTGCATACATAATAGCCTCCCAATTTTGTCCTTCCTGTAACTCTCCGTCACCGCAAAGTGTATATATTAAATAAGGATCGTTATTAAGTTTTTTGGTTTGAGCTGCACCAATAGAAACCGATATTCCCTGACCTAGAGACCCCGACGCTATTCGTACTCCAGGGAGTCCTTCATGCGTAGTTGGATGTCCTTGTAATCGAGAATTAATTAACCGAAATGTTTTTAACTCTTCTATCGGAAAATATCCAGAGCGTGATAAAACACTGTAAAAAACTGGAGATATATGACCATTTGATAAAAAGAAAATATCTTCGTCTATACCATCTAATGAAAAGGAATCTTTTCTATGCATTAGTACCTGATAGAGTGCCACGAAAAATTCTGTACACCCCAAAGAACCACCTGGATGACCCGAGTTTACATTATGTACTTGTCGTAAAATATCTCTCCGTACTTGAATTACTAATTCATTAAGGAAATTTATATCAGCCATATTTTTATTCATATTTACGCTTCAAAAATAGAGTATTGAAAAGGGGGTACAAAATGTAATACAGGACAGTTATTAACGATTTCAGACATTTAATTAACAGAAAAGATATTTCAGTTAAAATAACATTAACGTGAGTTGTTATTCTGAAAAAATTCACAAATCATTTTATATTTGTACCTGTTTACCGATATAGATGAATTCATAAAATTTGTAAATGCAATTTAACATTAGAGATACAGACAGTAAAAGTCAGGCACGTGCCGGTAATATTATTTTAGACCATGGTATTATTGAAACCCCTATATTTATGCCAGTGGGCACTGTAGGTACAGTAAAAGGAGTACACCAACGTGAATTAAAACTGGACATTAATCCTGATATTATTTTAGGAAACACCTACCATTTATATTTACGGCCACAAATTCCAATCCTTGAAAAGGCAGGAGGTATTCATAAGTTTATGAATTGGAATCGTAATATATTAACCGATAGTGGTGGTTATCAGGTGTATTCACTTTCAGCTAATAGAAAAATTAAAGAGGAGGGAGTAAAGTTTAAATCACATATAGACGGTAGCTCTCATTTTTTTACTCCCGAGAAAGTAATGGAATTACAACGGTCTATTGGAGCAGATATTATTATGGCTTTCGATGAATGTACACCATTTCCTTGCGAATATAAATATGCTAAAAGTTCAATGAATATGACACACCGCTGGTTGGATCGTTGTATTAAACATTTAAAGAAAATCCCTTTAAAATACGATTATGACCAAACTTTTTTTCCAATAGTTCAAGGGAGTTCATATAAAGATCTGAGAAAACAATCTGCCGAATATATAGCCTCATTAGGCGAAGAAGGTAACGCTATTGGAGGGCTATCAGTGGGAGAGCCCCCCGAAGAAATGTATGAAATGACATCTATAGTTACCGAAATTCTTCCGAAGGAAAAACCTTGTTATCTAATGGGCGTTGGTACCCCAATTAATATTCTTGAAAGTATAGCTTTAGGGGTAGACATGTTCGATTGTGTTTTGCCCACAAGAAATGGTCGTAATGGCATGTTATTTACGGTACATGGTACCATCAATATTAAAAACAAAAAGTGGGAAGATGATTTTTCTGCTTTAGATGAAATGGATATTACTTGGGTAGATACTGAATATAGTAAGGCATACCTTAGACATCTTTTTACAGTTAATGAAATGTTAGGTAAACAGATTGCTACCATTCATAATCTGGGATTTTATTTATGGTTGGTTCGTGAAGCGAGAAAGCATATCTTAGCAGGAGACTTTAGTATTTGGAAAAAAACAATGGTCCAACAAATGAATAAACGGTTGTAACTTTATGCTTAACATATTTGATAGATATATTTTGCGAAAATACTTGGGAACCTTTTTCCTAATGTTAGTACTTTTTATACCTATTGGAATTACAGTACATCTATCTGAAAAAATTGATAAAATACTTGAAAACGAAGTTCCTTTTGTTGAAGTAGCTCAGTATTTCCTTAATTTTACAATTTATTTTGCCAATCTGTTATTTCCTCTTTTTCTATTTCTATCTGTGATTTGGTTTACTTCAAAATTAGCTAACAATACTGAAGTTATTGCTTTTTTAAGCAGCGGTGTGTCGATTTATCGTTTTTTAAGACCTTTTTTAATAGGAGCTACAATTGTTTGTATTGGGGCTCTGGTAATGGCAATGTATTTAGCTCCAATGGCAAGTAAGGGATTTAATGAGTTTTCATATAAATATTATAAAAAGAATAAAAAAGATCGACAGCAAAGAAATGTTTACAGACAAATAAATGAGAATGATTATATCTATGTAAGTTACTTTAATGTAAAAGAAAAATCTGGCAGTAATTTTACTTTAGAACATTTTGAAGGGAATAAATTGATATTTAAGATTTTTGCTAATAGAATAGAATACAACGAAAAGGATAGCACCTATACACTTAAAAATTATACAAAACGAACCATAGGTGAAAATGAAGATATTCTTGAAAGTAAGAAAATATTAGATACCACTTTTTCTTTTGAACTTGAAGACCTTACTCCAGTTGAATATATAGCAGAAACCTTAAACTTAACTGAACTAAACTCATTTATAGAACGAGAAAAAGAACGTGGATCCTCATATATTAATAGATACGAAGTGGTAAAATATAAACGATGGAGCCTACCAATATCTGCTTATATTTTAACTGTAATTGCCGTAGCAGTTTCTTCAGTTAAACGTCGGGGAGGAATGGGAGTAAACCTTGCTATAGGGATAGGTATTGGAATGACATTTATTTTTTTCGATAAAATATTTGGCACCATGGCAATGCAGAGTGATTTTTCACCATTAATCGCAACTTGGTTTCCTAATTTTGTCTTCACTATCTTGGCTGTTTATCTCTTAAAAAATGCAAAACGCTAAGCTATTAAACTATCTTCATTTACATTTTATAGTTTTCATTTGGGGATTTACAGCGATATTTGGTGCACTTATTTCTATAGATGCCATTCCCTTGGTATGGTTTAGAATGTTGTTGGCTACAGTTTTTATTTTTTTGTTTCTGAAAATTAAAAAAGAAAATTTCCTTATTCCAAAAAAAGCTTTACTTGGTTTTTGTTTTGTAGGATTTCTAATAGCACTTCATTGGGTGGCATTTTTTAGTGCGATTAAGTCCTCAAATGTATCAATTACACTGGCAATGATGTCCACTGGAGCTTTTTTCGGCTCCTTCTTAGAACCCTTATTTTACAAACGAAAAATAATAACCTACGAAGTATTTTTTGGAATTATAGTAATAGTGGGCCTCTATATTATATTTAAAGTTGAAACACAGTATTTCACAGGAATTATTTTGGCCTTAACTTCATCTTTCTTAGGAGCCTTATTTTCAGTATTTAACGGAAAATTTGTTGTAAAATATCGGGCTTCTGTTATAACATTTTACGAATTATTATCTGGATTGCTTTGCATAACGGTATTTCTTTTTATTAGTAAAAATTTCAAAAATACATTTTTTGAAATTTCAACAAATGATTGGATATTTATAATAATATTAGCTTCAGTTTGTACAGCATATGCATTTATTGCTTCGGTACACATTATGAAGTGGATTAGCCCATATACTCTAATACTCACAACTAATTTGGAACCTGTTTATGGTATCATATTAGCCTTATTGATATTAGGAGATAAAGAGTATATGAGCCCTCAATTTTATTTTGGAGCAGGTATAATATTAGTAACAGTAATTATTAATGGTTTATTGAAGACCTCGATGAAAAGAAAGATTTGAATTTTAATGACATCCCTATTCACAAAATTTTATATTTGTACACTATATTCAAATAATACAAAAAAGATACTATGGAATATCTTGATTTTGAATTACCAATTAAAGAATTACAAGAGCAATATGATAAGGCTTGTAAAATTGGAGAGGAAAGTGATGTAGATGTTACAAATACTTGCAAACAGATAGAGAAAAAGCTAAACGATACTAAAAAGGAAATTTATAAAAATCTAACTCCTTGGCAACGTGTGCAATTATCTCGTCATCCAAATAGGCCATATACATTGGACTATATTAAGGCTATTTGTGGGGATTCCTTTTTAGAACTACATGGAGATCGTAATTTCAAAGATGATAAAGCCATGATTGGGGGCTTGGGAAAGATAGGTGATCAAAGTTATATGTTTATAGGACAGCAGAAAGGGTATAATACTAAAACACGTCAATATCGAAATTTTGGAATGGCTAATCCAGAAGGATATCGAAAAGCATTACGTTTAATGAAATCTGCCGAAAAGTTTGGTATCCCTGTTGTTTCCTTAATAGATACCCCAGGAGCTTATCCCGGTCTGGAAGCAGAAGAACGTGGGCAAGGAGAGGCAATTGCTAGAAACATTCTGGAAATGACTCGTCTAAAAGTACCTATAATTGTTATAATTATAGGCGAAGGAGCAAGTGGCGGAGCCTTAGGAATTGGAGTAGGAGATAAGGTACTTATGTTAGAAAATACCTGGTACTCGGTAATTTCTCCTGAAAGTTGTTCATCGATACTTTGGCGTAGCTGGGAATTCAAAGAACAAGCTGCTAAAGCATTGAAACTTACCGCTACCGATATGAAAAAACTAAATCTTATCGACCAAATTATAAAAGAACCATTAGGTGGTGCTCATAGTGATAAAGAAAAAACATATCGGATAGTTTCAAACGCAATTGAAAAAGCATTTAAAGAATTAAATAACTTATCCCCAAAAGAATTAGTAAAAAAACGAATGGAAAAATATTCCGAAATGGGAGTTTTTAAAAGCTAGTCACAAGAATAGCAATCCATTATAAAAATCAGAATATTTTATTTTGGAATTTTTTATGGTTATTAACAATAAACTTAAGTTTTCAACAGTTAAATTGTTAATGAACGGTTAATATAGAAATCCAAAATTATATCTAAACGCATTACAATTTTAATTACATTCGCTCAATGGAGAAATTAAAACCTCAAACTAATTATCCTTCTCGCTCAACTCAAGTAATTCAACTTGAGAAAGGAAAGTTACCTCCCCAAGCTATTGATTTAGAGGAGGTTGTATTAGGAGCTATGATGATTGATAAAAAAGGAGTAGATGAGGTTATCGATATTTTACATTCCGGTGTTTTTTACAAAGAAGCACATCAGCATATTTTTGAAGCCATCCACATACTCTTTGAAAAAAGTGAACCTGTAGACTTATTAACCGTTTCTGCAAGGCTAAAGAAGGAAAAAAAACTAGATATCATAGGAGGTGAATTTTACCTCATTCAATTAACCCAAAAAGTGTCTTCTTCGGCACATATTGAGTTTCATGCTCGCATCATCCTCCAGAAATACATTCAACGCAGTCTTATAAAAATTTCAAATGAAATTATTGAAGATTCATATAACGAAAGCACCGATGTTTTTGATTTATTGGACAATGCAGAAGCTAAATTATATGAAATCACACAAGGTAATATAAAACGCTCTTCAGAAAGCGCTCAAAATCTTGTGATTCAAGCTAAGAAAAAAATTGAAGAAATTGCTAATAAAGAAGGGCTTTCAGGAATTCCTTCAGGATTTCCTAAATTAGATAAACTTACTTCTGGATGGCAACCAAGTGATTTAATTATTATAGCTGCACGTCCGGGAATGGGTAAAACAGCTTTTGCTTTATCTATGGCTCGTTACATTACAATAGAGTATGATATTCCCGTAGCATTTTTCTCTTTGGAAATGTCATCAATCCAGTTAATAACCCGTTTAATTTCTTCTGAAACCGGGTTGAGTACAGAAAAACTACGCACCGGAAAACTTGCAAAACATGAATGGGAACAACTGAATGTAAAAGTTAAAGGTCTTGAAAAAGCACCTTTGTTTATAGATGATACTCCTTCTTTGTCTATTTTCGATCTAAGGGCAAAAGCCAGAAGATTGTCATCTAAGCATGGGATAAAGCTTATTATCGTTGATTATTTACAGTTAATGACCACAGGCGGTAATCATAAGGGAGGTAACCGTGAACAGGAAATATCTGCCATTTCTCGTAACTTAAAAGCACTAGCAAAAGAATTAAATGTTCCTGTCATTGCATTATCTCAGCTATCTCGTGCAGTAGAAACTCGAGGAGGTAGTAAACGTCCTTTACTTTCAGACCTAAGGGAGTCAGGAGCAATTGAACAAGATGCTGATATTGTTTCTTTTATCTATAGACCGGAGTATTATAAAATAGACGAATGGGATGATGAAGAAAGAACTCCAACAATCGGACAAGCAGAATTTATAGTCTCCAAACACCGTAATGGTGGACTGGATGAAATAAGGTTAAAATTTGTAGCCCATCTAGGTAGGTTTGAAAATATAGAATCCTTCGAATTTTCAACCGAATATCATTCTCGAATGAATGCCGCTGCAAACGATGACACTTTTAAAGCAGACCATTTAGACTTAACCGACGATGTTTTTGGTAGCTCTATGAACGATAACTCACCTCCTGAAGGCGATAATGACGTTCCATTTTAAGAAATCATTTTATTTTGGAACAAAATTTGTCATTAAATTTACACTATGTCAAAATTGCTCATAATCATTTTTGTTTTTTTAATTACTTTACAAGTATCAGCATCCTATATTCTTATTCCAATGGATGCCGAAAGCCAAAAAGAACATTTAAAAGCTTACGGAATTACGTATTGGTTACTTGAAAAACAACAAAAAGTTAAATGGCTTCTAAATTATCGTGGAGGGTCTTTTTTATTACCCGACTCCGAAGAAATCCGAAGAGAATGCCAGATACGAGGCGTTTCTTTTGAAATTCTTTCAAACTCTAAAACAGAAGAAATATTAGCTGAAATTAGCAGTCCTTCCCAAAACATGGAAGCTGTTGTTCTTGAAAAGGCACCCCGAATTGCCGTGTATTCACCTAAAGGGAATTTACCATGGGATGATGCCGTTACTATGGTATTAACTTATGCTGAAATTCCCTATGATGTTGTCTATGATGAAGAAGTATTGAATGAACAATTGTTATTATATGATTGGTTGCATTTACATCACGAAGATTTTACAGGACAATATGGAAAATTTTACCGTGCCTATCGTGCTGCACCCTGGTATATAGAAGGTAAAAGAAATGCAGAGACGCTTGCTGCAAAACTGGGATACGATAAGGTTTCTGAAGCCAAACGAGACGTAGTACTTAAAATAAGAAATTATGTTATAGGTGGTGGATTTATGTTTGCTATGTGTAGCGCTACAGATAGTTTTGATATTGCTTTGGCAGCAGAAGGAATTGATATTTGTGAAATTATGTTTGATGGTGATCCTAGTGAACCGGGTTATCAAAGTAAAATAGACTACAAAAAAACCTTTGCATTTAAGGATTTTATTTTAGAAAGAAGCCCAATGGTATATGAGTTTTCTTCAATAGATATGACAAGAAAACGTAAAATAATAAAAGAATTAGATTATTTTACTTTAATGGATTATTCTGCAAAATGGGATCCAATACCCTGCATGTTAGTACAAAATCATACAGCTTTAGTTAAAGGTTTTATGGGTCAAACTACTTCATTTTATAGAGACCAAATTAAATCAAATGTTCTTATTTTGGGAGAAAATAAATCCAATGGTGAAGCACGTTATATTCATGGAATAAAAGGAAAAGGTTTTTTTACTTTCTACGGAGGTCATGATCCTGAGGATTATCAACATAGGGTAGGTGATGCTAAAACCGAATTAGCTTTACACCCTAATTCACCAGGCTACAGACTTATATTAAATAATGTATTATTCCCTGCCGCCAAAAAGAAAAAGCAGAAGACATAAATTAAAAAACCCCACTCAACGAGTGGGGTTTTTAACGAAATAATAATATTTCTGTCTTACTTTACTTTGTTTACAATAGCTTCAAAAGCTTCAGGGTGATTCATAGCTAAATCAGCTAAAACCTTACGGTTTAAGGTTATATTATTGGCCTTACATTTCCCTATAAACTGTGAATAAGACATTCCATGTTGACGAGTACCCGCATTAATACGAGTAATCCATAACGAACGAAAATTTCTCTTTTTTGTTCGACGGTCTCTGTAGGAATATTGCATTGCTTTTTCAACAGCATTTTTTGCAACGGTCCATACATTTTTACGTCTTCCAAAGTAACCTTTGGCTAGTTTTATTATCTTTTTTCTTCGTGCTCTTGAAGCAACTGAATTTAGTGATCTTGGCATAATTTTAATTTTTTTGTAGCAGGCGATTCAACTATTTTTAGAATACTTTATTGGCCATACTCCAGGGTTGTACATTTTTTTTACCGGTTATATTTACTTCATTCGAAGCATCCGCTTAACATTACTTACATCTGCTTTATCTACAATAGTATCATGGGTTAATGCAAGTTTACGTTTTTTGGACTTCTTGGTTAAGATGTGACTTTTAAACGCATGCTTCCTTTTTATTTTACCCGTACCAGTAACTCTAAAACGTTTTTTGGCAGCGGATTTTGTTTTTTGTTTAGGCATAGTTTCCTAGTTTTTATTTATTTCGTTTTCTTTATTCATCCTATCTGCCTAAAGCAGAATAAGTGTATTTATAAATCTTACTTTTTCTTTGGAGCGATAAACATTGTCATACGCTTCCCTTCTAATCTTGGCATTTGTTCAACCTTACCATAATCCTCTAATTCTTGAGCTAGACGTAAAAGTAAAATTTCGCCTTTGTCTTTATAAATTATGGACCGTCCTTTAAAAAAAACATACGCTTTTAATTTAGCACCATCTTTTAAAAATTTTTCAGCGTGTTTCTTTTTAAATTGATAGTCGTGGTCATCTGTATTGGGTCCAAATCGTATCTCTTTAATTATGACTTTAGTCGCCTTAGACTTTAATGCCTTTTCTCGTTTCTTTTGTTCGTAAACAAATTTTTTATAATCCATGGCTTTACAAACAGGAGGTTTTGCATTTGGAGAAATCTCAACAAGATCAACTTCTAATTCTAATGCAATTTCCATTGCTTTGCTAATAGGATATACTCCAATTTTAACATTGTCACCAACAAGACGCACTTCTTGAGCACTAATCTTTTCATTAATTTTGTGCTTATCTTCTCTTATAATCCTTGCTGGACCTCTACTTCTTTTTCTTCGTATTGCTATGGCTGTAAATTATTTAAATTAAACATCAAACTCTTTTGTATTCGTTTCAATTTCTTTATTTATTAATTGAGAAAACTCTTCAACAGTCATTTCTCCTATATCTCCTTTGCCGTGTTTTCTTACAGAAACCGTATCGTTTTTCTCCTCTTGTTTCCCTACAATCAACATATAAGGAATTTTTTTCATCTCGGTTTCTCGTATTTTTTTTCCAATAGTTTCATTTCTATTATCGACGAGGGCGCGAATTTCGTTATTTTCAAGCAAATTTAAAACTTTTTGAGCGTATTTCTCATATTTTTCACTTAAACACAATATACTAACCTGATCTGGAATGAGCCACAAAGGAAAATTTCCTCCTGTACGTTCAAGAAGAATGGCTATAAATCGTTCCATACTTCCAAAGGGAGCACGATGGATCATTACAGGGCGATGCATCTTATTATCACTCCCTTTATATTCCAATTTAAACCTTTCAGGAGCATTATAATCCACTTGTATCGTACCGAGTTGCCAACTTCTACCCAATGCATCTTTAACCATAAAATCTAATTTTGGTCCATAAAAAGCGGCTTCCCCTTTTATTATTGTAAAGTTCAATCCCTTTTCTTTTGAAGCATTAATGATTGCCTTTTCTGCTTTGTCCCAATTCTCAATACTACCGATATAATTTTCAGGCTTATCTGGATCTCTTAAAGAGATTTGAGTTGTGAAATCTTCAAATCCCAATGATCCAAAAACATATAAAACAAGATCAATTACGTTTTTAAATTCCTGATCCAACTGTTCTGGAGTACAAAAAATATGAGCATCATCTTGTGTAAAACTACGCACACGTATTAATCCATGTAGTTCCCCGCTTTGTTCGTAACGATATACAGTACCAAATTCTGCATAGCGTTGAGGTAAATCTTTATATGACCAGGGTTTCGATTTGAAAATCTCACAATGATGTGGGCAATTCATAGGCTTTAATAAAAACTCTTCATCATTGTTTGGTGTTTTTATGGGTTGAAAACTATCTTTTCCATATTTAGCATAATGTCCAGAAGTTACATAAAGTTCCTTAAGACCAATATGTGGAGTTATTACCATATCATACCCAGCTTTTTTTTGAGCTTTCTTTAAAAAATTTTCCAACCTTTCACGAAGTGCAGCACCTTTAGGTAACCACAAAGGCAAGCCTTGACCTACTTTTTTTGAAAAAGTGAACAATTCTAGTTCTTTACCCAGCTTTCTATGATCTCTTTTTTTTGCTTCCTCTATTAATTCGAGATATTCATTAAGTTCTTTTTGTTTTGGAAAGCTTATGCCATATATACGAGTAAGTTGTTTATTGTTTTCATCACCTCGCCAATAAGCTCCGGCTATACTCATAAGTTTTACCGCTTTTACTATTCCTGTATTGGGAATATGTCCTCCACGGCATAAATCAGTAAAAGTATCATGATCACAAAAAGTAATTGTTCCATCTTCCAGATTTTCAATAAGTTCAACTTTGTATTCGTTCTTTTGTTTTTTATAAAAATTTAATGCTTCGGTTTTAGAAGATTTGCGTTTGGTAAATTCATGCTTTCCTCTTGCAATTTCCAGCATTTTATCTTCAATAGATTTTAAATCTTTTTCAGATAGGGTGTTTTCCATAAGATCAATATCGTAGTAAAAACCGTTTTCTATTGCTGGTCCTATTGTTAATTTTATTCCGGGGAATAATTCCTCTAGAGCTTGAGCCAATATATGAGCTGAGGAGTGCCAAAAAGCTTGCTTACCTTTATCGTCTTTCCAAGTATATAAAACAAGATTACCATCTTTTGTAAGTTGTGAGTACACTTCAACAGTTTCATCATTAAAGGATGCCGAAATTACATTTCTGGCAAATCCTTCACTAATACTTTTAGCAACCTCCATTGGAGTAATGCCCGTTTCAAATTGCTTCACATTTCCATCTGGTAAAGTAATCGCGATCATACGTATTAAAAATTTAAGCAGCAAAGATACTACGAGTTTCTAGGTTTTACAATAATAGGTTAGGGTATTATGGGATAGTTTTTTTTAGCACTCTCTGCCAATTTAATTTGACGGGACAGGCTTTTACAACCCGCTTTTTGAGTTGCCATTTTTTACAAAGACGAATATTTTGATAACTCAAAAGAGCTCAGGCAGTATGCTCAATCCTTAACGCTTTCCTAGTTTACTCTATATTTTTTATTGTAGTAATATAAATTGTGGAATAAAATTCTTTAATTCTATAATTAGTAGAGATTCAATACAGTACTAAAAATCTTAAATATTTAATTAAAAAAACATGTGATTAACTTGTGTGAATTAAAAAGCAATTTATCTTTGCACCCGCTTTAAAAGAGTAAATAAGACATCCTTTTAGATTGTAAAAAACAAAGATCTTAAATTATAATATTTTTAATTAAAAGATATTGTAAAATTAAAAAAGGGTTCGTATATTTGCACTCGCTTTCGAGAGGGAGCCAAAAACTAACCAGGCCGGTGGTCTGGGTTTTTTTTTATTTGAGATAAGTTCATTGATTTATTGAAATTGACAGCGTAGATATTTGTTAAATTTGACAGATATTTATAAT
>JADFOK010000045.1 GCA_022562895.1 Bacteroidota bacterium | reverse complement strand
TTAAGTAATGTAATAACTATATGATATGTATTAATAAGTGAAAAATTATGAATCAGCCATTCTTTTAGTTCAAAAATTAATCCCTTTTGATAGTGACTACAAAGAGGACCTTGCCAATTTATACAGCAAGACAAAGCAATATATAAAAGCTATAGAATTATTAGACGAACTCGATGAATTATGGGGAGAAAGTATTTATAGAGACCAATTAAGGTCTCGAATATACAGAGCGACTGGAAATTCATCCAATGAGTTAAAAACTCTTGTAAATAAGATCAATAGTAAGCCTAAAAAAGAGAAGGAATATCTTAATCTAATTTATTTATATAGTGAACAAGGAAACCCAAAAAAAGCATTTGAAATCGCAAAAGAACTACTTAATAAACACCCCAACTCACAGTTAGTACACCTGGCATTATACAAGTTTTATTTGGACGAAGATGAATATCAAAAAGCTATCAATTCTATGAAAATTGTCTTTACATCACAACAAATAAATGAAGAAAGCAAGTATCGTGTCTTAGGGGACTTTTTAATATTTGTAAATTCAAGACCGCAGTTTGAATCGGAGTTAGAAACTATTGTTGAATTGTTTTCAGAAGAAAATAATAGCAAGGTTTTTGAAAAGTTAGGCGATTATTATAATAGTAAACAACAAAAAGAGAAAGCATTAGATTATTACAAAAAAGGCTTAGAAAATAATATCAACAACTTTAGTTTGATTAAAAACATACTTTTATTACAACTAGGGTTTAAAAAATACAAAGAAGCTTCCAAACTGAGTTTCGAAACTATAGAAATATTTCCCTCACAGCCTTTACTTTACCTTGTTAACGGTATTGCGAATAGCAAAATGAATAATAATGATAAAGCAATTAAAATTCTGGAAACAGGTTTAGATTACATTTTTGATGACATTAATATGGAGTATGATTTTTATGAGCAACTATATATTGCATATACTCAAAAGGGGAATACCAAAAAGGCAAGTTTTTATTCAAATAAAGCTTCTGAATTAAAAGCTAAAAAATCTGGAATAAAATCCTCAAACTAAGTGAAATTTAAATTTACATGTTTTCTATTAGTAACATTATTTACAAGTTCTTGTGGTAGTAATAGAGCAATATTAAACTCCAATATTGCTAATAATACATTGACCTTAAAAGAAGTTATTAAAATACATAAAGCAGCTTCGCCAAATTTTAAAACCATGGCTGCCCGAATTCAATTAATGTATAAGAACGATGATAAATTACAGAGTATTACGTTAAGTTTAAGAATGGAAAAGGATAAAGTAATTTGGATAAGGGCCTCCTTATTGGGAGTTACTATTGCAAAGGCACTTATTACACCAGATAGGGTTAGTTATTACGAAAGGCTTTCTAAAACTTATTTTGACGGTGATTTTTCACTTATTACTAAATGGCTTGGCACTGATATTAATTTTGAAATAGCCCAGGATATTCTTTTAGGTCAGTCGATTTTTAATATAAACACTTCAGATTATACAGTTACAGTTTTTCAAAACAAATATAAACTACAACCTCAGTTACAACCTCAAGATTTTATACATTCATTATTTCTTAATCCAGATAATTTTAAGGTAGTTCTTGCAAGTCTATCACAGCCAACGCATGGGCGTATGTTTACTTTAAGTTATGAAAAGCACCAAAAGTTAGAAGGGGGGTATTACCCCTCGGTTATAACAATTAATACAACAGAGAAAAATAGTAAAACAAGAATCGAATTAAAGTATAAAAAAATAGACCTCAATGTTTCTGTTGGTTTTCCTTTTAGAATTCCTGAAGGATATGAAGAAATTCAATTGAATTAAATGAATATAATCCAAACATATTTATTTTTGTTTTTAACGCTCTTCATGGGATCCTTAGTAGCTGCACAATCGGATAAACAAAAAATATTAGAAGAAAAACGACAAGCGCTTATTGAAGAAATAAAGCAAATAAACACTTTATTATTTAATACGAAACGAGAGGAAAAATCGGTTTTAACACAAGTGGAAGATTTAAACAGTCGAATTTATGCCAGGCAAAACCTCATTAGAATAACAAATCAACAAGCTAATTTACTTACTCGTAAAATTAATGATAACCTAAGTAAAATAAGTCAATTAAGAGACGAACTAAGCGAATTGAAAGAAGATTACGCAAAGATGATCACAAAGTCTTATAAAAGCAAATCCCAACAAAATAGGATTATGTTTTTGTTATCTTCTGAAAATTTTCTTCAAGCCTATAAACGTTTACAGTATATAAATCAATATACAAAACACAGAAAAAAACAAGGAGAAAGTATTAAGAAAAAAACAATATTACTACAAACATTAAACGTTGATTTAATTGAACAAAAGAAAATTAAACGAGTATTAATTGAAGAAAATAAGATTGCTAAAGCAAATTTAACAAAGGAGAAAAAAGATCAGGAAATATTAATAGCGTCTCTTAAAAGGAACGAAGGCAGGTTTACCAATCAAATTAAAACAAAACAACGAGAAGCAAATAAAATTGACAAGCAGATAGAAACTTTAATTAAAGAGGCAATTGCTGCTTCTAACAAGTCTAAAGGGAAAGAAAATTCAGCGAAAGAATCTTCAATAACATTTGCACTTACCGCAGAAGCCAAAGTGCTTTCCACAAGTTTTACTAACAACAAAGGAAAATTACCCTGGCCTGTTAAAAATGGAGTAGTAGTGAAACAATATGGCAAGCAGCAACACCCTCAGCTACCAAATGTAACGACCTTTAATAGTGGGGTAGAAATTGCCACTGAATCGAATGCGAAAGCACGAGCAGTTTTTAACGGTGTTGTTTTAGAGATTCAACAATTAAAAGGAGCCAATAAAGCAATTTACATCCAACACGGGAATTACATTTCAATATATAATAATATGGCTAAAATATTGGTAAAGAAAGGAGACAAAGTAACTATTAAGCAGGATTTAGGAACTGTTTTTACTAACCCAAGTACTGGAAAAACAATACTTAAATTTTTAATTTATAAAAATACAATTAGAATGAATCCTGCAGATTGGGTGTTTAAAATGTAATGAATATTTTTTATACTTTTAAAGTTTGTTTATCTTTATATTACGGCATTACATAACTTAATAATTAATTAAAAAAGATACTGCAATGCTTTAGACCCCCTTTTATTTTCAATTTATACCTACTTTATTAGTAAGTTTATGAGATTATTATTATGGAGAATAACAAAATTAGTAGGCAGTTAAAAAAAATAGCGAAAATAATAAACTCGTTATCCTGTTTTATTATGTTGCTTATAATCATTTATCTTCTTATTCGTTTTGACGTTTTTGAAGAAGAGTATACCGCTGTAGAACAAGAATCTCAGGACCCCTATACAGCAAATTATAATACTGCCGCATTAGATAATTCAAAAGCAAATATCGAGATCAAATACGGGTTTGAACTATTTCAAAATACCCCTAAATATATTGGTCCGGATAACGGAAAAAGTGAATTGGTATATGCCGGTAATAATTTATCCTGTACTAATTGTCATATACAAGCAGGAACAAAACCTTATTCGGGGTTATTAATAGGAATTATCAACCGGTTTCCTCAATTCAGAGGTAGAGAAAATAAAATAGGAACTATTGAAGAAAGAATAAATGGATGTATGGAGCGAAGCATGAATGGAAGAATTTTGCCTACCGAAGGAAATGAAATGAAAGCATTTGTTAGTTATTTAAAATGGTTAAGTCGATTTGCACCAGAGGACGGAAAATTAGAGGGAGTAGGTTATGCTTCCATTAATATACCTAATAGAGCCGTTGATTTAGAGAATGGAGAACTAATTTATAATACCAAATGTTCAGTTTGCCATGGCAATGAAGGCAAGGGTGTAAAATTTATTAATTCTCCGGTTTATCAATACCCTCCTTTATGGGGTAGTGATTCTTTTAATAATGGAGCTGGTATGACCCGGGTAATAACTGCAGCGGAATTTATTAAATCCAACATGCCTTTTGGAGCAACTTTTGAAAACCCAATATTAACCGATGAAGAATCTTACGATGTTGCGGGATATATTAGTCAACAAAACAGACCTCAAAAAAACAATTTGCAAAATGATTTTCCAGATCTTACAAAAAAACCTGTTTCTACACCCTACCCACCTTATTCCGATAACTTTTCAGTACAACAACACCAAATGGGTCCGTTTCAACCAATAATAGATTTCTACAAACGAAAGTATAATATTAAAAAAATCAAATAAAAATTTAAATTAATTGTACTCTTTTAATATTATGTGGATTGGTTTGTAAATCCTTGATTTTTAACTACATTTGATACTCCCCCTTATTTTTTTCTTTTAACCTAATCAATTAATCTAATTAATATTAAATTATATATAAAATCTAACAGTCAAAAATCAGAAAGAATTTTTTTTAAGATTACCCCATTAGGTTGCATAGTTAGCGGATTATCTGTTTTGATCTCTCCATAAAACGCAAAATCATATTATTTTGAAAAGGAGAGTGTTCCATCCGTTGTGTGGGTATTGGTAAAACACAATAACATGGCCGTGACTACATCTTAAATGGAGGATAATATTTTAACACTAAAATTTATAAAAATGAAAAAAATTGTAACTCTATTATTAGTATTTTTCTTGGCATTTAATCTATTTGCACAAGAGAATCCAGTAAAAATTGTTTTTGATGTAACAAGTAGTGACGTTAAAGTACATCAGGCTGCTATAAGGCATGTTAAATTTATGTCGCAAGCTTATCCAGATTCAAAATTCGCAGTAGTGATGTATAGTGGATCTATCGATATGGTATTAAAGGATAAATCAACAGTAGCGGATGATATAGAAACATTAGCAGAAAACGAAAATATATCTTTTATTGTTTGCCAAGGAACGATGAAAAGACATAAAATTGACAATTCACAACTTATTTCTGGTGTAAAGACCGTTCCTGATGGAATTTTGGAAATTATCATAAAACAACAAGAAGGTTGGGGATACATAAAAGAGGGACAATAGTAAGTCACACTTATAGTTAGAGAAAAATCATTGAAAAAACCGCTATTTAAGCGGTTTTTTTTAATTTTATCATGCTCAAAATATGTTTACTTTGTAACAGGTTTTATTTCAATAATAAATGATAATGGAAAAGTATATAACAGCATTTAAAGAGGCATTTATGGAAATGGTGGATTGGACCTGGGCATCCATTTTATTTGAAGTGTCATGGTATACCAATTATTTTTGGGGACTTATCGCTATATCCCTTTTTGTTTGGTTCTTGGAAATGGCATTTCCCTGGCGGAAAAACCAATCAATTATTAGGAAGGACTTTTGGTTGGATGGGTTTTATATGTTTTTTAACTTTTTCATTTTTGCTATTGTAATTAACGGGGTATATAATATCCTCGAAGTTTTTTTTGGAAGCCTTGGCATAACTGAAAAAAGCCTTGCCTTAATAGATATTTCTGGTTGGCCTATGTGGGGGCAGCTTCTTATTTTTTTTATAATTATTGATTTTGTACAATGGTGTACCCATATAATATTACATAAGTATGATTTTTTATGGAGATTCCATAAAGTACACCATTCAGTAAAAGAAATGGGTTTTGCAGCACATTTGCGCTTCCACTGGATGGAAAATATATTTTATAAACCCCTTAAAACGTTTGGTGTTATGATTTTAGGTGGTTTCGAACCCGAACAGGCCTATATCGTTCATTTTATTGCCATTGCTATTGGGCATTTAAATCATGCAAATATAAAAATAACCTGGGGGCCGTTAAAGTATGTTTTTAATAGTCCTGTAATGCACTTATACCATCACGTAAAAGCCTTACCCGAGGGAAGAGCCAAAGGAATTAATTTTGGAATAAGTCTAAGCCTATGGGATTATATTTTTAAGACTAATTATGTACCTGAAGAAAGTGGAACTATAGAACTGGGTTTTCCAGATGAAGAAACATTTCCAAAAGGATTTTTCGGACAAATTATATATGGCTTTGGGAAAGAAAAGAAGAAGGTTTAATTGTAATAATAGGCTATTATTTGCAATTCATCTTTATGTGTTCCCAGATATATTCGTGTTGACCCTGTCCCGGTTATATCATAAACTTCTATACGTGCCGCGAACCTTGCAATATAGGTGCCAGGTCCTAATTTTACATAATCTGAAGCGGTATTTTTAAAATTTTCAAATTCCCCATGTGTGGCTGAAGCATTATTATAAAATTGTCCATTGAGAGCTAATAATCCGGCCCATTCGAGACATGAATTTTGATTACCACTATCGGGATTTATGCACCAGGGCCCCCCATTAATTGGATTTTCATCTACATCATTGATCACTGGAGTTTCATTTCCAGTAGCATCAATTTCACTGAAATAAATTCCCGATTGAATAATTCGCGCCCTTTGGTCCTCTATTCTTTTTCTTTTAAAGTCCAAAACATTGTAGGCCGACCAAGAAACTGAATAGTTTACTTCTAAAACAGCATTAGTAGTTAAAGTAAAAGTAGCTGCAATAATATCATTTATCACTCCAGCCTGGTTGAATCCAAAACCATTTCCTGTTTGAATAATTAAATTATTGGGAGTTCTTTCATCATCTAAATAATCTTCTGAGTCTACTAAAATACTAATATTATTTTCTAGGGAACCCAATATTAAATCACCATTAGCATTAGCTTTTACTCTTGTTGTTGAACCCTCTCCAAAATTATTTTCATTTGTATCATTTAAGCCA
>JADFOK010000044.1 GCA_022562895.1 Bacteroidota bacterium | reverse complement strand
CGATCGCTACGCTATCTAATTGACGAACTATTAACAGAGAGAAAGCGGAAGTCCAATTCTCTATTAATAGTTATACAAATTCATTATCTTTTCTTTCTCTAAGCAGAACTGCGTTTAGCAGGAAGTTGTACACAAGCTAAAAAAGCCAACCGCTATTAAGCACATTTGGTTTTTTGCCGACATGTAAAACCAACCAAAAGAAACCCAAAGATCTTAATTTTTCCTACGCTGGAAGAAAAAGTAGCGAACAAAAAATTAAAACAAAATATTTAATATCTTTACATCCGAAATGAAAAAAAATAATTACATATCATTAGTGCTATTATTTATCTTTTCATTTGTATTGGTGCATAATATTATTCCTCATCATCATCACGATGAAATTTCGAAAATTAACAATCACGAACATAAGCATCATCATGAAAATGATGAATCTATTGGTCTTTTTTCTCACCCAACGCATATTTTAGCTTCGTCTGAATTTACAATTAGTAGTAATAACAGTTTTAAGAAAACACAAAATCACAATCAATATTTTCTGATTACTAATTTAGTTATTAAGCCAACAACTATTCCCATAAAGCGGAAGCCCCCGAATTACATTTCTGAAATTCCCTTACTTTCCTTTTACAACACGCATTCCCTAAGAGGTCCTCCTATGTTTTTGATATAATCAGGACTTGACCTTACTGTAATTCTGCCTCGATTATCGAGTTTAATTTCCTGTCAATTCCGAATCAATCAATCGTACAAATTCAAGATTGAAACGATTTCTATTTTTCTAAAATCACATTTAAAACACTTATAATGAATAAAATAATTATTTCATTTGTATTGCTTGCGACATTATTTACAGCTTGTAATAACGAACATAAACACGATGGAGAACGCGGACATTCACACGATAATGAAACACATAAAGAACTTGAGCCTCTCGCTTACACTGTTTACACCGAAAAATTAGAGCTGTTTGTTGAGTTTAAACCATTAGTAGTCGGAAAAACTTCAAAATTTGCAGCCCATTTTACGCAATTGGGAGATACCTTTAAACCCGTTACAGAAGGCTCTGTAACCGTTAGTTTAATTGGAAAAGAAAACCAACCTACAAATAATGCAGATAGTCCTTCTTCTCCTGGGATATTCAGACTTACTTTGAATCCCCAAAATGCAGGAATCTATAAACTAATTTTTGACATTGAAACTAAAAATTTTTCAGATAAAATTACAATAGATAGCATATTTGTTTTTCCAGACACCAAATCTGCTTTAGACTTTTCACAAGAAAGCACAATTGGAGAAGAAATTGTTTATCTAAAGGAACAGGCTTGGAAAATAGAATTTGCTAATATAGAATTAAAAAAACAAGCCTTTACTGAAATTATCAAAACAACAGGGCAAATTCTACCAGCACAGGGAGACGAAATAATAATAACTGCAAAAAGCAGTGGTATCATAACTTTTGGGAATAATAAAAAATTGATTGGTTCAGCCATTAATTCAGGTGAAATCTTATTTACAATTTCGGGAAAAGGCTTAATTGAAAATAATTTGGACGCAAAATATACCCTTGCTAAAGCAAAATACGAGAAAACTAAAATTGACTTTGAAAGAGCCAAGGAATTGGTAAAAGACAATATCATTTCTCAAAAAGATTTTCACGAAAGGCAATTTAAATACGAGAATGCTAAAACCACATTTAATAACATTTCAAGTAGTTATACAATAGGTGGACAAAAAGTTAAATCTCCAATACAAGGGTTTATAAAGAATATACTGGTTAGTGAAGGTCAATATGTAGAAATTGGACAACCCATTGCAAGCGTTTCACAAAACCGCAAGCTCATATTAAAAGCTGAAGTTCCCCAAAAGCATTTCTCAAAACTCAATAGCATTTCATCTGCAAACTTTAAAATGGCTTATGATGATAAAATTTACAGTACAGACAGCTTAAACGGAAAACTAATTTCTTACGGAAAAAACACCAATAATAGTGCTTATTATATTCCTGTAAACTTTGAAATTGACAATAAAGGAGAAATAATTCCAGGTTCGTTTATCGAAGTGTTTCTTAAAACAAATATGCTTAAAAATGCACTTTTAATTCCTTATTCAGCACTTATTGAAGAACAAGGAAATTATTATGCTTATGTACAAACATCAGGGGAGGGTTTTCAAAAACGGGAACTAAAACTTGGTATTAATGACGGTATTTATATCCAAGTTTTGTCAGGTATAAAGGAAAATGAAAGAGTAGTTATTAAAGGAGCATACCAAATAAAACTGGCAACAATGTCTGGTAAAATGCCTGCTCACGGTCACGAACATTAAATACAAGAAAATATGTTGAATAAAATCATATCGTATTCATTACATAATCGCTTGATGATTATAGTAGCCTCAGTACTTCTTTTGGTGGCAGGAATTTATACCGCTTCTAAAATGGAAGTAGATGTATTTCCTGACCTCACTGCACCAACAGTTGTGGTGTTAACAGAAGCGCACGGAATGGCTCCCGAAGAAGTGGAAAAACTGGTAAGTTTTCAGATAGAAACCTCTGTAAATGGAGCGACCAATGTGCGTAGAGTTAGGTCGTCATCAGCCGCAGGAATATCAATAGTCTGGGTTGAATTTGAATGGGGAATGGATATTTTTAAAGCACGACAAATAGTGAATGAAAAATTAATAACCATTACGGAAAAACTACCACAAGGTGTTGGTAATCCTACTCTTGCACCTCAATCATCTATAATGGGCGAAATTATGCTCATTAGTTTATCTTCAGACACTACCAGTCCGATGGATTTAAGAACGATTGCCGATTGGAATATCCGCCCTAGATTATTGGCAACAGGTGGTGTTTCCAATGTTATCGTAATTGGCGGAGAATACAAGCAATATCAAATATTGGCTTCTCCCCAAAAGATGAAATATTACAATATTACTTTATCCGAATTATTAAAAGCAAGTGAAGAAAGTAACCTTAATTCTTCGGGTGGTTTTTTAAACGAATTTGGTAATGAATACATCATTAGAGGTATTGGAAGGTCAAACAACACCCAAGAAATTGGAAATACAGTAATCAAAACCGTAAATAATGTTCCTATAAAAATAGAAGATGTTGCCGAAGTAAAAATTGGCGGAGCAATCCCAAAAATAGGTGATGGCTCTTTAAAATCAAGTCCTGCTATTATAATGACCGTTGCAAAACAACCCAATACAAATACTTTAGAACTTACAGAGAAAATCGATGCAGTAATTTCAGAAATTAGCAAAACCTTGCCTCCTGATATTAAAATCAACACAAAAATATTTCGTCAGGCAGATTTTATTCAGGCATCTATAAGTAACATTCAAAAAGCACTTTTAGAGGGTTCAATATTTGTGATAATTATAATGTTTTTGTTTTTGATGAATTTTAGAACGACAATTATTTCACTTATAGCAATTCCACTTTCGCTTATTGTTTCAATACTTGTGCTAAAGTTTTTAGGGTTAACGATTAATACAATGTCGTTGGGAGGAATGGCAATTGCTATCGGCTCTCTGGTGGATGATGCAGTTATTGTTGTGGAAAATGTTTTCAAGCGCCTGAAACAAAACGCACAAAAACCAAATGAAGAAAAGGAAAGCAATGTTAAAGTGATTTTTAACGCATCAAAAGAAATCATGGCCTCTATCTTAAATGCCACCCTAATCATTATTGTAGCTTTTATCCCCCTCTTTTTTCTTAGTGGGATGGAAGGTAGGATGTTGCAGCCACTAGGCATATCCTTTATTGTTTCACTTTTCGCCTCATTGATTGTTGCCGTAACGCTCACCCCTGTCCTATGCAGTTTAATGCTCACCAATGAAAAAAAATTGTTAAAACAAGCAAAAGGAAGTTGGTTAGAAAATTTCTTAAGCAAACATTATCGTTCTACTTTAACGAAAGTAATGAAAGTCAAAAAAGCAGTTATAGGCTTGTCAATTGTACTTTTTTTGGCAGTTGCTTTTTTAATGTTTGGATTAGGAAGGAGTTTTTTACCCGAATTTAACGAAGGTACTTTAACAATAGGTGCAGTTAGTTTACCCGGAATATCCTTAGAAGAATCTAATAAAATAGGAAACAGAATTGAAAATATCTTGCTGTCAGTTCCTGAAATATCTGTTACCTCACGTAGAACAGGTAGAGCCGAATTAGACGAACACGCACAAGGTGTAAATGCAGCCGAAATTGATGCTCCCTTTGTTTTAACAGACCGTAGCAGAGAAGAATTTATGGCAGATATTCGTGAGAAATTAAGTACTGTATCAGAAGCTAATATTACTATTGGGCAACCTATCGGACACCGAATTGATCATATGCTGTCTGGCACAAGAGCCAATATTGCCATTAAACTTTTCGGTACAGATTTAAATAAAATGTTCTCTCTTGCCAATCAAATACAAAGCAATATTGAAGATATTGAAGGACTTGTAGATATTAGCGTAGAACAACAAGTTGAAATACCGCAAATACAAATAAAGGCAAAACGTGATATGTTGGCAAAATACGGCATCACAATCGGTGAATTTACCGAATTTATTGATGTGGCTTTTGCAGGTGAAAAAGTATCACAGGTATTTGAAAGTAACAAAAGCTTTGATTTAATCTTACGTTTTAACGATGAAAACAGAGGAAAAATAGAGAGCATCAAAAACGCCCTGATTGATGCAAACGTATCAGAAACTGGACAAAATAATAAACTTAAAATCCCCTTACATTATGTGGCTGATATAGTTTCTACGACAGGCCCAAACACTATAAACAGAGAAAACGTACAACGAAAAATTGTTGTCTCTGCTAATGTTGCTGGTACTGATTTAAGAAGCGTTGTAAACCAAATAAAAGAGCAGATAAACAACAATATTGAACTGCCCGAAGGTTACCACATTCAATATGGCGGACAATTTGAAAGTGAAGAAAAGGCATCAAAAATATTGTTTTTCACTTCTATAATGGCTTTGCTTATCATCTTCCTTTTGCTTTATCA
This sequence comes from Bacteroidota bacterium, assembly GCA_022562895.1. GTDB lineage: Bacteria > Bacteroidota > Bacteroidia > Flavobacteriales > Flavobacteriaceae > Marifrigoribacter. Next base: position 2,040 of record JADFOK010000044.1, on the reverse strand, counting down.
AGAGTTTAAAAATGTAAAAATGGCAAGCATTATTTTGCTGAATTTACCATTGGCTCTTATTGGTGGCGTGTTGAGTATTTGGTTTACGTCAGGTATTATTAGTATTCCTGCAATAATCGGGTTTATTACACTTTTTGGAATAGCCACTCGAAACGGAATATTATTGGTTTCACGCTATCAAGCATTAAGAGAACAAGGTATAAATCTTTATGATACGGTAATAAATGGTTCGTTGGACAGATTGAATCCCATACTGATGACAGCCCTTACAACGGCATTGGCTTTAATTCCTTTAGCGTTAACAGGCGATTTACCAGGAAACGAAATACAAAGTCCGATGGCAAAAGTAATTCTTGGGGGACTGTTGAGTTCAACTCTTCTAAATATATTTATTGTACCTGTTGTTTATTACATTACGAATTTAAAAACTGAAAAAAATGATTAATACGATAATTTATACCGTTTGCTTTATGATGTTATTCGCATCAAATATTAAAGCTCAAAGCAATATTGAAAACGTGCTTTTAAAAATAGAAAAGAATAACAAATCTATTAAAGCACATCAACAATATGTAGCAGCAAAAAAGTTGCACTATAAAACAGGTATTACTTTACAAAATCCGTCTGTTGAATATGAATATTTAAACGGTTCGCCCGCAAATGCAGGAAACCAGACTGATTTTTTAATCTTGCAATCTTTTGATTTCCCTACTGCCTACGGTAAGAAAAAGCAAGTTGCAGAATTACAAATAGAACAAATCGATTTTCAATTAACTGCTATAAGTCGGGATATTCTTTTGAATGCAAAACAAGTTTGTATTGAGTTAATTTACCACAATAAAAAACAAACAGAGCTAAAAAAACGATTAAAGAATGCTGAAAAATTACATAGTGATTATCAAAAGAAATTAATCAATGGAGATGCTAATATTTTAGATGTAAACAAAGCTAAATTGCAATTGATTAATCTGCAAAATGACTTTCGTTTTAATTCAAGTCAAATCAATCAATTTAATCAAAAGCTAACTGAATTAAACGGAGGGGTTTCTATTGAGTTCAATGATACTGTTTACCAAATACCAACTAAAGTGCCTGAGTTTAATTTACTTGTGGATTTAATAGACGCAAACAACCCAACTCTAAAAACATTACAACAAGAAGAAGAAATAAATCAAAAAAAAATTGAATTGACTAGGGCTATGTCGTTACCAAAAATGGAAGTAGGATACCGTTATCAGTCAATATTAGGTCAGCAATATCAGGGAGTACGTTTAGGACTTACTATCCCACTATGGGAAAATAAAAATACAGTCAAATTTCAGAAAGCTAAAATTCTATTTAGTGAGGCTAAAATTGAAGAACATAAAAATCAACATCATTCCGAAATACAACAACTTTATGAGAAATACCAAAACCTGAATATTAGCTTAACTGATTTCAAACAAATTTTATCGACAATTAACAATACAGAATTGCTGGAAAAAGCTTTAAAATTGGGTGAAATTTCATCTATACAATACTTTATGGAAATTAACTATTTCTATAATTCTTTTGATAAATACTTGGAATTAGAAAAGGAATATTATTTAGTAATTGCTGAGTTGTATAAATATCAGTTGTAGAGGAATAGCAAACGCATAAAGCCATACACAATTTCCAAGTCGCTCAAAAGCCAACAGCAAGAGCCAATTTTTGCGACAAATGAGAGCAGAGCCAAACTTGTTTGAGCTATGCCGAATGAAGCAAAAATCAGCAACGCTAAAACTTGCCAAAGAGTATGGCTTTGCCAACGCTCCCAGACAGCGAAAAAAATGCCAGTGTACAACAATGTATAAAAATAATAGCGGTTTTGGTGCTAAAACAAAGGTAGTACCTTTGTACAAAGTTTAGTGCTAAATTGGAAGGTAAGTGTCTTGAAATCCGCTACTATTCTTATACAAACCGTTGTAGCACATTCAGCTAAAGCTGACTTTTGTTGCTACGTGCTACGCACTCCCACCCCAAAAGAGAATGTGCTACAACTTCCTGCTAAACCAAATT
>JADFOK010000032.1 GCA_022562895.1 Bacteroidota bacterium | reverse complement strand
GAAAGGTGCTGGAAGATCATAATCTCCCTTTTCTTTATAAATTTACAGACAAGCCAGAGATAGCAGAAGAATTAAGAAAACATAAATATAATCTTGAATTAAATCAGGATAAGTTAGATGCTAAACAAATCGTGAATTTTAACTACAAAGATAAAGAAGAATTATTTGTAGATGTTTTTCCAGAACAAGTTAGGGTAATTGAAGAAATTAAAAAAGATATTCAAGAGTTGGTAGAACAAAGAACTCAGGAAATCAATAACAGAGAAATTATCTTAAGAAGAAAAAATGTTAAATATAATCAAGCAGAATATGATGAAGTTCTTACATTAAAAACAAGAAATAATGAAAAAATGGAGTTTGCCGTAACTGATAAAACAATTAGAGATAAAAAGAAATAAGAAAAATCCCCTGTACATAATTTATTGATTCGTTGATTGATGACTTTATAATTTGCTATTCGCAAATCTAATGTTCTAATCGATGTAGTTGTATTAATGAAAAGTTAAAAAGATTTACCAGTAAATACCTATGTAATTTAATTGTAGATTTGTTCAAATCATAAAATACAATATGAAAATAGCTGTTTTTGCAGGGGGTTGTTTTTGGTGTACCGAAGCGGTATTTCAGCGTATTAAAGGAGTGGAAAGAATAGTGCCGGGTTATACAGGTGGCAGTTTTAAAAATCCTTCCTATAGTGAAGTTTGTTCCGGCATAACAGGTCATGCCGAAGCTGTTGAGATATCCTTTAATGAAGATATAGTTTCTTATAACACACTTCTGGAAGTTTTTTTCGCAACTCATGATGCCACAACACTTAACAGGCAGGGAAACGATTTTGGTACTCACTATAGGAGTGCTATTTTTTATTCTTCTGAAGAACAAAAACAAAAAGCAGAGGAGTTTATAAATTTGTTAAATAAAAAAAAGGTTTTTAAGGAATCAATTGTAACTGAACTCAAACGATTGGATATTTTTTATAAAGCTGAAGTTAACCATCAAAATTATTATAATGAGAATTCACAAGAGCCTTATTGCGAATTTGTTATAACTCCAAAAATTGAAAAAATAAAAGAATTTTATTCAGATAAATTAAAAACTAACTAATGTCGACATACAGATTTTTTGAAGAATTTGATCAGGAAGTAACAGACAGTTTAACAAAACATTATCGTGAAATTATTACTGTATTAGGAGAGGATGTTAACAGAGAAGGAATTGCAAGAACTCCTGAGCGAGCTTCAAAAGTTATACAGTTTTTAACCTCAGGATATAATCAAGACACATCTAAAATATTGAAAAGTGCTATGTTTGCTGAACCCTATCATGATATGGTAATTGTAAAGGACATAGAACTATATTCACTTTGTGAGCATCATATCTTGCCCTTTTTTGGAAAAGCACATATCGCTTATATCCCTGACGGATATATTGTAGGACTTAGTAAAATTACCAGGATTGTTGATGTTTTTGCCAGGCGCTTACAAGTTCAGGAACGTTTAACTCATGATATATTAGAGTGTATTAATGACACCTTAAAACCCAAGGGAGTTGCTGTAGTAATTGAAGCTTCACATTTGTGTATGATGATGCGTGGGGTACAAAAACAAAAAAGTGTTACAACAACTTCTGGTTTTAGGGGCCAGTTTGAGAAAATTGAAACTCGTAGCGAGTTCTTGAAATTGATAAGTAGTGATTTAGCATAATTTCAGATTTACAATTTGCTTTATAAACATTGAGTTACTTTAATTAATGCCAATTTGTTTTAGTTGAAGGAGGAGAATATTTTTATTCTTGTAATGTTAGTTGTATTTAAACCAATCTTCATTTTTCTTTTAAAAATAAACCAAGCCCTAACTTACGTAGAATTTTCTTTTCCATTTCCCAAAAGAAGGTAAATTGACCGAACAACCACCCAAATAACACAAGTAATATTTGGTAAAACATAAGACCAATGAAAATAAATAATACCCAATATAAAATTGGAGCTAGATTATCTTTAGTAATGCCAAGGAGTTTTATTATAGGTCCTCCAATATATAAACTGGAACTACCGGTAATTGCAAATACTAAAAAAACTCGGATCATTTCCCATTTATAGGTAAGAACCCATTTTTTTTCTAATTTTTTAAAAATAAATAAGGTAAATTTTAATATGATAAATGTTAGCACCAGAGTGACTAATATAGAAACATAAAAATGGGGTTCTTTAACAATAACTAGCGATAATTTATAAGCTGAATAAATTAAACCTACCACACCTAATAATGGAAATATTAATTGCCAGTTATGTTGTATTTCCCAGCGTTCTTTGAATTTTTTCAATATATTTTCTGATTGTAAGTTTTTTCGAAAAATTTAAAATAATTATAGAGTAGATAATTAACCTCTAATCCATAATGGACAGTAGGTTCGTAATCAATTTGTTGTGGATATATTATCCGTGAATATTGCATGTCTCGAACCCTTCTGTTATATCCTGAAACATAAAGACGATTCCTTCCTTCTAAATAGGATATTCCGTAAAAACTTCTTGGCGGCTGTGTAACTAACCAGGAATAAAAACCAGGTTCGATAATAATAATTTCATATTCCAACTCTTTATTAACAATGTGAATTGTATCATTTTTTACAATTTGTGTATTGGTATCATCCTTCATAGTAGATTTACTCGAATTACAACTATAAAGTGATATTAATAAAACCGAAATTGATAGAAGAAGTTTCATGCTAATTTTTCTTAAAATTACTAAAATCTAATCAGTTAGAGACTACTTTAACTGCCTTTAACAAAAAATAATATTTTCAAATTCAATTTGAAAATTAAACCTTAAACAGCTTTTAATATTCTTTTAATTTGTTCTGCAAGTTCTGTACCAATTCTATCTTGGGCTTCTTTTGTTGCAGCTCCGATATGAGGAGTTAAGGAGAGTTTATCATTCTTTAAGACTTTGATGGCAGGAGAGGGTTCATTTTCAAAGGTATCTAATGCAGCAAAAGAAAGTTTATTACTTTCAAGAGCATCTATTAATGCAACTTCATCAATTAGACCTCCACGTGCAACATTAATTATACCAGCTCCATCTTTCATTGATTCAATTTCTTTTTCACCAATCACATAGTTTTTTTGTGAGGGTACGTGTATACTTATAAAATCACTTTGCTTTAAAACCTCTTCTAAAGGTCTAGTGAAAATTTCCATTTCAATAAATTGCCCATCGAAAAATTCGACTTTTATAGTTGCATTGTCCACTAACGGATCACAAGCTATAACATTCATTCCGCAACCTAAAGCAATTTTGGCCACTTCCTGACCAATTCGACCAAAGCCAATAATTCCAAGTGTTTTGCCTCGAAGTTCTCTTCCTTCAGCGTAGTTCTTTTTTAAATCCTTAAACTTTGTATCACCATCTAAAGGCATACTTCTGTTTGCATCGTATAGAAAACGAACGCCACCAAATAAATGTGCAAAGACCAATTCAGCAACAGAAGCAGAAGAGGCCGCAGGTGTATTAATAACATGAATTCCTTTATCACGAGCGTATTCTACATCTATATTATCCATGCCTACACCCCCTCGGCCTATAATTTTAATGCCAGGACAAGCATCGATAATATCTTTTCTTACTTTGGTTGCACTTCGTACCAAAACTACATCTATATTGTTTTCGTTTATATAGTTTATAAGTTCTCCTTGCTCAATTTTATCTGTAATAACTTCAAAACCCGCTGCCTTAAGGTTGTCGACCCCTGTTTGTGAAATACCATCGTTTGCTAATACTTTCATTTTCTCAATTGAAATATTTAATTATGCTATTCTTTCTATCTCTTTCATTACATCAACAAGTACCTGAACGCTTTCAAGAGGTAATGCATTATACATAGATGCCCTGTAACCCCCAATATCTTTGTGTCCATTAAGACCATTTATTCCTGCTTCTTTCAAAAGGGTGTCAAAACGCTCCTTAAAGTGGTTGTCTGTAAGACTAAAAGTAGCGTTCATCTTTGAGCGATCTTCATGGTTAGCTACAAAGCCTTTGAATAAGGAATTTCGGTCTAGTTCACTGTAAAGTAATGAAGCTTTTTCATTGTTTATTTTTTCTATTTGGTCAATTCCGCCCAAATCTTTAAGCCATTGTAAAGTTAACATTGAAACATATACAGGAAACACTGCTGGCGTGTTGAACATACTTTCTTTAGCTATGTGGACTTTGTAATCTAACATCGATGGAATCGTTCGTGATACATCACCCAATATATCTTCTTTGATGACTACAAGGGTAGTACCTGCCGGCCCCATATTTTTTTGAGCACCTGCATAAATTAAATCAAATTGCGAAAAATCCATTTGACGAGAAAATATATCACTGCTCATATCACAAACCATTTTTACATTTGTTTTTGGAAAATGATTTATCTGTGTTCCAAAAATGGTATTATTACTTGTGCAATGAAAATAATCGACATCTTCCGGAATGGTATAATTTTTTGGTATGTAATTGAAATTACCATCCTTAGAAGATGCTACCTCAACAATATCTCCAACCATTTTAGCTTCCCGAATGGCTTTATCGGACCAAGCACCTGTATTTAAATAAGCTGCTTTTTTTTCTAATAGATTATAGGCAACCATTAAAAATTCCAAACTTGCACCACCTTGCAAGAACAAAGCTTGATATCCTTTGTTTTGAAGTTTCATATGTTCCAAAACCAATGAGCGGGCTTTTTCCATCACATCAACAAAATCTTTACTACGATGAGAAATTTCAATCAATGAAAGGTTTAAATCATTAAAATTAACAATTGCTTCAGAAGATTTTTGCAATACGGATTGTGGTAAAATACAGGGTCCTGCGCTAAAATTATGTTTTTTCATACATTAAAAATTTTGCTTTTGCAATGCAAAGATGTGAATTCTCAGTTCATTTGGGTCTAAAAATGCAATAAATTATTTTGGAAGTTTCAATAAAAAATCAATTGTATTTATCCCATCAGCATAATCCCAAATTTGTGGCTTTTGAGTGTTACCAAAACCTATTTCATTTTTTATATTTGCCTCGGCTACAATACATTGAATACTTTCTGATTCCTTTGAAATCTTTTTATCGACCTTGGTAATTGTGTTATAAGTTTCGTAGTAAATAACTGAAATAGGAGAGGATAAATTAATGTCTTCCTTTAAAAGCAGGAATTCATTATCAAGTAGCTTAATATTACTCATTAAATACACTGTTTTATTATAATCGTAATTGTTCATGTATTTGTTTTGGTTTATCACTTGTTTCCATTTAAACATAGCGTTGAAAAAAGAATCAAAATTATAGCCTTCAGGAACATACAATTTTGAGACATTACGGCAACCAAGTCCAAAATACCTGAAAATATCGTCCGCTAATCCTTCAAGTTGTGTTTGAGTTTCATTGCCTGTAAGCACAGCAACCGAGTTTCTGTTTTTTCTGATTATATTAGGGTACTTTCCGAAGTAATAATTAAAATAACGAGCTGTATTGTTACTTCCAGTAGTGATAACAGCATTAAAATCGGTTAATTTTTCATCTGTAAATATTATATAATCCTTAAATCCTTGTTCAACGGCAATTAAATACTTGGCTAAAAAAGGAAGGAGGTATTTATCACTCGAAGAAAGTTTTATAAGCGCTTTGTGACCCGTGATTAAAACTGAAATAAAATCATGAAAACCCACCAATGGTATATTGCCTGCCATGATCAGTGCAACAGTTAACCCAGATGAATCATTAATAGTATAGCCTGAAAGCCACTTTTTTAAGTTTTTTTCTAAAAGCGTTTCAGACCAACATTGGCATGCAAACTGAAGGTTTTCGTCTGTAAACCATCCATTATGGTTTTTGGCAAGTTGAAATTGATCTTTCATACTATCAAAAAATGTATCGTTATAGGGAACATCTTCTAATTTCAGAAATTCACTTGAACCAAACTGACTTAAAAATTTGCCAAGTATCGAAAATGCGAAAATTCTATTATTTAATTGCATACAATGTTTGGAGTAACCAACTAACCTGTTATAAATTCGCACAAAGTTAGAAAAAGAAAAGCTACGGCAATTATAATTTCAACCTAATGTATAAATTGTGGTGCCAGTAGACATTTGTGTGCCAAGTGAGGATATTATAGAAACCGAAGGGGAGTTATTAGAAAAACAAGCGTTTATGCATCGAGTTTAATTATCTGTCTTTTTTTTGCCACTTTTTTTCATTTCTTCTAATCTTTTCATGGCTTTGACCTCATCACGCTCATCTATTATTTTCTTCTCCATTTCATACTTTTTAAGTTGTTGTTTTCCGGATTCCTCGATTTCCCTTAGTTGCGCTTTTTTTAATTCTATAATTAAAGAATCGTTTAGTTTATTTGCAGAAACATCATCGGTAATAACCCTAACGGATTCCTTTTTTTCAGAAGAGAATACTTCATTTTGATTTTCTACTCCCGTATCTTCTATTTTAATAATTTGCTTTTCTATTTTAACTGTTTCGGTGACTTTAGTTTCAATTTTTTCACCTTTTACTACTACGGTTTTGGTTATGGTTTCCTTCTGTATATTTTTTAATTTAGTACTGTCTTGAGCGTAAATAATGAAGCTTATAAATAGCATTGCAAATATAGTACTTGAAATCGTTTTCATAATAATTGATTCTTATTAGTTTACATTCCTAAAGATACATAAAAAAGGGATATGATAATTTTTGAAAATGAAATATATTTATAGAAAAACCATCCCATAAAATAGATTATTTGTGTAATTGAAAATGTATATTTGCACCCGTAAAAATAATAATTGATGAAAGCAGGCATAGTAGGACTTCCCAATGTGGGAAAATCAACCTTATTTAATTGTTTATCGAATGCAAGGGCACAAAGTGCAAATTTTCCATTTTGTACTATTGAACCAAATATTGGTGTGATCAATGTTCCTGATTCAAGGTTAGAAAAATTGGAGGCGCTTGTTAATCCAGAGCGTGTATTACCAGCCACTGTAGAGATAGTTGATATTGCTGGATTGGTTAAAGGTGCTAGTAATGGTGAAGGCCTGGGAAATCGGTTTTTAGCTAATATTCGCGAAACCGATGCGATTTTACATGTGCTTCGTTGTTTTGATAATGATAATATAATTCATGTAGACCTTACTATTGATCCTATTCGAGATAAGGAAACGGTTGATATTGAATTACAGTTAAAAGACCTGGAAAGTGTTGAAAAGCGGCTCGATAAAGTTAAACGTGCTGCAAAAACAGGAAATAAAGATGCCCAAAAAGAAGAAGTCGCTCTTTTAAAAGTAAAAAATGGGCTTGAAGCAAGTATGTCTGTACGTGCAATTGATCTTACAAAAGCTGAAAGAAAAGAATATATTAACACGCTAGAGCTAATTACAGATAAACCTGTGATGTATGTTTGCAATGTTGATGAAGCCTCCGCAACTTCTGGGAATGAATACGTAGATAAAGTTAAAGCAGCCGTTGCAAATGAAGATGCAGAAGTTTTAGTCTTGGCCGTTGCCACCGAAGCCGAAATAAACGAATTGGAAGAATACGAAGAACGTCAATTGTTTTTGGAGGATTTGGGACTCTCAGAGCCCGGATCTTCTAAATTAATAAGGAAAGCATACCATTTATTAAATCTTCAAACCTATTATACAGCTGGGGTAAAAGAAGTACGAGCCTGGACAATCCCAATTGGATCTACTGCACCACAAGCAGCAGGAGTAATTCATACAGATTTTGAAAAGGGATTTATCCGTGCCGAAGTAATCAAATACGATGACTTTATTTTCTACGGTAGTGAATCAAAAGTTAGGGAAGCAGGTAAATTAGGAATAGAAGGAAAGGATTATATTGTTCAGGATGGTGATGTAATACATTTTAGATTTAATGTGTAATAAACAAATTCCTTTTATTTTTTTTCAACAATTCACCCCCTATTATTGTTAATTACTTTCCTTTTTTTAGGTTAATTTATTGTATTGAAATTTTATATTAGCCATGATCCCGATTTATGTAATTGAAAACCACCTAAGTTTATGGTTAAATCACAATATACAGAAGAAAACATCCGCTCACTCGACTGGAAAGAGCACATTCGTTTGCGACCAGGAATGTACATTGGGAAGCTTGGTGATGGCTCTTCTCCCGATGATGGTATTTACATTTTACTCAAAGAAATAATCGATAATTCTATCGATGAATTTGTTATGGGAGCAGGGAAGACCATAGAAATCAGAATTAATGATAAAGAGGTTAAAGTACGTGATTACGGACGGGGTATTCCGTTAAAGAAAGTTGTAGATGTTGTATCAATAATGAATACAGGAGGAAAATATGACTCCCGTGCTTTTAAAAAAGCAGTGGGTTTAAACGGGGTTGGTGCAAAGGCTGTAAATGCGCTTTCTTCATTTTTTAAAGTGGAATCTTTTCGGGATAATAAAATGAAATATGCCGAATTTGAAGTAGGAGTTTTAAAAACCGATCCCAAAATAACTGCATCTACCAAACGAAAAGGCACTAAGGTTAGCTTTATCCCGGATGAAGAAATCTTCAAAAAATTCAAATATCGAAATGAATATGTTATACGCATGCTCAAAAGCTATGTATATTTAAATCCGGGACTTACTATAGATTTCAATGGAGAAAAATTTTATTCTGAAAACGGTCTTAAGGATTTACTTGAAGAGAATATAGCTATTGAAGATATGGTGTACCCATTAATCCATTTAAAGGGAGAAGATATTGAAATCGCTTTAACACACAGCAAAACTCAATACAGTGAAGAGTATCACTCTTTTGTGAATGGTCAAAATACAACCCAAGGAGGCACACACCAATCTGCTTTTAGGGAAAGCATTGTAAAAACGATTCGTGAATATTATGGTAAAAATTATGAAGCCAGCGATATTCGTAAATCTATTGTTTCGGCTATATCCATAAAAGTTATGGAACCTATTTTTGAAAGTCAGACCAAAACCAAACTAGGATCTACCGATATGGGAGGGGGTATGCCAACCGTACGATCTTATATCAATGACTTTATAAAAACTTATTTAGATAATTATCTTCATAAAAATTCTGATACAGCAGAAAAATTGCAAGCAAAAATAATGCAAGCAGAGCGAGAGCGTAAGGATTTAAAGGGAATTAGAAAACTAGCAAAAGAGCGTGCTAAAAAAGCCAACCTACACAATAAAAAGTTACGCGATTGCCGAGTACATTTAGGCGATATGAAAAAAGAACGCAGACTTGAATCCACTCTGTTTATTACCGAAGGAGATTCGGCCAGTGGAAGTATTACCAAGAGTCGGGATGTAAATACACAGGCTGTTTTTTCTTTACGCGGAAAACCTTTGAACAGCTATGCAATGAGTAAAAAAATTGTATATGAAAATGAAGAGTTTAATCTTTTACAAGCTGCTTTAAACATTGAAGAAGGCATGGAGGACCTCCGGTATAACAATATAGTAATTGCCACCGATGCTGATGTAGATGGGATGCATATAAGATTGCTGTTGCTCACTTTTTTCCTTCAGTTCTTCCCCGAATTAATTAAGCAAGGACATTTGTATATTTTGGAAACACCTTTGTTTAGAGTCAGAAATAAAACGGAAACCATTTATTGCTATTCACAAGAAGAACGCATTTCAGCTGTAGAGAAATTGAAGCCTAAACCAGAAATTACCCGATTTAAAGGACTTGGTGAAATATCACCCGATGAGTTTAAACATTTCATAGGTAATGATATTAGATTGGATCCTGTAATGTTGGACAAATCGGTAAGTATAGAAGAACTTCTTTCCTTTTATATGGGGAAAAACACACCCGACAGACAAGAATTTATTATTGATAATTTGAAAGTAGAATTAGATAAAGTAGAGGATTAATATAGATTACTTTATTTTTTGAGTATAAAAAAATGAGCGAAGAATTAAATAAAAATGAAGGTGATTTAAACTCAAATGAGGAAAATACTTCCAGTGATACTATAACCAAGGTTACCGGAATGTATAAGGAATGGTTTTTAGACTATGCATCGTATGTTATTTTGGAACGGGCTGTACCTGCCATTGAAGACGGATTTAAACCAGTTCAACGCCGCATAATGCAATCACTTAAAGATCTGGATGATGGGCGTTATAACAAAGTGGCTAACATTGTAGGGCATACAATGCAATATCATCCTCATGGAGATGCCAGTATTGCAGATGCCATGGTGCAAATAGGGCAGAAGGATATTCTCATAGATACGCAAGGAAACTGGGGAAATGTTTTAACAGGTGATAGGGCTGCAGCCTCACGATATATAGAGGCTCGCCTTTCGAAGTTTGCATTAGATGTAGTTTTTAATCCCAAAATAACCGAATGGCAATCTTCTTACGATGGTAGAAGAAAAGAACCCATCAACCTGCCTGTGATGTTTCCTTTACTTTTAGCACAAGGAGCTGAAGGAATTGCTGTAGGACTTTCTACCAAAATAATGCCTCACAATTTTATTGAACTTATCAATGCTTCGGTAAAACACCTGCAAGGAAAACGTTTTCAATTTTATCCAGATTTTCCTACCAGTGGTATAGCAGATTTTACCAACTATAACGATGGATTACGAGGTAGTAAAATAAGAATAAGAGCACGAATAAATCAACAAGGCAAAAGTACCTTGGTCATCACCGAAATACCTTTTGGAACAACTACCTCTTCGTTGATTGACTCTATTTTAAAAGCCAATGAAAAAGGAAAAATAAAAATTACAAAAATTGAAGACAATACGTCTGCTGAAGTAGAAATATTAATTCATATTCCCGCTGGAATTTCTCCAGATAAAACCATTGATGCGCTCTATGCATTCACAAATTGCGAAAGTTCTATCTCGCCCTTAGGATGTGTAATAGAAGATAATAAGCCTGTGTTTATTGGGGTTTCTGAAATGCTACGACGTTCTACAGACCGTACCGTTGAACTTCTGAAAAGTGAATTGCAGATTCAGTTAGAAGAACTGGAATCTCAATGGCATTTTGCCTCATTAGAACGTATCTTCATTGAAAACCGAATTTATCGTGAAATTGAAGATGAAGAAACCTGGGAAGGGGTAATATCTGCTATAAATAAAGGATTGAAACCATTTATCAAACACCTAAAGAGGGATGTTATCGAGGAAGATATCCTAAGGCTTACTGAAATTAAAATTAAGCGTATATCAAAATTCGATATCGATAAAGCCCAGAAAAAAATTGAAACACTTGAAGACAGGATTGCTGAGGTAAAGAATCATCTGAAAAACCTTATTGGGTATACAATTGATTATTTTAAGCGTCTTAAAAAGGAATACGGAAAAGGAAGAGAACGCAAGACTGAGATACGCATTTTTGATGATATCGAAGCTACCAAAGTAGTGATCCGAAACACCAAACTTTATGTAAATAGGAATGAAGGATTTATAGGTACAAGTCTTCGACGTGATGAATATGTAACAGATTGTAGTGATATTGATGATGTTATTGTCTTTACACAAGAAGGTAAAATGATAATAACCAAAGTGGATACCAAGACATTTATTGGCAAAGGAATTATTTATGTAGCGGTCTTTAAAAAGAAAGATAACCGTACCATTTATAATATGATATATAAGGACGGTAAACGTGGAGCTACTTATGTAAAGCGTTTTTCTGTTACATCTATTACTCGTGATAAAGAATATGATCTAACCAAAGGCTCTAATGCTAGTAAAGTGCTTTATTTTACAGCAAATCCAAATGGAGAAGCAGAACTTGTTACGGTACTTTTAAGACAAAAAGGAAGCATTAAAAAGTTAAAATTTGACCTGGATTTCGCAGATATGCTGGTTAAGGGACGAGATTCAAGAGGAAATATTGTTACTAAATATACGGTTAATCGTATTGAGCTCAAAGAAAAGGGACTCTCTACCCTTAAACCTCGAAAGATTTGGTTTGATGACACCGTACAGCGACTTAATGTAGATGATCGAGGTGAATTATTGGGTGAGTTTACCAATGAAGATCGATTGCTTGTTATAAATCAGTCAGGAATTTTGAAAACAGTGATTCCTGAAATCACTTTGCGTTTCGATGATGATATGATAGTTCTTGAAAAATGGGACTCTAAGAAACCATTATCTGTCATTTATTGGGAAGGTGAAAAGGAACTTTTTTATGTAAAACGGTTTCTTATTGAAAACCCCGATAGAGAAGAGAATATTATTTCGGAACACCCAAAATCTTACCTGGAAAAAGTCTTTACTGACTATCGTCCTATGGCAGAAATTGTTTTTGCTAAAAAACGAGGAAAAGACCGACAGGATAATATAGTTATAAACATGGAAGAATTTATTGCAATTAAAGGAATCTCGGCCTTAGGAAATCAACTAACAAAATATAAAGTGCTGGAAATAAATGCCTTGGAGGCGCTACATTATAAAACTCCGGAACCGATTTCGGTTTCAGACATAGATGTTGTGGATGAAGAGACCGTATCTTCGGGAGAAAATGAAAGAAAAACTGATAAGAAAGAAAAAACCAAAGTAAAAAAGCCTGAATCTGGCAATAAGGGGCAAACAACACTTTTTTAGTTGATTATCGTACCAATTTTACTGTAGATCGAATTAGGGAAAAACAAAATGTGTTTCTACGGAAGAAGAAGAAGTAAGGGAATCAATTAATTTTTATTGCCTTACCTTTTTGTTTTTTAGGGTTCCCGACCACATTATATTCGAAGATGTATTCATCACCTTTTGAAGATATGATCTTCATGTGAATTGATTTTGTTTCGGCCCGACTATGTGGGTTAAGTTTTTTCACAATGTATTCACAATCATTAATCCACCTGATAGATGATGTATCTGCTTTTCCTCTAAAGAAATCGATTTCTATAGTATCATTACGAGTAAAGGTAGTGGTAAGCATTTCTGTGCCAACCAGGGTTTTAAATTCAAAAGTTCCTGTCTTAAAATGAGCACAATCACGTTCAACTTCATAGCAATTGTTAAACAGTAGAGACACTAAAAGTAGTAGTACTATTCGCATTTTATACATTTAAAGCAAATTTCTGAAATAATTTTGTAAAAAATTAATTTTCAAAGGATTTAAAACTTCCGTCTTCGTAGAAAATAATTATGCGTTCTATCTTTCTTATTTCAGTGATGGCGGGCCTTTCAGGTGATTTGTTTGACTTTTTAGGTAGGTTTTTAACCTGTTGTTCTTTTTCTTTTTGATAATATTCTTCATTTGTTACAGGAGAAGTGGAGAAAGCCTTTCTTTTTTCTTTTGGAAAATTCCCCTTTCCATTTAATAACCAATATAATTCTACATCCGGAAATTTATGAAGCACCTTCATAACAAATTCTAAACTTGGTTTATTTCTACCTGATAGCAAGTGAGAAATAGTGGATCTGTTAAAGTTGATAGCTTCAGAAAAAGCAATCGCAGATAACCCATAAAAATCAAGTATTTTTTGTAATCTTTTTCCAAAATCAGTACTGTTTACCATTGTAACTTTATATTTATACCAAAACGTTTACAAAGGTAATATATTATAGTATATTAACAAAAATGTACATTAAAAATAATGAAATAAATTAATTTATTACTTTAATTAAAATTATGTATAAATCTGAAAATAAGCTATATAACTATGTATATATATTGTATCAATAATTTAGGGACAATTTAATCAAAAATATCACGAAATGGGTTACATGAGTCACATAATTTTACGCTAAACTGTTTACCGGTGTAAACTTATCATTGTTTACCTTTGTAATAGTACTTCACAAAACATGAAAATAGAATCCTGGTATTCTCAACATTTTGAGTCTCGATTACAAGGCAGATATATTACTTTGCAACATATACTTCCTTTATTAGAAATGAATAAAAATAATTTTGAAGTTTCTACAGCTGGAATTTCAGAATTGGGAAAAGAAATTCCACTAATTACTTTTGGAAAAGGAGATAAAAAAGTTTTAGCCTGGTCACAAATGCATGGAAACGAATCTACTACTACCAAAGCTATATTCGATTTTCTTAAATTTCTGGGACAAAAGAAGGCATTTAAAGAAGAAATAAGCCGCTTTCTTAATAATTATACCTTATATATCATTCCTATACTTAACCCTGATGGAGCAGAGCTCTATACGAGGGAAAATTCAAACGGTATCGATTTAAACCGTGACGCAAAGTTATTATCTCAAACAGAAAGTATCGTATTACGTAAAATATATGATAATGTAAAACCTCAAATATGTCTTAACCTTCATGATCAAAGAACTATTTATGGTTTAAAAAATGGTTTACCAGCAACAGTTTCATTTCTTTCACCTTCTGCAAATAAAGAAAGAAGCCTAACTCCATCTCGTAAAGTAGCGATGGAACATATTGTTAGAATGAACACTATGTTACAGAAATATATTCCAGGGCAAGTAGGCAGGTATAAAGACACCTTTAATGAAAACTGTGTTGGGGATACTTTCCAAATGAATGGAACACCTACTATACTATTTGAAGCAGGGCATTATAGTAAAGATTACAATCGCGAGAAAACCCGGGAATATATTTTTTATGGATTTCTTTCACTATTCGGTATCACAGAGAAAATTGAAAATGATATTAATTTTGAAGATTATTTTTCAATTCTAGAAAATCAAAAAAACTTCAAGGATTTTATTTTAAGAAATATCAAGTTTGGAGAAAACGGAGAATCTACTTCAATTTCGTTACAATATTCAGAAATATTAATAGATAACCACGTTGAGTTTGTTCCTGCCATTGAAAACATAGGGAAATTAAATGAGTTTTATGGCCATATTGAAAAGGATGGGAAAAACGCGACAATTTTAGTAGATTCTCATGATTTATTTAATATTGGAGATGAAATTTCAATAATTGTCAATAAAGACGACCATTCTTTAGTTTATTTTGATAAAAATAGTTTTTTAATATAGCTATACTTACTAACTTTGTTATCAATTTTATTAAAAAAACTATGACAAAGTTTAAACTTGATAAAACAGATCATAAAATTCTTGATATGCTTATTGAGAACAGTCGCGTTCCCTTTACAGATATTGCAAAAATTTTAGAAATGTCGGCTGGAACAGTGCACGTTAGAGTTCGTAAGATGGAAGATGCAGGTCTTATCACTGGATCTTCTTTAACTATAGATTACCAAAAATTAGGTTATTCTTTTATTGCCTTTGTTGGAGTATTTCTAGAAAAAACTTCACAAACCCAGTTTGTACTAGAACGTATTATTGAAATTCCATATGTAACGGTTGTAAACGTGACCACCGGTAAGTTTAATTTATTTTGTAAAATACGTGCAAAGGATACGAATCAGGCTAAAGATATTATTTATCAAATAGATGACATAGATGGAGTCACAAGAACTGAAACAATGATTTCATTAGAAGAAAGTATTAATGATAAAACACGCTTAATGCATTCGATATTTAAGGAAATAAAATATTAAATAAAAATTATTCTAATGACCTTCGCTAATTGGCAGAGGGTTTTTTACCTTTAAAGAAAAATGATTTTATGAAACCTTCAGAAATTACTTCCGTTGAATACTCGCCATATTTTAAGTCCTATATAGATAAGGTTGAAGATATAAATTTAATAGAAGCTCTTACAAAAGGAGCGATTGAAAGCAATCACTTTTTCAGCTCACTGTCTGAGGATATATTAGCTTACAGGTATGCTGAAAATAAATGGACTCCTAAAGAAATATTGTTGCATCTTATTGATTCTGAGCGGACTTTTTCTTATCGTGCTTTACACTTTGCACGTGCTGACAATGCTTCATTAGAGGGTTTTGATGAAAATGTTTTTGCAAAAAATTCTAACGCAAATAGTCGAACAATAAAAAGTTTATTAAAAGAATATAACACTGTTCGTGAGGCTTCCATTTTGCTATTCGAAAGTTTTTCTAAGGAAACACTTTTACGAAGTGGAATGGCTAATAATAATTTGCTTTCGGTTGGTGCTGCAGGATTTCTAATTTGTGGCCATGAAATACATCATAGAAAAATAATAAAAGAGCGTTATTTATAATGCTGTTTATTGAAATTCCTCATAATATTTAAATGCCTTGTAAATAAGTTCATTTGGCACCTCACAATCTATTTTATGATCCCCTATGTCTTTTAATAAAACAAACAAAACCTTTCCTTCTCTATTTTTTTTGTCATATTTAAGTAGGCTAATAATAGCATCAATGTCCTCTTTATTGAAATCGGTTTTATTAAATATTTGAATAATAATATTTGTTATCTCTTTAAGTTTATTCGACGGAAAATTTAAAAGATCATTCGAAATAAATGTTGTTAATATAATTCCAATAGCGACAGCTTGCCCATGAAGTAAAGGTTCCATGATATTCTCTTGTAAACAGTACGACTCTATAGCGTGGCCTAAAGTATGTCCATAGTTTAAGGTTTTGCGAAGATTAACTTCTAATGGATCCTTAGTAACAATGTTGTTTTTAATAATTACAGATTCCCAAATTAGATCTTCAATTTTATCGAAATTACGAACCTCCAAATCTTTTACTTTATTCCAATATTTTTCTGAATGAATAAGCCCGTGTTTAAGCATTTCGACAAGTCCAGAAAATTTTTGTTCTTCAGGCAGAGTGGTCAGGAAATGAGTATCAATAATAACCATTATTGGATTTTTTATAACACCAATCTGATTTTTCAACACCCCTAGATCTACACCATTTTTGCCACCTACTGATGCATCAACCATAGCGAGTAGGGAAGTAGGTATATTAATAAATTCAATTCCTCTTTTAAAAGTTGATGCTACGAATCCTCCCAAATCGGTAACTACGCCACCTCCTAAATTAATAATGAGGCAATTTCGATCAGCACCCTTAATAGAAAGCTCTTCCCAAAGATCTAAGCAGGTATGTATGTTCTTGTTAGGTTCACCTTCCGGCATTATTAGTACCTCAGGTGTGTGTCTATATACATACTTCTCTAAAAAAAGAGGCAGACAATATTGATGGGTATTATTATCAGTAAGAATAAAAACTTTGGTTGGCTGCAATTTTTTAAGCTGCTCATTTAAGATTTTCCAAGCACCTTCATTGCAAAAAACGGAGCCTCTATTTTTGTAAATTGCTTTCATGTGTCAATATTAATTTTTAATTTGGTTACAATGAACTTTCCTGTTACTTATTCCCATGGATGGGATTAATTTCTCGTGAATGTTTCAAAAACATTAAGAATATATTGATTTTAATTAGATACCAAATCTAACTATATTTGTTAACAATACTTTTAATTTATGGCATCAAAATCTATTTTTGAAAATACCGAAATCGCTTTTAAACTCAAGAATGATTCAGAACTGGAACGAGCTTATTTCCTTTTTAAAATGATTGCCAACGAACCATTAGTACGTATTGGGACTGCTGTTACTAAGTTTGCGTTAAATGTTCATTTGCCAGTTGAGGGCTTGATAAGATCTACTGTTTTCGATCATTTTTGTGGAGGTGTAAATGAAATGGATTGTATGCATGTTGTTGATTCTATGTCTGATGCGGGTGTACACTCGGTGTTAGATTATTCAGTAGAGGGGAGAGAAGAAAAAGACCAATTTGATTCTACCCTTAAAAAAGTTATAGAATTAACTCTTTTTGCTGAAAAAAAACAAGCTATGCCCTTTTCGGTTTTTAAACCCACAGGATTCGGACGTTTTGAGTTATGGCATAAAGTAACTAAAAAACAATCCCTATCGGAAAGAGAACAAGCCGAATGGCAGCGCATAGTGAACCGTTATGATAAAGCATGTAAAGTTGCTTCAGATGCGAACATTACTTTACTCATTGATGCTGAAGAGTCATGGATGCAAGGCGCAGCAGATGTGCTTTGTGAACAAATGATGGAAAAGTATAACAAAGAAAAAGTTGTTGTGTACAATACACTACAGTGTTATCGATGGGACCGATTTGATTATATGAAGGAGTTACAAAATAAAGCGATACAACGTGGTTATAAGCTGGGATTTAAAATTGTACGGGGCGCCTATTTAGAAAAGGAAAATGAAAGAGCGGAGCTGTTGGGTTACAAAACTCCTATTTGTAAAGATAAAAATGAAACAGACGTTAATTTTAATTCCATAATGCGTTATATTCTTGATCATTTAGATAACATATCACTTTTTCTTGGAACCCATAACGAAGCTAGCAGTTATCTGGCCATGGAAATTATGGAAGAAAAAAATATTGTTGTAAATGATCCCAGGGTATGGTTTGGACAATTGTATGGTATGAGTGATCATATTAGTTACAATCTTGCCAAAGCAGGTTATAATGTAGCTAAATACATTCCCTTTGGACCTGTAAAAGATGTTATGCCTTATTTAATACGTCGCGCAGAAGAAAATACATCGGTAGCAGGGCAAACAAGCAGAGAGCTCACCTTAATAAAAATGGAAAAAAAGAGAAGAGGTATTTAATTAATACTCAATTTAGCCACCAACTTTTCTCTATCTTTTTCATGAAGTCTTAATACATATTCCACTGTTTTTTGATTTGGCTGGCCAAAATCATATTGCACGGTGCATTTTAAAAAAGTTGGTGTTGTATTTTCTTTTGACCTATTTCCCAAATATTTTACATTGATGATCCAAACTCCTTTTTCTGCACCAATAAGTTTAAATTCTTCTTTACTATACCCATTGATTATTTCGTCTCTTATCCGCTCACTATTTTCAAGATCACTGTGCTTCCATTTAAAAAACCTTTTTTGAGGATTTACAAATTGAAGCTCAAACTCTGAATCATTATTGCTCCAATCGAATACAATTCTCACATCATACCTGGTATTTTTCAAATATTTTGAATCAATTTTACTAATATCCAGCCTGGCACGATATTCATAAATAATACTTTTTAATTCGTTAACTATGATTTTTTGTAATCCAAAAAAGTTTAAGGATACATTAATACTCCCTTTTGATATTCCATTGAGCATATTTAACGCCAATTGTAAATTTCCTGTGTATTTATTGGCCAGGGCTACATCAAGGTAAGATTCTATTCTTTGCGGGTATAGTTCTAATGCTTTATTTGCTGCATCTAAAGACAGCCTATAATTACCGTGTTTATGAGCTTTGAACATCATTGCTTTAAGAGATTCAATTGAAGGCTGTTCAATTTCTAAAACATTCGAAAGAATCTGGTATGCTAAAACTTGATTTGATCCATTAAAAAAATCAAAAACATCAATAAAATATTCTGAATTGTTCCGATACTTTGCTCTTTGATTGAGATATATAGTAAATGCCTCGGAAATATTTTTACCTTTTTTAAGTTCCTTCAGATAAGGGGTAGTAAGCAGTTTATTATTTACTTTTATCTTTCCAGTATAAATATTATTGGTTAGTAATGCAAGATCTTTAGATACTGTATTAACATCATCAAAAACGGCTCCTTTTGTTGTAATTAAGATAACTCCATTTTTACCAAGGCTACCATAACTATTTGTAGCCGCCAGTCCTTTTAATACAGTTATATCTGCAATGTTATTTGGATCTAAAAAAGTAGTTTTCTGTATTGGCAGACCTATGCCTACTCCAGAATTTGATTGACTGATAACACTCCCATCAACAACAATTAATGCATAGTTGTTTAGCAATATCGAGTTAGCACCCCTTATTATTGCCTGACTAATATCATCATTAAACCCATATTCGACTCCTGTAAATTTTCCCTGCATGGCTTGTGATACATCTGTCGTAATGTCTAAAATATTATCCTCCTGTATTGATTCTATTCCATATCCGATCCTCTCTTTGTTTTGTCTTCCGGAGGCTGTTATGATTTTATTATCTTCTACTGCTTTTTTACCGGTTGTAACTACTACTTCTTCTAAACGAATGCCCTTTTTATCTAACCATACGTCTATTCTTAGGTTTTCTCCTAAAACTTTTTCCACAGATCTCCTGCCCGGCGAAGAAAAAACTAAAACATCTCCTGGAATTGCATCTATCCTATAAGTTCCATCTTTGTTAGAAGTAATAGTTTTACCGTCTTTTTTTAATGTAATTTTTACATTGGGGACCAATATATTATCACTATAAATTATTCCTGAATAATTTTTTTTATTGTTAGATAAAGCATCAGTTTTATCTATGTTGATAAACTCACCATTATTTATTATTGAAAGTAAAATAATATTTTCTTTGTTATAATTGTGATTGCTATTGATCAAATAAAGAACACCGTTGAATTTTGGATTTGTGATATTATTATTTTGAATTCCGTCTGTAAACAGCAAAATATCACCCCCATTAATTTGGTCTTTTAAACCCCCATACGATGTTGACCCATTATAGATTACATCAGTTAGTTTTGATTTGATTGCGTTCCAATTACCGGCTTTTACCAGGTATTTTTCATTGCTTATTGGGCTATTACTGAACATTAATAATGTTACATCGGAATCAGCATTCTTTGAAAAGTAATTCTCCAGAAAATCAAATTCATACTGAATATTCCTATCTAACATTGATAATGATGTGTCCCAACAGATAGTAACTTTGTTTTGGGAAGACACAATAATGGTTGATAATAAGATTAATATAATGAAAACTTTTTTTACCATGATCTATTATTTATAAAACAGAAATTAATTCTCGATTGCTATAATACCGAGAAAATTAATAAAAAGTGTAGCAATGAGTAATTACTTTTAAAGTTTTAACAAGAATTTAGCTAAGTCTTTTATTCAGTACTAAAAAATATAGCCATTTAATAGAATACTCGAGTTTCAAGTACCGTTGCTTTCTTATTACAGTTTTCCACTTTTATTATCAAGTTCATTTCCGAAACGCTTCCTTTTATTACATAGACCTTACATGAATCAAGTTTTGTGTTGCTTTCGGAAAATATAACCTCTCCCTTTAAAAGTAAGGTCGAGATGGCAGAAGTATCTAATTGATATTCGGATAATACTATCAATGATATATCGGAAATCACCAAATCCTTACTTCTAATATTTTTAAGAGTTCGGGCATTAGCACTATAATCACAAGATGCATTTTTACCGCTTAAAATGAAAAACATCATCATTAAACCAATAATAAGACCTCCGGAATAATATCCTAATCTATGTATAAATTTCATTTAAAAAATTAGCAGGTTTATATCGCTGTATGACATGTCGAACCATTCTGCCACGGCTTTATTGGTTAAAATTCCCCTGTAAAAATACAAACCATTTTTTAATCCACTGTCAAATCGGATCATATTCTCTACACCTCCACAATCTGCTATTTCCAACAAGTAGGGAGTAAATATATTACTGATCGAAATAGAAGCGGTTTTAGGATATCTGGCAGGTATATTAGGAACCCCATAATGAATAACTCCATACTTTAGTATTGTTGGATTGTCATGTGAGGTCATTTCGGTAGTTTCGAAGCACCCACCCATATCTACACTCACATCGATTATAACAGCACCTTTTTTCATGTTCTCAACCATGTAGGTCGTTACAACAATAGGTGATCGATTTCTACCACGAACTGCGCCAATAGCCACATCACAACGACGTAACGCTTTCATTAAGTTTTTGGGCTGGAGCGTTGAAGTGAAAAGTGGTCTACCTACATTGGTTTGCAATTTTCGCAATCTTGTTAACGAACTATCAAAAACCTTTACATTGGCTCCCAGACCTAATGCAGATCGCGTTGCAAATTCTCCAACAGTTCCCGCACCTATAATAACTACTTCTGCTGGAGGCATTCCACTAATATTTCCGAGAAGCAATCCATTTCCATTTTCAGCGGTTACCATTAATTCTGCCGCAATGAGTACCGAAGCCGTACCGGCAATTTCACTTAACGATTTTACTACCGGATAGCTGTGTTCTTCATCTTTAATGAACTCGAAGGCCAAAGCGGTTATCTTTTTTTTAGCAAGGGCATCAAAGTATTCTTTCTCCCGGGTCTTGAGTTGTAACGCAGAAATCAATACGGTCTTGGGGTTGATGATTTCAATTTCTTCGAGGGTAGGGGGTTCCACTTTTAGAATTATAGGGCATCCAAATACTTTTTTGGTGTCATTGGTAAGTTGAGCACCTGCCTCACTGTAATCTGTGTCTGAAAAACCCGCTTCATTTCCTGCGCCATTTTCTATAATCACTTTATGGCCGTTTGCCACAATAGTAATTACGGCATCAGGTGTGAGACAAATACGTTTTTCCTGAAAATAAGTTTCTTTAGGGAGGCCAATAAGGAGTTCCCCTTTTTGTTTGGTGATCTCCAGTGTTTCTTCCTGGGGGAGTAGTTGCGATTTTGAAAACGGAGACTTTGGTTTCGCCATGGTTGGTAATTATACCCACCAAGTTACGTATTTAATTCTAAATTTTGAGGAGATAATTAAAGCTATAATAATTAATCATATTCGTTAATTCCATATAAAACTTCTTTCATTTTACTGCCATTTATTTCTATAGGTTTATAGGCTGTATTAAATTTGTCGATGGAGATATCAATATTTTCTTTTAACTTGATATACGATAAAGGTATTTTACTAGCACATTGTTTATCATTTTCATAGCTATTTAGCATAATTGCAAATTTTTCATAAAATTTTGCACTTTGGTCTATAAACATGTTATACTTGGCGATAAATTGTAATAGCCTGTCAATTGAAAATTTGAGGTTTATTATCATTTTTTGAGCTTTAAATTGCTTTTCAGAGTTTGCTATAGTAGCATTCAAACGTTCTATGTAAACATTCAATTTATCCTTTATACTATCCCAATCATCATTATTTCTACATTCCTTTAGGGCTGTTTCATATTCAATAGGTTTAGTATAGTTAACAAATAACCGCTCTATGTCTTTTATAATATTATTATTGTTTCCCTGCAAAAAAGCAGTTTCAAAATAAATTGTGTTAAGGTCATTATGCATTCTTAGCGTAAAATCTAAAATGCATTCAATTTTTTTTAAGCTGTCTTCTTTTTCTCGTTTCGAAAAGTTGTTGTTTACAAATAAAGCAATAAATGAATGGATGACTGATGTATATATGTTTTTCCCTAAAA
Organism: Bacteroidota bacterium; assembly: GCA_022562895.1. Classification (GTDB taxonomy): domain Bacteria; phylum Bacteroidota; class Bacteroidia; order Flavobacteriales; family Flavobacteriaceae; genus Marifrigoribacter. The sequence goes on along the minus strand of JADFOK010000032.1, from coordinate 3,664 downwards.
TTGAAGTCAAATTAAACCCTTTTTTGTTATCTCTATTTATATTTAGCTGTTCTTTTAATTTGGAAAATTCCGGATAATGATTTGGGTTAGAAATCTTATTAATTTCATTGAATGTGCTAACTGTTGCAAAATGATAATCTAAACTTAGTGTTTTTTCATATAAAATTTTTATTATTTGTAAACCCTTTAAATATCGAATTTTACTTATATCAGATTGTTCACGAAGTTTAAGTTCTTTTAGTTGTTCATTGAGTTCTCCTTTTTTAATTATAAGAATTATTTGTTTTTTAATATTTGATGTTTTTTTTAGTTTTTTGCTTGCATTGAATATTTTATAGTTTAAGTCTATATAAAGAGTATTATAATAATTTTTAGTTTTATTTATTTCAGCATTTAGTTCTTCTATAATTTGCGGTATATTCTTTTCTAAAAAGGTATTATTTGCAAAACTATTTACCATGCTACAAATCCATAAAACTAATATCCAATATAGTTTCTTATATTTCATATTTTAAAAGTTTTTTATAAATAATCCTAACCACTCTTTTTTAACACAGGCTATATATTAATCCGAAATATGTGATAAGTATACTATTGCTTTTAAAACAATTATTTGTCTTTGTTTTGTGGAGTACGCAGGTAATATTGTATCATGGATTAAGGAATTGATTCTTCCATTAGAAAGATTGACGATCTTTATTTATATGTAAACGACTTCAACTAAGTTGTTGAACTTTTTATTCAGTTAATTTTGTGCCTGGCAAATAAAAGATAAGCACAATAATATATTTTGGGATAAACATAGATTTCATAAATTTGTTTTATTAAATATGTGGGTGTCTCAAAAAGAAATATTTTTTAACACCCACATAATCATTGGTTAAATATAGTATCGAAAATACAAGCTAGTAAGCAGCTTATATTTTCTGAATAAGGGATACAATGTGGGCAAGGAACAACTCCTTTATTTTGATTATTGACTAATATTAATCTATCGACATTATTTGGAGTAGTAATTGTTACTACTTTTCCATTGTTATCGAGAGTTACATTTATATACCCATTGTGTATTATTGAAAATTTTGAATGAATTGAATTAACCGCATCATTACTCTCAGCCATAATTTGACTAGATTTTAATTTTTCAGGAATATCAATTGTCACATTTCCAATTTCAGGTGGATTTATTATTTGTGCTTGTGTTGATTGAATATTTATCAAGAATATTCCAAAGATTATTATTGTTGTAATTTGTTTAATGTATTTCATGTTATAGTTTTAATTTATTTAATTACAGACTATTTATATGGGTTTCTATAAGTTGTTGACTTATAGTGTATATAAATAATGTAATAGTTGATTTTTACGACATTAGCTATAATTGTTTTTGTAAAAGATAATTTGGTTGTATTAACTACTTTTGTTTTCCAAAAGTCACATTAAATCGAAAAAGAATTAAGATTAAAGTAAAAAATTAAAGTAGATGCCAATACGAATATATAATCGCATCCTCTTTAGGACTTTTTTTAATCGTGTCTATTAAAATAATTTCAATAAAAATCATAATTCTAATAGATATTTTATTGCTAATCAATTATCTTTTTTTATTTATTTGATAAATAGAAAATCAATATATATACACAAATTACCAATACGAATAGAATTAATATTAATGAAATTATTTTCTTAAAAGTAATTTTCATTTTGACTCTTTTTTAAATTAATAATAATTAATAATTCCAAAGATTACTCCATTCCACAAATTACAATACAATAAGCTGTACATAGAAGTACTCCCAATTCTGAAGGTCTGTGTGTGCAGTCCATTGCACAAGCTTGGTAGCTTCCTCCAGTGCAGCCGGCACCTCTAGTTGCATTAGGCTTTGTAGGCACTAAAACAGTATCAAATTTTGCCTTTCCTGAAGAATTAACAAAACCAGTTACATAAATGTAACCGCCAAGATCGTAATAATACTTACTAACAGTAATTAATTTATTATTTTCTTTTTCAGCAGTACTTATTTTAAATTCCTTTGGAATTTCTATAGAATAACCTTCCGGATTATTAACTTTCTGTGCATTCACACTATTTGTTGATAAAATTAACATTACAATCGTAATAACTGGAATTATTTTTTTTAAATATTTCATAATTGTTTATATTTTATGATTACTATTTAGTTTTACTTTTTTTTAAAGATGTTAAGCAACATCTATTTAAAATGCTAAAACAAATATTTATAAACAAACTCGGTAAAAGATTGTGTTTTCAATACTTTCAAAAAGTAAATGCATTTGATTAGCAAGTTTTAACGACTGTGAGAGTTTTTACCTGGTAAAACTTTCTCTTTTTTATTTTATATTTTCTGTGTCACTTTTATTGAATTTTTGATCTGTTTAATAACAGGAATGATTAGACTTATTTAACCTCACTTTTTAAAACCAGCAAGAGACTTTTTTGTAAATAACTCCCCAGTTAATATTAATTTTTAAGTCTCAAACTGGTTTTTTTAATAATGTAAATAATGGGTGAAAAAAACTCAAAAACAAGTGAAGTATAGCGCGGTTCATGAATCAATGGGTCGTGATTCATGAATAAAGACAAGTAAATTATTTCTAGTTAGCACATTATCAATCAACTACTTATAATGAAATTAAAATTCTTGATGAAATTTTTTAGAATAAGTTTTAAAACCTATTTTTATACATATATAATTGTATATAATATTAAAATCAATTTGTTTAATATATAATAATCTTTTTATCACCTGCAAAAGTGTAATAAAAAATAATTTAGCATTGAAAAAATGTTAGAACTAAAAAAATTATATTATTTATTGGGATTTATTTTTCTTTCTACAATAGTCCATGCTCAAGATTTTTCAAAAGAAACCCTACAAAAGTTAGGTGATGAAGAATTATTATCTCTATTCAATGAGGTTGAAAATGACTCTATTATAGCAGAAAAAGTTGCGCGTGTATATTTAGATAGGGCAAGAAAGGAAAATGACACCATTAAAATGGCTAGGGGATATGATAAGTTAGCTAGAATATTTCATCCTGAAAAGAATATACAATTTGCTGACAGTATTATATTCCTGACTAAAAATATGGATAATATCACTTATCCAGGTTTGGGTTATATGTTAAAAGGTTATGAATATCGTAAAATTGGTAATTTAGAAATGTCCAATAAAAATGATTTATTATGCTATGAACTAGCCATTAAAAATAACAATATTGCGCATGAAATTTACATATCTGATAAATTGATTACAGCAAAATCTTTTTGGGGAAATAAAAGAGAAGCCTTAAAATTACAAAAAAGGAGACATAAATTGGTGAGTAGTAAAGAATATTATAAAAAGTTAAGAGCATCGATTAGGGGAGGTATTCAAATAGATTATGAAGAGTTGTATTTAGAGAATGAATTATCATCAATTTTGAATTTTGTAATTTGTTATATTAATCTAAAAGTTTTAGACTCTGCAAAAATTTATTTAAAGGAAGGATTACTAAAAAATTACAAATACAAGGGGTATCAACATGATACATATAAAATAATATTTTTAGAATGTTCTATTGAAATTGATTATTATGAAAAAAATTATACTAATGTATTAGCTACTATTGACAAATTATTAACAATAATAGATAAAAAAAA
>JADFOK010000011.1 GCA_022562895.1 Bacteroidota bacterium | reverse complement strand
ACGAATATCGGTTTTTTGCGTTTTAGACGAACCTACTTTTAAGAATTCACCATTTTCCAATACACGTAGCAATCGTACTTGTGTAGGTAAGGGTAATTCTCCAATCTCATCAAGGAATATGGTTCCGCCATCGGCAACTTCAAAATAACCCATTCTTGATGCCGTAGCCCCGGTAAAAGCACCTTTTTCGTGTCCAAATAACTCGCTATCTATGGTTCCCTCCGGTATGGCACCACAATTTACGGCAATATACTTGCCGTGTTTTCTATGAGATAAGGAATGGATTATTTTAGGAATACTTTCTTTTCCAACACCACTTTCACCAGTTACCAATACCGAAATATCGGTAGGAGCTACCTGTATCGCTTTTTCAATAACACGATTGAGTTTAGGGTCGTTACCAACAATTCCAAATCGTTGTTTTACTGCTTGTACGGATTCCATATTAATTATTATTACTAAACCCTACTGCTTCCCCAATAAGAGTAGCACTGGTACAATCTTTTATTGTTATGTTTACAAAATCCCCAACCTTATAATTGGCTTTCGGGAATACAGCAACCGTGTTATGTTGTGTTCGACCACTCCATTGTTGGTTACTTTTGTGAGATTCTTTTTCGATCAATACTTCCACCGTTTGACCCACGAATTGTTTGGTGCGATAGGCACTATGCTCACGTTGTAAGTCTACAATCTCGATCAATCTTCGTTTTTTAATTTCGGCTGGGACGTCATCTTCCAGTACACGTGCAGCTGTTGTACCGGGTCGTTTAGAATACATAAACATAAATCCGAAATCGTATTTTACATATTCCATCAACGAAAGTGTATCTTGATGGTCGGCTTCAGTTTCGGTAGAAAAACCGGTGATTATATCTTGAGAAATAGCACAATCTGGAATGATCTCACGCACCTTGTCAATGAGCTTAAAATACTCCTCACGGGTATATTGACGGTTCATTTCCTTTAAAATACGGGTACTACCGCTTTGTGCCGGAAGATGAATGTAATTGCAAATGTTGTCAAACTTAGATATACTGTGTAATACATCTTCCGTCATATCCTGAGGATTAGATGTAGAAAACCGAATACGCATTTTGGGTTGTGCTTGAGCTACAAGCTCAAGTAATTGTGAAAAGTTAGTGGCAGTGGCTTTTTCCATTTCTGAAGCTCTTTTAAAATCTTTTTTAAGTCCGCCACCATACCATAAATAACTGTCCACATTTTGTCCTAATAATGTAACTTCTTTATACCCATTTTCATGAAGATCATTAACCTCCCGGAGGATACTTTGTGGATCTCTACTTCGCTCACGCCCCCTTGTAAAAGGAACTACACAAAAGGTGCACATATTATCACAACCGCGAGTGATGCTAACAAAAGCAGTTACACCATTTCCACCTAATCGTACCGGTGAAATGTCACCGTAAGTTTCATCTCTTGAGAGAATAACATTTACAGCGTCTCTTCCTTCATCAACTTCTTTAATGAGATTTGGAAGGTCTCTATATGCATCGGGTCCCACAACGAGGTCAACGATTTTTTCTTCCTCCAGGAATTTACTTTTAAGGCGTTCTGCCATACAACCTAATACGCCAACTTTCATTCCGGGATTTATTCTCTTTACGGCATTATATTTCTCTAATCGTTTACGTATAGTTTGTTCTGCCTTATCGCGAATGGAACAGGTATTCACCAACACCAGATCTGCTTCTTCGAGATTTTCTGTAGTATTAAAACCCTCTTTAGCAAGAATTGAAGCAACAATTTCACTATCACTAAAATTCATTTGACAACCATAACTTTCTATATAAAGTTTACGTGAATTGCTTTTTTTAGCTTCAAGTACTAATGAATCTCCTTGTTTAGTTTCGTCAATAACCTTTATCATATAATTCTTTCTGTTACTTATGGATAGTAGATTTGTCAAATAATTTGCAAAGATACAATTAAAATATTTTTTATGACAAAGTGGCATATATTTTTTCTTAAATTTGCTACATTACAACCGATTAAATAGAAAATGGGAAAAGATATTTTTCAAAGAATTGAAAGGGCGGGAAAACCGAGTTTTTCGGATATATTATCAAAAAGTTTTGAACTTTTTAAAAAGGTATGGAAAGAAGCATTTTATCATGTACTTATTACAATAGCTATACTAATCCCTTTTTTAATAATAATTTATGTGCCCTTATTTACAATGATGGGCTATTCGGGAGTATACAATACTTATGGATATTACGAACCATTTGAACTTCCTATTGGGTTGTTAATTGTGTATGCTATTATATTTTTTGCACTTATTTTTATTATTCAAGGTCTGTCTTTAGGTATTATTGCTCATTTTTTTAAAGTTTGTAAAAAAGAAGATACCGGCTCTATTAAAGAAACAGGGAGTTACTTTGTGTTTTTAAAAGGAAAGAATTTAAAAAAAGTAATGGTTTTGTCTCTGGCGACTGTTGGAATATCGTTAGCAGCTTTGTTATTATGTTATCTTCCTATTTTTTATGTCATGGTACCACTACAATTATTTGTAGTAATTTTTGCATTTAATGAAGATCTTTCTGTTTCAGATATTATAAAAGCTAGTTTTAAGATGGGGAATAAATATTGGTTAATTACTTTTGGTTTAATTATTCTCTCATCCCTGATTGCACAAATTGGAATTATATTTTGCTTTGTTGGAGTTTTTTTCACGGCTTTTTTTGTGCATATTCCTATCTATTATTTATATAAAGATACTGTTGGTTTTGATGATGATACTGAGGAATTTAGACAAGAAAATTCATTTTAAAGATTTGCAATTTGTACGGTTAAGGGAACTATAAATTTTAACACTGGCCTTGCGTATTAAAAAATTCATATACTTTTGTACCCCAAACTAAAATGGATATGGCAAAGAATTTAGTTATTGTTGAGTCACCTGCGAAAGCTAAAACTATTGAAAGATTTCTAGGAAAAGATTTTAAAGTTACATCTAGTTTTGGACATATAGCCGATTTACCTTCTAAGGAATTAGGGGTTGATGTAGCTGGTGATTTCACACCTAAATATGTAATACCGGCAGATAAGAAAAGATTAGTAAAAGAATTAAAGTCCCTAGCTAATAAGGCAGAAATAGTTTGGTTAGCAAGTGATGAGGATCGTGAAGGAGAAGCCATTGCCTGGCATTTAATAGAGACATTAAAACTAAATAAAGAAAAAACAAAACGAATTGTTTTTCATGAAATTACAAGGTCTGCTATTCTTAGAGCAATAAAGAATCCCAGAAATATAAATTATAATCTTGTCGATGCTCAGCAAGCAAGAAGAGTATTAGACCGATTAGTAGGATATGAATTATCACCGGTACTTTGGAAAAAAGTAAAAGGAGCTCTTTCGGCCGGGCGAGTACAATCTGTTGCAGTGCGTTTAATTGTAGAACGAGAACGACAAATAGACGCGTTTTCTCCAGTCGCTTCATTTAGAGTTATAGCAGAATTTACAAATGAATCTGGTGATAAATTTAAAGCCAAACTTCCTAAAAATTTTCAAACCGAAACTGAAGCTCGCGAATTTTTAAATAAAAACATCGGGGCTTCCTATAAAGTTTCAGAATTAATTAAAAAGCCAGCACAAAAATCTCCGGCACCTCCATTTACAACTTCAACTTTACAACAAGAAGCTTCCAGAAAATTATATTTTTCAGTCGGTAAAACTATGACCATTGCTCAACGCTTGTATGAAGCAGGACATATATCTTATATGCGTACCGATAGTGTTAACCTTTCTGATGAAGCAAAAAATGCTATCCGGGATGAGATTGAGAATTCATTTGGAAAAGAATATAGCAATCCAAAAAATTATAAAGGAAAGGTCAAAGGCGCCCAAGAGGCTCACGAAGCCATTCGACCTACAAAAATATCGCTCAATTCTATTGATGGAGATCATGATCAGAAACGCCTATACAGTTTAATTTGGAAACGAGCGATAGCTTCACAAATGAGTGATGCACAACTGGAACGTACTAATGTAATGATTGAAATAAATGATTCGGAAAGAATTTCAGAATTTTTTGTGGCTTATGGAGAAATGATAAAGTTCTCCGGATTTTTGAAGGTTTATCTTGAAGGCATCGATAATGAAGAAGAAGAACAAGACGGAATACTTCCAAAACTTAGTGTTGGTGAAGAATTAATAAAAAATTATATTACAGCTACCCAGCGTTACACACGTCCTCCTTATCGTTTTACAGAAGCTTCATTGGTAAAACAAATGGAAGAATTAGGTATAGGGCGTCCATCGACATACGCACCTACAATTTCCACTATAATCAGTCGAAATTACATAGATAAAGGAACGGTAGAAGGAGTAGAACGAAAATATCTTCAGTTAACCCTCGAAGATAATATTCAGGAGAAAATATGTACTGAAGTTGTGGGGTCAGACAAAGGAAAACTTGTTCCAACTGATATAGGTTTGATTGTAAATGATTTTCTCGTCGAACATTTTGAAAATATTTTAGATTACAACTTTACCGCTAAAGTTGAACAGGATTTTGACGATATAGCCGAAGGCAAAAAGGAATGGATACAAATGATGAAAGATTTTTACAAGAAGTTTCATCCACAAGTAGAGAATGTAACACAGAACGCAGTTCGCGAAAGTGGAGAACGTATTTTAGGTAAAGATCCCCAAACCGGAAAAATAGTTTTGGTGAGATTAGGAAAGTTTGGTCCTATGGCACAAATTGGTGGACCAGATGATGAGGTTAAGAAATTTGCAAGTCTTCTGCCAGAACAGCAGTTACATCAAATTACTATGGATGAAGTAATGGATTTGTTTAAGTTACCAAAAAAGTTGGGGGTATATGATGGAATAGAAGTAGAGGTAAATAATGGTCGTTTTGGTCCTTATGTTCTATTTGATAAAAAATTTATTTCATTACCCAAAGGGATGAACCCGTTAGATGTTGATATGGAGACTGCAAAGCTTCTTATAGAAGAAAGGAAAAAAACCGATGAGCCTATATATACCTACGAAGGAATGCCGGTTCAAAAAGGGAAGGGAAGGTTTGGACCTTTTATTAAATGGAACAATATGTTTATTAACGTAAACAAAAAGTACGATTTCGATAATTTATCTGATGAAGATATCATAGAACTTATTGAAACCAAGAAGCAAAAAGAAATCGATAAGTTGGTAAATGAATGGCCTGAAGAAGGAATTCGGCTAGAGAAGGCACGTTGGGGGCGTTTTAACCTACTTAAAGGAAAAATTAAGGTAGAACTACCAAAAACCACCAAAGCTGAAAAAATAACCTTAGAACAAGCTATTGAATTGCTAGAGAAGAAGGTGTCTAAAAAGAAACCCTCACAAAAGAAATAAGCAACCGCTAAGAAAAAATAATGATAGATTTTCTCACACCTGTTTCTAAATCGGTTTTAGCTCAAAAAGAGGTATTACCCATAGGTGTTTTGGGAAAACAGATTAACACCTATAATAAGAAAGGTGATTTCCCCGAATTTACAAATGTCAGGTTTGCTATTATAGGGGTTAAAGAAAATCGAAATGATGTAGATTATATAGGAGAGGAATTAAGTTTTAACGTTTTCCGTGAGGCATTCTACTCACTATATCCCGGAAACTGGTCTGATACTATTATTGATTTAGGAGATATTGAAAGAGGAGAAACCGTAAAAGACACCTATTTTGCTGTAAAATCGGTAATTGAAGCTTTGTTAAAAGAAAACATTATACCTCTTATCCTAGGGGGAAGTCAAGACATAGTATATGCGCAATACCGCTCCTACGACAAGAGAGGAAGTATGGTAAACATTGTTAATATTGACAGTAAATTCGATTTAGGAGACGCAGACCTACCTATAACCAACAAATCGTATGTTGGAAAAATTATTGTAGAAAAACCCTATAATTTGTTTAATTATAGTACCATAGGGTATCAATCCTTTTTTAATTCACCTGGAGAGATATCCTTGATGGATAAATTATACTTTGAGGGGTATAGATTGGGGGAGGTTTCAGCCGATATTACCTTAGTAGAACCCATATTGAGAAATGCTGATATTGTTACTTTGGATGTTAATACAATAAAAAATGCTGAACTAAGTTATAAAAACAAGAATAGTCCCAATGGTTTTGATGGAAGAGAGATTTGTGCTATTGCACGTTATGCTGGGATAAGTAATAGAGTAACATCATTTGGAATTTATGAATTAAAGGATTTCAGCGATACTGAAAATGCTGCGATGTTAGTGGCTCAAATACTCTGGTATTTTGTAGAAGGAGTAAATTTTAGAATTGCTGATGAAGATTTCAGTAATGATAAGCTATACACAACATATAAAGTGCCTGTTTACGACCAAATTTTAATTTTTAAAAAGAGTAATAAAACAGAACGTTGGTGGATCGAACTACCATTTATTTCAAATGTTAATAATAAATTAAAAAATAAAACGTTATTACCTTGCACTTATGGCGATTATTTGGGTGCATGTAATCAGGAGATTCCTGAGCGGTGGTACAAAGCCTGCCGTAAAAATGAAGTATAACCAAACAAACTAAATATTATCGGATTTTTGGGTTTTTTAAGAAAATAGTTGTTTTTTAAAAATTTTATAAATAGGTTTACCCACTTGAATCTCGATAATTTAACCTAAATACCTATGAAAAAGCTTATAGCTTTAACTGCGATTATTGCCATTTTGGCCGGTTGTAACTCTGGAGACAGGGGAGAACTGGTAGGAACTAAAGGAAAAAAATGGCATCCCGAAAAACCTTATGGAATGGTGCTTATCCCTGGTGGATCTTTTATTATGGGTAAAGCAGACGATGATTTTGTTGCCGTTAACGACGCTCCAACAAAAACAGTTACAGTACGGTCATTCTATATGGACGAAACAGAAATTACCAATTCTGAATACCGACAATTTATTGAATGGGTTCGTGATTCGACAATCCGACTTAAATTAGCAATTTTGGCCGATGAAGTTGGTGCGACTCCTGGAGATGATGGAATTGGCGAATATGCCTTTGTTGATCAAGAAAATGAAGAAATGACTCCTTACCAACAATATATGTATGACAACTATTTTGGTATGGGAGACGATTATTATGCAGGTAGAAAAATTAATAATGATATTGATTTAATTTGGGATACTGCTGATTACCCCGATGAATATTATAGTGAGATAATGGATACTATGTATATCCCTATTGAAGAATCTTATAACGGGCAACGTACAATTGATGTAGAAAAACTTAGATTTCAATATACTTATATGGATATTGATGCTGCAGCTAAAGATAATACTAAGAAAAGAAAAGATTTTCTTATAAAAGAAGAACTTAGGATTTATCCAGATACTACGGTATGGATTAAAGACTTCAACTATTCATATAATGAACCTATGCACAATGATTATTTCTGGCATCAGGCTTATGGTGACTATCCTGTAGTTGGAGTAAATTGGAAACAAGCCAAGGCATTTTGTGCATGGAGAACCTTATATAAAAATTCTTATCAAAAATCAAGAAGACGACAACATATTAATTCATTTAGGCTACCAAGTGAAGCTGAATGGGAATATGCTGCTCGTGGTGGGTTGGAATCTGCAACTTTCCCCTGGGGTGGCCCTTATGCTAAAAACGACAGGGGATGTTTCTTAGCTAACTTTAAGCCACTTCGAGGTGATTATGCTGCAGACCAGGCTTTATATACTGTTGAAGCTGATGCATATGAACCAAATGATTATAATCTTTATAATATGGCTGGGAATGTATCAGAGTGGGTCGCATCATCTTACGATCCAAATTCATATGATTATACCTCAAATATGAACCCAAACGTAAATGATAAAGAAAACAAGCGTAAAGTAGTTCGTGGTGGTTCCTGGAAAGACATAGCATACTTCCTTCAAGTAAGTACTAGAGATTATGAATATGCAGATTCAGCAAGAAGCTACATTGGTTTTAGAACCGTACAAGATTATATGGGAACTGATGTTGTATTAAATGATAAACTAGGAGACGCCCGTTAATCTATTAAAATAAAAAATCGCAAACCTAACTTAACAAAAACTATTATATTATGTCACAATCAAGAACTAATAAGAAATTTTTTAACATGGCTTATGGCCTTGGAGCATCTATAGTAATATTAGGAGCTCTATTTAAAATTCTTCACTGGAAGATAGGGCCACTTACCGGTGGCTTACTATTATCTATAGGTCTAATTACTGAAGCTATCATTTTTGCAATCTCAGCTTTTGAGCCTGTAGACGATGATTTAGATTGGTCTTTGGTGTATCCCGAACTATCTGGAGGTATGGGAATGGGTAAAAATGAATCCAAAAATCCACAAGGTCTTTTGTCTAAAAAATTAGATGAAATGCTTATTGAGGCACGTATAGATTCTGAAATGATGAGTAGCTTGGGAGATAGTCTACGCTCTTTTGAAGGAGCTGCTAAAAATATGGTTCCAACTGCCGATGCTATGAATGCAACAAAAAAATATAGCGAAGAAATGGCTCTTGCAGCAACTCAAATGGAATCGTTAAACAGCTTGTATAAAGTACAAGTAGAATCTTCAAGTCGTCAAGCAGAGATAAACGATCAAGTTGCTGAAAATGCTGAGCAGTTAAAAGAGCAAATGAAGTTTTTGACAAATAACCTTTCTTCATTAAATGGAGTATATGGTGGTATGCTTTCAGCAATGAGCAATAAAAACTTATCATAGTATTTCATTAAATTATTAATTCTTAAAAAGAATAATTAAAGATGGCACAACAAAAACTATCTCCACGGCAGAAGATGATTAATCTGATGTATCTGATTTTCATTGCAATGTTGGCATTAAATATGTCGAAGGAAGTATTATCTGCTTTTGGCTTAATGAATGAAAAATTAACAGATGCAAATGTTGCATCTTCCGAAAGAAACCTTGCATTTATGGATGGTCTTGCTGCAAAAGTTTCTGAGCAACCGGCCAAATACCTGATCCTTTTAAATAAAGCAGAAGATGTTAGCACACTTTCAAATAAGCTTGATTCATATCTTGAGACTATAAAAACTTTAATGATGACGTCCGTAAAAGAGGATTCTCAAAATGACTATGAAGTACAGGATCAATCTGAATTTCTTGATCAAAGATTTTTTGTATCAAATAAATTAAAAACAGAAGGACAAGAATTTTTAGACGAGATCGACTACTACCGAACAGGTATGTTAACTATACTGGGTGAAGACTATCCGGATATTAAAAGTTCCATAGAAAGTAATTTCTTTACAGGAAAAATTACTAATAGAGATGGAAAAAAAATTGACTGGTTAAATTACAGCTTTGAGGGCTTTCCTTTAATCGCTTCAATAACCAGGTTGACCCAAATGCAATCAGATATTAAAACAACGCAAAGTGAGTTGTTGTCTAATATGCTTTCAGGTCAATTAACATCTGAAGTTTCTATGACTAATTATGAGGCTATTGTTATTGCTGATAAAACAGCTTTCTTTAGTGGAGAAAACTTTAAGGGACGTGTTGTACTTGGGCGAATTGACAATACATTAACTTTTGAAAAAGTTATTATCAATGGTAAAGAAGTAGACAGTAATGTGACAGGTCAAGTAGCTCTTGATTTCCCTGCAGGAAACGTAGGAGAACATGATCTCTTAGGAGAATTGCAATTTAAAGAAGGAGATTCAATAATAACAATACCCATCGTAAGTTCTTATGCGGTAATCCCTAAACCAAATGCTGCTGTTATTTCTGCAGATAAAATGAACGTGGTATATCGCGGTGTAATAAACCCGATGACCATCTCTATTCCTGGCGTAGGTAGCGTTACTGCAAATGCCCCCGGATTAGTCTCTGCAGGTGGTGGAGGAAAATATAATATGGATGTAACTACAGTTAAAGGTAGGGAAGTTACCATACGCGTAACCGGTAAATTACCCGGTGGTATGGTTGTTACAGATAGTAAAACCTTTAGAATTAAAGATATTCCACGCCCCATAGGGACTATTCGCGGGGAAGACGGAAATGGAGGCCCTGTGCGTATGCAACGTCAAGGACTTGAAATTTCTAGTGTAGGTGCTGCACTATTAGATTTTGATTTTGACCTAAGATTAAATGTTACCGGGTTCAGCTTTAAAGTTTCCGGACAGCCTACGGTAAAAATAAGTGGGAATAAATTAAATTCTCAAGCAAAATCTGCTTTGCGAAGAGCAAGAAGAGGTGAGACTGTACAAATATTTGATATCAACGCAAATATCTCAACTAATTTGGGATATAAATTACGAAAGATATCTCCTGTATTTATTGAGTTGACAAATTAGTGTTGTGATAAAATAAAAAAAACTATTATATGAATATTAATAAAGTTGTTATATGTGTTTTGGGTCTTTTAATGGGAACTTTTAGTGTAGCTGCACAAATAAACATTCTCAATGCCAAAACCCCGGAAGAAATCGGAAAAAAAACACAAGACCAATTGGTTTACGATAACGATCAACCCCTGGCCTATGGCTATGTGGATGAACGTGATATATTATGGTCAAAAACTACCTGGGAGATTATAGATCTTGATGAGAGAATAAACTTCCCTTTGTATTATCCTATCGACACCAACAATATTGGAAAAGAAAGAAGATCATTATACGATGTTTTAATGAAGAACATTAAAAATGGTAATATTGAACATGTATATGCAGACTCTTATTTTACTGAAAAGCGAACCCTTAGGGATATTGAAGCTTCCCTGGTTTACAGTGATACTACAGATTTAGGTATTGATCAGTATAATGCAGGTGAAGAAATAGATCCCCAATATATTCGAAAATTTAACTTGGATGCCGGCGATGTAGAAGAATGGCGTATTCGAGGATACTGGTATCTTGATAAGAGACACGGGGAACTTAAATATAGAATATTAGCCATAGCTCCTGTTGCAAACGAAGCACGTTCTAAAGCCTTTCCTGATGATGGTATTGATAGTAAAGTCGAATTATTTTGGGTATGGTACCCTTCAGCTCGTAAAGTTTTACATGAAGCAAAAGCTTTTAACAGGAAGAATACCTCACAACCCATTTCATTCGATCATCTGTTAAATTCAAGACGATTCAATGCAATTATTTATAAAGAGGATAATGAGCTTGGAGACAGGAGTGTAAATGATTATATAAATGATAATGCATTAATGCAATTATTAGAATCCGATAGAATAAAAGAAAAAATCAGAAACTTAGAAATTGATATGTGGAATTACTAAGCCTTTCTAATTTCCAAATAATTTATTATACCCTGAAGTAAAATACTTCAGGGTTTTTTACTTTTGTATTATATGCAAAAAGTAGATTACATAATCGTAGGATTAGGTATTGCCGGACTTTCCTTTTGTGAAAAATTGAAAAAAAACAATAAAAGTTTTATTGTTTTTGATACGAGTAAAAACTCCTCTACATTGTCTTCAGGAGGTGTTATTAATCCAACGGTACTCAAACGATTTACAAAAGTATGGAATGCAGATCTGCATATTTCTGAAGCGATTCCTTTTTACACTGAGCTTTCAAAAAAGCTCAGTATTTCGGTTTTAGACCTAATACCCATTCTGCGTATATTAAATAGTGTTGAAGAACAAAATAATTGGATGGTGGCAAGCGATAAAAAAGGAATGTCTTCTTATCTGTCTTCAAAACTTATCAAAAACAAAAACCCACATATTAATGCACCTTTTGGTTTTGGTAAAGTATTGGGTACCGGTAGAATATATTTTTCGGTATTATTGAATGCTTATAAAGAGGATCTTCAAAATAACAACCTTCTTATAAGCGAAAAATTTGAATATGACCTACTTGAAGAAGTTGATGATGTAATTAAGTACAAGGATATCTCAGCAGGAAAAATACTCTTTGCTGAAGGAATTTCAGCAATAAAAAACCCTTTTTTCCCTCAGGATCCAAAACATAACGGAAAGAAATTATTAATAGGCAACAAGGGAGAATATATCATTATTAATGCCCCTGATTTGAATTTAAAATTCATGCTTAAAGCTTCACTTATTATTATTCCCTTAGGCAATGATCTGTATAAAGTAGGAACAACTTATGAAAGGGATAACTATACCAATAATACTACTCAAAAGGCAAAAGAGGAATTAAAAACTAAACTCTCTAAGATTATTAATTGTTCTTTTGATATAGTAGACCAAATAGCGGGTATTCGCCCTACAACAAGAGATAGGCGTCCTTTGATGGGGACTTTAAAAGAAAGTAGTAACAAAGTTTTTTTTAATGGTTTAGGCACCCGGGGATTTATTTCGGCTCCATCATTAGCTCAAAATCTTTATAATCACTTAGAGTGCGGGGAGGAACTATCCTACGAAACAGATATAAAAAGGCATTATCATTGGTAAAAGACAATTTAAAAACATTGACTTCCGTAGAAAAAAATAAGCATCTTTGCAAAAATTTAATTTAAATGCTCAATATCCATAATCTTAGGGTTTCATTTCAAGGAGATGATCTTTTTTCCGGAATTTCATTTCAGCTCCGTACCGGAGATAAAGTTGGACTAGTGGGTAAAAATGGTGCGGGCAAAACTACACTTTTACGAATTATTGCAGGACTGCAGGAATATGATAATGGACAAATAGCCACCAAAAAGGAACTTTCAATTGGGTTTTTAAGACAGGATATTGATTTTGAAAGAGGACGAACAGTTCTCGAAGAGGCCTATGAAGCATTTATATTAATAAAAAAGTTGGAAAAGCAACTTGAAAAGATTAATGCTCAACTTGCAGAACGTACAGATTATGAAAGTGAAGGCTATCATCAATTAATGGTCGATTTAAATGAAGTGCAACATCAATACGAAATCCATGGAGGATACAATTATAAGGGTGACACAGAACGGGTATTACAGGGTTTGGGTTTCCAACAAAAAGATTTTAGTATGCCTGTCAACACTTTCTCGGGAGGTTGGCGTATGCGAATAGAGCTGGCGAAATTATTACTTCAGAACAACGATATTTTATTACTGGATGAGCCTACCAATCACTTAGACATTGAATCTATTATATGGTTTGAAGAATTTCTAAAGACCTATGTTGGGGCGATAGTAATAGTTTCTCACGATAAAATGTTTCTGGATAATATTACCAATCGGACCATAGAAATTTCCCTGGGAAAGATATACGATTACAACAAGCCCTATTCAAAATATTTAATATTGCGTTCCGAAATACGAGAGCAACAATTAGCATCCAAAAAAAATCAACAAAAACAAATAGAACACACCGAAAAACTAATTGAAAAATTTCGAGCTAAAGCTACTAAAGCCTCCATGGCACAATCCCTGATAAAAAAGCTTGACAGGTTGGAACGTATTGTAGTTGACGAAGATGATAACAGAGTGATGGCGCTTCATTTTCCGGTGTCGGTCACACCGGGTAAAGTAGTCATAAATGCTGAAAATATTGCTAAAAGTTATGGTGATAATTTGGTTTTTCAACATGTGAATTTATTGATTGAAAGAAATAGTAAGATTTCTTTTGTTGGGCAAAATGGACAGGGAAAGTCAACCCTTGCTAAATGTATTGTTGGAGAAATTCAACATCAGGGAAAACTCATTCTTGGGCATAATGTACAAATAGGATATTTTGCTCAAAATCAAGCAGATTACCTTGACGGAAGAAAAACGGTTCTCGAAACCATGATCGATGCAGCTAATGAAAAAAACAGAAGCAAAGTTCGGGATATTTTAGGAGCCTTTTTATTTAGGGGGGAGGAAGTTGATAAGTATGTAAGAGTACTTTCGGGGGGTGAACGCAACCGATTGGCATTAGCGAAATTGTTACTCCAGCCCTTTAATGTATTGGTATTGGATGAGCCTACCAATCATTTGGATATAAAGTCAAAAAACGTTTTAAAGGAAGCATTAAAAAAATATGAAGGAACTTTGATTTTAGTATCTCACGACAGGGATTTTCTCCAGGGGCTATCCAATAAAGTGTATGAATTTAAAGATCATCGAATAAAAGAATATTTGGGTGATATTGATTATTATTTAGAGCAACGCAATCTTCGGAATATGCGTGAAGCCGAAAAACGCACAAAAGTACTTCCAGAAAAGGGATTAAAATCTTCTTCAAATAAAAAGGAATATGAAGACCAGAAAAAAATAAAATCAATTCAAAACAAACTAAGCAAAATTGAAATTTCCATTACAAAAAAGGAAAAAGAGATAAAGGAAATTGACTTTGAATTATCTGTTAATTACGAGGAAACAATTTCACAACACAATTTTTTTGAAACCTACCAGGAAAAGAAAAAAATATTGGAGCAATTAATGAATGATTGGGAAACCATTACCCAACAAATAGAAAATTTTTGATAGTTTATTATGTTCGAACATTTCTTTTTATGCCCTTATTGTTGGGAAAATATTTCGATGTTACTCGATGATTCTATAGATTTTAATAAATATATCGAGGACTGTGAAGTATGCTGTAATCCCATTGAAATATCAGTTTATTTTGAAAAAGGGCAACTCTCAGGTTTTGAAGCACAAAGTATAGAACAATAAAATTCAATATATAATTACTTGTAATATTCTAAAACCATTGTATCTTTGCAAACTATATCGCGGGATAGAGCAGTAGGTAGCTCGTTGGGCTCATAACCCAAAGGTCGCTGGTTCGAGTCCGGCTCCCGCTACAAGGAAAACCAGATACGAAAGTATCTGGTTTTTTATTTTTCAGAATGGTGATGTTTACATTTATTTTTCAGAATGGTGATGTTTACATTTATTTTTCAGAATGGTGATGTTTACATTTATTTTTCAGAATGGTGATGTTTACATTTATTATTCAGTAAAATAAAAAATAAATAAATGCAATGCATTTATGGTTTTCCTTGTAAAGTTTCCCTATTCCGGATCAACGACCGAATATAACGAGGGAGTTAATCCGGCTCCCGCTACAACCTAGAAGGTTAATTGTTTGTTTTTCAAATAGTTGGCTTTTTTTCTTCCCGAAATATTCCCGATTTTATATTAACACCTCTCATTTAGCCACTATATGAGGTTAAAATTGAAATAAGAAATGAGGGGGGTACTTTGAAAAAATCGAACTCAATTCTTAATATTGGGATGGGGGGTCTTCTCTTATTGAAAACATCGATTTTTAAAATTTTGCAGAAAAATCGCATTTAATTATAATACCATCAAAAACTTGAATAAGAGGTAAAATTGCTCATCCACTAAATATATTATATACATATACAAAGTTGAGGTTCTCAAGTTGCTATATAAGAGATACATTTTTACGGTGAATTGATTGGGGGGCTAATTACTGATATTGCGTTTAATACTTTTAGAGGGGGGGATATTAAAATTATGCGGTATAAATCATTAATGATTAAATTTTAAGTTACTATTTTAGGGGCTTATTTAAAACTGCTAAAGAGCAATTAATTCAAAACATTATCGAACAATATAAATAACTAAGCACAACATAGCCTAAACTGCATTAAAACACAGTTTAGCCAAACCGTTACCTGCAAGTACTCAAAAAATGAATATTAAAGTTGGAAAAGAAAATCTTAGAATTACAAAAAATGAAAACAATAGATTTTGGAATCCATTTGGAATGTTTTGGAATGTAACTGAGGTTAGTATAGAAAACGAATGGTATAGTTGTGGAATTCAATATTTAAAAAAAGAAAATGATAACTATATTCAGATTTTATATCCTCGAAAAGTAAATAAATACACATCGCAAATTGAAAAAATTCATACAGAAGGTCTTTACAAAGAAGTTAAGATATCTAAATTTAAAATTCATTTAATAAAATACTTATCAAACGAACATAAAATAAATTATTTTTCTTTTAGAATAAGAAAGAAAATTTCTGAAAGAAGAAATACTATTTATGTCTTTTCAATAGCATTAATCTTATCTATAATATATTACACTTTTAACAATCTGAAAAAAAATGAATTATTGAATTATATTGCAGAGAATAATTGGGTGCAGACCATTATTATATTTTTAGCGATATCAAGTTTTATTAATATTTTTTACCCTTTCACAATAAAAAAACAAATTGAGAAAAAAGATATAGAGGAAATATCAAAAGAGACTATTGAAGAGGAGAAACAAAATAAAGAAATAAGAAAAAGGGCTTCATTCTAAAATAAATGCAGCATCCAACAGCGTATAAAATCAATAACGGCTGAATTTCCTTAATAAATTCTCAAGGAAAAAATCTATTTTCTTCAGAAAAACATCAAAAAAACAGAAAATTTAAATACCACCACAAAGCACTATACGCATTAAAAGAAATGCATTCGAGGAAGCTCCAGTAATAAATTCTTATACGGATTTAAAAAACTCAGGCAAAACTGGATTAATTTCTAATGAAAATATTCGGATACAATTTACTGCTTTGGAAAACCGCATCAATAAATTGGATGAAACATTAAGAGATAGGGTGACCCTTCAGACAACAAGTATTGATAATGAAATAATTAATGGTGTCAATTTTGTACGACTATTTAGTGCTGCAATAAGTAAATATAATGTTATACCTGGCAATGAAATTAATTATGAGATGTTACTTCAAAATCAAACTTTTTTAAATATTATTGCTACAAAGTTTGATATGACAGATGCAGCTTTAAGGGATAGGAACTTGCTTCTGGAAGAAATAAGGGAGTTGATTAGTTTAATTGAGAACGAGCTAAATTAATGTATTGAACTGAAATTCAAGCACTTTCAAAAAATCACGCACAAACTCATTTAGCTTCCCTATTCCGGATCAACGACTAAATATTACAAGGGAGTTAATCCAATTTCCGCTACATCGAAGGCCTCTTGAGAAATCTAGAGGCTTTTTTTATTCTATCTTTACTCAAATTTTAAATATGACCCACAAAGCTGGATTTGTAAATATAATTGGCAACCCAAACGTCGGTAAAAGTACACTCATGAATGCTTTTGTGGGAGAACGATTGTCTATTATTACCTCCAAAGCGCAAACTACACGTCACCGTATTTTAGGAATTGTAAACGGCGATGATTTTCAGATGATCCTTAGTGATACTCCGGGGATTATTAAACCGGCCTACGAGTTACAAAAAAGCATGATGAGTTTTGTAAGGTCGGCTTTTGAAGACGCTGATGTGCTACTTTATTTAGTAGAATTAGGTGAAAAACAATTAAAGGACGAAGCTTTTTTTAATAAGATAACTTCAGCTAAAATTCCGGTTTTGTTACTTATTAATAAAATTGACAAAGGCAATGAGGAAATGCTTAGTGAAGCTCTTGATTTATGGCAAGAACAGGTTCCTAATGCCGAGATATTTGCCATTTCAGCATTGGAAAACTTTGGGGTTCCGGAGGTTTTTCAACGTATTCTGCAAATCCTGCCGGAATCCCCACCATTTTATTCGAAAGACCAACTTACCGATAAGCCTGAACGATTTTTTGTAAATGAAATAGTTCGTGAAAAGATCCTGATTCATTATAAAAAAGAAATACCCTATTCGGTAGAAATTGATACTGAGGAATTTTTCGAAGAAGAAAAAATAATTCGTATTCGAAGCATTATTATGGTAGAACGCGATAGCCAAAAAGGAATTATTATTGGTCATAAGGGCGAAGCTATTAAAAAAGTTGGTATTGAAGCTCGCAGAGATTTAGAATCCTTTTTTGGCAAACAGATATATATAGAGTTAGTGGTAAAAGTGAATAAAAACTGGCGCAGCAATAAAACCCAATTAAGACGATTTGGTTATAATACTTAACAAAAAACCTCCACTGCTTTTCCTGAAATGATACTGAGCTATCAATTCTTTATCACCTTTTTAAAAGGAATTTACAAGATTTTACTACTTTGTTTTTATTCTATTCTAAATAAGGATCTTTAAACATTTTCAATACATAAAAACAAAATATGTTCATTATTATGAGATTAAATTACTGTTTTTTCTTCAAGCACTAAACACTACCTTTGCAGCCAATTAATTAAGATATGAGTATCGTTGCCATTGTAGGAAGACCCAACGTTGGGAAATCCACTTTATTTAACCGTTTAATCCAACGTCGCGAGGCTATTGTAGATGCAATAAGTGGAGTTACACGTGATAGGCATTACGGTAAAAGTGACTGGAATGGTAAAGAGTTTTCACTTATCGATACAGGAGGTTATATAAAAGGTAGTGATGATGTATTTGAAATCGAAATAGATAAGCAAGTAGAGCTGGCTATAGATGAAGCTGATGCGATTATTTTTATGACTGAAGTTGAAAGTGGTGTCACCGGAATGGACGTAGATGTTACCGAACTTCTGCGTAAATCTAATAAGCCTATTTTTCTGGTAGTAAATAAAGTTGATAGTGCTTATCGTATAAATGATGCTGTTGAGTTTTATTCATTAGGTTTTGAAAAGTATTATCCTATTTCAAGCATAAATGGAAGTGGAACGGGTGAACTTCTCGATGATCTGGTAAAAATACTCCCTGAAAATAGAGAGAGAGATGAAGGTGACTTACCTCGTTTTGCAGTAGTAGGTCGCCCTAATGCAGGAAAATCATCTTTTATTAATGCACTAGTTGGTGAAGAGCGATATATAGTTACCGACATACCCGGAACTACTCGGGATAGTATCGACACCTATTACAATCGTTTTGGATTCGAATTTAATTTAGTTGACACTGCCGGTATAAGAAAGAAAAGGAAGGTTAAGGAAGATCTTGAATTCTACTCTGTAATGCGAAGTGTACGTGCTATTGAACATAGTGATGTAGTACTGGTAATATTAGACGCTACACGTGGTTTTGATGGTCAGGTGCAAAATATTTTTTGGTTGGCACATAGAAATAATAAGGGTGTTGTAATTTTAGTCAACAAATGGGACTTGGTAGAAAAAGACCATAAAAGTGTAAAAGAGTTTGAAATTAAAATTCGAAAACAATGTGAGCCATTTACAGATATACCCATTGTATTTATTTCTGTACTTACCAAACAACGAATATTTAAAGCAATTGAAACTGCCGTTGAAGTATATAAAAATAGAAGTAAACGTATAAAAACGAGTTTATTGAACGAAATAATGTTACCGATCATTAAGGCGTATCCCCCACCTGCTCTTAAAGGTAAGTATGTAAAGATTAAATTTTGTACTCAATTGCCAACTCCCTACCCTAGTTTTGCATTTTTTGCAAATCTTCCTCAATATCTTAAAGAACCTTATAAGCGATTTATTGAAAACAAGCTAAGAGATAATTTTGATTTTAAGGGAGTGCCGGTTACAATTTACTTCAGAAAGAAATAGATGGTTATTTTATAATTGTTCTTTTATTTTCAATAATTCAGATTTCACTTTTTCCAGTTTTCGAATAATCTCAAAATGATCAAGAGTTTTTTGTTTATTTTCTTTTAGATGGATCTTTGCACCATCAAGCGTAAATCCCCGTTCTTTAACTAAATGAAAGATAAGTTCCAGATTTTTTAAATCCCTTGGAGTGAATCGCCTATTTCCTTTAGCGTTTTTTTTAGGCTGCAGTACATCAAATTCCTTTTCCCAAAATCGAATCAACGAAGTATTTACGTCAAAGGCTTTTGCTACTTCACCTATGTTGTAATATCGTTTTTCAGGTAATTCAATATGCATTAGTCAAGGGATTGATTTTCTATTTGTGCTTGTATAAGTAATTCAGCAAATTCTTCTGGTGATAAGTTTCCGTAGTAGAAGTTGATAGGGTTTATACGACTTCCATCTTTAAATATCTCATAATGCAAATGTGGGGCTTGTGAACGACCTGTACTCCCTACAAACCCAATTAAATCACCTCGTTTCACCTTTTCTCCTCTTCTAACATTGTATTTATATAGATGAGCGTATAAACTTTCGTAGCCATATCCATGATCTATTTTAATATGCTTACCATAACCGGATACGGTATTGTCTGCTTTAATTACTTTTCCATCACCACTTGCATATACCGGTGTTCCCCGAGGGGCTGTAAAATCCATTCCCCAATGTTTTTTACGCGTTTTTGTAAAGGGGTCTGTACGGTATCCGAATCCTGATGCTACGCGGGATATATCTTCGTTACGTATTGGTTGTATTGATGGAATAGAAGAAAGAAGTTTTTCTTTATCTTCGGCAAGCAGCGCAATTTCATCTAAGGATTTAGATTGTACTACAATTTGTTTGGTTAAAATATCAAGTCTTTTACTGGTAGCAATAATAAGTTTGGAATTATCAAAACCTTCTAAATCTTTGTACCTGTTTATTCCACCAAATCCAGCTTTACGTTGTTCAATTGGTATAGGATTTGCCTCAAAATAAATTCGGTATAAATTATTATCACGGTCTTCAATTTCTCCCAGTACTATTTCAGCCTGTTCCATTTTTTTATTAATAAGTTCAAATTGCAGTTGAAGATTATTCATTTCCCTTTTTAGTACTTTTTCCTTTGGAGTTTCTATATAGGGCAGATTAAGATAAATAAGTAAGAGCAGGAATCCACTAAATATCATTCCCAATAGGCTTAAAAAGAATATACCAAATTTTCTTCCTTTTTTCCTTTTTATTTTGCGATACGAGAGCGTATCGCTATCGTAATAATATTTTACCCTAGACATACGTTAAAAAATCCTATTTTTGTTCATCGATAGGTTACACTAACTATTTTGGTAACGTTTTACAAATATAAAAATTGTTTGCACTTTTGCCTAACAGTACTGTTTTTTAAAAATTTTAACGAATGACATCCGGAGAAATACGTTCCAAGTTTTTAGATTTTTTTAAATCGAAGGCGCATACCATTATTACCTCAGCTCCTATGGTCATTAAAGATGATCCAACTTTAATGTTTACCAATGCCGGAATGAATCAGTTTAAAGAATACTTTCTCGGCAATAAATCGATTGCAAATCCCAGAATAGCAGATACTCAAAAATGCCTGCGTGTAAGTGGAAAACATAATGACTTAGAAGAAGTAGGAATGGATACGTACCATCATACCATGTTTGAGATGTTGGGGAATTGGAGTTTTGGAGACTATTTTAAAAAAGATGCAATAGCCTGGGCTTGGGAATTGTTAACTGATGTCTATGGAATTGATAAAGACCTGCTTTATGTTACTATTTTTGAAGGGGATAAATCTGAAGGTCTGGAACGTGATTCTGATGCATTCAAATATTGGAAGCAATTTATTTCTGAGGAAAGAATTATTAACGGAAACAAGGAAGATAATTTTTGGGAAATGGGAGCACAAGGCCCCTGTGGACCTTGTAGTGAGATACACTTAGATATTAGATCTTTTGAAGATAGAGCTAAAGTACCCGGAGTACAATTGGTAAATAAAGACCATCCTGAAGTAGTAGAATTATGGAATTTGGTTTTTATGCAATATAACCGGAAAGCAAACGGAAGTCTTGAAAAATTACCAGCTCAACACGTGGATACAGGAATGGGTTTTGAACGCCTATGTATGGTGATTCAAAAAAAACAAAGTAATTATGATACCGATGTATTTACTCCGCTCATTCGTGAAGTAGAAGTTGTAACAAATTCGAACTACGGGAAAGATGAAAAAACTGATATTGCCATAAGAGTAATTGCCGATCATGTACGGGCAGTTGCATTTTCTATTGCCGATGGTCAGTTACCAGGTAATACTGGTGCAGGATATGTGATACGCAGGATTTTAAGACGTGCTATACGGTATGGGTATACATTTTTAAATACGAAAAAGCCTTTTATTTATCAGTTGGTACATACTCTTAGCAAGCAAATGGGAGAAGCTTTTCCTGAATTAGTTTCAGAAGAAAATCTTATAATCAATGTGATAAAAGAAGAAGAAAGTTCCTTTTTACGAACTCTTGATCAAGGATTGGTTCTTTTAGAGAGTGTTATTAAAAATGCAACATCTAAGACTATTTCAGGTAAGAAGGCATTTGAATTATATGATACTTTTGGTTTTCCTATAGATTTAACAGCATTAATTTTAAAAGAACGCGGTTACGAATTAAATTCAAAGGAATTTGATACCGAACTTCAAAAACAAAAAGACCGTTCTCGTGCAGCTACAAAGGTTGAAACAGGAGATTGGAAAATACTATCTGACGATTCAGAAGAACAATTTATTGGCTATGATACCCTAGAGTCAAACGTAAAAATAACCCGTTACCGTAAGCTTGAAAGTAAAAAAGAAGGGGAAATATACCAATTGGTATTTAATTTAACTCCATTTTATCCTGAAGGAGGGGGACAGGTAGGCGATAAAGGCCATTTGGAAGATCCAAAGGGTGAAGTAATTAATATTGTGGACACTAAAAAGGAGAATAATTTGATCATCCATTTTGTTAAAAACCTGCCTAAAAATACAAGTGATACTTTTAAAGCTGTTGTAGATAAAAAGAAACGCTCAAGAACAGCAGCTAATCATACCGCAACGCATTTATTACATCAGGCCCTACGTAATATATTAGGGGAACACGTTACACAAAAAGGATCGATGGTAGATTGGAATTATTTTCGATTTGATTTTTCACATTTCAGCAAAGTAACAGACGAACAATTAAAAGAGATAACTGATTTAGTAAATGGATATATTGATGATGAATTACCATTAGACGAAAAACGAGATATCCCTTTTCAGCAGGCATTAGATGAAGGGGCTTTGGCATTGTTTGGAGAAAAATATGGGGATACAGTACGAGCCATACGTTTTGGGGATTCTATGGAGTTATGTGGAGGAACTCATGTTAAAAACACAAGGGATATATGGCACTTTATGATTGAGTCTGAAGGAACTGTAGCATCAGGAATACGCCGTATTGTAGCTAAAACAGGATTTTCAGCTAAAGAAGAGTTAATTAATAAAAGTATTATACTTAACCAAATAGCTGCGACATTCAATCATTCTAAAGGGGATGCTTTACTTATCGCTTTTGAAAAAGATCAAAAAGAAAAAGCCCTTTTTGAAAAACAAAATAAAGGATTTATTAAAAAAAACATCCATTTTTTAAGAGCAAGTTTATCAATTGAAATTTCAGAAATTAATGGTATCAACTTTTTAGCCAAAGAAATTGATTTGGATGCTTCAGGGATCAAGGATTTGTCTTTTGAATTAGGTAGTGAGTATGATAATTTATTTTTACTTTTTGGAACTTCGCAAAACGGAAAAGCATTACTTTCTTGTTATATTTCCAAAGAATTAATAAAATCTAAAAATCTTGATGCGAGCAAGATAATTAGGGAATTAGGAAAATACATTGATGGGAGTGGTGGTGGTCAGCCATTTTTTGCTACAGCCGGAGGTAATAAACCAAAGGGTATTTCTGAAGCATTGAGTAAGGCAAAAGAATTTATTGATTAAATTTTGGAACTTCGAACTAAAATACCACTTAGCACTCAAAAAAAACAGATAGACTATAATTCTAAAGTACTTTTATTGGGTTCTTGTTTTGTAGAGAATATAGGAATGAAATTGAACTATTTTAAATTTCAATCCCTTCAAAATCCGTTTGGAATTTTATTTCATCCCATTGCCATTGAAAAACTGGTAATTCGTGCTTTAAATGATCCCGAATCTTCTGTATTTACTGAGGAGGATATTTTTTTTTATAACGAACAATGGCATTGTTTCGAGGTACATTCACTAGTAAGCGATTCAAAAAAGGAATCCTTTCTTAAATTATTAAATGATAATCTCCTTGCATTCCGTAAATATATTCTAACGGCTTCTCATATTATTTTTACTTATGGTACTGCTTGGGTATATCGATTTATTGAAACTGATACTGTGGTAGCTAATTGCCACAAAATTCCACAGAAGAAGTTCGTAAAAGAGTTACTTACTATTGAAAAAGTTTCAACATCAATTAATAATACCATTTCTCTTATTAAATTGATAAACCCCGATGCTATAATAATAACAACTGTTTCTCCGGTAAGACATATAAAAGATGGATTTATTGAGAATACCAGGAGTAAAGCACATCTTATTTCGGGATTACAAGATGTTTTAGAATCGAAAAAGGATACCTATTATTTTCCTTCATATGAAATTATGATGGACGAATTAAGAGATTATCGTTTTTATACCGAAGATATGTTACACCCTAATAAAACAGCAATTTCTATACTATGGAATAAATTCTCAGAGGTATGGATTTCTTCAAAAACAAAAACTCTTCAAAAAAAAATTGCCATTATTCAGTCAGGGTTACAGCACAAAGCTTTTAATCCTACAAGTCGTGCTCATAAACAATTCCTTCAAGAATTGAAGACTAAAATTAAAACGATTCAAGATAAATTTCCAAACATAAAATTTTAAAAATATTGATACTAGCCTCTCCTACAGAAGGCGAAAAAAGTATAAATACATCAAATGTCGTATTGTTTTGTTTTCTTTTAATTCCAACCACCCTAATATCACAAAGTGCCGAAACACCTGATTATCGTTATGATGTGGGTGCTAAAATTAACGACATGACCTTAACCCAGGGAGGAACTTTGGTCGTTGCTACCAATGATGGTTTAGCGGGAATAAAACCAGGAAGTAATGATTTGCTATTTAATTTTACTGAGTATGGTAAAGTAAAATCAGAGGAATTATTATTTATACCTAATGCACCTTATGTGGTGGTAGGTCAAACAGGTTTTGGTGGTATCATAACAAAAAAAGCAGTCATTGATTATATGTCCGGTAAAGTTTTATTTACTACACAAAGTAATGGTTGGAAAATGATTATGACATGTACCGTGATGATGCCTCAAAATAAATTAGTAGTTAGTGGACAACGAAGAGCAAGTGAAAAATATATAAATGCTGTTGCTGTATATGACTTAAATACTGGAGAACAAGAAAGTTTTTTTAAGCTTAAAAGTTCTGAAACTGTATCTGGAAGGCCATTATTATTACGTAGTGGTCTTATTATACCCACTACAAAGTCATTGATAAAAATTAATATGGAATCCGGAACTACAGATTGGATAACTAAAACCGACGATATAAAGTTTATGGTTACCGATGAAACAGAAAAGAAATCTATGCATTAGAAAGTTCTGCTAATAATAAAAACACTAAAATTCATAAAATTGCACCCGATGGTTCGTTATTATGGGAGGATCCTTATAAAATAAAAGGGCAGGTTTCAAAATTTGAAATTTTACCGCAAGGTTTAGCTATTGTCACTGATGTTGATAATTCTGGAAAATCCGGTCTTGGAAAACTTACATCTTCCAGATCTGAATCTAAAATTGCATTCTTAAGCGCATCTACAGGGAAAGATCTATGGGATAAAGCACCTAAGACGAAAGGATTTGTACAGCATTTTTATATCATGGATGATGGTATTCTCTTTGGAATTTATGAGGGTGGGATCAATAAAATTTCTTTTGATGGGAAAACTTTATTCAAAAAACCATTAAAAACAGGAGAGAATATAATTACAATGGCTAGTACACCACAAGGGCTCATTTATATATCATCAGAATATGCCAACATTGTAAATCTTGAAACAGGCGAACAAGTATGGGAAAAGCCTTTAAAATTTAAACGTGCAAAAGCGGTAAGTTCTACTTATGATGAAAAAAATAATAGATATCTAATTAGTGCAGATGAGAAATTATTTACCATAGATGCAAATTCGGGAGAGTCATCTTTATTAGTTGAATCAAAATTTGAAGGAAAAGAAGATCCAACGGGTATTGAAATACGAGAAGGTGGAATTTTATTAACTTCCTCTCAAAATATGATGATGCTTGATTGGAAAGCCAATAAAGTATGGCATGAATATTATAGAGCTCCCGGGAAAAGTGCATTTGGAGCTATTTTAATGGGGGTGGCTGCTGTGGCATTTGTAGCTGCTGTTGCTGCAGGTGCTTATACATCTGCATATGGTAATAGTAATATGTTAGGAAGTTACACAACAAGGGGGAAATCCTATATATATTTTGGACAGGATATGAGGGTTGTAGCAGGTTCCTCAATTGCTGAAATGTTAAAACGTTTTAAAGCAACATCGGCTACCGAAAATTCACGTTTTGTTCTCACTAAATTAAATGATGGTGTAGGGATTATAAAATTGAATAAAGATACAGGTGCTAATGAGAAAGAGATCATATTAAAAGATAAAAAACCAGAATATCTGGTTGATGAATTTGCGGGATTATTATATTACAAAGCAGATAGTAATACTATTTTTGTATATAATCTATAGAAATAATTTGCTGCGTTTTAGGAGTGGTATTATAAGATATAACTTAAAAAAAATCAGTTTTTTTTGTATCGTATAAAATTAATAAATTATGAGACGATATATAATTTTTTGTATAGTATTAATTAGATTTACTTTTAGCATTAAAGCGCAGGTGCCAATATATAAGAGTACAAACTCAACTACAATTAATAACGATTGTGTAAGTGGAGATTGTAAAAATAAGTATGGGAGAATGAAATGGAGTAACAGTGATTCTTTTACGGGCTTTTTTAAAAATGGAAATATGTTTATGGGAACCTATTTATTTGATAACTGAGATAAATATACAGGTTTGTTTAACACCCAGAATGAGTTTCATGGACAAGGAAGGTTTTTCTTTGAAAACGGCGAATATTACGGTGGGGAGTGGAAAAATGGAGAATACTATGGAAGAGGATATTATCATGATAAAGACTACAATCAACAAATTGGAGAATGGAGACATGGTACATTAATTAATTCACTTAAGAATTAGTAATTTCATGATTTAATCTTTACAAACATTCTGAAATTAAAATTTTTATAGTTAGAATAAATTTTAAAGTAATAAAATAAACCAATGAAAGCATATAGCGTTGCACTTCTTTTTTTAGTTCTAAGTTCCCCTGGTTTTTCACAGGGATGTACTTCAGGTGATTGTAAAAACGGGTATGGTGTTTATACTTGGTCTGATGGAGAGAAATTTGAAGGGGATTGGAAAAACGGAAAACAAGATGGAAAAGGAACTTATTTTTACAGCAATGGATCTAAATATATAGGCGGATGGAAAAATGGAAAAAAGGAAGGTGAAGGTGTTTTTATTAAATTGAATGGAAATAAATATGAAGGTATTTGGGAACAGGGTAAAAGGGTTGTGAAAACTAATACCTTATATAAAGATTGGCTATTAGGGACATGGGAAGGTAAAGGCTATCAATTAAATGGTGATACCTGGAAAACTATTTTACATTATAATAGTAAAGATGATATTAAAATAAATTATCCAGATTTTCCCTGCAACGGTTATTGGTATTTCGATAAAGAAAACTCCCATCAAATATTTTTTAAAGAAAAAATAACTGTAGGACAAAATAATTGTGTAGTAGGAGTGGATATTTTAATAGAAAAAGTAAGCGAGAATATTATGGGAGTCTATTTTTTTTCAGACAAGAAACAAATTGCATCAGCTAACTTGGTAAGAGAAAAGTGATATTAATTGAAATTCTTACAAGCCGAATGCATCCTTAAGGGTATCCACGTAATCCAGTTTCTCCCAGGTAAATGTTTCAACTTCTCTGGTAATCTCTTTTCCGTTTGCAGAAATAAAAGTTAAAGTCTTTACTTCTGGAGTTCTCCCCATATGTCCATAGGAGGCTGTTTCTAAATAAATTGGGTTTCGTAATTTTAATCGTTTTTCGATAACCGCAGGGCGCATATCAAATATATTATCAACAATGACAGATATTTCACTATCGGTTTTATTCACTTTAGAGGTTCCGTATGTATTTACATTTATTGAAGTGGGTTTTGCTACTCCAATAGCATAACTTACTTGGACTAATATTTCTTCGCAAACTTCTGCAGCTACCATATTCTTAGCAATATGTCGGGCAGCATAGGCTGCGCTTCTATCAACTTTACTAGGGTCTTTACCACTAAACGATCCACCACCGTGTGCTCCTTTACCTCCGTAGGTATCTACAATAATTTTTCTGCCAGTTAATCCGGTATCGGCATGAGGACCTCCAATAACAAATTTCCCGGCTGGATTTATATGATAGGTAATATCATCATTGAATAATTTTTGTATGTTTTGTGATAATTTAGCGATCACTCTGGGCATTAATATAGTCAACAGGTCAGATTTTATCTTAGCTAACATTGTTTCGTCTTCATCAAAATCATCGTGTTGCGTAGAGATGACAATGGTATCGATACGGTTCGGTTTGTTTTCGTCACTATACTCAACTGTAACTTGGCTTTTAGCATCCGGGCGTAAATACGGAATTTCAGAATTTTCTCTTCGAATAGCCGCTAATTCTATTAATATACGATGACTTAAATCTAAGGCTAAAGGCATATAATTTTCTGTTTCATTGGTAGCGTATCCAAACATCATTCCTTGGTCACCGGCACCTTGTTCTTCTCCTTCTGCTCGATTTACCCCTCGGTTAATATCTGACGATTGTTCATGAATGGATGAAAATACACCACAGGAATTTCCGTCAAACATGTATTCACTTTTGGTATATCCAATTTTATTGATGACATCTCGGGCAATTTTTTGAACGTCTAAATAAGTGTCGCTTTTCACTTCTCCTGCTAAAATTACCTGACCTGTAGTAACGAGAGTTTCGCAAGCCACCTTCGATTCAGGATCAAATGCTAAGAAATTATCAATTAAAGCATCACTAATTTGATCTGCAACTTTATCCGGATGTCCTTCAGAAACACTTTCTGAAGTAAATAAATAGGCCATATATTAAATTTATTGAAAAATTAACGAATGCAACAAAGGAAGTTTACAGGGTCCTTTAATATTTTTTTATTGAGGTGGCACTCATTCAAATCCTTCCTCTTGATTTTGTTCGGTAAAAATAAAAAAATTAAGTCGAAAGCGAGTTGTTTTTTTTTTAATTCAGAATTAATTAGGATTTTAATATTCTTTTTGTGATTAATTGAACCCCCAAATAAAATTCGATATTTTTGATATCATTACTATTATTGTAATAATTAACTCTTCCCCTACTAGTACAAATTGTTGTTTCTTTTTATTAAAGCTGCGATAAATTTAGCTTCAAGCTATTTTTATAAAGAAAAGTACATTATTGAACGTCATAAAATAAATAAAATAAAACGTTGATAATCATTAGTATAAGTGAATATATCATCAAATGAATTTAAACAGATGCAAAACAAATAAGACCGTGAATAAACCTAAAAATCTAATTTCGAACTCTTAAAGATTGAATATGTATTAGAATGGACTTAAAAAAGTATGAAGGGGCTAAATAAGCATAGTAAAACAGTAACTCAAGATTCAACACAGCCTGCAGCACAAGCGATGTTGCATGCCATAGGTTTAACTACTAAAGATTTTTATAAACCTATTATTGGTATTGCAAGTACAGGGTTTGAAGGAAATCCTTGTAACATGCACCTAAACGATTTGGCTGAATTAGTAAAACAAGGCACTCAAGAAGCCGAAATAATAGGACTTATTTTTAATACAATTGGTGTAAGTGATGGAATTTCTATGGGAACTCCTGGAATGCGCTATTCATTGCCTTCAAGAGATATAATTGCTGATTCTATGGAAACCGTTGTACAAGCCATGAGTTATGATGGTTTGATTACAGTTGTTGGCTGTGATAAAAATATGCCTGGGGCCTTAATTGCTATGATTCGTTTAAATAGACCATCCATTTTATTGTATGGAGGGACTATTGATTCAGGAAGCCATAACGGAAAAAAATTAGATGTAGTTTCTGCTTTTGAAGCCTGGGGAAGTAAAATTGCAGGAACCATGAACGAAACCGAATTTAAAAGCATTATTCAGAAAGCGTGTCCCGGAGCTGGTGCATGCGGCGGTATGTACACAGCCAATACTATGGCTTCAGCAATTGAAGCTTTGGGGATGTCACTCCCTTATAATTCCTCTAATCCTGCAAAAAGCGAAGCCAAAAAAAGGGAATCTGTAAAAACAGGTGTAGCCATAGGTTACCTACTGGAAAAAGATATTAAACCATCAGATATTATAACTAGAAAATCATTGGAAAATGCCATACGTTTGATAATTATACTTGGGGGTTCTACAAATGCAGTGATTCACTTTTTAGCTATTGCCAGAGCTGCTAAAATTGATTTTAAATTAAATGATTTTCAGAGAATAAGTGATTCCACACCCTATTTAGGTGATTTAAAACCAAGCGGAAAATACTTAATGGAAGATGTACATGCTATTGGTGGAATTCCCGCAGTGATGAAATATCTATTGAAGAAAGGATTACTTCATGGAGATTGCTTAACGGTAACTGGTAATACATTAGCTGAAAACTTATTAATTGTTGAAGATTTGCTCGAGGACCAAGATGTTATAAAACCTATTGAAAAACCTATAAAAGCTTCCGGTCATTTACGTATACTTTTTGGAAATTTAGCAGAAGAAGGTAGCGTGGCAAAAATTACAGGGAAAGAAGGGCTACACTTTAGTGGTAAGGCAAGAGTTTTTGAAGGGGAATACGATGCCAATGATGGTATTCGCGATGGTAAAGTAGAAAAAGGTGATGTTGTTGTTATTCGATATGAAGGACCCAAAGGTGGACCCGGAATGCCAGAAATGTTAAAACCTACCGCAGCCATTATGGGAGCAAATCTTGGTAAGGACGTAGCACTTATTACCGATGGACGGTTTTCGGGAGGAACTCATGGTTTTGTTGTAGGTCACATCACTCCTGAAGCGCAAGAAGGAGGTACAATTGCATTGGTACAAGATGGAGATATTATTACAATAGATGCCGAAAAAAATACTATAATACTAGAAGTATCTAAAGAAGAATTACAACAAAGAAAACAACAATGGAAACAGCCAAAATTAAAAGTAGATAGAGGTGTTTTATATAAATATGCAAGAACAGTATCATCGGCATCTAAAGGATGTGTAACCGATGAGTTCCAATAAATTAACTAGTATGGAAGTACAAACACAAACAAAGCCAAAATCTTCAATCAAGAAAACGATTCGTATAACGGGTGCTGAGGCCTTAATCAAATGTTTGTTAGCCGAAGGTATAGATTTGATTTACGGGTATCCGGGGGGTGCTATTATGCCTATTTATGATAAGTTGTACAAATATCAAGATCAATTAAATCACGTGCTAACACGTCATGAACAAGGTGCGACACATGCCGCTCAGGGTTTTGCTAGGGTAACTGGTAAAACAGGGGTTGTTTTTGCAACTTCAGGTCCGGGTGCTACCAATCTGGTTACCGGGATTGCTGATGCGTTAATAGATTCTACTCCCCTGGTTTGTATAACGGGACAAGTAGCCTCGCATCTTTTAGGAACGGATGCTTTTCAAGAAACCGATATTATAAGTATTTCAACTCCTGTAACAAAGTGGAATTATCAAGTTACAAAATCTTCTGAAATTCCAAAGGTTATAGCTAAAGCCTTCTATATTGCAAATTCTGGAAGACCGGGTCCCGTATTAATAGATATTACAAAGGATGCCCAATTTGGGGAATTAGATTTTGTTTATGAAAAATGTAAGGCAATTAGAAGTTATACTCCAGTCCCGGAAATGGATATAAATAAGGTGAAAGCTGCTGCCGAATTAATCAATAATGCTAAGAAGCCATTTATTGTAATGGGACAGGGTGTGATCTTAGGTCAAGCCGAAAAGGAACTGAAGGCATTAATCAAAAAAACAGGTATTCCAATAGCATCTACTGCTTTGGGACTTTCCGGCTTAGAAACCGACCATCCATTATTTGTAGGTATGGTAGGAATGCATGGACACTATGCTCCAAACATTAAAACCAATGAATGTGATGTTTTGATTGCTATAGGAATGCGTTTTGACGATAGAGTAACCGGGGATCTAAAACGTTATGCTAAACAAGCTAGGATTATTCACTTTGAGATAGACCCTGCTGAGGTAGATAAAAATGTAAAAACCGATGTAGCTGTTTTAGGTGATGTAAAAGTAACTCTAAAAGCATTATTGCCATTTGTAAATGAGACTTCACATATTCAATGGCATCAGGAATTTAAGGATTTATATGAATTGGAATATGAAGTTGTTATTAAAGATCAACTTAATCCTAAAAAAAGTGGATTAACAATGGGTGAGGTTATAGAAGCGATAAATAAATATACTAAAGGGGAGGCTGTTATTGTTTCTGATGTTGGTCAACATCAAATGTTTGCATGCAGATATGCAAAATTTACCAGGACCCGAAGTAAAATAACTTCAGGGGGTTTAGGGACTATGGGTTTTGCTTTACCCGCGGCTATTGGAGCGAAAATGGGAGTTCCCGATCGTGAAGTTATTGCAATTATTGGTGATGGAGGGTATCAAATGACAATTCAGGAATTAGGTACAATTTTTCAAACAAAAATACCAGTGAAGATTGTTGTGCTTAACAATAGTTTTTTAGGAATGGTTCGTCAATGGCAAGAAATGTTTTTTGATAGAAGATATGCTTCTACTAAAATGGTCAATCCTGACTTTGTTAAAATAGCAGAAGGATATGACATAAAAGCAAAAAGAGTTGACAAGAGAGAAGACCTTCAAGCTGCTATCCAAGAAATGGTTCAAAGCAAAGAAGCCTATTTTTTGGAAGTCGTAATTGAAAAAGAAGATAATGTGTTTCCAATGATACCAACAGGAGCTTCTGTTTCAGAAGTAAGATTGGAGTAAATATAAATGATATATAAAAAAGTTACATACTAAACAAAGATTCTAGTTGAGTGAAATCAAATCCTCAATAGCAGAAGAAAAAGAATATAGAGACAGAGAATAATAACAGATGGAAAAAGAATTGTTAACCGTATCTATTTATACCGAAAACTTTGTGGGTTTATTAAACCGTATAACCACTATTTTCACGAAAAGGCACGTCAATATTGAAAGTATAACAGCTTCAAAATCTGAAATTGAGAATGTTCACAGGTACACCATAGTAGTAAGAGAATCGGAAACTCTTATTAAAAAAATTGTAAAAGTGTTAGAGAAACAGATCGATGTGATTGGAGCATTTTACCATTCGGAAGACCAAACAATATATCAGGAGATTTCCTTGTATAAAGTAAATGTTGAAAATGTAAATAATTCTAAATTTAAAGAAATCATTACAACAAATCATGCCAAAATAGTAGCTGTGGAAAAAGAGTTTGTAGTGATTGAAAAATCGGGTACAAAAGAAGAAACAGACAAACTGTATAACGAACTGAATCCCTTTGGATTAATGCAATTTGTACGATCAGGAAGAGTAGTTATAACAAAACAGAAAATGAAAATTTCAGAAATATTAAATAATAATAAAAATAATTAATGAATGAGTTTTTATACAAATACAAATGATCAAATCTATTTGAATTGATTTTAGAACTAATTTGTAATAAAAATGCATTGTTTTAATAAA
The DNA here is from genome assembly GCA_022562895.1 of Bacteroidota bacterium. Taxonomy (GTDB): domain Bacteria; phylum Bacteroidota; class Bacteroidia; order Flavobacteriales; family Flavobacteriaceae; genus Marifrigoribacter. The sequence continues at coordinate 45,049 of JADFOK010000011.1, read as the reverse complement.
GGAAAAAAATGGCAAATTATTTTAATACCCTTTCACTAAGAGATAAACTCGAACAATTATCGAAATGTAGGCTAATGAGCCTTTCAGAATTTGAAGATGGGGTAACTATTTTAAAAGATAAAAAAATTGTGATCATTGGCTGCGGTGCTCAAGGTCTTAATCAAGGATTGAACATGAGAGATTCCGGACTAGATATTTCTTATGCTTTACGTGAAGAGGCCATAACAGAACAACGTCAGTCGTTTAAAAATGCAACAGAAAACGGCTTTAATGTTAGCAATTACGAAGAATTAATTCCTACAGCAGATTTGGTTTTAAACTTAACTCCAGATAAACACCATACAAGCGTTGTTAATACGGTAATGCCTTTAATGAAAACAGGTGCTACATTATCATACTCTCATGGATTTAATATTGTGGAAGAAGGAATACAAATTCGGGAAGATATCACCGTTATTATGGTAGCTCCAAAATGTCCGGGAACGGAATTAAGAGAAGAATATAAACGAGGGTTTGGTGTGCCAACGCTTATAGCAGTTCACCCGGAAAATGATCCCAATGGGAAAGGTTGGGCTCAGGCAAAAGCATATGCGGTTGCCACTGGAGGACATAAGGCAGGAGTATTGGAATCGTCCTTTGTAGCTGAGGTAAAGTCTGATTTAATGGGAGAACAAACCATTTTATGTGGAGTATTACAAACCGCTTCTATACTGTCATTCAATAAAATGATAGATGAAGGAATTGATGACGGATATGCCGCAAAGTTGATACAATTTGGGTGGGAAACCATTACCGAAGCTTTAAAACATGGGGGTATCACCAATATGATGGATAGATTATCTAATCCAGCGAAGATAAAAGCATTCAAATTATCTGAAGAATTGAAAATCATCTTGAAGCCTTTATATAATGAACATATGGATGGTATTATGTCTGGAAATTTTTCACAAACCATGATGAAAGATTGGGCAAATAATGACAAGGACCTATTAAAATGGAGAGCTGAAACAGGAGAAACTAAATTTGAAAAAACAACCATTACATCAAAACATATTATTGAACAGGAATATTTTGATCGTGGAGTTCTTTTGATAGCTTTTGTGAAAGCGGGCGTTGAACTTGCCTTTGAAACTATGGTGAACTCTGGAATAATATCAGCATCCGCCTATTACGAATCGTTACATGAATTACCGTTAATAGCTAATACTATAGCCAGAAAAAAATTATTTGAAATGAATAAAATTATTTCCGATACTGCAGAATATGGATGCTATTTGTTCGATCATCAATGTAAGTCATTATTGAGAGATTTTATGAAGACTGTGAATACAGATGTGATTGGGAAACCATATATTTCCTCCGAAACAGTTGATAATATAGAACTCATAAAAGTAAACGATAAGATAAGACAACATCCTATTGAAAACATTGGAAAAGCCTTACGCAAAGCGATGACTGAGATGAAAATAATAAAAAAAGAATCGAAAGAAAAAGAAGCGGTTTTAAATTAATACTATTCAAATTGAAAATAGTATAACATCTTTATGGAAACGACAACCCTATATTATCCAAGTTTAAAGTCTGTTGAAGCTGCAGCTGCACTATTAAAAGACGTAGCTTCAGTGACCCCATTAATGTCAAACTTTCAATATTCTAAAAAGTTTCAAAGCACTATTTTATTTAAACGTGAAGATCTTCAGTTAGTACGATCGTACAAAATAAGAGGGGCTTATAATAAAATAGCGTCACTGAATAATTCCGAAATTGTAAATGGAATCGTATGTGCCAGTGCAGGGAATCATGCACAGGGGGTAGCATTATCTTGCAAATTGTTAAAGATAAAAGGCACCATTTATATACCTTCGCCCACTCCAAATCAAAAAATAGAACAAATAAAAATGTTTGGTGAGGAGTACGTAGATATTGTACTGAAAGGAGATACCTATGATGATGCTTATCAGGCAGCAATGATAGAGAGTGAAAAATTAAAGAAAACGTTTATACATCCATTTGACGATGAAAAGGTAATTGAAGGTCAGGCAACAATTGCTTTGGAAATAATAAACCAATGCCAGCAAACTATCGATTATATTTTTATCCCCGTTGGGGGAGGAGGTTTAGCAGCAGGTTTATCAACGATTTTTAAACTATTATCACCTAAAACAAAAATTATTGGAGTGGAACCAAAAGGAGCTCCATCTATGTCTGTTTCCTTTAAACATAATAGGAATACCGAACTTGAAAAGATAGAAAAGTTTGTGGATGGTGCTGCTGTAAGAAAAGTTGGAGATAAAACCTTTCCTATTTGTAAGCAGAACCTGGATGCTATAATTACGGTACCCGAAGGAAAAATTTGCCAGACCATTTTAGAACTTTATAATAAAGATGCTATTGTTGTAGAGCCTGCCGGAGCATTAAGTATCTCTGCTTTGGATTATTATGCAAGTGAGATTAAAGGCAAGAACGTTGTTTGTGTATTAAGTGGAGGTAATAATGATATTACACGAACTGCCGAAATTAAAGAACGAGCCTTATTATATGCTAATTTGAAGCATTATTTTATAGTGAAATTCCCGCAACGCGCCGGTGCTTTAAAAGAGTTTATTGCCAAAGTTTTAGGACCAAACGATGATATCACACATTTTGAATATACTAAAAAATCCAATCGAGACAACGGTATAGCTGTTGTAGGCGTAGAACTAAAATCTCCAACCGATTTAGAACCTTTAATCACCAAAATGAAACTGTATAATTTTTATGGGGATTACATAAACGATAAACCCGATTTGTTTCAATTTTTAGTTTAGTAGATTTTTTAACCGGTAAACTATAAAAAATTATTACTTGCATTCCTTACATTTAAATTTTTGGTATTACTCTTAAATTTTATTGTGTGATTAAATTACAACCTTAAACTTGCTCTCTATTACAAAGTGTTATTCGAAATTTTAATATTAATATTTAATATTTTTTGAAGTATTTTTTCTTAATGTAATTCGAATATATATTTTGGAAGTCTGTAAAGAGATAAATTTGCTTTAATTTTAGCCTGTTTAAACTATTGACATTTATTTAAATAGCTGAAAATCAAATATATATTATATTAATTATTGATGTCTAAAGACCAAAAAGATAATTTGTTTTTATTAGTTAAATCACTTTCTAAATCTGAAAAGCGCCAATTTAAGCTTTATGTGGGAAGGCTTGATGTTAATACAGATTCTAAGTTTTTAAATTTATTTAATATTTTGGACAAGTTATCGGTCTATGATGAAGCTATTATTTTAAAGTGTGGAATTGTTAAAAAGCAGCAATTAGCAAATGTAAAAGCACATTTGTATAAGCAAATCCTTATTAGCTTAAAAATGAGTCCTTCTCATCAAAATATTAGATCTCAAATTCGTGAACAACTTGATTTTGCTTCTATTTTATATCATAAGGGACTTTATAAACAAAGTCTAAAAATTTTAGATAAAGCTAAGGATGTAGCCATTCAAAATGAAGAAAAGAATTTAGCCTTCGAGATAGTTGAACTAGAAAAAATTATTGAATCTCAATACATTACAAGAAATATAAGTGACAGAACCGATGAATTAACCCTACAGGCACAAGAGTTAAGTACATTAAATGTAATAGCAAGTAAATTATCGAATTTATCTTTAAAGCTATATAGCATAATAATAAGAACAGGGTATGTGAAAAATGAAGAAGAAAGTCAACAAATAAAAAACTATTTTAAAAGTAGATTGCCAAAAGTTGATATTAAAGATCTTGGTTTTCGTGAAAAACTTTGGCTATATAAAGTTTATTTATGGTATAGTTTTTTAATGCAAGACTTTTTAAATTGTTTTAAATATTCACTTAAATGGGTAGATCTATTTTATCGGAATCCAGATATGATAAGTCATAATCCAGTCTTCTTTTTAAAAGGTAATAATTACTTGTTAGAATCTTTATATTTTATTAAAAATCGCGATAAATTTCAAGACTCACTTATAAAATTTGAAACTATTGTCGCAAAAAAATCTTTTCCTAAAGATGAAAATGTTGCTGCTTTATCGTTTTTATATATCAACTTGCATAAAGTTAATTTGCATTTTATGGATGGCAGTTTTCAAGAGGGATTGGTATTAATTCCAAAAATTGAATCAGACTTAGAAATGTTTAAAAATAGGATTGATGAACATCATATTATGACCTTTTATTATAAATTTGCAAGTCTCCATTTTGGCGTTGGAAATAATAAAATATGTATTGAATATTTAGATAAAATTATATCTAATAAGTCGCTTTCCATGCGAGAAGATCTACTTTGTTTTTCGAGAGTTTTAAATCTCGTTGCTCATTATGAAGCCGGTTTAGATTATCATATTGAAACTCTATTGAGAAGCACTTATAAGTTTTTAATCAAGATGAACGATTTGCATGAAGTACAAAATGAGATGATAAAATTCATTAAAGGACTTCAAGATATATATCCACATGATATAAAAAAAGCATTTAAAGACCTACTTGAAAAATTAAAAAAGTATGAAAATCACCCTTATGAACGCCGCGCATTTTTATATTTAGACGTGATTTCTTGGTTGGAAAGTAAAATAGATAATAAGCCTGTTGGCCAAGTGATTAGAGATAAATACTTGGCAAATTATGTTATGAAAGAAAATTAAAATTTGTAAAAAAAATATTTATTTCATAGGGGGTTTATTATTGATGCACAAAACCCAAAGTATTTTGAAATATTCTGAATGATTCCAACAAAAATAGATATCGAAGCTTCGTATTCCAGGGTACAACCATTTGTACACCGTACACCCATTTTAACTTCAACACTAATAAATGAAATCACAGGCACAATCGTGTATTTTAAATGTGAGAACCTACAGAAGACAGGTGCCTTTAAAATACGAGGTGCAATTAATGCCATTCATCAATTAAGTAAAAAGCAAAAAAAAGCAGGTGTGGTAACACATTCCTCGGGTAATTTTGCACAAGCTGTTTCATTAGCAGCGAAACAACTGGGAGTTAAAGCCTATATAGTAATGCCTTCTAATTCACCTAAAATAAAAATAGATGCAGTAAAAAAGTATGGTGGGATTATTACTTTTTCTGAAACTACTGTAATTTCAAGAGAGATGTTGGCTAAACAAATTCAACAGAAAACAGGAGCAACTTTTTTACACTCTTCAAATAATATAAATGTTATACTAGGTCAGGGGACAGCAGCTGTGGAATTTTTTGAAGATCATACAGAATTAGACTTTGTTATCACACCTGTAGGAGGTGGGGGGCTTATTGCAGGTACTGCATTAGCTGCCAAATACTACGGAAACAACTGCAAGGTAATTGGTGGAGAACCTTTTGTTGCAGATGATGCATATAGATCGTTAATCAGTGGTAAGATTGAAAACAATACTAATACGAATACCATTGCCGACGGACTTAAGACCCAATTAGGTGATATTAATTTTCCTATCATTAAAGAACTTGTAGATGAAATAATAAGGGTTAAAGAATCTGAAATAATAGATGCTATGAAATTATTTTGGGAGCGAATGAAAATAATTATAGAACCCTCTAGCGCAGTTCCTTTTGCTGCTTTAATTCGTAATAAAGATCGTTTTAAAAACAAAAATATAGGCATCATCATTACAGGAGGGAATGTAGATCTATCACATTTGCCCTTTTAAATATATAAGTGTTTAATATTATTTTATCTTTACGGCTTTCCGAGAAAAAAATGAAACTACCCAATTCTGTATTTGCAGCCTTTTTCTTTTGTACCTTCTTATTTTCTCAACAAAATGAACTAAAACCTGTATCTATAGAATTCGATTATTTTTACGGCAGTATCATGGAACACAATCAAGGAATTTCCCATTTAATTACTGATCATCCTACAGGCGTGATTGTTAGTTATAATCGCAAAACATATGGTTTTAATGAATGGGAGAGCCGCTATAACTATCCAGATTGGGGTTTTACGTTTGCTTATCAGGACATGATAAACCCTTATTTAGGAGAGAATTATTCACTTTATGGCCATTTTAACTGGTATTTTTTAAATAGAAACCTAACCCTTAGATTAGGGCAAGGAATCGCTTATACAACTAATCCATACGATCCCGAGACCAATTTTATAAATAATGCGTACGGCAGTCGTTTTTTGAGTACCAGTTTTTTAAAAATAAACTTTATAAAAGAGAACATTTATAAAGGGTTGGGATATCATGTAGGATTTGGAGTTATACATTATTCAAATGCAAATATAAAAGCACCAAATAATAGTACGAATACCTTGTATTTTAATGGGGGAATTAGCTTTCTGTTTAATTATATAACTTTTCCTGGGCGTATACCTTTGGGATCCTGGCGAAGTAAAAATTATGCCGAGCGTGTAAAATATAACATTGTTTTTCGAACAGGTATAAACGAGGCCGATGTTAATGGATTGGGGCAGTTTCCTTTTTATGTGTTTTCAGTTTTTGCAGACAAACGTATAAATTACAAAAGCACTATTCAAGTTGGAGTAGACGTTTTCTTTTCTATATTTTTGAAAGATCTTATTCGGTATCGTTCAATAGCTTTTGTCGGGGATGAATTAACAGGCGATGAAGATTACAGGCGAGTGGGTGTTTTTATAGGACATGAATTACGATTTAACAAGGTAGCATTTGTATCCCAATTGGGGTATTATATATATTGGCCCTATGAATTTGAAGGCCAATTTTATAACCGATTGGGTTTAAAAAGGTATTTTTATAAAGATATAATGTTTGCTTCTGTTACTGTTAAAGCACATTGGGCAAAAGCCGAAGCTGTTGAGTTTGGTATTGGGGCTCGCTTTTAAATTACGAAATGATTAAATATCACGAAATGAAAAAAATAATTTATTTATTTAGTTTGGTTACCCTTTTAGGGTGTTCCACTGAAAATGCTATGAATTGCTTTCAAGCTTCAGGCGAAATAATACAAAAAGAATATACCTTAGATAAGTTTAAGAAAATCATTGTATGGAGCCGTGTAAAATTAATTATTTCTCAAGGGGAAACACAATCTGTTGTTATAGAAACCGGTAAAAATCTCTTAAATGATATAAAAGTAAGAGTAGAAGATAGTATTTTGAAGGTAAGTGACATGAACAGTTGTAACTTCGTTAGAGAATATGGGATTACTAAAGTATATGTGACCTCACCAAATATCATACAAATTAGAAATAGCTCAGGTCTTGCTGTGGAAAGTAGGGGTACCATAGGATATTTTGAATTGGAATTGTTATCAGAGGATCCTGATCTTGAAGGCGAATTCCACAATGATGGTGATTTTATAATGAATGACCTGGATGTGAGAATTTTGAGGGTAAGAGCCAATGGTCTTACAAACTTTTTTTTAAGCGGAAAAGCTTTTCATGCTCATTTTGGCGCAGCAGATAGTGATGTACGGATAGAAGCTGCAGACCTTGAGATTCAACATCTTTTTTTATATCACCGAAGCACAAATAAAATGATCGTTAATCCCATAAGTTCCATACGGGGAAGAATTGTAAGCCTTGGAGATGTAATTGCTAAAAATCGACCACCAATTATTGAAGTGGAAGAGTTATTTTCGGGGCGACTTATCTTTGAGTAGTTAGTTCTGTAAATAACTTTTCCAGTCCGATATTCTTTATAGTGTCTTTGAGTGATTTATCGTGTACAATTTCTCCTTTGTTTATAATAATTACACGATCGCAAATAGCTTCTACTTCTTGCAAGATGTGTGTGGAAAACAGTACAGTTTTATTTTTTCCAGCCGTTTTTATAAGTTCTCTAATCTCTAAAAGTTGGTTGGGGTCTAATCCTGTTGTGGGCTCGTCAAGAATAAGTACTTCGGGGTTATGTAATAAAGTGTTGGCAATCCCAACGCGTTGTCTAAATCCTTTAGATAGTTTTCCTATTTTTTTATGGGCTTCAGTTTTAAGTCCTGTTTTCTCTATAATTTTTTCAACTTCGGATATTGGGATTTTGTATATTTTGGCATTATAAAACAAATATTCACGAACGTACATCTCTAAATACAATGGATTGTGTTCGGGTAAATACCCTATACTTTTCTGTACTTTTTTTTTATTTTCAACAACTGAAAAACCATTTACAAATGCTTTTCCTTCCGAGGCTTGAATAAAAGTGGTAAGAATCTTCATCAAAGTAGATTTTCCAGCACCATTTGGACCTAAGAAACCTACTATTTCACCCTTTCGTATTGAAAAGGAAACCTTGTTTAATACCTTTTGATCGCCATAAAATTTAGTGAGATTTTCTACAGTTATTGACATAAACTTCTTTAAAACAAAACTACGTAAAATTATTACGTAATTTTGAAGCCAATATTACAAATGTCATAAAAATAAGACCTGTGAAAGACAGTAAAGAACTTCGCTCCTGGCTGGATGGTTTTGATTTAGATCATCCACTAGTAATTGCAGGCCCTTGTAGTGCTGAAACTGAAGAACAGGTTATAAGTATTGCGCACCAGTTAAAAAATACCGATGCAACTGTGTTTCGGGCTGGTATTTGGAAACCCAGAACACGACCGGGTAATTTTGAGGGAGTGGGCGCCATAGGTCTTGAATGGCTTAAAAAGGCTAAAGAAGAAACAGGAATGCTTACTACAACTGAAGTTGCAAACCCAAACCATGTAGAACTGGCATTAAAATATGACATTGATATATTATGGATAGGAGCCCGTACAACAGTTTCACCATTTATTATTCAGGAAATAGCGGAGGCCTTACGTGGAACAGATAAAATCGTTCTTGTGAAAAACCCTGTAAACCCTGATCTTGCTTTGTGGTTAGGAGCCGTAGAACGTTTTTATGAAGCAGGATTACATAATTTAGGAGTGATTCACCGTGGTTTTTCTACTTATGAAAAAACACAATTCCGTAATAATCCTGAATGGCAAATCCCCATAGATCTTCAAAATAGTTTTCCTAACTTACCTCTTATTTTAGACCCTTCTCACATTGCAGGCCGTAGAGATATTATTTACGATTTATGTCAAACAGCATTAGATTTGAATTACGATGGTTTTATGATTGAAACCCATCAAGATCCAAATAACGCATGGAGTGATCCCAAACAACAAATTACTCCTGATAACTTACGTAAGATAACTAGTAGATTGCAAATACGTGATTCTGAAGGTAAGGGGATTGAATATAAAAATCAAATCAATACCCTTAGAACTCAAATAGATATAGAAGATAATAAGATTCTAGAAATATTAGGTAAACGAATGAAAGTTGTTGATGCCATTGGTATTCTAAAAAAAGAAAACAACGTAGCTATATTACAAACCAAACGTTGGAATAAGATATTAAAAAAGATGATAAAAGAAGGGGAAGAAAATAATTTAAGTGAAGAATTTATCTTAAGAATGTATAAAGCAATTCATCAAGAATCAATTATCCATCAAAAAAAAGTAATTAATGAAGATTAGTATTGAAACTTGGTAACATGAAGGGCATAGTCTATAAATCAACAGGTAGCTGGTACACTGTAAAAACAGATCAGGGAAGTTTTCATGATTGTCGATTAAAGGGAAAATTTAGAATTAAGGGTATTAAAAACACAAACCCTGTAGCAGTGGGTGATCACGTTTCTTTTGACTTAGGAAAAGTGAGTGGTGAAGAAGTAGGGGTAATTTCAAAAATTGAAGAAAGAGAAAATTATATTATCCGTAGATCAGTAAATCTTGCCAAACAAACCCAAATAATAGCTGCAAATATCGACATTGCTTTTTTACTGGTTACACTTAACAATCCACCTACTTCAACAACTTTTATTGATCGTTTTTTGGTAACAGCCAAAGCCTATAGTATAAATGCAGTACTACTTTTTAATAAAATTGACATTTATAATTCTGAAGAATTAGCAGAGATTAAAAATTTAACAAAAATATATCAAGAAATTGGATATTATTGTATAGGAATTTCAGCTAAAAAAGAGGAAAACATTGACAAAGTTAAGGAAATAATGAAGGGAAAAGTGAGTATGTTTTCAGGACATAGCGGTGTGGGGAAATCAACTTTAATTAATGCTATTGAACCTTCATTAAACCTAAAGACAAAAGAAATATCTTCACAACATTTGCAAGGAAAACATACTACCGCCTATGCTGAAATGTATGATCTTTCATTTGGAGCACAAATAATAGATACTCCGGGAATAAAAGGATTTGGAATAGTGGAAATGGATAGTGAAGAATTAGGCGATTTTTTCCCTGAGTTTTTCAAATTAAAGAAACACTGTAAATTTAACAATTGCCTACATCGGGAAGAACCAAAATGTGCTGTAAAAATGGCTTTGGAAAAAGGAGAAATTGCTTTGTCACGATATAAAAGTTATATTCAGATATTGGAGGGAGAAGATGATAGTTACAGAAAAGATATATTTAAGAATGAATGAGAGTAGTTATACAAAGAGTAAGTGTAGCCTCAGTTAAGGTTGATAACGATGTAATATCAGAAATAGGTCTTGGGTATCTGGTTTTATTAGGAATTGAAAGTGATGATACTCGAGAAGACTCTAATTGGCTGGCAGGTAAAATAGCTCGTTTGAGAATTTTTAGTGATGGAAATGATGTGATGAATAAATCTATAATAGATATAAACGGTGAGATTATTGTTGTAAGTCAATTTACTTTATATGCTTCCACAAAAAAAGGGAATAGACCTTCCTTTATTAAGGCTGCTAGCACTGAGGTTGCGATCCCTTTATATGAAAATTTTGTGCTTCAATTAGAAAAAGAACTCGGTAAAAAAATACAGACCGGAAAATTTGGTGCTATGATGGATGTGGCTCTTATCAATGACGGCCCTGTAACGATACTAATAGATTCAAAAAAAAGAGAATAATATATATGTTTTAATGTATTTAAAAAAAATAGTTCTTTCAAAAATATAACAATCATGAGCCTTCAAAATACACAAAAAGTCGTAGATATTTGGATTAAAGAACATGGAGTTCGCTATTTTAACGAACTTACCAATATGGCCCAACTTACAGAGGAAGTAGGTGAGGTGGCCCGTATTATCGCCCGCAGATATGGTGAGCAAAGTGAGAAAGAAAGCGATAAAAATAAAGATTTGGGAGAAGAATTGGCAGATGTTATTTTTGTGGTGTTGTGCTTAGCAAATCAAACGGGGATAGATCTTCAGGAGGCGTTTGATAGAAAAATGATCAAAAAAACAAATCGCGATCACGATAGGCATCAAAATAATGAAAAGCTAAAATAGTATGTTTAAAAAGGTAATTTCAACAAAAGGCTTTTGGAAATCTGTTTTATATATAGGTATTGCTTTTGCTTTGTTATTTGTTGTTATTAAATGGGCAATCGAAGGATTTGAAATTGATTATTTCAAATCTATTGAAAATCCAATATTCGTTATTACAGGTCTGCTATTAAGTGGATTAGTCTATGGCTTTTTAGTGTCCTTTGGAAAATTTCGAGGGAAATTAAAAAAAGATGAATTTAGAAAATGAAAGCGATACTTTCAAATAAAGAAAGTGTATACCCTGATATTTCGAGGTCAAAAATAACCATCACAGGCTCAAAAAGTATAACCAATAGATTGCTTTTGTTACAAGCATTTTTTCCCAACATATCTATAGAAAACATATCAAATAGTGATGATACCTCTTTATTAATCAAAGGGTTAAGAGTGACAAATGGGGTAGTCGACGTTCATCATTCAGGCACAACTTTTCGATTTTTAACAGCATATTTTGCTTCACAAAAAGGTATCAATATTACGCTTACAGGAAGTAAACGAATGCAGGAAAGACCAATTAAAATATTGGTTGAGGCACTTAAAGAATTGGGTGCCAAAATACAATATCTTAAAAAAGAGGGATTTCCACCTTTACAAATACACGGTAAAAAACTTCTAGGAAATACTTTAAAAATAAAAGCTAATATAAGCAGCCAATATATAACTGCTTTAATGTTAATTGCACCTTCACTTTCGAGGGGATTAAAAATTAAACTCGATAAGGATAGTACTTCCCGGTCATATATTAAAATGACATTTTCATTACTTCAAAAAACAGGTATTTCCTGCCGATATTTTGAAAATGATATAGTAATAGACCCTATTAATAAAATTAATGACACGGTAATATTTGTTGAGAGTGATTGGAGCTCTGCCTCCTATTTTTACAGTATTATAGCATTGTCTGAAAATAAATCCATTACATTAAAGAACTTTGTTAAAAACAGCTTACAAGGTGATTCAGTAGTAGTTTCTATTTACAAAACCTTAGGGGTGAATACAATATTTAATGATATAGATAAATCCATAACTTTAAGAAAATCCAAAATAAAAATACCAAATCAATTATCTCTAGATTTAAAAAATACACCCGATATAGCACAAACGATTGCAATAACATGTTTTGGATTGGGTATTAGTTGTAAGATTATTGGCTTGCAAACTTTAAAAATTAAAGAAACCGATAGGCTTTTAGCTCTTAAAATAGAGTTGGAAAAATTAGGAGCTGAAATTAAAATTACAACCGATTCTTTCGATTTAGAACCTTCAGATAAAATAAACAAAAACATTACTATAGATACCTATCAGGACCATAGGTTAGCAATGGCATTTATGCCAATTGCTTTAAAAACAGCAATAAAAATTAATGATCCAAATGTTGTTTCAAAATCATATCCCAATTTTTGGAAAGATGTGGTTAAAGCAGGTCTGAATGTGCAAATAAAATAATAAACCTCCATTTACTTGACAACCCCTATATTGAGGTTGTACATTTGCGCCTTTTATAAGCTAAAAATACACTTATTATGGGAATGAAACTTTCTAAATTTAATTTTAATCTACCGGAAAAATTATTAGCCGAATACCCTGCAACTAATAGAGATGAGGCTCGTTTAATGGTTCTTTCTAAAGAAAAACAAACTATTGAGCATAAAATGTTTAAGGATCTAATAGATTATTTTGAAGAAGATGATGTTTTGGTACTTAATAATACTAAAGTTTTCCCCGCAAGATTATTTGGGAATAAAGAAAAAACAGGCGCCCGTATCGAAGTATTTTTATTACGAGAATTAAATGCCGAAACTCGACTTTGGGATGTTTTAGTGGATCCGGCACGTAAAATAAGAATAGGAAACAAACTTTATTTTGGTGAAGACGAGTCCCTTGTTGCAGAAGTTATCGACAATACTACTTCCAGAGGTAGAACCCTTAGATTTTTGTTTGACGGGCCTTATGAAGAATTCCGTAAAAAATTAACCGATTTAGGAGAAACACCTCTGCCTAAGTATATAAAGAGAGATGTAGAACCAGAAGACACTGAAAGATATCAAACCATTTTTGCTAAAAATGAAGGTGCTGTTGCGGCACCAACTGCAGGTTTACACTTTTCTAAACATTTGCTAAAACGTCTTGAAATTATGGGTGTTAACTTCGCTGAGGTCACTCTTCATGTTGGTCTAGGAACGTTTAGTCCGGTTGATGTTGAAGATTTATCAAAACATAAAATGGACTCTGAAGAAATTGTTATAGATGAAATGGCTGAAAAAATTATTAATACGGCTTTAAAAAACAAAAGACGTGTTTGTGCTGTTGGAACGACAGTTATGAGAACATTAGAGAGTTCGGTCTCATCTAATAGAACATTAAATGCATATTCGGGATGGACCCACAGATTTTTTTTTCCACCTTACGACTTCAGTATTGCAAATATGATGATATCAAATTTTCACACCCCAAGATCAACTTTATTAATGATGGTTTCTGCATTTGCAGGCTATGAATTTATTAAAGAAGCATATGCTGAAGCGATTAAAGAAAAATATCGATTTTATACCTATGGAGATGCTATGTTAATTCTCTAAAAATAAAAAATAATCCTGATAAAAAATCAGAACTATTTTTTTTGTAACAATTTGATTTTCAAATATCAAAATAATAAGGTACCTTAGTATCCTTATAGTAATTACTAACCTATAATTGAATGAAAAAGATTACACTTTTATTTTTTTTATTCGTTCCTTTTTTTATGTCTTTTTCTCAAGATATTGAAGGAGAATTGCCTTTTAGTTGGTCACGAGACTTCGGGATAAATAACAATTCTAGAATAATCCCAATAGAGCTTCCTCCCTTAAATATTGAAGGAATTGCCATTGAAGATAGTATAAATGACCTGGATAAAAGTCTGCCCTGGCGGTATGGCATTACTCGCCAGTTGGTATTGGATATAGAACATGATGGGGTATGGACTACATTACCCGGTGGCGCTAAGATCTGGCAAATAGCTATAAAATCACCAGATGCAATTAATTTGAGTGTTAACTTTAACGATTTTTATTTACCAACCGGCTCAAAATTACATCTTTATAACGATGACCGCACCGATATTTCCCGAACCTATTCGAAAAATCAAAATCGAGATAATAAGCTTTTAGGTTCTTGGTTTATTAGAGGCGATATTATTTGGATAGAGTATTATGAACCAGCTTATGTGAATGAGAGTGTACATTTAGAAATAGGAAGTATTATTCATGGCTATCGAATGGGAAGAGTAAATAGACTAGCAGAGGTTATTAGAGGATTAAACGATTCAGGGGATTGTAATTATGATGTAAACTGTCCCATAGGAAATGATTTTGATGTAAAAAAAGATATTGTAAAAAAGGCTGTGGCTTTGCTTAATTTGGGGAATGGGTATTTGTGTTCCGCATCATTGATAAATACAACTGCTGGAGATAAGACACCTTATCTGCTCACTTCAAACCATTGTTTAGAAAATAGTGACCCATCATTTTGGTCGGTTCGTTTTAATTGGATGAGTCCGAGTCCTGTTTGTGGTCTTGGAGATGATAGTACAGACATACAGTCTAATTTTACTATGAGTGGTGCAGATATAAAAGCTAATAATTCACTTAGTGATTTTGCTCTTGTACAGCTTCACAATTATATTCCTGAATCATGGGATGTGACATTTGCAGGGTGGGATAACTCTGAAGATTTACCAATATTTGAAGTTGGAATTCACCATCCTAATGGTGATATTATGAAAATATGCAGGGATGATTCTGGAGCCGTTAAGGAAAATGCCAATGGTACTGAGATATGGCTAATTGGTGGAATATCTGTAGGCACCGGTGATGGGTGGGAAATTGGAACCACCGAAAGTGGTTCATCAGGATCTCCACTGTTTAATCAGGAAGGAAGAATTATTGGACAATTATATGCAGGACAATCTTTTTGTATTGGTACACAGAACAACAATGATTATGATATTTACGGAAGATTTGGTGTTTCCTGGAATACGGGCACTACTTCTGATACACGATTAATAGATTGGCTTGATCCTTTAGGTACTGGACAATCTACTACCGAAAGTATTCGGAATATATTGAGTATTCCAGATAATGAAATTACAGGAAATTTAGATATCTACCCAAATCCGGCAAGTACAGTAATTACAATTATGAATGGCAGGTATCCTAATCTGGTATATCGTTTTTATAATGTTGTTGGTCAACAGTTAATGAAAGGAAATATTTCTAATACTTTTAATGAAATTAATGTGGAAACCCTTAGTGAAGGAATATATTTTCTTCACCTTATCGATAAAGATAGTAAAGCAGATATAACAAAAAAAATTATTATCAAACGATAATAAATTTAAAAATAAACTTTTAAGCCTCTTTTTTTTTATTAAAGAGGCTTTATTATTTATATATATTTCAAATATGATATTTTTGCACTCAAATGATTTCTAAAAAGAAAGACATACGGGCTCTATCAAAAAAAGAAATAAGGGATTTTTTTGAAGGCATTGGTGATAAAGCCTATAGAGGAAACCAGGTCTATGAATGGCTTTGGACAAAAGGAGCTCATCACTTTGAGGATATGACTAATATCTCAAAGGATAAACGTATATTATTACAAGAACATTTTGTGATAAATCATATAGAAGTAGATAGCATACAAAAAAGCAAAGATGGTACTATAAAAAATGCAGTTAAACTTCACGACGGTCTCATAGTAGAGTCCGTATTAATTCCTACAAAAACAAGAACAACTGCCTGTGTATCTTCTCAGGTTGGATGTAGCCTAGATTGTAAATTTTGTGCTACTGCTCGTTTAAAGAAAATGAGAAACCTTAATCCCGATGAAATTTTCGATCAGGTAATGGCGATTGACAAAGAAAGTAGATTGTACCATTCAAGACCACTTTCTAATGTGGTTTTTATGGGAATGGGTGAACCGTTAATGAATTATAAAAATGTTATTAATGCGATAGAAAAAATAACCTCTAAAGAAGGATTAGGGATGTCACCAAAACGCATTACATTATCGACTTCAGGGGTGCCAAAAATGATTAAAAAACTAGCCGATGACAAAGTTAAATTTAATCTGGCTGTTTCATTACATTCGGCAATACAAGAAACTCGAGAACAAATCATGCCCTTTGCTGACAAGCTTAATTTAAAAGATTTGCTTGAATCTTTAATCTATTGGTATACAAAAACAAAACGAAGAATTACGTATGAATACATTATCTGGGAGGGAATAAATGATAATGATGATCATATCGATGCCTTTTTAAGATACTGTAAAAAGGTTCCCTGTAAAGTTAACCTGATTGAGTATAATTCAATTGATGACGACGATTTTAAACAGGCTTCCACTAAATCTATAGAAGCCTATATTAATGCATTAGAAAAAAACAGGATTCCGGTTACTGTTAGACGAAGCCGGGGAAAAGATATAGATGCTGCTTGTGGACAGCTAGCAAATAAGCATTAAAAAAAGAGCGACATTTGTCGCTCTTTAAATTAAATTATTAAAAATAAAAAATTCTTATTTCTTTACTAATTTAAAAGATTTGTTATTTCCATTTATGGTAACTTTTGCAAAATAAACTCCAGATTTTAAAGCAGACATATCAATTACTTCATTCATGTTTGATAATTTCTGAGAAATAACTTGTTGTCCAAGAATATTAAATAGTTGAACGCTCTCCATATTAGAGGCGGCCAATAGATTTAACAGGCTGTTGGTGTCTATAAAATAATTGAAGTTGCTGGTTGCAAAATCATCAATAGCTAAAGGGTCTGTTTCTCCTGCATTAATTGGATCTCCAGCAGTTGATTCATAAGCAAAATCTTTAACTACATAGTTTGAGTTATCTGCAATATCTACTCGAATCCATCCATAATGAGTGCCGCCACTAAGGTCAAACTCTACACCAAAAAAAGCGTCCACTGAACCACAAAATTGGCTTCCAGCATATCCTATACCAGCGCAACAATCACCAAAACTTTGAAACGTTAGTCCAGAACTAATAACCGCCCCATATGAAAGGTTAGAAGCGTAAGTGTAAGCCCCAATTACATCTGCAAGAACACCATTTGTGCCTGTAGGGGCAGCATGTATAATCTCATAAGCACCGTTATTGGATTGTACTATATTAAGATCAATTATGCCATCTCCATCGAAATCGATAGCATAAGTATCACCTAATCCACCTATAAAGTCTGGATCAACATCGGTATAAACTATCTGTCCTGAAGCATTAGCAACTCCAGCTATGGCAAGCGATAATGCACTATACTTAGCTAATTTTTTTGAAAAACTGTTTTTAGTAATTTTTGTCATAATTTTATGGTTTTATTAGTTAACTTTTGTTGTTTTATGAAAAAAAAAAAATTAACTATATGGTTTAAAGTAAATACAAATATAAATGTAGTATAATTCAAGTTATAAAACAAAAATATTTTTAAAGTGAAGAAAAAAAAAATAGACTTTTCCAAGATTCCAATTGATGGCTCTTTGGGCTTATTGGCTTTTGGTGATCTTGCATTTACGGCATGGAGAAAAATAAAAAAAGAATCCCGAAAAAAAGAAAATGATAAAAAATAAATTGCTATTGATTGGCTGGGATGCGGCTGACTGGAAAATAATAGGGCCTTTGTTGGCTAAAGGGTTAATGCCTTCTTTAAAAAAAATGATTGATACTGGAGTGTATGGTAACATGAGTACCATGAACCCACCTTATAGCCCTATGCTGTGGAGTTCTGTCGCCACCGGTAAAACACCGGATAAACATGGTGTATTAGGTTTTATTGAAGTATTACCGAATAAAAAGGGTCTTAGGCCGGTAACAACAAATTCAAGAAAATCTAGAGCCATATGGAATATTCTGCATAATCAAGGTTTTAAAAGTAATATTGTGGGTTGGTGGCCCAGTTTCCCGGCAGAACCTATTAATGGGGTAGTTGTCTCTGATAAATTTCAAAGGGTAAGTGCAGATCCTACTAAATCAACTGGAATTGTTGAGGGCACCATTCACCCCAAACATTTAATAAACGAACTAAAAGATTTGAGAATGTTCCCTTTTGAAATTACGAAAGAGCACATACTCCCTATTATACCCAAAGCAGCTAAAATAAATCAAGAAGATAAAAAAAGTGGACTCAGGGAGTTTTCCAAAATAATGTCTCAAAATGTTTCCGTACACAATGCTTCTACTTATTTATTACGAAAATCCAAATGGGATTTTATGGCAATATATTTTGATTTGATAGATCACTTTTGCCATTCTTTTATGAAATACCATCCTCCAAAACTTTCCAGAATTTCTCAAGACCAATTTGATATTTTTAAAGATGCTGTTGTAGGAGCTTATCGTTTCCAGGATATGATGTTAGGGAGGGTTCTTGATTTAATAGATGAGGATACTACAGTAATAATCATGTCGGACCATGGTTTTGAGTCTGGTAACAAACGAATATTAAAAATGCCAAAGGTTGCTGCAGCACCTGCTTTAGATCATAGGCAGTTCGGAATTTTTGTGGCAAGTGGTCCCAATATTAAAAAGAATGAAAAAATATTTGGACTTAGTTTAATTGATATAGCACCAACAGTGCTTCATCATTTCGGTCTTCCCGTAGGCAAGGATATGGACGGAAAGGTAATTTTGGATATATTTATAGATACAAAGCCTCCAAAATATATTGAGAGTTGGGAAGATGTGAAGGGAGATTTTGCCGAATTAAAAAAAGAAGAAGTTGAGGATAATTTCTCAGATGAGGAAACGATGGAACAACTGATTGAATTAGGATATATTGAACGTCCTGATGAGAAAATTGAAACGGCTATTCACAAAACTAAATGTGATTTAAAACACAATCTTGCCCGTGTCTATTTGGGGAAAAAAGATTTTGAAAAAGCAAAAGAGCTTTTATTAGATTTAATTGAAGAAGAAGACCCTATAGACGTAGCCCCATATTATTTAGACCTTATAAATGTAAATTTGGGATTAGAAAATTTTAATGACGCAGAAAAATATTTTACAGAATTTAACAAGATTAAAACCAAAGTAAATTACAACACATACTTTATCGAAGCACAAATATTAGCAGGAAAAGGATATAATCGTAAAGCATTAAAAGTATTAATAGATGCTAAGAACAGAAAACCTAATGCAGAGGTATGGTTCAGAATAGGTAGTGTTAATTTGACACTTGAAAATTTTAAAGAGGCTCAAAAAGCCTTTGAAAATGCTATAGAGATAGAATCCGATAAAGCGAAATACCATAGAGGAATTTCAGAAGCCCTTTTTGAGTTAAAAGAATATCAAGAATCTGCTGAACATGCATTTACAAGTATAGAGTTGGTTAAGTATTTTCCAGCTGCTCATTATATGTTAGGAAGAGCATTAGAAAAATTGGGAGACCTTGAAAATGCAAAAATTGCTTTTAAAACAGCTACGACACTTAAAGCAAAAACATATCATAAAGCAGAGAAGGCTCTTGAAAATATCGTAGAAAAAATCACTACACCTTTAAAATTAAGGGATAAAATACAGTACAAATATAGAAAAGAACAAATTGTAATTGTATCGGGTTTACCAAGATCCGGTACTTCGTTAATGATGCAGATGCTTGATAAAGGAGGGTTAGATTCATTAGTTGACCAGAAACGAAAAGCAGATGAGTCGAACCCAAAAGGTTATTATGAATTTGAACCGGTAAAGTCTATACACAAAGATAATTCTTGGCTTGATCAAGCCAAGGATAAATCTGTAAAAATTGTAGCACCTTTATTAAAACATTTAGATTTCAAATACAGGTATAAAATCATTTTCATGAAACGAAATTTAGACGAGATAATTAAATCCCAACAAAAAATGATTGGAAAAAATCCGGATATATTCCCTGTAAGTCTATACAATGCTTTTAGAAAACAATTAGAATCTATAGAAATATGGAAAAATAAAGAGCCTGGAGTAGAATTAATTTATATTGATTATAAAGATGTTCTTGATCATCCTAATGTTGCAATTGATAAAATTCAATCTTTTTTAGGTATCGATTTGAAAAAAAATGAGATGGAAAAATGCATTGATATATCACTTTATAGAAATAAAATTGTATCAACAGCTAAATAATTATGTATATAATTTTAATACTTTCTAATTTAACTTATTTTTGAATTTTGAATGAAGATAGTCTCACAAATAAAACTTCCTATTGAATATGAAATGGAACTTTTTGAAAAAAAGTTTCTACTTTCAATGTCTTCCAAAGTTTCTCTTCTAAACCGTATTACACATTATGTGGTAAACCGTAAAGGAAAACAAATGCGACCTATGTTTGTTTTTCTTATTGCTAAGATGACAAATAATGGTGAAGTAAATGACCGTACGTATCGTGGTGCTTCTGTAATAGAATTAATTCATACAGCAACTTTAGTACATGATGATGTTGTTGATGAAAGCAATACGAGGCGAGGTTTTTTTTCTATTAATGCCCTTTGGAAAAACAAAATTGCCGTATTAGTGGGGGATTATCTATTTTCAAAAGGGTTGTTATTATCCATTGATAATAGCGATTTTGATTTGTTGAAAATAATATCGGTTGCCATAAGAGAGATGAGCGAAGGAGAATTACTGCAAATAGAAAAAGCACGAAATCTAGATATAACCGAAGATGTGTATTTTGATATTATACGCCAAAAAACAGCCACCCTCATCGCTGCATGTTGTGCTATGGGCGCACAATCTGTTAACGCACCAAAAGAAGAGGTTGAAACTATGAGACGGTTTGGGGAACTTATAGGTATGGCATTTCAAATAAAAGATGATCTTTTTGATTATGGAGAAGAAAAAATAGGAAAACCTACCGGTATCGATATCAAAGAACAAAAGATGACACTTCCGCTAATTTATACACTTAATAATTGTTCAGAAAAAGAAAAAAGTTGGATTATTAATTCAATTAAAAATCATAACAAAGATAGAAAACGAGTTAAAGAGGTTATCGCTTTTGTAAAATCCAAGGGCGGACTGGACTATGCTGTTTCAAAAATGAAAGAATATCAACAACAAGCATTACTTCTTTTGTTATCGTATCCCACAACTCTTTATAAAGAATCATTAGAGCTTATGGTTAATTATGTGATTGATCGAAAAAAGTAAGTTTGTTGATAGAGTATAATATCTAATGATGATTTTTTTTCACTACATTTACGTTTCATAGTTTAGTGTGATTTACTTTCTGAAATAATTCCCTTTGATATCAAGAACTACTATAGATACAGTCTTTGAAACCACCCGTTTAGAGGAGGTAATCGGGGATTTTGTACAATTAAAAAAAGCCGGAAGTAATTTAAAAGCGCTAAGCCCATTTACAGATGAGCGTACTCCCAGTTTTATGGTTTCTCCAGCGAAACAAATCTGGAAGGATTTTTCAAGCGGAAAAGGAGGCAATGTGATTTCTTTTTTGATGCAACATGAACACTTTACCTATCCAGAAGCCATAAAATATTTAGCAAAAAAATATGGAATAGAAGTAGAAGAAACCGAACAAACCAATGAACAAAAACTTCAAGCCGATGAACGTGAGAGTTTATATTTGGTAAGTGATTTTGCTAAAAGATATTTTCATAACACATTACTAAAAGTAGAAGAAGGTAAAGCTATTGGCCTTACTTATTTTAAGGAACGTGGATTTACAAAGGAAACTATTGAGAAATTTATGCTAGGTTATTCACCAAATCAATGGGATGCCTTTACAAATACAGCAATAAAAGAGGGATATAAGCTTGAGTTTTTAGAAAAAACAGGACTTAGTATCGTAAAAGAAGAAAAACAATTCGATCGTTTTAAAAATAGGGTAATATTCCCAATTTTAAGTATGAGTGGTCGTACATTGGGCTTTGGGGGTAGAGTATTAACCAATGGTAAAAAGGCTGCTAAATACCTTAATTCGCCTGAGAGTGATATTTACCACAAGAGTAAAGTGTTGTATGGTATTTACCACGCCAAACAAGAAATAGCAAAAGAAAATAATTGTTATTTGGTTGAAGGCTATACAGATGTCATTCAATTTCACCAAACTGGGATAAAAAATGTAGTATCTTCTTCAGGGACAGCTTTAACGCACGAACAGATCCGGCTTGTTAATCGTTTAACAAAAAATATCACAGTACTTTTTGATGGTGATGCGGCCGGATTAAAAGCCTCTCTTCGAGGAATAGACCTTATTCTTGAACAGGGGATGAATGTAAAAATATGTACCTTTCCGGAAGGAGAAGATCCAGATAGTTTTGCTAAAAATAACTCTTTTGAAAAACTTACTAATTTTTTAAAAGAAAACACAAAGGATTTCATCAATTTTAAAGCCTCTATATTGGCTTCCGAAACGAAAAACGATCCTATAAAAAAAGCCGAAACCATACGTGATATGGTGGTAAGCATAGCCAAGATACCAGATGTAATAAAACGTGAAGTGTATGTTAAAGAATGCTCTCGTATTATGGATATTTCTGAAGAGGTACTCTTTAATACTTTAGCGCAAATTCTTCAAAAAGAAAGAAGATACTTATCGGAAAGAGCAAAAAAATCAACTCATTCTTTTGATGTAATTTCTTCAGAAAAACAACCAGTTCAAAAAGTAGATATTCAGTTTAAGTTAGAGAAAAAATTAATCGAGTTACTTTTATTGTATGGAGTTAATGAAGAAAATTTTGAGGAGGTAACTATTGAAACGAATGAGAATGGAGAAATAATTTTTAAATCAGAAATTGTAAAAGCAAAGGTATTTGAAAAAATTTATCTCGATTTGCAGGAAGATGAAATAGAATTTACAAACGAAAACCTTAAAGAATTATATCATGATTTAATAACTTGTTTTAATCAAGAACAAGAGTTTCAATTGGATCATTTCATAAATCGGTTAGAACCTGAAAAAGCCGAAACTGTTACCCATTTATTAATGGATGATGAAAAGTATCACTTAGATAATTGGGAGAGTAAGGATATTTATGTAAAAGATAAAGATTACTCTATTGCACAAATAGTAACTGAGACCATATTGAACTTAAGGCGGTATTTAGTTTCTCAAAAAATAAATGAACTTTCAGAAGAAATAAATGAACTGGATACACAACAAAAAGAAAATAGCCTAAAAGACATAGTAGACTATTTAACACTTAAAAAAATTCTTTCAGAAAAATTAAATAGGGTTTTGTAATTAACCAAACTGAAACATTCTAGACTGGTGGATTAAATCTGCAAGGTTATCCACTTTCAGCTTTTTCAGTAATCTTGTTTTATAAGTACTTACTGTCTTTTCATTAATGTTTAAAGCAGTTGCAATATCTTTATTTCGTTTACCAATAGATAAAAGATTTAAAACTTCGATCTCTCTGGAGGATAATTTTTTATATCGGCTAATTGCACTTGTTTCTCCTACATTACGACTTGTGAAAGTTGAAGTTAACTCTTCATTTAAGAAAATACCGCCTTTGGCAATTTGTTTAAGTGCTTTTAAGAAAATTTTTGTAGAAGCAGTTTTTGGGACATATCCTGCAGCTCCCGATTTAATAGAGCGTAATGCATAAATTTCTTCAGGATGTGTTGAAAAAATAAGGACCCGTGTTTTTGGAAATTGTGACTTTATTCCTCGTAAAGCATTTATGCCATTTATTTGTGGCATATCAATTTCCATTATTAAAATGTCAGGATTGTGTTTTTCTAATTTTTTATATAACTCATCACCATTATTCGCTTTACCAATAATGGAAAAATCATTATTTGTCTTTAACATACAGGTAACTCCTTTTCTAGTTACAGGATGATGATCAGCAATTAAAATTGTCTTCATTTAATAGTCTTCATTATTTCAAAAAGACACTTAAAACAATAAAATGCTATAAGTGTGAGGTTTTGTAAAACAATTACATTCAACCAAAGTAAAAAAAACTAAATTAAATTAAATAGATTTGAGGGAAATTTCGCTCAACTTCAAAAATATTCGTTAAATAACCCTTATTTTTTTAATGCAGAGGGAATTATACATATGGGTATTGGTATCATTTTGTGTTGATTTACACAATTTAAGCGTTTATATATTTCAAACACTGTTTTTTCGCGATTTTTAAAATCAATTATCTTTTTTCCTATGTTTTTCATTTTCATAGCCCATTCTAATTCATCATAACTAGCACCTAATTGATCTTCATCGGTACGATTGTCACCAAACAAGCCATCTGTAGGGGCTGCATTAAGAATAGAATCTGGTACTTTTACTTGATATCCTACATTATAAACCTCACTTTTTAATAAATCCGCAATAGGACTAAGATCAACACCACCATCACCATACTTTGTAAAAAAACCAACACCAAAATCTTCTACTTTATTACCGGTACCAGCTACCAGATACCGGTAAAGACCTGCAAAATAAAATAATGTTGTCATACGTAAACGAGCTTTTGAATTCGCTAATGTTATATCTAAAAAAGTGTCATTTTCAGGAATTGATGCTTGTTTTTTAAATTCTTCAAAAACAGGAGTCAAATCCACACACTTATGTTTAACATTCGGAAATCTTATTTTTAATTGTTCTATGTGTTCTTTTGCTCTGGAAACCTGGTTTTTTGACTGGTGAATGGGCATTTCTATACATAAAGTTGATAATCCGGTTTTTGCGCATAAAGTAGAAGTTACTGCAGAATCTATTCCACCGCTTATACCTATAACAAATCCTTCTAAGTTTGCATTTTCTGCATAGTTCTTTAACCAATTTACTATATAGTCAACAACTTCTTTAGTATTCATTTTGTAAGTTTTAAATAATACCTTTACAAAGCAAAAATAAAGGAAAAGTAAAATTTAAAAAAAGGTTTTGCGTTAAACCCTTGCAAAGTAGTTTTAATTATGAAGAAATACCTGTTTATTTTTGTTGTGATTTTATTTGTTGGTTGTTTTACCGAAGATAAAACCGAAAAGAATATTGCCAGTGTTCCAATTGATTTTGAGATAATTAGATTCGATAAGATTTTTGGGACTGCCAATACTAAAGATATCCCTGAACTTAAGAGAAAATACCCGGTTTTCTTTCCCATACAATATCACGATAGTATATGGGTTCAAAAAATACTAGATACACTTCAACAACAACTTTACCGGGAAGTAATTAATAAATTTCCTACAGATGAAAAATTGCATAGCGATCTTCTTTCTCTTTTTCAACATATAAAATATTATTTTCCACAATTTAAATCGCCGTTGGTTATTACAATTATTTCGGATGTAGATTATAAAAATAAAATAATCACTTCAGACAGTTTACTAATCGTTTCTTTAGATACTTATCTGGGAATTAATCATCCATTTTATGATGGAATTCCAAAATATTTTTCTCAAAACATGAAGGAATCTCAAATCACTCCCGATATTGCGACCTCCTACGCAAAACAACTTATCTCAAAACCACAACATCGTTTCTTTTTAGCACAAATGATTTATTTTGGAAAGGAATTGTATTTAAAAGAATTGTGGTTACCTCATATATCTGATGCTGAAAAAATAGGATATACCAAAGATGAATTTAAGTGGGTTGAAGAAAATGAAACTGAAATTTGGCGTAATTTTGTAGAAAATGAAATTTTATACAGTACAGATCCAAAATTAACTGCCCGTTTTTTAAATCCAGCTCCATTTTCTAAATTTTATCTCGAAATTGATAATGATTCTCCGGGAAGGGTAGGGAGGTATATGGGCTGGCAAATAGTACGATCATATATGAAAAAAAACCCTGTAAAAATTCATCAACTATTGATGCAGGATGCAAACCAAATATTTAAAAAGTCTAAATATAAACCCAAAAAGTAATGAATAAAAAAAATACTTCAGACATATCAATTAAGGTAACACTGGACGAAAATAAAATACCTGAATCTCTACATTGGTCTGCACAGGATAGTGGAATTAAAAATAAACCTTCTAAAGCCATTTTTATGTCGGTTTGGGACCACAAAGCAAAAGAAGCATTGCGTATTGATTTATGGACAAAAGACATGCCCTTGGATGAAATGAAAGTTTTTTTTTATCAGACATTAAGAGCTTTAGCAGATACCTTTGAGAAAGCAACTAACGATTATAAAATGAGTGCGACTATGCATGATTTTTGCGATTATTTTGCTGAAAAAATGGAATTGAAAAAGTAAAAAAGCAACTCACCTTGGTCTATAATACTAATTCAGGTAAGTTAAATACCTGGTTGGAGAGTTTACATAAAATTGTAAGGCCTTCCACTTGCGAATGTAATGTATAGGCCAAAACCTTTTGAGTTTTTAAAGAAGATTAGTTTTGGCAGAATTTATAGACAAAAATCTACTTATAATATGAAGTTTTATCATCTTGATGAATTTCAGACTCAATACAATTTTAAGACAACAACAATACTAAATAAATATTGGAGTGACTTACCTATTTATATTTTCTTAGGAAGGATGGGTATTAAATGTGTTTATTTCTTCTAATGAATTATATATACTGACTTTTTTTAATTAACTAATTGATTTAATTACAAATCGTTTACCTGTAAATTGACATCAGCAATATAATTTAATAATCCATCGCGTCCTGTTCCTTTACTTGAAGAGCTGACAAAATAATGTGGCATTTCCTCCCAAGATTCAAGCATCTTAATCGAATATGCATCTATGTTTCGTTTTAGAGCGTTGGGTTTTAATTTATCGGATTTGGTAAATATAATAGAAAAGGGAATTTGATTTTCACTCAACCATTCCATAAATTCTAAATCGATTTTTTGAGGTTCAAGCCTGGAATCTATCAACACAAAAGCCAGGACTAATTGTTGACGGTTTTTAAAATATTGGGTGATAAACTTCTGAAATACTTTTTTGTTACTTTTTGAGACCCGTGCATAACCATAGCCGGGTAAATCGACCAAATACCAATTTTTATTTATTATAAAATGATTGATTAATTGTGTTTTTCCTGGTCTACCCGATGTTTTGGCCAAATGTTTACGTTGCATTAACATATTAATAAGTGACGATTTCCCAACATTAGACCTACCTATAAAAGCATATTCTGGGAGTCTGTCTTTGGGGCATTTGTCAACATTAGTGTTGCTTACCACAAATTCTGCCGATTTAATCTGCATTTTTTTTGGATTAAAATTCCCGTTTTTGTAACCAGGCGAAGAGAATTTTATTAAATTCATCTGGATGTTCCATCATCGGTGCATGACCACACTTATCAATCCAAAATAAATCGGAGTCCGGGAGTAGATCATGAAATTCTATTGCAACATCAGGAGATGTTACCGTATCATTTTTACCCCATATAATACAAGTTGGTGTTGGCATATGCGGTAAATCTTTAGACATATTATGGCGAATTGCACTTTTGGCAATTGCAAGGGTACGTATTAGTTTGTTTCTATCGTTAATTGAAGCAAAAACCTCATCTACGATTTCTTTAGTAGCAATTGCAGGGTCATAAAAAACATCTTCAGCTTTTTGTTTAATGTAATTGTAATCACCACGTTTTGGGAATGAACCACCCATCGCACTTTCATATAAACCAGAACTCCCAGTGATAATTAATGCTGTTAATTTTTTAGGAAAAGATTTACTACAATACAGACCAATATGACCTCCAAGAGAATTTCCCAATAAAATAATTTTATTAAAACCCATATGATCAATAAATTCAGATACATATTTTGCAAAACTCTTTACATTGGTTTTAATCAGGGACATTTTGTAAATAGGTAACTCGGGGATTAAAATTCGATACCCTTTTTCAGGAAAAAAATTTATTATACCATCAAAGTTACTTAAACCACCCATAAGCCCATGTAATATGATAACCGGAGTTCCTTCCCCTATGTCTAGATATGTAAATTTCCCCTCTTTATTAATCTTATGAGCCATATTTGGTTAATGCAATTAGCAAAGCAAAAGTAAGCAATTTTATTTTTCGGTTTAAAAATATTACAACACCTTGTTTTTTAAAAATTTAGAAGTTATACCACCAGATGTGATAAAACTTATTAACATTGTGGTAAAATGTGGTAAAATGTGGTAAATGTTCTATATATTTGAAACTATATTTTAAAAAAAAAATCCCCTCATGCTCAATTTAATTGGGACATACGAGTGCAAAGCAGATGTAAAAGGACGATTGATGTTGCCTTCGGCTTTAAAAAAACAGTTAGCTCCTGTTTCTACAAACGGGTTTGTTATTAAGCGCGCTGTTTTTCAGCCATGCCTGGAGTTGTACCCAATGGAGGAATGGCAATTACTGATGCAGAAAATGGGTAAACTTAACCGTTTTAACCGCAAGAACAATGATTTTATCCGGCGGTTTACAGCTGGAGTAAAGACTGTTGAGATGGATTCAACGGGTAGAATACTTATTCCTAAAGACCTTGCATCTATTGCGGGAATTAGTAATGAGATAGTAATTTCTTCAGCAATTAATATTGTTGAAATCTGGGATAAAAGTAAATATGAACAAGCTATTAATGATACAGCCAATGATTTCGCTGATTTGGCCGAAGAAGTAATGGGAGAAGAAAGTGATGATAACAATGGAATATCATAATCCGGTATTGTTAACCGAAGCTGTAAATGGTCTTAACATCCAACCTAATGGAGTATATGTGGATGTAACTTTTGGTGGTGGTGGACATTCACGGGAGATACTAAGCAGGCTTGATATAAATGGAAAATTAATTGCTTTTGATCAAGATAAAGATGTATTGGAAAATGTTATTGATGATTCTCGTTTTTTATTAATTAACGAAAATTTTAGATTCTTCAAACGATTTTTACGTTTTCAAGGATATACCAGCGTAAATGGAATATTAGGAGACTTTGGAGTTTCATCTCATCAGTTTGATGTTGCTGAACGCGGGTTTTCAACTCGATTTGAAGCAAATCTTGATATGCGAATGGATCAAAATGCAGATTTTTCGGCCTATGATGTAGTAAATAAATATTCCGAAGTACAACTGAGGGATGTTTTATTTAAATATGGTGAGTTACGATCTGCTTCAGGGATGGCAAGACTTTTAGTTAAAACTAGAGAAAAAGGACCAATTCTTACTACTGAAGAACTTAAAAGTGCATTGAGACAATTTTTACCAAAACACAAAGAATATAAAATCTTGGCGCAAGTTTATCAGGCCATTAGAATAGAAGTAAATCAAGAATTAGATGCTCTAAAAGAATTTTTAACACAAACACAAGAAGTTTTAAAACCCGGTGGACGGTTGAGTCTTATTTCATATCATTCTTTGGAAGATAGGTTGGTAAAAAGATTTATAAGAAGCGGCCTCTTTGAAGGAGAGCCAGAAAAAGATGTCTTTGGCAGGGTGAAAGTGCCTTTTAAACCTATAGGCAAATTTAAAATACCTTCTGAAGAAGAAATAAAAGTAAACAACAGGGCCCGTAGTGCAAAGCTTCGAGTTGCTGAGAAATTATAAAGTGTCCCTCCGCTTGGGGTGCAGATTGTCAGTTCTTTGAGCGGGACCAAAAGGAGTTTAACAAGGAATAGTGAAAAACAATTTTTATAACATACTTAAAGCAAAGTTTTTGGTGAGTGATGACTCCTTTAAAAATTGGCGTTTTATCATTTTTTTGTCAGTATTGGCTTTAATTATGATAGCAAGTTCGCATAGTGCAGATAAAAAAGTGCATCGAATTGCTCAACTTAATAATGATGTTAAAGAATTAAAAAGTGAATATGTTGATGTGCGAATGACTCTTATGCAGGCTAAATTGGAAAGTAAAATTATTAAGACGATGGAAAAGCGAGGATTAAAACCATCATTAATGCCGCCTCAGAAAATAAAAATAATAACAACCATAAAAAAGTAGTGCAGTGTCCATATCAGAAAAGAACATTTTAAACCGCTTTTATTTTGTTGCAGGATGTATGTTCATCTTTGCGATATTAGTGGCTATTAAATTGATAAATATTCAATTTGTAGATGGAGAAAAGTACCGCGAATTAGCATTAAAAAATACTACTAGAAACTTTATTATTTCTTCAAATCGGGGGAATATTTATTCAGATGATGGAAGTTTACTTGCCACTTCAGTGCCAAAATATAACATTAGATTTGATGCAGTTACCGTTTCTTCTTCAAATTTTAAAAAACATATTCCTTCACTTTCCAAAGAACTTAGTAAAATGCTTGGGAAGTCATCTTCATATTATCAAAATCTTTTCAGAAAAGCTCGCACAAACAAAAACAGATTCCTTTTAATAGCAAAAAATTTGGGTTATTCAGATTATTTAAAAGTGAAGCGTTTTCCACTTTTCAATTTAGGACCTTATAAAGGAGGGATTATAGTTGAACAACGTACTGTAAGAGAACATCCAATTGGAAAAATTGCTGAACGTATAGTGGGAAATGAAATAAGAGAAAGACCAGGTAGTTATGAAGTTGGGCTCGAAGGTGCTTTTGATGAACTTTTACGCGGAAAAGATGGCAGGAGGCTAAAACAAAAAATTGCAAAAGGACAGTGGAAACCGGTTTATGATGAAAATGAAGTAGAACCACAGGATGGTTTCGATATTATTTCGACCATAAATATAAATATTCAAGACATTGCTCATCATGCACTTTTGAAGCAATTGGAATATTATGAAGCTGAACATGGATGTGTGATTGTTATGGATGTGAAAACAGGCGAAATTAAAGCCATTTCTAATTTAGGACGCACCAAACTAGGAACTTATTATGAAAAACTGAACTATGCTGTAGGTGAATCTCATGAACCGGGCTCTACTTTTAAAGTAATGTCATTAATGGCTGCATTAGAAGATAAGATAATCGATACAAGTGTAATTGTTGACACCAAATCTGGTGAAAAAGTTTTTTATGGAAGAAAGATTTATGATTCTCATAAAGGGGGGTATGGAAAAATTTCAGTGGCTCGCGTTTTGGAAGTATCTTCAAATATTGGAATGGCAACCATCATAGACGAAGGATATTCGAAAGATCCAAAAAAATTTATAATCCGTTTGAAGAGTTTTGGGTTAAGTAATTCTCTGGGAATTCCCATTAAAGGTGAAGGAAAACCAGTATTACCAGGACCTGGACATAAATTATGGAGTAAAAACGCATTGCCCTCAATTGCATATGGATATAATTTGCGACTTACCCCTTTACAAACACTTACATTCTATAATGCAATAGCCAATAATGGGGAGATGGTAAAACCTAGATTTATCAGCGAAGTCCGAGCTTGGAACATGTCTGTTAAAACTTTTAAAAAAGAAATACTCAATCCTAAGATTTGTTCGGAAGAAACAATTTTACAAATTCAGGATATTTTAAAAAATGTTATAAAAAGGGGAACAGGAAAGTCATTGTACTCCACCTATTTCTCCATGGCGGGGAAAACTGGCACGGCACAAACAGAATATTGGAAACCAGATTGGAACGAAAATAAAAGATATGTTTCTTCATTTGTTGGTTATTTTCCAGCTGAAAATCCAAAATACTCTTGTATTGTAATCATTCATAAGCCTAGTATTAAAAAAGGTTATTATGGAGCTGATGTTTCGGGTCCGGTGTTTAAACATATAGCTCAAAAAATATTTACGGTTTTACCATTAATTTCCGAAGTTTCAAAAATAGAAGAGGAAGACATATTGGTAAAATTAGATTATGAAGACTATTATTCTAACGCTCAAAAACAATTCACTAAAATCCCTAATGTTATAGGAATGGCAGGTATGGACGCGGTTTCATTATTAGAAAACATGGGATTAAAAGTAAAAATCGTTGGTAATGGAACTGTTTCTAAGCAATCTATTAAGTCTGGCTCAACCTTTAAAAAAGGAAATCAAATAATATTGAATTTATCGTGATTCAACTTAAAGATATATTATATAAAGTAACTATTGAAAAAGTAATAGGGGATACCTCTGTGGATATTCAAAAAATTGAATTTGATTCGAGAAAAGCAAAGTCAAATGATCTCTTTGTAGCGTTACGCGGAACGGTTACAAATGGTCATGATTATATTAAAATGGCTTCAGATAATGGAGTAATGTCTGTTATCTGTGAAGAAATACCAAAAGATATTGTTGAAGGGATTACTTATGTACAAGTCTCAGATTCACAAAAAGCATTGGCAATAGTGGCAGCCAATTATTATGATAATCCTTCTGAGAAATTAAAACTTATTGGAGTAACTGGAACTAACGGAAAAACTACCATAACCACATTGTTATATCAACTTTTTAAGAAAGCTGGGTATAAAGTTGGATTGCTTTCAACAGTAAAAATTATGGTCGATACAAAACAATATAAGGCTACACATACAACTCCTGATTCAATTACAATCAATAAATATTTAAAAGAGATGGTCGATGTAGGAGTAGATTATTGCTTTATGGAAGTTAGCTCACATGGCATTCATCAGAAACGTACTGAAGGGCTAAATTTTATCGGCGGGGTTTTTACCAATTTAACACATGATCATTTGGATTATCATAAAGATTTTGATGAATACCGGGATGTAAAAAAATCTTTTTTTGACAAGCTAAGTAAAAGATCTTTTGCATTAGTAAACATAGATGATAAAAATGGGAAGGTAATGCTTCAGAATTCAGTTGCTAAAAAATATACTTATGGATTAAAATCTTATGCAGATTATAAAACAATAATTCTTGAAAATCAGTTTAACGGTTTATTACTGAAAATAAATAACAACGAATTATGGGTAAAACTTATAGGAATTTTTAATGCATACAACCTCCTTGCTATTTATGCTGTAGCAGATTTAATGAAGTTGAATACAATAGAAACCCTTCAATTAATGAGTACACTCGAAAGTGTAGTTGGAAGGTTTCAATATTTAGTTTCAAAAAAAAATATCACATCTATTGTAGACTATGCTCATACTCCTGCCGCATTAAAAAATGTATTAGAGACTATTAATAGCATTAGAACTGGAAATGAAGAATTAATTACTGTAGTAGGCTGTGGCGGTGACAGGGATGTTCAAAAAAGACCTAAGATGGGTAATATTGCTGCTTCACTTAGCTCGAAGGTCATTTTTACAAGCGATAATCCAAGAAGTGAAGACCCAAAAACTATTATAGAAGCCATTGAAACAGGTGTTCCTGCTGAACATTTTAAGAAAACCCTTTCGATTACAGATAGAAAACAGGCAATAAAAACTGCCTGTCAATTAGCGCAAGAAGGTGATATTATATTGGTAGCTGGCAAGGGTCATGAGACTTACCAAGAGATTAAAGGAGAACGATTTGACTTTGATGATTTTAAAATAATTAACCAAATATTAAATGCTTTAAATAAATAATCTATGTTGTATTATTTGTTCGATTTTTTAGAGAAAAAATACCAAATACCAGGAGCAGGTCTTTTTCAGTTTATTACGTTTAGAGCAGCGATGGCAGTAATATTTTCACTTTTAATCGCTATTATATATGGAAAAAAAATCATCAATTATCTACGAAAAAAACAAATAGAAGAAACTGTACGAGACCTGGGGTTGCAGGGGCAAAATGAAAAAGCAGGAACTCCAACCATGGGGGGAATAATAATAATATTGGCAACTATTATTCCAGTATTATTATTTGCTAAACTTGAGAATATCTATGTGATTTTGCTTTTAGTAACAACGGTATGGATGGGAACCATAGGGTTTATTGATGATTACATTAAAAAATTTAAGAATAATAAAAAGGGATTGTCGGGTAAATTTAAAGTTCTTGGGCAGGTAGGACTAGGAATTATTGTAGGTGCTACTATGTATTTTCATCCAGATATTACTATAAAACGGCATAAAGGTATTCAGCAAAATACTATTGAAAGTGTAACTCAAAATAAAATACATGAGTTTTATCCTGAAGAAAAAACCTTACTTACAACAATTCCTTTTATAAAGAAGAATGAGTTTAATTATGAAAGCCTTATAAGTTGGGCCGGTGAAGAATACCGATCATATGTTTGGCTCATTTTTATCCCAATAGT
Organism: Bacteroidota bacterium; assembly: GCA_022562895.1. GTDB lineage: Bacteria > Bacteroidota > Bacteroidia > Flavobacteriales > Flavobacteriaceae > Marifrigoribacter. Next base: position 10,690 of record JADFOK010000011.1, on the reverse strand, counting down.
GATTTTTATTATAACTGCTGTTTCCAATGGGGCTAACCTCACAGATGGAATAGATGGTCTTGCAGCAGGAACATCGGCTATTATTGGTGTTACTCTGGCCATTTTTGCCTGGGTTTCGGGGAACGTGATTTTTTCGGATTACCTAAATATTATGTACATCCCAAATATAGGAGAGATGACCATTTTTATAATGTCATTTGTAGGAGCACTTATTGGATTTTTATGGTACAATACTTATCCCGCTCAAGTGTTTATGGGAGATACAGGAAGTTTAACTATAGGAGGAATTATCGCTGTTATTGCTATTGTCATTAGAAAAGAATGGCTCATTCCTATTCTATGTGGCATTTTTTTAATGGAAACCCTTTCTGTTATGATGCAAGTAAGTTGGTTTAAATATACCAAGAAAAAGTTTGGACAAGGAAGGCGAATATTTAGAATGTCACCAATTCATCATCATTTCCAAATTAAAGGATTTCATGAGAGTAAGATAGTTACACGATTTTGGATTGTTGGGATATTTCTTGCGATTCTAACTATTGTTACTTTAAAAATAAGGTAATGAATAGGTTAGTAGTGCTAGGAGCTGGAGAAAGCGGAATGGGTACAGCCATTTTAGGAAAGAAAAAAGGGTTTGAAGTATTTGTTTCAGACTTGGGAATTATAAAAAATACATATAAACAAGTTCTTTTACATCATGAGATTTCTTGGGAAGAAGGAGGTCATAATGAAGCCGAAATTCTTACAGCTACCATAGTTATGAAGAGTCCGGGAATACCGGAAACAATACCTATAGTTGTGAAACTGAAAAAAAAAGGGGTAAAGGTAATTTCTGAAATTGAATTTGCATCAAAATATATTGATGCTAACATTATAGGAATTACCGGAACCAATGGTAAAACTACAGTGGCAACGATGATCTACCAAATATTGAAAAAAGGTGATTTGAATGTTGCTTTGGGAGGAAATATTGGTAAAAGTTTTGCTGAAATAGTTGCAACAAAAGACATTGAAAACTATGTGTTGGAATTAAGTAGTTTTCAGTTGGACGGAATTGAAGATTTTGTACCGCACATTGCTGTAATTACTAACCTTTCACCAGATCATTTAGATCGTTATAATAATAATTTTTCAACCTATATAGATTCAAAATTTAGAATAATTATGAATCAGACAAAGGAAGATTATTTCATCTATGATAGGGACGATAGTAATATACTTCAATGGCTTTCCAATCACTCGATAAAATCTCAATTATTACCATTTTCAGTAAAAAAACAATTGAAAAAAGGAGCATTTAAAAATAAACAAGAACTAATAATAACAACAAATAACAATCAATTTACTATGCCAATCGCAACTTTAAGTTTACATGGAGAACATAATTTAAAAAATGCCATGGCGGCGGCAACAGTCGCTAATTTATTAAACATCAGGAATAAAACCATTCGAGAATGTTTGGAAAATTTTCAAGGCGTGGAACACCGTTTAGAAAAAGTATTAAAGATAAATAATGTGTTTTATGTTAACGATTCTAAAGGAACCAATGTCAATGCCACTTATTATGCATTATATAGTATGGAAACCCCAACCGTTTGGATTGTGGGTGGAGAGGATAAAGGGAATGATTATACACCGTTACTCCCATTGGTAAATGAAAAAGTAAAAGCAATTATTTGTTTGGGAGTTGATAATGATAATATTATCAATGCTTTTGGAAATGTTGTCGATATAATGGTAGAAACTCATTCCATGCAAGATGCAGTAAATGTTGCTTACCGTCTCTCAAAGCGTGGAGATACTGTTTTGTTATCTCCTGCCTGTGCCAGTTTCGATTTGTTTAAAAATTTTGAAGACCGGGGGCGAAAATTTAAAGAAGCAGTTAGAAAATTATAAGTAGTAAAATGTAATGCGAACTATTTTTCGACATATTAAAGGAGATAAAACCATTTGGGCAGTTATAGCCTTATTAGCATTATTTTCTTTTTTACCAATATATAGTGCCAGTAGCAACTTGGCGTATTTGTATGGTGACGGAAGCACTTTTAAATTTTTATTAAAACACCTTGCACATTTGCTTTTAGGTTTTGCTATTTTATATGGAGTTCATAAAATACCGTATCATTATTTTAGAGGCTTGTCTATTATTGCATTACCCGTAGTAATTGTTTTACTTATTATTACTATAACCAAAGGGACCACTATTGAAGGTGCAAATGCTAGTCGATGGATAAGGGTGCCTTTTGTGGGGGTAACCTTTCAAACTTCTACACTTGCAGCTGTTGTTTTAATGACCTACGTGGCTCGGTACCTGTCAAAAATAAAAAATAAAAAAGTAACATTTAAAGAAACCCTTTTGCCCTTATGGTTACCAATTTTTGTAGTGTTAGCCTTGATCCTTCCCGCAAATTTATCTACAGCAGCGATTATTTTTTCAATGTTAGTAATTTTGGTTTTTGTAGGGGGATACCCACTGCGTTATTTGGCAATTATTTTAGGAGCTGGACTTTTATTGCTCACTATGTTTGTAATAACAGCTAAATCATTTCCAAATGTATTCCCAAATAGGGTAGATACCTGGATGAGTCGTATAGAGAGTTTTATTGATAATGAAGATACCGAGGCTGATTATCAAATTGAAAAAGCTAAAATAGCAATTGCATCGGGTGGTATTACAGGATTAGGACCTGGAAAAAGTGTTCAGAAAAATTTTTTACCACAATCTTCATCCGATTTTATATATGCAATTATAGTTGAAGAATTTGGACTGATAGGCTCCTTGTTTTTAATGTTTTTGTATTTATTATTACTATTTCGGTTAGTTGTTGTAGCACATAAGGCTACCTATGTTTTTGGAAAATTACTGGTCATAGGTGTCGGTCTACCCATAATATTTTTAGCATTGATCAATATGGCAGTTGCAGTAGAATTATTTCCGGTAACAGGGCAAACATTACCACTTATAAGTAGTGGAGGGTCCTCGATCTGGATGACTTGTCTTGCTTTAGGCATGGTTTTAAGTGTGAGTGCAAATAGAGAAGAAGTTATAAACGATGAAAAAGAAGAAAACCCTTTAGATATTTTAAGTGAAGCCATATAAATTCATCTTATCGGGAGGAGGAACGGGAGGTCATATTTACCCGGCCATTGCTATTGCAAACGAATTAAGATCGCAATATCCCAATGCAGAATTTTTATTTGTTGGTGCTAAAGATCGTATGGAAATGGAGAAAGTTCCAAAAGCGGGTTATAAAATATTAGGATTATGGATTTCCGGTTTGCAACGAAAATTATCACTCAAAAACATTCTGTTTCCATTTAAATTAATGTCGAGTTTACATCGTTCATATAAAATCATTAGAACTTTTAAACCAGATGTAGCCATTGGAACAGGTGGATATGCTAGTGCTCCTTTGCTTCGGGCTGCTTCCAATAAGGGAATTCCTTGTTTGATACAAGAGCAAAACTCAAATGCAGGAATTACAAACAAATGGTTAAGTAAAAAAGTTCAATGTATTTGTGTAGCCTATGAGGGAATGAATAAGTTTTTTCCTTCGAAAAAAATTATAGTAACCGGGAATCCGGTGCGACAAGATTTACTGGATATTGATTCAAAGAAATCTGAAGCAATCGCTTATTTTAATCTGAATCCAAACAAAAAAACAGTATTGATTTTAGGTGGAAGTTTGGGTGCTAAAAGAATAAACGAACTTATTGATTCTTCAATATCATATTTCTTAACATTTGACTTACAGGTAATTTGGCAATCGGGAAGTTATTACGTAGAAAAATATCAAAATAAAGGAAATGAAAATGTTCAAGTACATGCTTTTATAAATCGAATGGATTTAGCGTATGCAGCAGCAGACTTTATTATCTCAAGAGCGGGTGCTTTGTCGGTTTCAGAATTGTGTTTGGTAGGCAAGCCAGTGATTTTTATACCATCTCCTAATGTAACTGAAGATCATCAAACCAAGAATGCTTTAGCAATTTCAGATCAAAATGCAGCAGTATTACTAAGAGAAAGTGAACTGGACGAGAAGTTCGAAACCGAATTTTCAAAACTATTTAATTCAGAAGAAAAACAGAGAACACTTTCCGAAAATATTATAAAACTGGGAAAGCCCAATGCCACAAAAGATATTGTGGCTGAAATTAAAAAATTAATAAAAAGTTCATAATAGCTTGATGAATAAATTACAAAACATACAATACTTTTACTTTGTCGGCATCGGCGGGATTGGGATGAGCTCTTTAGCGCGATATTTTAAATCGCAGGGTAAAGATGTTTTTGGCTATGATAAAACACCTTCAGAAATTACCGAAGCTCTAATAAGTGAAGATATTTCTATACAATTTGAAGAAATCGTTTTAAATCTTCCCAAAGAAATTCAATCTAAAGAAAAGACATTAATAGTATACACTCCTGCGATACCTAAAACCAATAAAATTTTATCCTGGTTTTACTCTGAAAAATATACGATTACAAAACGAGCGACATTATTAGGTGAAATAACAAAGAATACAATTTGTCTTGCCGTGGCAGGCACACACGGTAAAACAACAACATCAGCAATTTTAGGACATTTACTTGCAGATTGTAATATGCCTGTTACAGCTTTTATAGGGGGAATTGCCGAAAATTATAATTCAAATTTCATCTATAAAGGAAATGAATTAATGGTGGTTGAAGCAGATGAGTTTGATCGTTCATTTCTTCAATTAAGCCCAGACATTGCCTGTATAACTTCTATGGATGCAGATCATTTAGATATTTATAAAGATGTAACCACTATAGAAAATGCTTATATAGAATTTTCGGGATTACTTCCCAATAAAGAAAATTTACTCTATAAAAAAGGACTTCAATTAGAAGGTAAAACAGTTTCAGTTGACGAAACGGCAGATTTTGAAGCTAGAAATATTCGCATCGAAGACGGTAGTTATGTATTTGATCTAAAAACACCTTCAGAAGTAATAAAAAATTTACGATTCATTTTACCGGGACGTCATAATATGTTTAATGCTGTTACCGCTTTGGGTATGGCAATTTTAGCGGGTACCCCAACTCATTGCCTGCCCAAAGCATTACAGAGTTTTAAAGGTGTAAAACGAAGATTTTCGTATAAAATAAAAAGTGATGATTTAGTGCTTATCGATGATTATGCACATCATCCCACAGAAATAGATGCTTTGTATCAAGCGGTGAGTGAATTATATCCCAACAAAAAGAAATTAATGGTTTTTCAGCCTCATTTATATTCGAGAACTCGTGATTTTGCTTCGGGATTTGCAAAGAGTTTATCACAATTCAATGAAGTGATCCTTTTAGAAATCTATCCAGCTAGGGAAAAACCAATACCGGGAATTACATCGCAAAATTTGTTAGAAAAAATTAAATGTGATAACAAAAAAATTGTTACGAAACAAGAATTACCAAAAGAAATAAAGAAATCAGTGTGTGTTATAAAACTCCTGGTAGGTGCTGGAGATATTGGCGCAGAAGTTGATCGAATCACTAAATATTTGAAAAATGAAAATTAACTGGAATATTTTTAAAATTTTAGTCCTTATAAGTTTAGGGGTATTCCTATATAGTTTTAGTAAACATAGAAATGAATTAAGGAAACTCAGCAAAATTGAAATAGAATTTATCGACGAAAACGGTCCGTTTATCACACTAAATACAGTTAATAAATTGTTAATACAAAATAATGATAGTGTTACAAGTATAGGTAAAGAAACTTTAGATTTGAATAAGATGGAAAGTAGGTTGTTAGAAAATCCTATGATTAAGAATGCCGAGGTTTTTATTACAATAGATGGTATGCTTGGAGTATTGATAGAACAGCGTAAACCCATAGCTCGGATTACCGGTTCGACTAGTTATTACTTGGATGACCAAGGAAAAAAAATGCCATTATCGGAAGTATATTCGGCAAGGGTACCAATAATTACCGGATCATTGAAATCAAATTTAACTGAAGTTACCCAGTTGTTATTAAAAATAAATGAAGATGAATTTATGAAAAAATATGTTATTGGACTTCAATTAAAAAATGATGGTACTATTAATATGAAATTGAGGAAGCAAGATTTTACTTTACTGTTTGGAAAACCGAACAACATTGAAAAAAAGTTTCAAAAATTTAAAGCATTCTATAAAAAAACAAAACAAAATAATACGATTTCAAATTATAGCTCAGTGAATTTAGAATATGAAAACCAAGTAGTAGCTACTAAAAAATTACCCCATGGAGAATAATAAAATAGCCGTAGGATTAGACATTGGAACTACCAAGATTGTTGCCATGATTGGAAGGAATAATGAATATGGTAAAATGGAAATTTTAGGAATTGGTAAATCTAAAAGCCATGGTGTGCACCGAGGTGTTGTAAATAATATTACTCAAACCATACAGTCTATTCAACAAGCAGTTCAGGATGCCGAAACATCATCAGGGATGAAAATCACGGAGGTAATTGTTGGAATTGCAGGGCAACATATTCGTAGTCTTCAACATAGTGATTATATAACTCGATCCAATAGCGATGAAGTGATAAATGAAGAGGATATTGACAGGCTTTGTGATCAGGTTCATAAATTGGTTATGCTTCCGGGAGAAGAAATAATTCATGTGCTACCCCAGGATTTTAAAGTGGATGGACAAAGTGAGGTTAAAGAGCCTGTAGGAATGTACGGAGGAAGAGTTGAGGCTAATTTTCACGTGGTTGTAGGGCAGGTGTCTTCCATTAGAAATATAGGAAGATGTATAAAAAGTGCAGGGTTGGAATTATCGGGCATTACCTTAGAACCTATGGCTTCCGCTAATGCAGTATTAGGACAAGAAGAAAAAGAAGCAGGAGTTGCATTATTGGATATTGGTGGTGGCACCACCGATTTAGCAATATTTAAAGATGGGATTATCAGGCATACTGCAGTAATTCCCTTTGGTGGTAATGTCATTACAGAAGATATCAAGGAGGGTTGTTCTATTATTGAAAAACAAGCCGAATTACTAAAAATAAAATTTGGTTCTGCCTGGCCGGGAGAGAATAAGGATAATGAAATTGTTTCGATACCAGGACTTCGGGGCCGTGATCCCAAAGAGATAACTCTTAAAAACCTTTCAAAAATTATTCATGCGCGTGTTGTGGAAATTATCGAACAGGTTTATTTAGAGATAAAGAATTATGGACATGAAGAACAAAAGAAAAAATTAATAGCAGGAATAGTGCTAACCGGTGGGGGTTCTCAATTGCAACATTTAAAACAATTAGTTGAATATATCACCGGAATGGACACTAGAATTGGGTATCCTAACGAACATTTGGCAGGAGACACCGATCCTGAAGCAAAAAGCCCTCTGTATGCTACAGCAGTTGGATTAGTGTTAAATAGTCTTAGTAACCAGGTTAAGGTTATTGATACAGATCCTAATGATAAAATGGGCTCAACATCTGAAACTGAAAGTGGAAAAATAATTCATAATTCAGTAGAACGGAGAGGCTTTTTCGATAAATGGGCAGAAAAATTTAAAGAGTTTTTAGACAAAGCAGAATAGGACCGAAAGATAAAAATTGTCCTTAGATAATTTTAGGGAGGGAACAGTGCTGAAGACCAGAAAATAATTACGAATATAATTTAAATATAAAGTTAACAATCTTACAAAAAACAATACAATGAGCAGCAACAAAGAATTTGATAACATTTCGTTCGACCTGCCAAAAAATCAATCCAATGTAATAAAAGTAATTGGTGTTGGCGGAGGTGGCAGCAATGCTATAAACTATATGTTCAACCAAGGGATAAAGGGAGTCGATTTTGTTATTTGCAATACAGATTCTCAAGCATTGGAAAACAGTCCTGTGCCTATTAAAATTCAATTAGGTATTTCCCTTACCGAAGGTTTGGGGGCGGGTGCTGATCCTAGAATAGGAGAGCAATCTGCAGTTGAAAGCATGGATGAAATAAAATCTATGTTAACTACTAATACCAAAATGATATTTATCACTGCAGGTATGGGAGGAGGTACCGGAACAGGTGCCGCCCCTGTCATTGCGAAAATGGCTAAAGAACTTGATATACTAACTGTCGGAATTGTAACTATTCCATTTAAGTTTGAAGGGAAAATTCGTAATGAACAAGCTCATATCGGGGTTGAAAACCTAAGGCAAAATGTAGATTCTCTTATCGTGATCAATAATAATAAATTACGAGAAGTCTATGGAGATCTTGGTTTTAAAGCCGGTTTTTCTAAGGCCGATGAAGTATTAGCGACCGCTGCCCGTGGTATTGCAGAGGTAATTACACACCACTATACCCAAAATATTGACTTGCGTGATGCTAGAACAGTGTTGGAAAATAGCGGTACTGCTATTATGGGTAGTTCAAATGCAAGTGGTGCAAATCGTGCCCAGGAAGCTATTACAAGAGCATTGGATTCGCCATTACTCAACGATAATAAAATTAAAGGAGCAACTAATGTCCTTTTGCTTATTGTTTCGGGAACTGAAGAAATCACCATTGATGAAATAGGTGAAATTAGTGACCATATTCAAAATGAAGCAGGTCACGGGGCTAATATCGTCATGGGAGTTGGTGAAGACAATTCGTTGGAGGATTCAATTTCTATAACGGTTATAGCAACTGGATTCAATGCTGAACAACAACATGATATAGCAAATACGGAAGCTAAAAAAATAACTCATTACCTGGAAGAGGAACAATGCGCTGAACAGATGCTTTTAACCAATCCCACCGCATCTCAGACTGAGTTATCAAAAGAGATCATTACCGAACCCGTTCCGGAAAACACTGATACAGAACCTGTTATAAAACATACCCTTTTCGAAGATGAAAAAGAAACTAAAAGTGAAATCCCATTTGAAGGATATGTGGAAACTTCTGAATCATTAAAAAATATTGATGTTTCTTATGATGATATAGATATTCATTTATTGGCAGAATTTGTGGAGATCGATATCAACGAAATAGATGTAAAAGAATTTGTAATTGTTGACACAGAAATTGATGAGGAAGATAATTCGGAAGAATTTATTGAAGTAGCAAGGGAATCTGAAAAAGAGGAACAAATATTAATGTTCGATCTTCCTGTAAGTCCAACTACAAAAAAACATACAGAAAAACAAAAAAGTGAAGAAGAACCTGAAATAATTACATCTAATATTGAGGATATCGAAGTGAAGGATCCCATAGAGGTTGTGCCGGTAACCGAAATAACCGATGAGGGAATTAAGCGATATAGTTTAGACGATTACCAAGAAATGGAAAATGTTTTAAATGAAGCAAAACCTCCACAAAAAGATGATGTCTCGGATGAAGAAATTAAATTCTCAACTAAAACCATTGATACGCCCGAGGTTTCAGAAAAATATGATAATGAACCATCCGATCCTTTAAATTCTTCGATTTCAAAATTGTTAAGGGATCGCACTGAAGAGCGTAAAATAAAAATGAAGGAATTTAATTATAAATTTAGAAATAGCTCTTCTCATATCGATGATATCGAAAAACAACCAGCCTATAGACGTATGGGTATTGATTTAGATGAAACTACCGAAAATGATACCAATATATCACGAACCTCGGTAAATGTTGACGATGATGATGATATTGAATTGCGATCAAATAATTCATTTTTACACGATAATGTAGATTAATTATTTTTTAAGGGAATTAAAAGCTGTTCTTAATTAGTTTTAGGAACGGCTTTTTCTTTAAAACACTTTTTTTGTTTAACTGTTTATTGGTTACCTTCGCGCTTTATTTTAAATAAGAAAGTATGAGCTTACAAAAGCAGATTATGGATGCAATGATAATTGCCATGAAAGCTAAAGATACTGTGGCTTTGGATGCCTTACGTGCAGTGAAATCTGCAATAATATTAGCTCAAACTGAAGGGGGTGCTAAAGGTGAAATTTCTGATGGCGATGAAATAAAATTGTTACAAAGATTAGTAAAACAGAGAAATGACAGTGCTGCTATTTATAGTCAACAAGGCCGTGATGATTTAGTACAACCGGAAATAGAACAAGCGGGAATAATAAAACAGTTTTTACCAGAACAGTTAAATGAAGAAGAAGTAGCTAAAGTTGTTGATGAAATTATTGCACAGACCGGTGCTAGTTCTATGAAAGATATGGGTAGAGTAATGGGGATGACCAATAGTAAAATTGCCGGTAAAGCAGATGGAAAAACAATATCTACAATTGTAAAAGCACGGCTTTCAAGTTAAAATATTATTATTGTAGAAAAATAAGGGCCCCGTGGCGCAACTGAATAGCGCATCAGATTTCGGCTCTGAGGGTTACAGGTTTGAATCCTGTCGGGGTCACATTAATAAAACGTAATTATTTGTAATATAGATAGTTGCGTTTTATTTTTTAAATATTAAGTCCACATTATGTCCATAAATGCAAATATTAAGTATATTTGATATTCATTATAATTGAAAAAGATTGATTAATCAAATTTACTACGGCAAAAGTACTAACTCAATAAATATAAAGGTTTATGGTAGTTGAGGTACAAATAGGCTACATATTATTGATAGAATACTAATTTTGGATTACATTCTTAATTTTTCTAATTATATCTTCTATTTTATACCCCTTTCTTACTTCAATTAAAATTGAATTATTTTCTTTAAAAAGTTCTTTTTTTCTC
>JADFOK010000031.1 GCA_022562895.1 Bacteroidota bacterium | reverse complement strand
ATTATAAATATCTGTCAAATTTAACAAATATCTACGCTGTCAATTTCAATAAATCAATGAACTTATCTCAAATAAAAAAAAACCCAGACCACCGGCCTGGTTAGTTTTTGGCTCCCTCTCGAAAGCGAGTGCAAATATACGAACCCTTTTTTAATTTTACCTAAACAATTATATACTTTTTTATCAACAATATTTAAGCTCCTGAAAGCTACTTAATTATGATAATATGGTTTTTTGTGTTAGGGATAGAAACAAAAGCCCACAGACTAACATTGGTGTTAGACGAGGACTTGAAGTGTATAGCCCGACCCGCCTGTGGCGGGAAACACCCAAATAAATAAAAAGATCGGTCTACTAAAGTAATGCAAATATATATTACAGACAAAGGGACTTAAAAATTATTTATTAACAGTTTTTTTATTCCAATGCGAAGAGAGATCGAGCAAATCTATTTTAAAAGCTGGTTCTTGGCGCTCTAATAAATTAGCTTGAAATGAACGTTCTAAAATGTCTTCAATAAGGTAGTCCTCCTTTACCTCGAACGGATTGTATTCTTCCTTTAAAGATATATCGAACATTCTGGCAGTGGTATTGTACCAAAAAGCGCGCCAGCCTGTGCGGAGTTCTTTTACTAATTTATAGGCAGTTCGTCCCGTTTGCCGATGGATGAGTTTTGCAAGAATTTGACCTTCGGTACGAGTGAGTTTTTTTAGTTTTTCGGAAAATTCTTGTTCAATATATTTTTGAACGCGTTTTGTATATCGTTTTCTGTCACGCCTCCTATCAATAGTCTTTAAACGTAAAGTCATTGTTGTTAACCGTTCTGAAGCTAATTTGGCATAGGGATAAACTTTACGAGTTTTACGGCGAAGGATGAGATACTGCCTGCGGTCTTGCTTGGTATTAAAATGAAGTTTATTGAGTAAAATAACTTCTTCTAAATCTATATACTCTCGTGGAATAGTATCTCCTTTTATAATATAATAGAAGGTTCCTGAACTATCTTTTTCTTGCTCAATGAAGTCGTCTGTGGTTTGTGCAAAACTAAAGACAGAAAACGAAATAAAGAAAACTATATGCTGATACTTAACCAATTAAATTGAATTTATAACTACTAAAATATGTTTACTAAAACTGTTCCAAAATTAAACAAATTGTATCGCAGTACTTATTAATAAATTATTAATTTTGAAATTCTTAATAAAAACTAACAATGGCATCATCTATCTTAACAAAAAAATCACTCACTTTTTTAGAAAACTATTTAAACAATGCTGCTCCTACCGGGTATGAATGGGACGGACAAAAACTCTGGATGGATTATGTTAAACCCTATGTTGATGAATTTATCACCGATACCTATGGTACCGCTGTGGGTATTATTAATCCAAAAGCAAAATATAAAGTAGTAATAGAAGGCCACGCCGATGAAATTTCCTGGTATGTAAATTATATTAGTGATAATGGCTTATTGTATGTGATAAGAAATGGCGGAAGTGACCACCAGATAGCACCCTCTAAGGTGGTGAACATCCATACCAAAAAAGGAATCATAAAAGGGGTGTTTGGATGGCCTGCAATTCATACGAGAAGTAAAGCTAAAGAAGAAACTCCAAAACCAAATAACATCTTTATTGATGTTGGGTGTAAAAAGAAAAAAGAGGTTGAAAAATTGGGAATCCATGTAGGTTGTGTTATTACGTACCCCGATGAATTTCATATTTTAAATAAGAACAAATTTGTTTGTCGCGCTCTTGATAACCGTATGGGAGGATTTATGATAGCAGAAGTAGTTCGCTTACTTCACAAAAATAAAAAGAAATTACCCTTTGGTCTTTATGTTACAAACTCGGTTCAGGAAGAAATAGGATTGCGTGGTGCACAAATGATTGCTGAACGAATTAAACCCAACGTTGCTATTGTTACAGATGTTACTCATGATACAACTACCCCAATGATTGACAAAAAAACGCAAGGTCATGTAGAAATAGGTAAAGGTCCTGTTATTGCTTATGCACCGGCTGTACAACAAAAATTAAGAGATCTGATTATAAATACTGCTGAAGAAAAAAAGATACCATTTCAAAGAGCTGCATTGTCAAGAGCTACTGGAACTGATACAGACGCTTTTGCTTATAGTAGCTCTGGAGTTGCAAGTGCTTTAATTTCATTACCGCTACGGTATATGCATACGACTGTTGAAATGGTACACCGTGACGATGTGGAAAATGTGATTAAGCTTATCTACGAGTCCCTTTTGAAAATGAAAGCAGGTGAAAGTTTTAGTTATTTTTAAGATTATTACTATTAAAGGCTGCCCTAGTAGCCTTTTTTTTATTTTAGCAGAAATACAACTATAAATAGGTGCTTTTTAATTCCTTTGATTTTGGTTTTTTTCTTGTCATAGTCTACGTGGTCTATTGGGCTATGGGTGCTAAAAGAAGAAAAGCACAAAACATACTGTTGCTTGTTTCAAGTTATATATTTTATGGACTATGGGATTGGCGTTTCTTATCACTTCTTTTTTTAAGTTCTATCATTGATTATTTTGCTGGCCGAGCTATAGAAGCTTCTCAAAAAAACAATATTAGAAAATTGTATTTATGGGGAAGCATATTTTGGAACGTAGGCGTACTCATAGCCTTTAAATATTTTAACTTTTTTATAGATAGTTTCTCTTCTTTATTATCACTGGATATACCAGAAAATGGATATACTTTTTGGAATGTTATCATCCCTGTAGGTTTAAGTTTTTATACATTTCAGACCATAAGTTACACCGTGGATGTGTATAGAAAAAAAATAAAGCCCACACGAAACTTCGTAGAATTCTTTTGCTTTGTTAGTTTTTTTCCACAATTGGTTGCAGGCCCTATTGAAAAAGCCGGAAAATTACTACCTCAATTTAAAAAGGAAAGAAAATTTAATTTGCAAACTTCAAAAGAAGGGCTACGTCAAATTCTATGGGGATTATTTAAAAAAATATTAGTAGCAGATAAATTAGGAATTGCCGTAACCATGGTTTTTTCAAATCCAGACACCTATGGTAGTTTAACTTTAGCTTTTGCAGCGGTTTTATTTTCGTTTCAAATGTATTGTGATTTTTCAGGGTATACCGATATTGCCATAGGAACAGCAAAGTTATTTGGATTTGAACTTAGCAAAAATTTTGACATCCCCTATCTGGCTAAAAGTATCACCGAATTTTGGAAACGCTGGCACATTACCCTTACTCGATGGTTTACGGATTATGTTTATATCCCGTTTGTAAAGACATCAAATAAAATTACTACACTTGTTCGAGCGACTGGTTTATTACTCACCATGTTTTTAGTAGGTATGTGGCATGGTGCTAATTGGACCTATATTGCTTTTGGTTGTTTTAATGGTATACTATTAGGAATAGAAAGAATCCCCTTCTTTAAAAGAAAGGGGACTTTGATGAAAAAGCTTCAAAATACACCCAGAATTATTGCACTCATTTATTTCTTTTGTTTAACCTCTATTTCTAGTATTTTGTTTAGATCTCAAGATATTGAACAGGCACTTTATATTTTAAAGCGAATTTTTTCCTTTACCTTAGACACTCACATTTCATCTCTTATAGGAATCAAACTTTTTTACCTGCTGATTCTTATTATTGCAGAATTGGCAACACGAAATTTGGATTTTCCGCTACAGAAATTAGAATTAAAATTCCCAAAGTTAGCACGATGGGCATTGTATTATACACTTATCTTTTTCATTATTAGATATGCAGAACCCAAAGAGGTATTTATTTATTTTCAATTTTAAATATGACGCGTAAATTTTTAAAATATCTGCTCTGGTTTTTTTCCCCTGTAATACTCGGATATGTTATTATTGAAATACTTACGCTTAATTTACCATTGGGATATAAGTACACCAGTGAGTATTTACAACAAAATAAAAGTGGTATACAAGTTCTGATTTTAGGTTCTTCACAATTAGCAAATGCCATTAATCCGAATTTCTTGAGTACACCTACTCTTAATATGGCTTCAGGTAATCAACATCACGACACAGATCTTAAAATCCTGAAACAACTTCAACCTCAACTTCCAAATTTGAAAACTGTAGTTTTAGAAGTTTCTTATAGTCATTTTGAATTGCCTCACAATGGAAAGGATTTCTGGAAAAATAATGTTTACTTAAAATATTATAATATAAATGCTTTTGAAAGACCTGCCTATTTTAAAGACAAATTAGTGTATTTGTCCAATCCGCCTTTTTTTTCTGTAAAATTGTATAATCATTTTATTTTAAATGAAGGGTTTGAGGAATATAATAACTTTGGGTTTGATACTAATAATTACTTCGGAAGGTTTAAAATATTAGCATATAATGAATCTGAAATATTAAAAACAAAATTCAAAATCAATTCAATACCCGATTTGAAATTATTTAAAAATAACACTGCGCTTTTCTATGAAATATTAGACTATCTGAAAGAAAATGAACTCAACATTATCATCTGTAAAGCACCAATGTACAAGTCATATCTTCCTAAGAGAAATTCGGAAATATTAAAAAGAAGGGATAGTATCTTAAATATAATTCATCTAAATTATCCCAATATAATTTTTCTTGACAAAGAAGAAGATACCCTAAATTATAATGTCTTTGATTACAAAAACCAAAGTCACTTAAACCCAAAAGGGGCCAAAAAATTTACCGGATCACTTAGCAAGTTGTTGGACTTGTAATAAAACTACTTATTTTTCAATTTTTTGAAATACTTATTTGCCTCCTTTACTACATGGGGTGCTAATAGAATTGTAGACAACATAGTAGGAAACGCCATAAGAGCAAAGAAAGTGTCAATAAAATTTATCATCATACTCAGAGATGTTGTTGCTCCAATGATAATACTCAGGATATAAAAATAATTATAATAGGGTTTATAGGTTGTCCCAAATAAAAACGACATACATTTAGTTCCGTAGTATGAATAAGAAAATAAGGAAGATAAACTAAAAACTACAATGCAAACCAACAATAGGTACTTTCCTAAAACAGGAATTCCTTCTTGAAAAGCAGTTGCAGTTAATGTTACTCCATTTTCATCACTTGATTGCCAAACCCCTGTTACCAATATCGCCAATGCAGTAAGAGTACATATAATTAACGTATCAATTGCCGGGCCTAACATTGCCACCAATCCTTCTCTTATGGGTTCGTTGGTTTTTGCAGCACCATGAGCCATAGGAGCAGTACCAATACCTGCCTCATTTGAAAATGCCCCCCTCCTAATTCCGAGTAGTAAAAGTCCGCCAACAACCCCTCCTAAAAATGAATCGCCAGTAAAAAACGATGCCGAAAAAGCATCGGTAAAAATCAAATAAAAATATTTAGGTACAACCTCTATATTTGAAATTAATATAATAAGTACCAATACAAAATATAAAACTACCATTCCAGGCACAAGTTTTGATGCTGTTTTACTTATCCGGGAGAGACCTCCTAGAATTACAACAGATGTAATAATTGCCAATATAATCCCTATAATTAAATTACTATTAAATCCAGAATAAAGCCCTGCAGGTTTGAGTAATATATCATTAACTGCCTGGGTAAGCTGATTTACATTAAAAACGGGTAATGCTCCTATTAACCCCGATATACTAAAAATAACTGCAAGTGCTTTCCAATTTTTACCCAGACCTTCTACAATATAGTACATGGGGCCACCCTGAATTTCTCCATTACTATCCCTTCCCCTATATAGTACGGATAAGGTAGCGGTGAAAAACTTTGTTGACATGCCAATCACTGCACTTACCCACATCCAAAAAACAGCACCTGGCCCTCCTATTGAAATTGCAACGGCAACACCTGCAATATTGCCCATTCCCACAGTGGCAGATAATGCAGTTGTTAAAGCCCGAAAATGACTGATTTCTCCTGAATCTTTTTCATCATCATATTTACCTCTTAATACTGCAATTGCATGATAAAAATACCGGAAGGGTAAAAAACGAATTCGCAATGAAAGATATAATCCTCCTCCAATTAAAATAATTAGTAATGGAAGACCCCAAAATAAAGATGCTAACTGTGATATTATATTTTCTAAGGATTCCAATTTCAATTTTGTCTTTCTACGAAAGTAAATTAAATTTTAAAATTCAATTCAAATGTCTTTATTTGTAGTTAGATGAAACTACTACTACTAACCTGTTCATTATTATTGTTACCCTTTAGCGTAATTTCGCAAGATACCAATGCCAAAGCAGGCTCCAGGTTTGTATTGACCCCTGAAATTATGCTTGGTCAATCTGCTTCAGCTAATAGTGACTTCCCAGACAGAAAACTTCAAACACAGCTAATATTAAATTTTGGATGGGATCATAAGAACAATTTCCATGAATGGGCAACACGATTGAAAGGACCCAAAACAGGAATAAGTATTGGATATACCAATTATGGAAATTCAGAAGAAATTGGAAGTTCAATTACGGTTCTCCCTTTTATTGAGTTCAATGCTTTTAGAAAGGAAAAATTAAAAATACTCACCGGGATGGGACTTTCCTATTTCAATATTAAATACGATTCAATTTCGAATCCAAACAACCAAGCCATCACAAACAATATTGTCTGGTCCTTCAGAGTTTTTATGTATTATCAATTCTTGACTAGCAAAAATTTGAAACACCGTGTAGGTCTGGGATATTATCATCATTCAAATGGACATACACGACTACCTAATCAAGGGCTTAATTCGTTTTTAATAAGCTTTTCAGTAGAAATAAAAAAATCAAATCCGGTTAGCGCCAAACCAAAACGAGAGTTCAATAAAAGTCGTTATTCTTATATTTCATTGCGTACCGGATATAGTAAAAATGTGCTGTCGAAGGCTTTCAATGAAACCAAAGGAGTTTATACTATTTCCGGAGAATATGGACAGGTAATCAACAAGTTTTTCAAGCTGGGAGGTGGTTTCTATTATCGCTTTTACCAACATTATTACGACTATATCGTTGACAACGAATCGCTGGTACAAGATGGAGAAGAATTCGATTTTTTTAAAGAGGATCCCTGGCGTTATGCGACCAATATTGGATTGTTTGTCACAGGTGAATTCTTGTTAAGTCACTTTGGCATTGAGGGGCAGATAGGAGTAAACCTTCACAAGCCTGCTTATAGAATTGATTGGAGAATTAACCAAGGCTGGTCATACGTTCCAAAAGATATTCCAGATAATGCTGTTTTGGGAGAATTTGATTCAAAATTTAATAAAAAACACTTAATTTCAACTCGTCTGGGAATAAAATATTATTTTTTCAGTACACTTAAAATCCCAAAAAATAACGTGTATGCTGCATTTCACATCAACTCTAACCTAGGACAAGCAGATTTCGGAGAATTTAGTTTAGGTTATGTATATCGATTTAATTTTAAAGAAATAATAAATAAATAATATGAAAATAGCGATTCAATTGTTAATTGGTCTTATTGCTTTTTTACATCTATATTTTATGTGGTTCGAAATGTTTGCCTGGACCACAAGAGGTAAAAAGGTGTTTAGACAATTTCCAGAAGATCTTTTTGAACCTACCAGGTCTTTAGCTGCTAATCAAGGATTATATAATGGGTTTTTAGCTGCCGGACTTATTTGGTCATTTTTTATCACCAATGAAATATGGAAAACAAATGTTTCATTATTCTTTTTAATTTGTGTAACCATTGCAGGAATTTATGGGGGCTTAACAGCTACTAAAAAGATCTTTTTTATTCAAGCACTCCCTGCAATTTTTGCAATAACTTTATTATTATTAAGGATGTAGACTATTTCAAGTAGTTTAGTACATTCTCTTTGATACGTTCATCTATATTTGAAACATCGGCTTTAATAAAAGTCTTACCAGTTATGTTTTCAAATAATTCTATATATCGCTCTGAAACAGTTTCAATATATGCGTCACTCATAATTGGTAATTCCTGACCTTCAAATCCCTGAAAATTATTCTGAATTAACCATTGTCTCACAAACTCCTTAGATAGTTGTTTTTGAGATTCTGCCTTTTTTTGTCTTTCTTCATAACCTTCAACATAGAAATAACGTGATGAATCGGGAGTGTGTATTTCATCAATTAAAACAATTTCTCCTTCTTTAGTTTTTCCGAATTCATATTTAGTGTCCACCAAAATAAGTCCGCGTTTAGATGCTATTTCTGTTCCACGTTGGAATAATATTCGAGTATAATCTTCGAGAATTAGGTAGTCTTTTTTAGAAACTATGGCATGCTTTAAAATATCCTCACGAGAAATATCCTCATCATGATCTCCTTTTTCAGCTTTAGTTGCAGGAGTAATGATAGGTGTTGGGAATTTGTCATTCTCAATCATGTCATCGGGCATCGCAACGCCACAAAGTATTCGTTTACCATCTTTATATTCACGTGCTGCGTGTCCACTTAAATAGCCTCGTATTACCATTTCTACTTTAAAAGGTTCACAGGCTTTACCAATGGCTACATTAGGGTCTGGATTAGCTATTAACCAATTGGGGACCAAGTCTTCTGTATCTCGCATCATTTGTGTGGCAATTTGGTTAAGAATTTGTCCTTTGTAGGGAATCCCTTTTGGCATCACCACATCGAATGCACTTAGTCTATCTGTGACTATCATCAATAAGATATCATTTTCTAAAGTGTACACTTCACGTACCTTACCGTGATACACACTTTTTTGTCCTGGGAAATTAAAATGAGTTGCGGTAAGGGTGTTAATCATACAATTAGTCTGTATTTTTTATAGATTTATAAGCAGTAACTACTTTTTTCACCAATCGATGTCTTATAATGTCTTTATCGTCTAAATAAATCATCCCGACTCCCTTCACATCCTTTAATATTGATAATGCTTCTTTTAATCCTGATATTATTTTGCGAGGCAAATCAATTTGTTCGGGATCTCCCATAATCATAAATTTGGCATTTTTACCCATACGGGTTAAAAACATTTTCATTTGAGCATGTGTGGTATTCTGCGCTTCATCTAATATTACAAATGCATTATCTAAGGTACGACCTCTCATGAAAGCTAAGGGAGCAATCTGAATAATTCCCTTATCTAAATGTGATTCTAATTTTTCTGATGGTATCATGTCTCTAAGGGCATCATACAAAGGTTGCATATAGGGATCAAATTTTTCTTTTAAATCTCCCGGAAGAAAACCTAATTTTTCTCCTGCTTCAATTGCAGGACGAGTGAGTATGATACGTCTTACCTGTTTTTCCTTAAGTGCCTTAACTGCTAGGGCAACTCCAGTATAGGTTTTTCCTGTCCCGGCAGGTCCAACTGAAAATACCATATCATTTGTGGCCATGAGCTGAACCAATTTACGCTGGTTGGTGGTTTGGGCTTTTATTTTTTTACCATTTACACCATGAACCAAAATATCATTTGAACTTAATGAAGTTTCATAATCATCTTTACTTCTGCTTAATAATACACGCTCTATAATATTTTCATCCAGTTTATTGAATTCAGCAAAATGTTCTAGTAACATGGTAAGTCGTTTATCGAATTCTTCCAAAACCTCCTCATCGCCAAAGGCTTTTATTTTATTACCCCGTGCAACAATTTTTAATTTAGGGAAATGTTCTTTTAAGAGATTGATATTCGCATTTTGAAGTCCAAAAAACTCACTTGGACTTATTTCATTTAATTCGATAATAATTTCATTCAAAAGCAGTAGATTTTTATAATTACCGATACAGAGCAAAAAATAGTTTTGCTGTAAGTACCACTAATACATTATTTTTAGTGTTACAAAACACCTTTTTTATATTTCTTCAAAATAAAAACTAATCGTAGCTTGGGCTGTGAATCGTTTTCCTTTTTCAATTAAACAAAATATTAATTATTTTCTTAAACAATAAAGTTTTTGTACAATTGGAATAACAAAAGTACAGTATTTTTGTGGTAATCGATTTAAAAAAATATCAACAATATGCCTATTTCAATTATAACACTAACAACCGATTTTGGAGAGAAGGATCACTTTGCAGGAGCAGTAAAAGGTGCCATTTACAGTGAATTGGATAACATTAGGATTGTTGATATCTCACATTCAATTTCTCCTTTTCATATTACCGAAGCTGCATATATCATCCAAAACGCATATAAAAGTTTCCCTCCCGGAAGCATTCATCTAATTGGAATTGATTCGGAATTAAACCCTGAAAACAAACATATAGCTGTGCTTCTAGATGGTCATTATTTTATTTGTGCTAATAATGGTATCATATCGATGTTGGCTTCTAACATCATCCCTGAAAAAATTGTGGAAATAAATATACATGACCGTATAGAAACCAATTTTCCGGTCTTGGATGTTTTTGTAAAAGTCGCCTGCCATATTGCACGCGGTGGTACTCTTGAAGTAATTGGTAAATCGATTTCATCTATAAAACAATTAACAGGAATTAAACCTGTAATAAATTCTGAAGGCAACCAAATAATAGGCAATGTAATTTACATTGATAACTATGGAAATGTGATCTGTAACATTACCAAGACCCTTTTTGAAAAGACAGGAAAGGGAAGAGATTTTAAAATAAGTGCCCGTACTGCCAATTTTAGTAAAGTTCATACTCATTATAGTGAAGCTATTAATTTTAATATTCCAAAAGATCGCCGTGAAGAGGACGGTAAAAAATTAGCACTTTGGAATTCATCTGGATATCTTGAACTTGCAATATATAAAAGCAATCCAAGTACTGTGGGGAGCGCCTCTACCCTTTTTGGATTGGAATACAGAGATACAATAACAGTTAAGTTTGATTGAACGAATTAGGATTAAAATAAAACCTATCAAGTATGAATAGCATTTTCACAGACTATTAACTTAATAAATAACAAGTAATATTATGTTCACAAGAATTGTAAAAATGGAATTTGAAACAGAAACTATACCTGCATTTCTTAGTAACTTTGAGAAGGTGAAATCTCAAATTCGAAATTTTCCTGGTTGTACTTTCCTTGAACTTTATCGAGATAAAACAAACTCAAATATTTTTTTCACTTATAGTAGATGGGAAAATGAAAACGATCTTGAAAATTACAGAAATAGCGAATTATTTAGAAACGTTTGGACAACAACCAAAAAACACTTCCGTTCTAAAGCACAAGCATGGAGTGTTGACACTCTTTTTAGTGAGCAATAATTAGAAATCAAATTACATGTTATCAATATTAATACGAGAAATAAATTTCTTTTTTACTTCCTCAATTGGATATTTGATTATTGGTATTTTTCTTGTAATTAACGGACTATTCCTTTGGGTTTTTAATGGGAATTTCAATATTCTGGATTATGGCTTTTCCGACCTTACCTCCTTTTTTGAACTTGCACCATGGATCTTTTTATTTTTAATTCCCGCCGTTACCATGAGAGCTTTTAGTGACGAAAAGAAAACGGGGACTATAGAGTTATTATTTACAAAACCTATTTCTATAAAAAACATAGTATTGGGTAAATATTTTGGTGCTGTTGTGCTAATCGGATTAGCATTATTACCAACTTTACTTTATGTTTTAACTATTTCTCAACTTGGAAACCCTCCTGGTAATTGGGATTTTGGAAGTACACTGGGTTCATACTTAGGACTGTTGTTTTTAGTTCTAGCCTACACCGCTATAGGGATATTTTCATCTACACTTTCAGAAAATCAGATTGTAGCATTTATCACCGCCGTATTTCTATGTTTTTTTATGTATTATGGATTTGAAGGGATTGGTTCGTTGCTTAACAATTCAGATTTTGTTTTGACCAACTTAGGCATGAAAGATCACTTTAATAGCATGGCCAGAGGAGTTTTGGACACAAGAGATATTATTTATTTTCTAAGTATATCAATTTTATTTATCTCGTTTACCATTTTTAATCTTCAGAAGGAAAAGTGAATAAAAACGTAAAGCATATAAAAAATTTAATTTTTGTCATTGTAGGTATCATTCTTTTAAACGTCTTAGGAAATTATTTCTACAAACGTTTCGATCTAACTCAAGACAAACGTTTTACTTTATCTCAAGCTGCCAAAAACACCATTGCAAATGTAGATTCTCCTATTGTTGTCGAAGTATTTCTGAAAGGAAACTTCCCTTCAGAATTTAAAAGGTTGCAGGTTGAAACACGTCAGTTACTTGAAGAATTTGAATCCTTCAATTCCTTTATTAAATACCGGTTTATCGATCCGTTGGAAAACGAAGAGGGCTCTGAAACCATTCGTAAGAAATTACTGCGGTTAGGATTAAACCCTGCACAGGTGGAAGTTAGACAGAGCGGAAAAATAACTACCGAACAGGTGTATCCATGGGCTCTTGCCTATTACAATGAAAAGACTGTTAAAATTCAATTGTTAAAAAATCAGTTGGGGGCTACTTCTGAAGAAAGAGTGAATAATTCGATTCAAAACTTAGAATATGCCTTTGCTGACGGATTCAATAAACTTGTCCATCCAAAAGAACGAAAAATAGCGGTTCTAAAAGGAAATGGAGAGTTAGAGGATAAATTTGTAGTCGACTTTTTTAAGACCCTTAAGGAGTATTATTATATAGCTCCTTTTACATTAGATTCTGCGGCCGTTTCTCCTTTAAAAACATTGAAGCAACTTAATGGTTTCGATTTAATTGTAATTGCAAATCCAACTGAGGCTTTTACAGACCGCGAAAAATATATTTTGGATCAATATACTATGGACGGAGGGGCTTCACTTTGGTTAATAGATGCAGTAGTTTTTAATAAAGATAGTATAAGTGGAAATGATTTTGGATATGGCAAAGAGCTTAATCTTTCCGATTTTTTCTTTAAATACGGAATACGCATAAATCCTGATCTTATAAAAGATGTGTATGCAGCACCTATTGTGCTTGCATCCGGTACCGAGAGAGAATCGCAATTTAGCAGATATCCCTGGTTTTACAGCCCATTAAGCTCCAGTGCAAACAATCATCCTATAGTAACCAATATTGAAGCTGTAAAATTTGAATATGTAAGTAGCATAGATACTTTGCCAAATAATATTAAAAAAACCATTTTACTAAGTAGTTCCCCAATATCTAAAATTGTTGGAATGCCTGTAGAAATAGATATTACTAAAGAAATAAATAAAAATTTAAAAATCGTAAACGAAGGTCCTTTACCCTTTGAATATAATTCAGGAGAAATTCCTTTAGCAATTTTATTAGAGGGTGAATTTTCTTCGGTATACACAAACCGGGTTAAACCATTTAAAATTGAAAATGATAAAAGTAACGGGGTATCAACAAAAATGATTGTTATTAGTGATGGTAGTTTAATTAAAAATCAGTTACGGGCTAACAGGCCTCTTGAATTGGGTTTCGATAAATGGACCAATACATTTTATGGAAACAAAGAATTTTTACTAAATTCAGTGAACTATTTACTTGATGATAGCGGACTTATAAACATTAGAACCAAAAAAATTGCTATTCCGTTTCTTGACTCACAAAAAACAGAAGAAAAACGTGGTTTGTGGCAGCTTGTAAATTTATTGCTCCCCTTAGTAATATTAGCTATATTTGGGTTCATTTATAATTATTACCGCAAGCGTAAATATTCAAGGATTTGTTAATAAGTTTCTTTTGGTCCTAATGGCTTGAGATAGCTTTTTAAAATATATTTGTAATTAATCACGTAAGAAATAAAATTTTATAATGAAATTTATCGTATCGAGTTCCTATTTATTAAAAAATCTTCAGATTTTGGGAAGTATCATCAATAGTAATAACACTCTTCCAATTTTAGATAATTTTTTGTTCAACCTAGATGGCAAATCACTTACGGTTTCAGCATCGGATCTGGAAACCACTATTTCTTCAAAATTAGAAGTGGAAAGCACTGAAAAAGGGAATGTATGCATTCCTGCAAGACTATTGCTGGATACTCTTAAAACCTTTCCCGAGCAGCCTTTAACCTTTACTATTGAAGAAAATAATATTATTGAGATAAGTTCTGATCACGGAAAATATACATTGGCCTATGCAAGTGGTGATGAATTTCCAAATGCTATAGAATTGAAAGATCCCAGCGTTACCGTTATGAATGGAAATATACTTTCTACTGCAATTTCCAAGACTATTTTTGCAGCTGGAAACGATGATTTACGACCTGTTATGAGCGGTGTTTTATTTCAGTTTTCAGAAGACAGTCTTACTTTTGTTGCAACCGATGCTCACAAACTTGTAAAATATACTCGTCAAGATTTAAAAGCATCTCAAAATGCTGAGTTTATTATGCCGAAAAAACCTCTTAATTTAATGAAAACCATTTTAGCAGGTAGTGAAGATGAGGTAACCATAGAGTATAATGAATCTAATGCAAAATTTACTTTTAATTCTACTGAAATGGTGTGTCGCCTAATCGATGGTAAATATCCAAATTACGAAGCTGTAATTCCAAAGGAAAATCCCAATAAACTTAATATAGACCGAAATCAATTTTTAAATTCTGTACGTCGTGTTTCTATTTTCTCAAACAAAACCACACATCAAATTCGTTTAAAAATTGCAGGTGCCGAACTCAATGTTTCGGCCGAAGATATTGATTATAGCAACAAGGCTGACGAACGTCTTACCTGTGGTTATCAGGGCGATGATATGGAAATTGGATTTAATTCCCGCTTCTTAACAGAAATGCTCAGCAATCTGAACAGCGATGAGGTTTTATTAGAAATGTCGCTTCCCAACCGTGCAGGAATATTAACTCCTTCCGATGGGCTGGACGAAGGTGAATCAATTATTATGCTTGTTATGCCTGTGATGCTAAACAATTAAACTTTAAATAATAGAAAGCAGATATAAAAAATCCACCTTTTATCAGGTGGATTTTTTATTTATGAAATAAACCGTATAGTCATAAAATAACTTGGTGGTTCATCTTTATTTGCTTTCAACGCATTTACTATTGGTAAAACGAATCCTAAAATACAGGTTAGTATAAGAGTTAGAATTCCTAATCCAAATAAAAATATTCCGGGAATACTTATAATAATATACAATATTAAACTAAGCTGAAAATTAATGATTGACTTACCGTGTTCGTTCATATTTAGAATTTTATCTCTTTGTGTAAGCCAAAGAATTAATGGAGCTATAAGTCCTCCAAACCCTACAATATAGTTTAATAACTGACTTAAGTGTGCGATAACCAAAAGCTGATTATCTTTTCGCATTGTTGTATGATTGATTACATCCATAATAATTGATCTTATGCTAGTTTACATAATAGGTATAACATCAGTTTAAATAAAAAATAAAATTTTCAAAAACCCGATAGAAATTAAACTTAGTCATAAATAGATATAACAATATAATTAACTTATTTTACAAGAAAATAAAAAACTTTTTTTCCTATTTTTGTAAGCAATCTTCCATATTTAAATAGAAACTATGAGTGAAAATTTTTCGGACTTTATAAAAACATTTGAAAAAACATTAAAATCTGTGTTCTATGATAGAGCAGACGTTAATAAATTTAGTTTAAATCGTAATGTTCCTTTTTTGGTAATGAGAGAATTATTTGCTAATGCACCCTTATCGGTGGCAATACCAGAAAAATTTGGCGGTCGTGGTGTAAAAGTAAAGGAGTGTTTAGGGCTTCTATCGGCCGCTTCTTATGAATCTTTATCATTGTCTCTAACATTTGGAATTAATATCGCTCTCTTTTTAGAACCCGTAGCTAAATATGCAATTGAGGCAGTAAAAGGTGATATCTTCAAACGCTTTTTAGAAAAACAGCAAATGGGTGGCCTTATGATCACAGAACCGGATTTTGGTAGTGATGCATTAGGTATGCAAACATATAATACCAAAGAAAACGGTATCTATCATATAAAAGGCACCAAACACTGGCAGGGACTAACGGGAATAGCCGATTTTTGGTTAATAACCTCTCGCCATAAAAATGAAAATGGTAATCTTAGTAGAGATATTGATTTTTTTATCTGTGACGTTACTAAAGATAAACAGAAAATTATTGTTGAAGAGTACTTTGATAATCTGGGACTTTATATGATTCCCTACGGAAGAAATAAATTGAATCTTCAAATTCCAGAAGCCTATAAATTAGTGCCTGAAAGTACGGGTATTAAAATGATGCTCGATATTCTACACAGAAGCAGAATGCAATTCCCAGGAATGGGAATGGGCTTTATAAAACGAATGCTGGACGAAGCATTAAAACAATGTAAAAACAGAATTGTTGGAGGTAAGAACTTACTTGCTTTAGACCAAATTCAATTTCAAATATCAAAAATTCAAAGCTCCTATACAATTTGTTCGGCTATGTGTTTTACAAGTAGTTCAAAAAGTGGTATTGAAAATAATTTGGCTTTAGACGGAATTGAAGCCAACAGTATGAAAGCTACTATTACAGATCTGATGCATGAATCTGCACAGACACTGGTCCAGCTATCGGGAGCAAAGGGATACAGATTAAGCCATATTGGAGGTAGAGGAATTGTAGATAGCAGACCTTTTAAAATTTTTGAAGGATCTAACGAAATGCTTTATACTCAAATTTCTGAAATGATTATCAAATTAATGAAAAGACAAAAAGAACTTAACTTGTTTAAGTTTTTAGAGACCTTTGATCTAACTGCACAATCTGCTGAATATTTCAAAAAAGACATTAATTTTTCAATTGGACAAAATTTATCTCAACGAAAATTAGTTGATCTTGGAAAGGCTTTAGCTAGAATTATTTCTGCTGGTTTTGTTTTGAATATAGCTGAAAAAGGTTTCAGAAAGGACTTGATCGATAACTGTTTAACCAACTTAAAACAAGATATTTCAGTACTGATAAATTCTTTTAATTTTAATAATGAAGTGTCCGCTATTGAAGACTATCAGGAAAACAGTTCTTGGTTTCAATTTGTTTAATCCTGTAAGATTATGCACATAGGAGAAGATACCATTGTTGCCCTGGCCACCCCTGCAGGATCGGGAGCTATTGCTATAATTCGTCTTTCGGGGAGTGATGCTATAACTATGGTTTCAAAAATGTTCGATTCGGTTTCTGGTAAGATTCTTAAACAACAACAAACACATACCGTACACTTAGGGAAGATTATAGATGGAAAGCGAGTTATAGATGAAGTGCTGGTTACCATTTTTAAAAATCCTAATTCCTACACAGGAGAAGATGTTGTGGAAATTTCTTGCCATGGAAGTGCTTATATACAACAAGAAATAATTCAACTGGCACTTAGAAAAGGGTGTCGCATGGCCAGTCCCGGAGAATTTACCCTGCAAGCTTTTTTAAATGGAAAAATGGATTTAAGTCAAGCTGAAGCGGTTGCTGATTTAATTGCCAGTGATTCTAAAGCTTCACACCAATTAGCAATGCAACAAATGCGGGGAGGGTTTTCTTCAGAAATAAAAATACTAAGAGAAGAACTTCTCAATTTTGCTTCCCTTATCGAATTGGAATTAGATTTTGCCGAAGAAGATGTAGAATTTGCCAATCGTGAAGATTTTCAAAAATTAATTTCAAAGATCACTCAAATATTAAAACGTCTTATAGATTCTTTTGCCACCGGTAACGTTTTAAAGAATGGAATACCAGTTGTTATAGTAGGGCGAACAAACTCCGGTAAATCAACTTTGCTGAATGCCCTTTTAAATGAGGAGCGCGCCATTGTAAGTGAAATTCCCGGAACCACAAGAGATATCATAGAAGACGATATCTCTATAGGGGGTTTACGGTTTCGATTTATCGATACTGCCGGATTACGTGAAACAACCAACGAAATTGAGAAAATTGGCGTAAAGCGAGCTCTTGAAAAACTTGAACAGTCTTCTATATATATTTACTTATTTGATATTAATGAGATGTCTGCTAAAGAAGTTAAAGAAGATCTGCAAAAACTATCTACTACATCAAAACAAATTATTGTTGCTAATAAAACAGATTTAGTTTCTGATGAAACTGTTGTGAAATTTAATAAATCGGATATAGAGTTGCTTTTTATTTCAGCGAAAAAGAAAGAAAATTTAGAGTTATTAACTGATACATTACTAGAAAAGGCTGGAATTGACTCTCTAGATTCAAACCAGTTAATTGTTACAAATTCAAGACATTATGATGCTTTACTTAAAGCACTAGATGAAATTTATAACGTACAGAAAGGAATAGACAATAATCTATCAGGCGATCTATTGGCAATAGATCTAAGACAAGCATTATATCATTTAGGTGAGATTACCGGACAGGTAAGCAATGATGAATTACTCGGTAATATTTTTGCAAATTTTTGTATTGGAAAGTAACCACCACAAAATAAACACAACTCAAATAATCCATTTTTTCAAATCATAATAAAATAAATTCATTTTAACTCAACGCTTATTAATTCCTGTTGAGTATTACAAAAAAAGATATTTCATTTCCATAGTATGTTCCGGTAGAATTAGTGAAATACGTTCTATAGTAATATTTGGTATTTATTTCAAGATTAGTAATTAGAGCAGATATGTTTTGCCCTTTCACTTCAACTAAGTTGTCAACCTTTGTTGGTTGTATCTTGGTTGCATAAACAAAACCTTGAGATATTACTGATCTGCCTTCACAAGTTGGCGCGTTAATTACACCATTTAGCCTGGCTTCAAAAGTAATTTCAGTTGCTTTTAAGGTTTCCAATGTTGGATATTCTTCACAAGAAGTACTATTTCTACTATAAGGGTTATCAGGGGTAGGGTTATTTGGGACATTAGGGTCATCTGAGTTATTATCATCACTACTACAGGCAACTAATGCCAGGACAAATAACAGAAATAAAAGCGATTTTTTTTTCATCATAGAAGATTTTAATATTAAAGGTCAAAACCAAATATTAGTCATGACCTGATAAGATAATGGTCATACTCATTTTGAGGTTAGAAAGTTTTGTCGGGTTGAATTGCTAAAATACAGTTAGAAAGGTACAAAATTTATTTAACTCTTACCTAATCAAGTCGTTAATAATGTTTTTTTTATCTTCAGATAATGGATTCGAAAACTATATTTTGTATCGTGAAGCAATCCTTATCGAATCAAAAAGAATAACTATAAGACAGCCCTCCTCCTACAATAGTGTCATTTAAATTACTAATGTCAACTCCCCCTATTAATATAAAAGTGCCGTATAGATTTGTTGAATAGCTAAATGAGACATAATTGTACCAATTTTCTAAAGTTGGAGTAAATGGTTTATTATAGGTGCCAAAGCTTTTTGAAAAGGTTGTTTTTAGCATCCACTCAATTTTATTAAAACTTCCAGAAACACCAATATGATGTAATCTTACCCGGTTGCTAACAATTGGAGAAGTTATGTCATTAATCACTATATCTTTATCAGTCATGATAAATGGTAATCCAATAATATTACCCTCATAGGTCCATCCACTTCTGTATAAATTATTTGAAAAATAATTATCAAACCCACTAATACTCGTATTTCCACTTTGATCTGAAGTATCAATATATTCATAAAGAAAATTTGAAATTATTTTTTTATTTTCCGGAGTGTAAAACACCCCCCAAACTCCATCGGGAAAATTTGCAAACCGAAGACCCGAGCGATCCTCAAAAGGATGATCATAATACACAGAAAAATCGCCTATGTTTGTTACAAATTCGTAATCCAACATAATTGAGCCCAAATGATTCCCTAATACATTGGCATTTTCACCTTCAGTTGAGGTTTGCTTTGCAAAAAACACCTCTATAAAAGCTGAAAAATCATTTGGTAATTTTCCAAAGGTAGGAGAGGTTCCTGCCCATTGTGCAAAATGTTGGATTTTTGCGGTTAGTTTATTATGGTCATTAAAAGTTGTAATTATACCCAATCTTTTATAATGTAACCATACATCGTCAACATATCGTTCATCATTTAAACTATAATGAGCAATTCCCCAATCTATAGAAAATGTTTCAGAGATTTTTACAGGATTATTTGCTTCAATTATCAACCCTGGAAGAGGTCGGGCATTAGACGACCATAATATATTTTTGTTGGTTGCTGAAAGGCCTTCGACTTCTATTTCCTGTTGTTTTGCTCCAATAGTAGTACTCAACCAGGAGTTTTGATATCTTAAATACAAATCCCTTCGTTGAAAATCATCAATCATTCCATCTCTATAAAATACAGCTACTCCGACTTCCATAAAAGAAGATTCAAAACTGTATTTGGTCTTTAAATCACCTATTCCTGAAAAATTTGTTGTTGGTCCTAAAGCAGTATTTGTGTTGGTGTACATCCAAAAAGGAATTTCTTCCTTATTGGATCCAACACCTAAAAAAGTAATCTCCCCTCCAAAATCTAAATTCTGTGAAATTAAAGTAGTGGAAAATATAAAAACGATTAATGTTAGAAAGTTTTTCATTGAAATGTAAAGTTGGGGGTCATTACATTCATGTGTTATAATTTTAAAAATCGTTTATAAAAAGGTCTCTTTTCTTTAGAATAGACATAACCGTATTTATTTCCGTAACCGTAATTATTTAAATCTACATCATTTAGTATTATGGCTACATTAGTTAACCTGCCATCATTAATGGCATCACGTGGAAACTCTAGAATTTTTTTATCTGTAAACCTTGCACGTATAATATAAAGGGTTACATCAGCTAATTCATTAATAAGAATTGTATCTGTTACTAACATGGAAGGTGCGGTATCCACAATTACATAATCAAAAGGCTCTTTTATTTCTTTAAAAAATGTTTTTGTGCGTTCTTGCATTAACAATTCTGCTGGATTAGGTGGAATTACGCCCGACAGAATAATACTAAGATTTTCATTATCCTCACTCTTAGCAATTATACTCTCAATCAACAAAGATTCATCAATTATATAATCGGTAAGACCCTTATTCGATTTTAAATTACTTGGTAAATATCTATGCAGTTGTGGATTTCTAATATCAGCGCCTACCAAAACAACTTTTTTGCCTGTGAGTGCAATTGTAAAAGCTAAATTATATGCAATTAATGTTTTCCCCTCCCCTTTTATTGAAGAAGTAACTAAAATTACTTTTGCGGCATCAGATTTATATAATTTATTTAAAAATAGATATTGAAGATTGGTTCGTAAAATTCGAAAAGATTCTGCCAATATACTTTTATCATTAGCTTTGATAAATTCTACACCACCTTTAATTTTAGGAATCTCCCCTATTAATGTTGTATCAAACAAAACACGTTCTACATCTCTTCTGTTACTTACTTTGGTATTGAGCAAATAATATACATAGATTATCAAAAATGGAATTAATAACCCGGCTAACAGTGCACCTAAATATATAAGCATCCTGTCTGGAGATACAGGCGCTTTACTACTATATGCCATGTCAACAATTTTTGCCTTTGGTGCTGTTACTGCTAATGAGATAGAGGCTTCTTCACGTTGTTGAAGTAAAAATAAATAGAGTTGTTCTTTTATAATTTGTTGTCTTTCAATATCTCTAAATATTTTTTCTATAGCAGGCACCTTTGTTAGTTTAGAATTTAGCGTTGATTCTCTAAAGTCTAAATCGCGTATCGAAACTTTTAAAGCGTTACTGGTGTTTTTTAAACTTCTTAAAATGGTGGCACCAATTTGATCAATTTGACTATTTATATTAACTACTACCGGGTTTTTGATGGTTGAACTTTTAAGTAATTTATTTCTTTGGAGTATCAATAAATTAAAATTTTTCACAGATTCGCTTATTTTATTACTACCTAAACCAATATTTGCCGGAAGTAAATCACTATTAGATATTTTTTCCATATAATCTATCATAGTGTTCGTAAGTTCTAATTGAGTAGCTACATCTAATTGCCGTTTGTTATATTCACTTGCGTTTTCCAATATTAATTGAGCTTCAGCCTCAATATTTGTAAGTTGATTGCTACTTTTAAATAATACCTTATTACTTTCTACAGAGTCAAGTTCTCTGGTAATGATCTCTAAACGAGAATCTATAAAATCGGATGTTTTTTGAGCGATTTGATTTCGATCATTAATCGCATCCTTATTGTATTGAAAAATAAGTTCATTTATAAAATCTTCTGCTTTTTGAGTAACGGGAGATAGCATTTTAAGTTCAACTACGTTACTGTTTTTTATTTCGTTAGCAACTTTAATTCTTCTTTGATATCCCAATGCAACAACTTCGATGGGCCTGTATATTACCGATATCGTTTTGCCAACAAAATTATTAAATTTAAAAGGGTCGTCAAAAACAGGAAGAACCGTGATTTCTCCAAAGGGCATATCCACCTTTTCACCGAATTTATAAGTTCCTTTAATAGTTTTTAATTCATTTTCGACTTTAAATTCATTTTCAGAAATAACTTCAAAATATAATATTGGAACCGGTTTATTCAGTACGCTTTCAACAAAGGACAAATATTGAACTAAAAAAGGTTTGTATTCATACAATTCTGAAGTCTTTATTGTCCCTACAGCTTCATATTTAATATTGAGATTAAGTTCTTTTATTACTTCAGAAATAATTCTTTGTGACTTAAAAATGGCGAGTTCATTTTCAATTTTATTACTTCTAAACTTTGAAAAAAACCTTCCAAATTCTGCAAATGCTGCTAACTCTTCAGCACCGCCTCCACTTTTTTCGTCTTTAATTATCACAGTAGCTTTACTTTCATAAAATGGAGTTGTATAACGCAAATAAATGTAGGCACTTATAAAAGCAATAACAACCCCCAAAATGAACCATATCCAATACCGTGTGTATTGATGTATGATTTCTTTTAAAGACAATTCTTTAATTTCAGATGCAACTAGTTCCTCTTTCATCTAATAAAAACTAATTAGTTATAATTATAACCGTGCTTAATATAATTGTAAACAGGGATAAGAGCGCTGGAATATCAGGAATAAACCCAGATTTCTTAACTCCTTTATTAGAAGGTTCCACATAAACAATATCATTTTGTTTCAAAAAATAAAAGGGGCTTGAAAATAAATCGGTTTTAGTAAAATCGATTTTAGCAACTCTTCTTATTCCATTTTCCTCACGTATTATAGTTACATTCTCTCTCATACCGTCTTTACTAAAATCTCCCGCCAACCCAATAGCTTCCGGTAAAGTAACTCGTTCATCGCTAATAGTAAATACTCCCGGATTATTAACCTCTCCCAAAACAGTAACTTTAAAGTTCATAATCCTAACATCAACAACAACATCTGTAATATATTCTGAAAGCCTTGCTTTTAAGTCTTCCTCTACTTGACCTCTTGTTTTACCGGCAACAGAAAATGTTCCAAGTATTGGAAACTTAATATTACCTTTTGTATTCACTAAATATCCTTGTAAACCAGGGTTGCTATTACTAAAATTATTCTCATTTTGTATACTTCGCCGGAATGGTTTCACAACTTCATCATCGATAGAGGATATCATAATATGAAGAATATCATAGGTCTCTATTACAGGTTCAAATGTTTGGTTTATAACCTTAAGATTTAATTCTTCCGAGTCCTGAAAATAAACGATTTCTTTTTTTGTAGCACAAGAAATAATACACAAAAATGTGATAATCAATAAAAATTTTTTTCTCATAGATCAATTTTAATTGTTACAAATATACTGTTATAAATACATTTTATTAAAACAGATTATCCAAAGAAATTAAGCCTTCTAAAATTGATATAACTTCACAAATTTATATAACCCAATGTCTAATTAATTTCCTCTCTTAAGAGGATTTTTCTATTTCTTTTTCTAAGGGTATATCATCCAGAGATTCAAATTGAGAGTTTTCACTAATAAACTCAGGCACAAGATCTTTTAAAAGTCTTACTACTTCTTCATCTCTATCCTTCGTTGCTGCTCTAATAAGGGTCTTTACTTTTATTTTTATTTCTTCAAAATTATTCGAAGGAACTTTCGATATCATAATTTTTGGGTGATGTGTTGGCTGGGTTGTCGAGGTATCACTAAGCATTTCTTCAAATAATTTTTCTCCGGGCCGTAGCCCTATAAATTTAATGTCTATATCCTTATAAGGCACTAATCCCGAAAGGCGAATCATCCTTTCTGCCAGTTCAAGAATTTTTATTGGTTTACCCATATCAAAAATATAAATCTCACCCCCACGACCCATGGTGCCCGCTTGTAAAACCAATTGACAAGCTTCAGGAATCATCATAAAATATCTAATAATATCTTTATGGGTAACAGTCACAGGACCTCCCTGCAAAATTTGTTTTCTGAAATGAGGAATTATTGATCCGCTTGAACCTAACACATTCCCAAAACGAGTAGTAATAAAACTGGTGTTGACTCCTTTCTCATTCTGAAGGGATTGTACATACATTTCTGCTGCTCTTTTAGAAGCTCCCATGACATTGGTCGGGTTTACTGCTTTATCTGTAGAAATCAACACAAATTTTTTAATTTCATAGGAAACTGCTAGAATAGCGAGGTTAACTGTCCCCAAAATATTAACGTATATTGCCTCATGAGGGTTTCTTTCAATTAAGGGAACATGTTTATATGCAGCAGCATGATAAAGGATATTAAACTCATATTTAGAAAATAATAACCCCAAGCGGTAAATATTACTAATGTTGGCTAGCTCAATAATAAAATTTAAATTGGGATAGTTTAGTTTAAGGAAAATATCCAGTTCGTGTAAAGTAGATTCGGCTTGATCTAATATTACTACCAATTTAGGGTTGAACTCGGCAATTTGCTTGATAATTTCACTTCCAATAGAACCGGCTCCTCCTGTTACCAATATAGTTTTACCCTCCAAATCATTTTTAATTAGTTCAGAATCAATATTTATTGTGTCTCTTTCTAATAGGTCTTCAATCTGAATGGGTTTTATCTTATTTCTAATATCCTCTTTCTTATTCCATTGCTCTAATAAAGGAACATTAAACACTTCAATATTGTTCATTAAACAATCTTCCACAATTTTATTTTTATCTTTTCCCGAAAATGATTCACTTATAATTAGAACACCATCAATATCGAGATCTGCAACGGTTTCAGATAAACTATTTTTTAAGGGTATTACATATTTCCCGAGAATTTTATACTTTTTAGAATCCGATTCTTCCGAAAGAAAACCTACTAATTTAAAAGGCAAATTTGATTCTGTGGTCAAGGCCTTGCCTAAAGATATTGAGTGATCGTCAACACCTATAATCATTACTCGTTTTACTAAACTGCCTGTAGCAACATTTTTTAAAAAATGATAACTTTCTTTTACTCCAATCCTAAATAAAAGTAAAATTGTAAAGGATAACAACATGTATAACAAAATAGATGTAGTTATAAATATTTTATCATTAAATATTTGATAATAGACAATATTAAAAATTATTAAGGTAGCTGCTGTTGAAAAAAATGAAATAACAAGTTTTAATATATCGGTAAATGTGGAGTGCCGAATAATCCCGGAATATGTTTTGAATATATAAAAATAAAAGAGCGTTACTACAAGTATCGCTAATCCTTGTAGTGGTATAGAAATTATTTTGTGAAAAAAGATTGGAGTACCCAATAATATCAGGTATACCAAAAAAAGTGATACAATACTAAGAGAAGCATCTATTAGAACTACAATCCAACGGGGTAAATATCTTTTATCTAAAACCTTTAGTCTATTATCACCAGTGTAAAAAGGTTTTAAATATTTAAGGGGACTTTTCACTTTTTTTACGTTGTATCTTCAAATATACTTAATATCTAGACGAATTGACCTAATACTTCTTTTATCCTTTGTTTTTCAGATTTAGTTAAGTTTGATCCTGAAGGCAGGCACAAACCATTTTTAAACAGGGTCTCAGCTATATTCCCTCCATAATAAGGAGCATCCTTAAAAACTGGTTGTAAATGCATGGGTTTCCATAGCGGTCTGGCTTCTATATTTTCCTTTTTTAAAGCTGATAGAATAGCTGACGAGGTAAATCCTGATTTTTTCTCATCCACCGTAATGCAGCTTAACCAATGATTAGAATAATACACTCCTGAAGGCTCAGTAAAAACAGAAACACCTTCTACATCCTGAAAAATATCCCTGTAAAACTGATTCATTTCCCTACGCAAGACCACATGGTCATCCAAAACCTCCATCTGTCCAAGGCCAATCCCTGCACATATATTACTTAATCGATAATTATAACCAATTTGTGAATGTTGATAATGGGGTGCTTTATCCCTGGCTTGTGTTGCCAAAAATATTGCTTTCTCTTTAACGTTTTTATCTTTTGATACCAAAGCACCTCCTCCCGAAGTGGTAATTATTTTGTTTCCATTAAATGAAAGAATTGAAATATCACCAAATGTGCCACATTTTTTATTCTTATAACTACTCCCCAACGATTCGGCACTGTCTTCTATCAACGGTATTTGGTATTTCTTTGAAATAGATACAATTTCATCAATCCTAAAAGGCATACCGTAAATATGCACCGCAATAATAGCTTTGGGCTTTTTTCCTTTTGAAATTCTATCTTTTATAGCCTCTTCTAAATGATGTGGACACATATTCCAGGTTTCAGCCTCACTATCTACAAATACAGGTATTGCACCCTGATAAGCAATAGGATTTGCAGAGGCTGAAAATGTCATACTCTGGCAAAGTACTTCGTCTCCATGTTCAACCCCTAAAATAATAAGTGCTAAATGCAACGCTGCCGTTCCCGAACTTAACGCCACCACACAACTTCCCTCTTGAAGATATCTTTCTAAAGCTTCTTCAAATGAATCTATGTTGGGTCCTAAAGGGGCTACCCAATTCGTCTTAAACGCATCGCTTACATAGCCTTCCTCTGTACCTCCCATATGAGGTGAAGATAAGTAGATTTTAGGATCCATTCTTTTGATTGTATCTTATTATTGTTGCTGGATTTCCATAGATTACAGCATAATCAGGGACATCTTTAGTTACAATTGCTCCGGCTCCAATAGTTGCCCATTTTCCCACTTTAATTTCAGGTAATAATATACTTCCCGCTCCAATTAATGCCCCTTCACCTATTGATACACCTCCGGCAATTGCTACTTGTATAGAAATATGCACAAAATCTTCAACCACTACATTATGAGATACTGTTGCATTATTATTTACAATACAAAAATTTCCTATATTCACTTTGGCATCTAACACCACATTTGGATGGATCATGGTCCCTTTACCAATACTTACAGAGCGAAATACAGCCACAGAATTATGTACAAATGAAGGAAAATTAGCATTAAATTGTGATGCAATTCTCTTTCTATTTTCATTATTACCAACAGAAATATATAATGATTTTGTTTGTAGTGTATCATTACAATATTTTTTTACAGGTAAATTAAAGATATCCTTTTGTTTAGGAGCATCGTCAAAAACTACAATGGGCTCATATTTTCCTAAGCTTTTAATTAGTGCTATGGCAGCATAACAATGACCCCCTGCTCCGTAAAGTGTAATTTTATTCATGATTTACGTTTCCCTTAAATACTTCCATTGTTGTTGCATTTGCCTTATTAATATCACTTCGTAAAAATACTTTGACAATGGTTTTAAATACTATTTCACAATCCAATGTAAAACTAATTTTTTTCACATAGTAAATATCAAGTTCAAATTTTTTTTTCCATTTTAAGGCATTTCTTCCATTCACCTGAGCATATCCGGTAATTCCCGGCTTTACATTATGTCTCTGTTTTTGAAAATCACTATACAGAGGTAAATATTCAATAAGTAGGGGCCTAGGTCCAACTATACTCATATCTCCTTTTATCACATTAATTAATTGTGGAATTTCATCTAAAGATGTAGTACGAATAAATTTTCCTATTTTAGTTAGTCTAAGTTTGTCGGGTAATAACTTTCCATATTTATCTTTTTTATCATTCATTGTTTTAAATTTTATGATCGAAAAGATCTTTTCATTTTTTCCCGGACGTTTTTGAAGAAAAAATAGGTTTCCCTTGTTATTGATTAAAATTATTAATGCTACAATAATAAAAATTGGACTCAATAAAACCAATCCTAAATAAGATAAGATTAAATCTATGATTCTCTTAAATAAAGATAAATACATGGTTTTTAAAATTAGTTATTTTATTCCTTTAAATATCCAATTATACAGGTATTGAGTTATTGTAGGATGATAATATAATTTACTTTCACTAAAAGATGTATCCATGACAGAATAGTCTTTTTTATTAATTTTTTTAAGTGCAATATCCAAACAGGCTAATCCCTTTTTTAATTGCAATAATGGATAGGTGACAAAGCTATCCTTTTTAGTGATTTCAATTTTTCTTTGACAAATTACATTTCCTGTATCAATACCGCTATCTACATAATGTACTGTAACTCCGCAATTTTCTATATCTTTATTAACAAGTGCCCAATATCCTCCATGTACTCCTCTATATTTTGGGGTAATCCCTACATGAATATTAATTATTGGAACATCTATTGCAATTAATATCTTTTTGCTGATAATCCGGGTACCATTAACTACAATGACATCTGGTTTTATTTCATTTACATAATCTATAACCTCAATATTATTAATGGAGGATACCTGTAGTATATTATTGAAATGGTTTATTTCTTCTATTTTAAAACTTTTTTTAATTTCCTCAAAACGTCTTTTTGACATAAACTTAATAAAAGGCAATTGTAACTTCATAAATAACAATTGAAGAAACACAGTAAAAAAACCCAATCGTTTAATTCTGTTTTTTATGAGTTTTTTTCTAGAACCGGGTAATTCTGTAACGACTCCAATAAGGTTATGATGTAGTTTTAAGTGTGTAAAAACTGTAGCACTACTCCTATCATTACCACAAAACAATAATATTATCATTGAAATAATTTTTTTACAAGACCACTCATAGTAGTGCTATTAAAGTTATAAGTTGAATTTAATTCTTGATATTCATTAAAAATTTGTTCCAGATTATTAAAATTTTTATCTATATCCTTTCCAAAATTATGTGGATGCCACCACAGGTGGAATATTTCATTATTAACAGCCGCATACCGCATTGCTTTTTTTATTCTTTTTACTTTAAGGGATTCAAAAATATTAACTCGTTTATTATAAGGTCTTAAGAATCTGCTGGATGGTATGTTAATCATCAAACCATCTTGAGTAAGTGTATTTTTATTATATGTATTAGGTCCTGTTATATTAATATAGGAATCTATAAAACGCATCAATCTAGAAAACATAATATTCTTTTTGGAACTTACAGGTCTATAAATGTTACTATTCTCTGTTCCTCTATAACTAGTTAAACCCAAATCTGCACAAATTTTTAAATATTCTTTATTAACCTGATTGCGGGGAAATACAATACTTTTAATATCGATATCCATAACAGAAGCAATAGAAATAGCTGTTTTTATATCTTCTTTAAATTCGCTGATAGTCTGCCCTTTTTCGACACAATAATAATGGCTAAATGTATGCGTCCCAATTTCATGATTGGGCTTTGACTTAATTTCTTCTATAAGTGATTTTGCATAATGAAAGGGGTCATCTTCCTGATTGTTACCTATAGTTGGAAATATAGCATATGGATCCAATTGCCTATTATTGTAAGAAGGTGTTAGATCAGGCTTGAATTTTATTAATTCTTCTTTATTAGAGGCAAATAAAAATCCTACCGTAGAAAAAGTGATATTTACATTATACTTGTCACTTAAAGCCAATAGTCTCTTAATTACTAATCCAACATTGTCTAAATTAATTTTATAATCTGAGATAGCTGTATGGTCGAAAATGCCCCAATGGAGTTCAAAATCTAAAGAAATCACAAAGTTTCCATTTTCCATTTTATCTTTTCTCAAGTCGTTTGTATTCCTTTAATATTTCTTCCCACATATAGGTACGTTCATATCGGGATTGTATCATTTCTCTTGCATTATCTCTCATAACAGAATAAATATCTGCTTCAGTTATCAATCTAAGCATAATTTCTTTTAACTTTTCCCTATTTTTTGAAGGTATAACAAACCCATTTTTGTTATCTATAATAATTTCATTACACCCATTTATATTGCATACTATACTCGGCAATCCCATGGCGCCGGCTTGCATCACTACATTAGGGAATCCTTCTCGATAACTTGGAAATACCAACGCATTACTTACTGCATAAAAAATACGAACATCCTCTTGATAACCGGCAGTAATGATCTTTGCATTTTCTGAAATACATTTTTTTGTCTTTTCTGAAACCGGATCCAGATCATCTTCAAATGGTCCTACTAACAATAAACTACAGCTTTTATGGGTTATTTGAAGTTTTGTAAAGGCTTCAACCAACTCATTAATTCCTTTGTCTGTAACTATTCTACCAACAAATACAAATACAA
>JADFOK010000010.1 GCA_022562895.1 Bacteroidota bacterium | reverse complement strand
AGATCCTGGGAGGAGTTTAGACTTGAATCTTCATACGAGTAGTACGATTTTAGAGAAGAACGATGAATTGGACCCAGGAACACAACTTTCATTTGCATTTAGCGCTGAAGACGAAATTCCCGGTTGGATTGATAACGCCACATTAGATCTTGAGATATTATCGTATGGCGTACCTACTCTTGATATTAGCTTCGGAACTCTAGGATCACTTGTGCCCTCAATATCTTGTGTGAAAGCAACTACTTGTAGTTCTTTTCCCATCCCAATTTACATAAAAACGAACAATACTCCTGTAGATACTTACGATGTTACGATTCGGGGAGTGGCCACCCAGACTTCACCGTTTTTTACTACTGGTAACGTGGATATAAATTTACAGATAAAAGTTGTAGATAAAAAGCCTTGGTTCAAGACCGTTGATGGAGATATAGCCGCTAAGGGGGACTTGGTCAGCGTGCCACCAATAACAACTTTGGTTTCTAATCAAGAGGGGGAGTGGGGTCAGGTAATTCACGACGGTGGTTGCGTCTTTATTATAATAGTATGCTTACATCCTAATCAGCCGTCTAGCTCTAAGTTACTGCCTCTTAACCCTGGCAGGTTAGGCGTCCTTGATAGAAGACCCGGCGGACAGCTTAATGTGAATCGTTTGTACCTTACGTTCGATACCCCCTTGGGTGCGGTGAGAGATGCAAGGTTTAAGTTTGTAGTAGATGGCTTGGAAAATACTCCAAACACTACATTTGGAATCTACAAGATACCTTCTATTTCTTGGACAGACGCTACTTTTGCTAGTTCAGGCTCAGCTGATGTGTTGTGGAACGCTACTACTGAGGCGATACACTTAAACGGTGAACCACCAAGGTTCACGTTTAACACCACCGATGACTTACCACCAACAGGACAAACATTCGAAATAATTGTTGATAAAGGACTCATTGATCAAGGCACTACACAGTGGATTTTAGCTTGGACAGGTGAATCTACTTGGCATCCTTCTATTAAGCAGATGCATTATTTACAGCTTCAATTTCAGCATGTTTAGTAATGTCTTTTGATGATTTTCCAGATTCTATGCCAATGCCAATAATTTTATCATCTTTAACTATTATAGATCCAACAGGAGGATTACCATTTAGCATTGCTTTTTTACCCAAAGCAATACATTGTTCCATATAATAGATGTGATTTTTCATTGTATTGATAGTTAGACAAAAGGAAGAATATTCCCTCCTTATGTCTAACATGTTTTCTTTTATTTACTAGTTATAACTTTTTGATTATAGCTAATCAAAAAGATTAATGGGATTGCATATGCTAAATGACGTAAAAATGTAATTAACGGCATCATAGGAGAGGCATCAAGTCCTGCTACTCCTGCTCCTAAAAGCGGCAACATAAATAGCCATACTAAAGCTATCATTTCAGCGGTTACAAAAATGATTGGTCTCAACCATTTTGGCCCCCAAAGTGAAGGTTCTAATCCTGCAAATAGTATCGCTAATAAAATTCCATTACCATAATGTCCTCCAACTCCATAAGCTAACCCTAGCCCCGTTTTTGCTCCAAGGATTCCCGGAATATCCCACCAGTTTCCTGTTAATAATAGTCCTACAAGATCAAATAGTATTGTTCCTATTATTCCTGCTAATATTGCGTTTTTCCAATTTATTGTTTTCATGATGTTTAAGTTTTAAATATTTATCTAGTTTTATGTTATAAATGTGTAACGTCTTCTAAAGTTCCAGTGAACTCTTTTACTTGCGTTAGTAATCTCAATTTTTTTATATGTAAATGAGTTTTTGTTGAGTGTAATTGATGGTGTCATAATTGTATATTTTTATTTGTTAAGGTTATTTATAGTTAGGCAAGAAGAAGATTTTATCTTCTCTTTGCCCAACTACGATTAACAGCTATTAATTATTTTATATTATTTTTTTTCAAGAATTTTAAAATATAATTTGCTATTTCATCTCCTTTTTCTTCAAGGGCAAAATGCCCTGTGTCTAACAAATGAAACTCTAAGTTTTTCAGATCTCTTTGGTAAGGATAAGCACCATCTGCAGGGAAAATATAATCGTTCTTCCCCCAAACAATAAGTGTTGGTGGTTGATGCTCTCTAAAATATTGTTGCCATTCTGGATACAAAGGAACATTGGTTCTATAATCATAAAACATGGCTAATTGAATTTTATCATTCTCTTTTCTAGTAAGATGTTGTAAATCAATATTCCAATTATCTGGACTTATTTTTGAAACATCTTGCACTCCATGTGTATATTGCCATTTTAATCCATCTGGTGAATGAAATCCTTCTAGTGGTTTACCATTTTCAAAGGTATAATCATTCCAGTATTTTTTAATAGGAATCCAGAAATCATTTAAGCCTTCATCATATGCATTTCCGTTTTGAATAATCAACGCTTCTACTCTTTCAGGATATTTAGATGCTATTCTAAATCCTATGGGAGCGCCATAATCCATTAAATAGATGCTGTATTTTTCAACGTTTAATTCTTTTAAAAATCCTTCAATAATTACTGCCATGTTATCGAATGTATAATCGAAGTCAGCTATTGCCGGTTGATCGCTTCTTCCAAATCCTGGATAATCAGGCGCTAACACATGATATCGGACAGACAAGTCTGGTATAAGATTACGAAACATATGAGATGATGTTGGATAACCATGTAATAATAAAATGGTAGGTTTACTTACATCTCCAGCTTCACGGTAAAAAATGTTGACGCCATTTACTGTTACATTTTTATAAAATGTAATTTGCGTTTTAGCTTTTTTACTGTAATCTGTTTTTTCAACCGGTGAACTAAAGGCAAATATGCCTAATGATAATATTGCTAATAGAGTAATACGAAATACGGATACTTTAGTTCGTGTTTTCATGATTTGTTTATTTGATTTGTTAATAGATTAATTCTTAAATTCGTTTTTTAATTCTTCAGTTGTGTAAACGTGACTTGCTATAAATCTAAAGTTTGTTTGTGCTGCTAAATTTCCATCCAATCCGGGAACAATAGCTGAAGCTGTTGCATCTCCAACAACTGCTACTT
This sequence comes from Bacteroidota bacterium, assembly GCA_022562895.1. GTDB lineage: Bacteria > Bacteroidota > Bacteroidia > Flavobacteriales > Flavobacteriaceae > Marifrigoribacter. The sequence continues at coordinate 79,401 of JADFOK010000010.1, read as the reverse complement.
CAAATCCGTCTTCTAAAAGTTCTCTCAAATGTGATTCCACACATAAGTTGCCAGACATACCAGCTAAAATCACTTTATCAATTTTTTGTTTTCTCAATTGTAAGCTTAAATCGTTTTGTTCTGGTCCATAAATCTTATGAGGTCCAACAACAGTTACAAAGTCTTTTTCAATATATTTTTTATATCGTTCTAAAAAGTCTGCTCCTGATCCTTCAAAACCATCGGTAGATAGTTGATCACCACGATCGAACATATTTATATTATGCATTAATGTTTCTAATGCACCTTCAAATTTCCAAGAATGATCATGCTCATAATAATAATGTGGAGAAATAAATACTTTAATACCATTTGCTTCGGCTAATTGAAACAAGGTTTCTAAGTTTTCAACGGTGTTGTTTGCCGTTACACTCTCTCCAACAACTCCCCAAGTAACACCACTTGGGCTTAAAAAATCATTTTGTGGATCGGTTATGACAATTGCAGTTGTTCCATCAATTGTGAATCCTGGATCTGGCAATTGTGCAAATACGTTTGAATTCCATCCTATTACAACTAATAGGGTAAGTACTATTTTTAAAATTTGTGTTTTCATAATAAAATATTTAATTGTTTAATAATCGAGTTATGCTATTTGTAATTCTTCCATATTTTGAGCTTTTGGAAAATCAATTTCAAAACCTCCATTGTGATATACCGTGTTGGTAATTGTGGTAAGTGCCACTACAGCTATTAATTCTGCGAAGGCTGCTTTATTAAAACCTACTGCAAAGAATTTTTCTGTAGCCTCATCAGAAGGATGTCCTTTAGAGTTTACAAATTCTTGTACTATCGTCGTCAATGCATTTAATTTTGGATCTGCAATAGTTCTGTCTCTCAATTGTAAAGTTTCATCTTCGGTAAATCCATTCATCTTACCTATAGCTGTATGCGCTGATAAGCAATATGCACAACCATTAGCTTGTGATGTTGCCAATGCAATAGCTTCATATTCTTTTGCAGAGAATTCTCCACTTTTTAATGTTTCAGTAAATGTTAAAAAGCCTCCTAGTAATTTATCTGATACTCCCATCGTTGCGTACAAGTTTGGTAGCATCCCTATTTTACTTTTAACATTGTTAAAAATTTCTTGTGAATTTGTGTTTGCTTCTTCTATTTGAAGCGGTTTTAAAGTTTTCATAATTTGTGTATTTAATAATTAATAAAAAGTTATAATTTTCTTTCTGATTTTTCTATTTTGATGTCATTGGCACTCATATCTCTTATCTGCATTTTACCTTCTTTGTCGAATTCCCAATGCTCATTACCATAAGTTCTATACCATTGCCCGGTAGTTCCATCTTGCCACTCATATTCGAATCGTACAGAGATTCTATTATCTGTAAAAGACCATAAATGTTTTTTCAATTTGTAATACTGCTCCTTTTTCCATTTGTTGGTTAAGAATTTTACAATGGCATCTCTACCGGTGAAAAAGGAATCTCTATTTCTCCATTTTGAGTCAATGGTATAAGCCAAAGATATTTTTATTGGATCTTTGCTATTCCAGGCATCTTCTGCCGCTTGTACTTTTGCTTTTGCTGTCTCCAAAGAAATTGGAGGGATTAATTTTGTCATAATATATTTTAAACAGACCGGTCTGTAATAATTAGATTAAAAAAATAGTCGCAACTAATTCAACAAGCTTACACATGCTCTTTTTGCAGTTTTAATTGGCCATTCATTTTTTTGTATTTGCGATAGTATAATAGCACCTTCTATTAGGATTAGAATTTCATCTCCTAATTGTTCAGCTTGTTTATCGCTATAAATCTTTTCTTCTTTTAACAAATTATGGATCCAAATTCTAAACTCATTTTTGTGTAAGATTGCTTGATCCATTATTTTAATATGATCTTTAGGTAAATCGGAAATAATATTTTGCCATCCACAGCCTCTAAAATTAACTTCAGTTAGCCATTCAGTTAGGTAATCAAAGCAACCTAAAACCTTTCCCTTTTTATGATTTTTCCCAGATACAAATTCGTTTAATTTTCCCATCCACATTATATGTCTTCTTTTTAAATATGCAACTGCTATGTCTTCTTTTGATCTAAAATGCTGGTACATGCTCGCTTTAGCAACACCTGATTCAGCAATTATTTGATTTATTCCTGTCTGGTTATACCCTTGAAAATAAAACAAATTTGACGCAGTTTCTATAATTCTTTCTTTTACACCTAATTTTTTCATAGGGCAAACATATATCAAATTTATTTAAAACAGACAAGTCTGTATGAATTTAACATATTTTTAACTTTATCACATTTCTTCTTTTATTCAAAAAAGTTATTTTATTGTTTAAACGATACTAATGAATATATTTATATAAGTTTTCTTAATACAATTGGTTCTTTTGTTTGAATTTCAACTACTTTATTAAAAAATTCTTTTAAATATTGATATTCATCAGCATCAAAACGGAAAGTATTTAGTTTTAAATTAAACCGAAGATTTATTTTACCATCTTTATTGTCATAGATCACAGTACAACTTAAACCACCATCTGTTAATATTATCTTTTTGTTGCTGGGAAGTTGTACTATTTCATAACTGTTTTTTAAATCTATTGAAAGTATATAGGTATTACTTGAAGGATAACCCAACTCAATTGGATATTGTCTTTTTTCAAGTTTAAATGGATTCTCGGAATAATAATTCTGAAGAAAATATGGGTAGAAGTAAATTTTGCTTCCAATTATTTCGGGTGTAAATGAAATAGAATACTTCTCTTTTAATGGTTTTTCAAGGTTTTTATTTTTTTCTAATTCATAATCGTAAATTTCCAATTCATCAAATACGGATTGCTTTGAATTAATATATTCTGATTTTGTTTTTTTGTCAATTTCTTTTCTTTTTTCAATTGCTTTATAGCCTGTATAAATTTCAGTAACATTCCCGGAGATTAATTCATTTTCATCTAACGTTAAATTTGCAATTAAATAATTCACGTTTTTTTTGTAGGGTTCGATTGCTGTCCAATAGCTGCCTTTTTTAAAATCCATGATACGTGCATTAATATTTAATGCTCTAAAAGGGAGTATTCCGAAGGGATTGAACTTTTCAGTGGCATCAATTAAATATTCTTTTTCATTTATAGATAATTGAGCAACAACATAATTAAAATCTGTTAAGACCGGATAATAAGTAGTAGGAAGTCCATTATTTCGAGTGGAAAGCAATGCTAATTTTGTGTTGAGATCTGCCGCTTTAAATGCATTTATTAAAGCGATGTTTATTTCAGATATGTTTCCCGATTTTTTTTCGAAGGCCTGTTTTACGCGAATTTCTGAAAAGATGCGATATTTACCATCCCAGATAAAATGGTCCTGAATAAAGGTATACACAGCCTTTGCTTTTTCTAATTCATCAGCAATTAACAGAATTTCTTCAGGGATTTTATTTTTAAAATAATTTTTAAAATTAAGTTGGCGTCCAATATCTTTATCGGTTCTAAATTCCCTGTCAACATCTTTCCAAGTTTTAGTATATTTATGTTTATATCCTTTAAAATCTAAAAATGTCATTAATTCATAATCAACTCTAGAAATATAGTTATTTAATGAAAGCATATGCTTTTCATTTTTAAATGCAGATATATCTTTCATTGCGTAAATAGCAACTTCACAATCGGCAGCTATTGCATAACCCGGTAAAGAAAAACATCCTTTAACTAATGAAGCTTCATTAATATATAACTTATTTTTACCTCTTATAACACGGTTATAAATATAGTTACCCGGTATTTTTGAACTGAATTCGCTATAAATTTTTGGTAATTCCCCTTGAAACTTCCAATTACCAAAATTGAAAAAATATGGTGTTTCAATTTCATATTTATATTCAAGAATACTTCCATCCTTTATATTTGGGAAAGCAAATCGTTTTATTGACCATTTTTCTGATTCATCGATATCATAGTAAGCATTACTTTTAACAAAGGTTTGTAGTCTTCCGTTATGAGTGATGGCCGTTAAATTATTTATTTTTTCTTTTCCATTTTTACCTTTGTAATAATATATTTCTATATCTGCGTATTCAAAGTTTTTTGCATCTAAAACTTTTATTTTACGATGCACTTCTTTAATAAGCTTAATATTATTTCGTACTAATTTTACATAATTTTTTCCACTTTCAAACAAGACTACTCCTGTAGCTTCAGGGTCTTTATCATACGATAGCATAGTTAATTCATCATTGGTTGGATTTCCGAACTCTGCAGTTTCTCTTTCTTGAGCATTGCCAGCATTAATAATAAAGAGCATTAGTAGCAGTATAAATGTCTTATAAAATATCATATTGCAATAATAAGTATATAATAAACAATTAGTAACGTAAATAATATCTTTTATTCTTTCCAAAAATGGTATTAATCATACTTTTTAATGGTCTTGATTCCGAACATAAATAGAATAATAACACCCTTGGAATCATGAGGAGAAATACACCAGTTTTTGGCTTTACAAGTAGCAGCTAAAAACAGGATTTTCTTATTGTTTGCAAAAAACATAGATTGCATCTTTACCCTGCTTAATTAATTGGGGAGTTAATAAAAGCGATTATTTGAATGAAAGGGTTGTCTCAACAACCCTTTTCTTTTTATTTGAGGAATCTATTAGATGACTATTCTATTACAGTGAGGAATATACTATAATTGATTTATAGCCTTTCTAATCACAACCAAATCACTAAGTAATTTTTTTAAATATTGAAGGTCTAACATATTAGCACCATCACTTTTTGCATTTGCAGGATCAAAGTGAGTTTCTAGAAAAATACCATCTACTCCAGCTGCTATTCCGGCACGAGCCAATGTGTTTATCATATCAGGTCTGCCACCTGTTACACCACTACTTTGGTTGGGTTGTTGAAGACTATGTGTGATATCTAATATAGTAGGAGCGAAGCCTTGCATCGTTGGAATACCACGAAAATCAACGACCATATCCTGGTATCCAAACATTGTTCCGCGGTCTGTGATGAAAACCTGATCATTACCACTATCCCTGACTTTTTTTACGGCGTGTTGCATACTTTCGGGACTCATGAATTGTCCCTTTTTAAGATTTACAACCTTACCGGTTTTCGCTGCCGCAACAATCAAATCGGTTTGACGGACTAAAAAAGCCGGAATTTGCAATACATCCACATAATTTGCAGCGAGTTCTGCATCTGTGATTTCATGTATATCGGTTACTGTAGGGACATCGAAAGTATCTGAAACTTTTTTAAGGATATTTAGTGCCTTTTCATCTCCTATACCTGTAAAACTGTCGATCCTGCTTCGGTTTGCTTTTTTAAAGCTTCCCTTAAAGATGAAGGGAATCTCCAGTTCATTGGTGATAGCCACAATTTTTTCAGCAATGCGTAATGCCATATCCTCACCTTCAATAGCACAAGGACCGGCCAGGAGGAAAAAGTTATTGGATCGAGTGTGCTTTATCTTTGGAATTAATTCCAGTTTCATTTCAAAATTTCTTTTGCAAAGGTAGTATATTATTGATGTAAAATAATAACATAAAAATTGTACTTAAATCTAATCATAAACACTACTTTTGCGCCGCCTTAAAAGGAGTAATTATATGAATATTAAAAACATAGCCATTATTGCACACGTAGATCACGGTAAAACAACTTTGGTCGATAAAATCATGTATCACTGCAGCCTGTTTCGTGAAAATGAACACAAAGGTGAGCTGATTCTTGATAGCAATGATTTAGAACGTGAACGAGGAATTACTATAACTTCCAAGAATGTATCGGTGGTTTATAAAGACACAAAGATAAATATTATCGATACTCCAGGGCACTCCGATTTTGGCGGGGAAGTGGAACGTGTTCTTAATATGGCCGATGGTGTTCTGCTTCTGGTAGACGCTTTTGAAGGGCCTATGCCACAAACCCGTTTTGTGTTGCAAAAGGCGATTTCATTAGGGCTGAAACCCTGTGTAGTAATTAACAAAGTTGATAAAGAGAATTGTTCTCCGGAAGAGGTTCACGAAGCAGTTTTCGATTTAATGTTTGAGCTTGGTGCCGAAGAATGGCAACTAGACTTTCCTACGGTATATGGATCTGCTAAATATAATTGGATGAGCGAGGATTGGGAAGAACCAACCGATAGTATAGAACCCTTGTTGGATATGGTGTTGGAACATATTCCTTCCCCAAAAATAATCGAAGGGAACACACAAATGCTTATCACTTCGTTAGAATATTCATCCTTTACCGGAAGAATAGCTATAGGTCGTTTACACCGTGGAATTCTAAAAGAAAATATGCAAATCTCGTTGATAAAACGTGACGGAAAAATTATAAAATCTAAGATAAAAGAGCTTCATACTTTTGAAGGTCTGGACCAAAAAAAAGTAACTCAGGTAGAAGCAGGTGATATTTGTGCCCTGGTAGGGATAGATGGTTTTGAAATCGGAGATACTATTGCTGATATTGAAAACCCAGAAGGATTAGCAACAATTGCTATCGATGAGCCCACAATGAGTATGCTTTTTACTAGTAACGATTCACCTTTCTTTGGTAAAGATGGAAAATTTGTTACTTCTCGCCATATTAAAGAACGTTTGGAACGGGAACTTGAAAAGAATTTAGCCCTACGTATGAAAGCTACCGATAGTGCTGATAAATTCTTAATTTTCGGACGAGGGGTGTTACATCTCTCGGTGTTAATTGAAACAATGCGTCGTGAGGGGTATGAGCTTCAAATTGGTCAACCTCAAGTAATTATTAAAGAAATAGAGGGTGTTAAATGCGAACCCGTAGAAGAAATCACCATAGATTTACCTGAAGAGGTCAGTGGTAAAGCTATCGATATGATAACCATAAGAAAAGGTGAAATGCAAAGCATGGAGGCCAAAGGCGATCGCATGATTTGCAGGTTTATAATTCCTTCAAGAGGAATTATAGGCTTAAGAAATCAATTATTAACGGCAACTGCCGGTGAGGCTATAATGACACATCGTTTTTTGGAATATCAACCTTTAAAAGGGGAAATTCCCGGGCGTCAAAACGGTAGTTTGGTTTCTATGGAAAACGGAACAGCAATCCCATATTCTATAGATAAATTACAAGATCGCGGAAAGTTTTTTGTGGATCCAGGTGAAAGAATTTATGAAGGGCAGGTAATTGGAGAAAATACACGTAGAGATGATATGGTAGTAAATGTTACAAAAACAAAGAAGTTAACTAACATACGATCTTCGGGTGCAGATGATAAAGCACGAATTGTACCTGCTATTAAGTTCTCATTGGAAGAAGCTTTAGAATATATACAGAAAGACGAGTATGTTGAGGTAACGCCCAAGCATCTTCGTCTGCGCAAAATATTACTAAAAGAAGTAGATCGCAAACGTAATAAGCTGTAATTCTACTTGAAGATAATTGCTAATTAACTCAATAAACTGGGTGTTTTTTAGTTAATTTGCTAAGATTTAACACAACATAATATTTTACACTTATGAACTTATTATATTTCGACCCCGGACTAGGAGCAATGATTGTTCAAGCTGTGGTAGCAGCAGCAGCGGGCATATTACTTTTTTCTAAAAATGCAATGTATAAGATAAAGTCGTTTTTTGGCTTGGTGAAAGAGGAAGATTCTTATGATTCAATAGATATTGATGAACAAGACACCGAAACCAATGACAAAAACGAATAATATACACGAAGCATCTTTTCGGGATCCTTCAGGTTATATGTTTCACGATGGTGGTACCCTTCGAAGGGTTATTAATCCTATTTATTTTCCACAGTATAGAAAACTTACCGAAAGCGGTTTTTATAAAACCCTTATTAACAATAATCTATTAATTTCACATAAGGAAACTTCGGTTTCCGAAGAAAAAATAGTTATTACTCCCGAGAAAATTCCTTTTATTATAAATCCATACGAATGGTGTTTCGAACAATATAAACAAGCAGCATTACTTACATTGAAAATTCAAAAATACGCGCTTTCAAAAGGATTTATATTAAAGGATGCTTCAGCTTACAATGTAACTTTCCATAAGGGAAAACCTATTTTTATAGATACCCTATCTTTCGACTTTTATGAAGAAAACACACCTTGGAGAGCCTATAAACAATTTATAACTCATTTCCTGGGACCTCTGGTTCTTTCAAAATATCACGGTACTGATGTTTTTAAAATGTTGCAAACACATATCGATGGTATACCTGTTAAGTTAATAGCATCCTTACTTCCTTCAAGATCGAAATTAAGCTCGGTTTTATATACCAATATTCATCTTTTGGCCAAAATGGAAAGTAAACATAGTGAGGATTACAATGTAGAAACTAAGATAACTAAGCTTTCTAAAAAAGCCCACAATAACATTATTGATAGTTTATTCAATTATATAAAAAAACTGGAGTTAAAAGAAGCAAGTGAATGGGGAGATTATTATACTAAAACCAATTACAAGGCAGATGCTTTTGAAAAGAAAAAAGAACTTATTCGTCAATGGGTGCTTTCATTAAACCCTCAAAAACTGATAGATATAGGAGGAAATGACGGAACTTTTGTTAGAACCGTAAAAGATAAAGTCCCCTTTATTTTAGTGACCGATATAGATTATAATGCTGTTGACAATAATTACAGGCAGGTTAAAAAAAATAATGAAGAGAACATATTACCATTTGTTTGCGATATACTACAACCAGCTCCAGGTATTGGATTTAACAATACAGAAAGAAATTCACTTATTTTTAGATTAAAAGAATTTGCTCCCGACGTAACATTAGCGTTGGCGTTAATTCATCATATTACATTATCTGGAAATGTCCCTTTTGAGAAGTCGGCGGGATTTTTCGCTTCTTTTTCTAAATATTTAATTATTGAATTTCCTACCCGTGAAGATTCCTGGGTAGAATCTTTATTAATAAGAAAAAGAGAATTTATCAATCATTTTGATTTCTATAACGAAACCAATTTTGAAATTGCGTATAGTAATTATTTTGATATTTTAGAAAAACAACAAATAGAAAATTCTAACAGAATAATGTATTTTTTAAAAATTAAAAATGCATAAAATAAGAGTAATTATTATTCATTTTTTACAGAATAATCGAGATTATGTATTTTTAACAGCCTTAGCGTCTGTATTATACCCATTCTTATATTATTACAATCAAAATTTTTTACTTTTATATTCCTGGGAACAGTTTATTTTTTTTATAATTACTTATTTGGCTATTCCAATAGCAGGGTTTATAATTATTAATTATGCAATTAAACGATTATCTTTCCTTTCTTTTTTTCGTAAATATGCTCTTACTGGATTAAATTTTTTAAATTTTATTGTTTTAATTATAATTAGCACTTATGGATTTCAGAAAAAAATAATAGCTGTTGTATTGATATTTGCTTTGGGATTAATGTTTTTAGTTTATAAGCAAATAAAAAAAATCGTATTGTTGCAACTACTAATGTCTATTATTGTAATAATAAGCTTATTACCAAAACTTTATAGCATTCTTAATCATTCAAATGAATGGTTAAGCCTACCAGATGATATTGAACATGCGGTGTTTTTAAAAAAACCAAACGTTTATGTCATCCAACCAGATGGTTATGTTAATTTTTCTGAACTAAAAAAAGGTTATTATAATGTTAAGAATAATGAGATTGAATATTTTTTAAAAGATAATGATTTTGATTTTTACCCTGATTTTAGAAGCAATTACTATTCTACATTAACATCTAACGCATCTATGTTTGCGATGAAACATCATTATTATTTAAAGCCTAAGTTTAAAGGAGATATTTATTACGATTACGGAAAAACGATAGCAGGTAAAAATTCTGTTCTTAATATTTTTAATAATAATGATTATAAAACTTTTTTATTACTTGATTATTCATATGTCTTAGTAAATAAACCAAAAATTGGATTTGATTTTTGTAATTTTTCTTATAGTGAAATATCACCTATGGCTAATAGTTACAGTAAGAAAAAGGATTTATTAGAAGATTTAAGAACATCCATATTAAAAAATAAAAACACACATAATTTTTATTTTATAGAAAAAATATTACCCTCACATGTTCAAAATTATAATAGAGATAGTGACGGAAAAACAAGAGAAGGTGAATTATATTTAGATAGATTGGACGAAGTAAACCAATGGTTGGAAAAAATGGTTAATTTAATTATAGAATTAGATAAAAATAGTTTGATTGTAATCGTTTCAGATCATGGAGGTTTTGTGGGATATAAATCAATGGAAGAGGCTAAAACAAAAACGGATGAAAAAAGTTTAATCTACTCATCTTTTTCTGCAATAATGGCTATAAAATGGCCTGATAATATAAAACCTAACTTTGAAAATAAACTAAAAACCAACGTAAATTTATTTAGAATATTAATTTCTTGCTTAAGTGAAAACGAAGATTATTTAAATAATTTAGAGGCTGATAAAAGCTATATGATAATTGATAAAGGAGCATCAAGAGGCGTTTACGAACTTATTGATGAAAATTACAATACGCTTTTCAAAAAAATTAATTAAATCATAAAAAATAATTTTATGGGTTTAAATTCTATAAAAGCCAAGATAACACATCCTGTGATAGTCGCCATTGCAGCAGGAATGTATCCTGTACTTTTTTATTATTCTAATAATTTTTCATTAATTAATTCCTGGAAGCATTTAGGTTTTTTCATCGTAATGTTTCTTATCTCTCCTATAATCATTTTTACTGTTGCTAACAGGATAGCAAAACATATATTTTTTAACAAATGGCGTAGCTATATACTCCCATTTTTAAATGTTTTTACTTTTTTATTTTTTCTGGAATTATGTTTATATGCAAGAATACAAATAGGTATTACCATAGGAATTACCATCATTGCTTTATTAGTAACTATTTTTCTTTCCAGGCATTATAAAAAAATAATTGTGTTTCAATTTCTATTGGCAATTATTGGTGTTTTTACGCTTGTACCCACTATTAGTAAACAATTAAACTATTCGAAGGACTGGATGATACAACCCGATGAAATTGAAAAAGCCGTATTCAAGAAAAGACCTAATGTTTATTTTATACAACCCGATGGCTATGTGAATTTTTCTGAAATAGGTAAAGGGTATTATGAAATTGATAATAATGCCTTCAAACAATATTTAGAACAAAACGATTTTAAAATATATGATGATATTAGAAGCAATTATAATTCTACATTGGTTTCTAATACTTCTATTTTTATGATGAAACATCATTATCTTAATAGTGGTTTTAACTTTACTGAAACCATAGATGGCCGTGAAATTATTATATCCAAAAACACCGTATTGGATATTTTCAAAAAAAATAATTACAAAACCCATTTTTTGGCAGAATGGTCTTATTTATTAACTAACTATCCAAACATGGGTTATGATGAATGTAATATTGACTATGGTGATATATCCTATTTGAATACTGGATTTACCGAGGAACAAGAATTGTTAACACCCCTAAAAAAGTATATAGAGGAAGATATTGAAAGATCTAAGTTCTTTTTTATCGAGATCTTTAAGCCGGGCCATGTACCTGCGCTTAAAGTAGAAACAAAGGGAGCAAAAATTGAAAGAGAGATATGGATTAAAGACCTTAAAATTGCCAATAAAAAGCTTAGGGATGTTATAGATATCATTAAAGAAGGAGATCCTAATGCATTAGTTATGATAATGGCAGATCATGGGGGGTATGTAGGAATGGATTATATGATGCAGATGAGAATTAAAACTGATGATAGAAATATATTATACTCTATATTTAGTGTTAATTTGGCAATTAAATGGCCAGATAATGAAGCTCCAAAAATTGATAAGAACTTTAGGAGTTCTGTAAATGTTTTTAGGATACTTTTTTCATATTTAACAGAGAATGAAGAATATTTAAATCATTTACAAGAAGATGCTAGTTTTTTAATAATTAATAAAGAAGCACCAAAGGGAATTTATAAGTGTATTGATGAAAACGGAAACGTGATCTTTAAAAAATATAATGGCAACTAATAAAAGACAAAATTTTCTTGGAAAGTTTATTGCTGATAATAAGCAATATCCAATTTTAGCAGCTATTGCCGCAGGATCGTATCCAATTCTTTTTTACTATTCAAATAATTACACATTAATTAATACCTGGTCGCATTTGGCTTATTTTGTATTCGTTTTTTTACTGATCCCAATAGTTGTTTTTGTAATTGCTCATCGTCTATCTAAGCTACCCCTCTTTAGCAAATGGCGAAATTATGTACTCCCTTTTTTAAATATATTTGTTTTTCTTTTTTTGCTGAAAGTTTGTCTTTACGCAGGTATTCAGAAGAAAATATCATTAGGGATACTCATTATTGCAGTTTTATTTGCTTTATTTTTATATAAACATTTTAAAAAACTTATAGTCATACAGTTAATATTGGTGATTATTGGTGTTTTTACTTTAGTACCTATAATTATTAAACAACTTAACTATTCTAAAGAATGGATGAAACAGCCAGATGATATTGAACAAGTAGTTTTTAAAAAGAAACCAAATGTTTACTTCATTCAACCCGATGGTTATACTAATTTTTCAGAATTAAAAAAAGGAGTTTATAACATAGATAATATAGACTTTGAAAACTTTTTAAAGAAAAATAATTTTAAAAACTATGATAATTTCAGAAGTAATTATGCTTCTACCCTATCTTCGAATAGCTCAACCTTTATGATGAAACACCATCATTATAACAGAGGATCAAATTTTAATGAAGCTCTTCATGCAAGAAATATTATTATTTCAAAAAATACAGTATTGGACGTTTTCAAGAAAAATAATTACAAAACGTATTTTATTACCGAAATGCCCTATTTACTGTTAAACAGACCAAAATTAGGTTATGATAAATGTAATTTTAGTTACAGTGATATATCATATATAGGTTCAGGATTTAATAATTTAAGAGAAATTAAGCCCTACTTAGTTAAATATTTGAATGAGGATATTGGCAAACCTAAATTCTTTTTTATAGAAATGTTTAATCCAGGACATATTCAAAATAAAAAGAGAAACTCAGAGGGATTAGAAAAGGAAAAAGAGAAATGGACTAATTCTCTTATGCGGGCAAATAGTAAATTAAAAGAAATCGTTTCGGTAATTACAGAAAGTGATGATAATGCTCTTATTATAATTATGGCAGATCACGGGGGGTTTGTTGGTTTTTCTTATGCAGAACAAGTTTATATCAAAACACAGGATAGAAAAAAAATATATTCAATGTTTAGCAGTATATTGACAATACGTTGGCCAAAAGGCTTGGCACCAGAATTTGACAATAAATTTAAATCTAGTGTTAATGTTTTTAGAATTCTTTTTTCATATTTAAGTGAGGAAATGAGCTATTTGTCTAACTTACAGCCCGACGATAGTTATATGATTATTTATAAAGGTGCCCCCAAAGGAATTTATCAATATATTGATGGTGATGGAAAGATAACTTTTAAAAAACATTAACCATATATAAGATAAAACGATATACCAATGATTGCAAAGAAGAGTGGAATAAATTTATAGCTTCTGCTAAAAATGCTACATTTTTATTTCAGAGGGAATTTATGGATTATCATAGTGACCGATTCGATGACTTCTCCCTTATGGTTTATAAAGATTCTGAATTATATGCGGTACTACCAGCAAATCGAAATGACGATACAGTTTATTCCCATCAGGGATTAACCTATGGTAGTTTTGTTTTGCTGGAAAGTGCTAAGTTGCTAAATTCATTTGAAGCCTTTAAAAAAATATTGGAGTTCCTTTTTTCTGCAGGAATTAGTAAACTGGATATACGTATAATACCAACCTTTTATAATAGTATTCCTTCAGACGAGCTGGAATATTTTCTTTTTAAAGCCGGTGCTAAATTGATAAAAAGGGATGTTTTAATGGTTATTGATTATTCCAATAAATTACGTTTTCAGAAAAATCGCAGAGAGGGAATAAATAAAGCCGTTCGTAATGGGCTTGAAGTTAAAATTGATAATAATTTTGAAGCTTTTTGGAACGATATTCTCATTCCAAATCTTTCTGAAAAACATGAGATATCACCTGTTCATTCCTTAGATGAAATAAAACTTTTAGCTTCTCAGTTTCCAGATAATATACACCAAATAAATGTGTATAAGGAAAATGAGATTGTTGCAGGAACAACAGTATTCTTAACAAAAACTACGATACATCCACAATACGTTTCCGGAAATGTCGATAAAAATACTTTTGGCAGCCTTGACTTATTGTACGATTTTATAATAAATCATTTTCGAGATGATAAACGATACTTCGATTTTAATATTTCTAGTGAGGATAATGGTAAACTCATTAATCAAGGCTTACTATTTTGGAAAGAAGGATGTGGAGCGCGTACATTTACAGCTGATAATTATGTAGTTGACACATCCGTATATAAAACTTTAGAGCTTAAGTTAACATGATACCTTTTTTAGATTTACATAAAATAAACCTGCGTTTTGAAGATGAATTCCAAAAACGATTTAATGCATTTTTAAATTCAGGATATTATATTTTGGGTGAAGAAGTAACTGCTTTTGAAAATGAATTTGCAAGCTATTGTGGTTCTTCTCATTGCATAGGTGTTGGTAATGGTCTGGATGCACTCCGGCTTATTCTTGAAGGGTATAAAATATTAGGAGAATTGAAAACAGGAGATGAGGTTTTAGTAGCATCAAACACCTATATCGCTACTATTTTAGCTATAAAACAAGCGGGTTTAACTCCCGTATTGGTTGAAACTGAGCTAAAGACCTTCAATTTTGATATAGCGGAGCTAAAGAAATCTATATCCCAAAAAGCAAAAGCCATTATGCCTGTACATTTATATGGGCAGCTGGCTCCAATGGATGAGATATCTCAATTAGCATCACAGTATGATTTGTTAGTGATTGAAGACGCTGCACAGGCTCATGGTGCTTGCAATTCACTTGGTAAGAATGCAGGAAATCTTGGTGATGCTGCCGGATTTAGTTTTTACCCTACAAAAAACTTAGGAGCACTAGGTGATGGAGGTGCAATTACTACGAATAATTATGAACTGGCCCGGGTTGTAAGAATGCTTCGTAATTATGGTTCTTCTTCGAAATATGTGAATGAGTACCTTGGGTTTAATTCACGTTTAGATGAGATCCAGGCGATGTTTTTACGATTCAAGTTGCCTTTATTAAATGAGGATAATGAAAAACGAAGAAATATTGCAAAAAAATATATTTCAGAAATTAATAATAAAAAGATAATACTTCCTGCATATGCGGGAAGTAAAGACCATGTATTTCACTTATTTGTTGTAATGGTAGCCGATCGGGGTGAATTTATGGAGTACCTTAAGATAAATGAAGTAGGCTCATTAATTCATTATCCTATATCACCTCATAAACAAAATGCACTTTTAGAATATTCAAGTTTGAATTTTTCTGTTGCTGAAAAAATACACAATGAAGTTGTGAGCATACCTATGAATCCAATACTTTCAAATGAGGAAGTTGAAACGATTATATCAATTTTAAATTCTTATTAATTGAAACTTCCAAAATTCATAGGTGAGAATTTGCTATTAAAGATGACTTCTTTAAATGCGGTGGTTGTTGGTGTTCGATTAATTATTTCTCTTTTTATACAGCGCCTTTTAGCCGAATTGGTTGGCGAAGCTGGAATTGCTAAAATAGGACAATTGCGAAATGTCATGGCAATGCTAATGTCGGTTTCTACCCTGGGTGTTTTTAATGGCATTGTTAAGTATGTCTCGGAATTTAGAGAAGACAAAAAGGAACTTCAAAAGTTATTCTCTACCACTTTTGTGTTTGTTCTTTTCGGAACATTTCTAGCTGCTGTTTTGTTGTTTTTTGGAGCGTCATTATTTAGCAATTGGATTTTTGGGAATAACAATTTTGTATTTCTGTTTAAAATATTATCGGTAGTAGTCCCCTGTATATCAGTGCATCGTGTATTTAATGGAGTTGTAAATGGCCTTTCTGCATATAAAAAATTTGTAAAGATTGAACTGTTTGGGTACTTGCTTGCTAGTTCCTTATTAGTGTATTGTCTGTATAATTATGATCTTAATGGAGTACTTATTGCTATAGCGGTAACACCTGTTATTCAGCTGGGAATATTGGTTTATATCTTTGGATCTGTATTAAAAGAATATTTGCATTTTAAAGAGATTTCATTTAAAATCCCCTATGCCAAACAACTTTTGGCATTCACATTAATGTCCATAGTATCAACTATATTATTAAATTATATTGAGATAGATATTCGAAATATGATTAAAAATAAAATCACAGAAAATGATTCGGGTTATTGGACAGCCATGACTAATATATCAAAAAATTATATGGTCTTTTCGGGGTCATTATTTACCTTATATGTAATACCTAGATTTTCAAATATTACAAGCGGCAAAATTTTTAAAAAGGAAGTTTTTCATATATATAAAACACTACTACCCATTTTTGGGTTAGGAATGATAGTTATTTATATATTTAGAGATTATGTTATAGATTTAGTATATCCTAATTTTTTAGGAATGGAACCGTTGTTTAAATGGCAACTTTTAGGTGATTTTGTGCGTTTAGGATCTTTGGTTATAGCACATCAGTTTTTGGCAAAGAAAATGGTACGGAGTTTTATTTTTACTGAATTTCTTTCAATTGCTTTGTTTTATGTGCTTTCTAAATATTTTATAGTAGACTATGGGGCAGAAGGTGTTGTGATGGCACACTTTATACGTTATATAATTTATTTTATTGTTGTTTTATTTTTGCTATGGCGGTATTTTAAAAAACAAAAAATATCAATTGGAAATTAAGTTTTTTCCCAGATTTCACAATATCTTTTAGCTATAGATAAAAAGTGATGTTCTTTTTCTACAAAATCACGGGCATTTCTACCAATTTCAGTAATTTTTTCAGGGTTTAAGATGAGATCCTCTAATTTTTTAGCGATTTTGTTTGCATCGGGTAAGGCATTGATAGCTACAGTTTTATTCAAATTATAATACAATTCAAATTCTATTTCAGCTCCGGTAAATACTACTTTTCCTTTTGCCATAGCTTCTAAAGCATTATAGCCCTGGTCGTATGCTAATACTTGATCTAAAACAATTTGTGCTTTGTTGTATGTTTCTATATAATGAGAATAGGGCAAGTCCTCTACAATTTCTATATGAATTTTATCATCATATTTTTTTTGAATAATTTTTAAAGCTTCATCAAAATAATCATTACCTTTTTTCAAATAATTTGCTCTGTTGATTCCATGAAAAATAACAATCCTTTTTTTTATCTCATTGGGAGTGTACACTATTTTTTCGGTGTTTATCGGATTTGGAATAAGTCCTAGGTACTTAGGGTGTTCTTTTAATGGGATATGATAATCCAAGTCTGAAGCAATAACACCCACTATATTTTCATATACAAAATCATGAAGAGATTTAAATTCGGGTTTCAGATATTTTAAAATTGGAGCAAATTTTTTTTCTGTGACCTTTCCATTAAACAAAGGGAGTAATATGGAATACCTGAATTTCTTTTCATAGGCATAAGTAACACTTATGTAGTCTGTACCACAGGATAATAAAAAGAGTTTATTGTTGTATTGTTTTAAAAATGAAATGATTTGTTTTTCAATCTTTGGAGTTGCTCCTAAAGGGCTTTCATTAATAAGTTGCACCACATCATAATCTTTTAGTTTTTGTCGATGTTTAAAAAATTGTTTTTTTAATGAAAGCGAAGTGATATCAATTCCGAATAATTTATAAAGTCCTACCTTTATTTTTTTGCTAAAACCTGAATCGTATTTTCTATAAAGATTGATGTCGGCAGGGAAATTTTTAAAATAGTCTCCGGCGGCTATTAAAGTTGTTTGATGCCCCAGTAATTGAAGACCTTCTTTTAATGAATTATGTAATCTACTATATTCTCCTACCAAGAGTATCTTCATATTTATGCTATATTTGGTTTTGTAAACTTATTCAAAAAATACAACTTATTTATGACCCAATTTGTGAATGGTCAAAAATTTAAAATTTGTTTGGTTTCAATATCATTAGCAAAGGGTGGAGCTGAACGTTCCTGCGCAATACTCTCACAAATGCTGGACCAACAAGGTCATGAGGTTCATTTAGTAATTTTGAATAATGAAATAGATTTTCCTTTTGCCGGAAGGCTTTTTAATTTAGGTGCATTTAAAAAAAAACGGGATACTATATGGCAACGCATAACCAGGTTTAAAAAACTTCGGAAGTATTTAAAAGGACATTCTTTTGATGTTATTATTGATCATAGACCTAAAAACCTTTATTATAGGGAGTTGTTTTACGATAGGTATGTTTATAAAAATATAAATCGGATTTATGTAGTTCATACTTCAAATAAAAATCAGAACCTAACTTCAAAACCTGGGATGTTTGTAAAAATTTGTAATAAGAACCTTATGAATGTTTCAGTTTCTCAATATATTCAGAAGAGAATACTTGAAAAAAGTGGAGTAAAAAAATGTATGACAATTTATAACACATTTAATCCGGGTTGGAATAAAGAAAATATTGAAATTCCTTTAGAAATTGAAAACAAAACTTATATACTTTCCTATGGAAGAATTGATGATGAAATAAAAGACTTCACATTTTTAATACATTCTTTTACATTGTCAAAAGTTTGGGAGCAGAATGTATATCTTGTAATTATGGGAGAAGGTAAGGATAAAGAAAAACTCATAGAGTTAGCTTCTGAATTACCATGTGCTTCTCATATACTCTTTTTACCTTTTGCTAAATCCCCGTTTCCTTATATTGCTTCTGCCAGGTTTATTGCGGTTACAAGCAGGTATGAAGGGTTTCCTATGGTATTGACAGAATCACTTTCTCTGGGCACTCCCGTTGTTTCTTTAGATATTATATCGGGCCCTTCCGAAATCATACAACATAAAAAAAATGGTTTGCTAATTTTGAAAAGAGAAGTACCTTTATTTTCTGAAGGAATTAAGACTATGTGTACGGATAACGCGTTATATGAACGATGTAAGGCTAATGCAAAAAAATCAGTCAGTGAGTTCTCCATGGAAATAATATCAAAAAAGTGGAACAAACTATTACAAAATGAGTTACAGTAAACTTGACAAAATAACATTACAAGAGATACCTAAGATCAGTGATCCCGATGGACGGGGAAATCTTTCGGTAATTGAAAAAGATATTCTTCCCTACGAAATTAAGAGAGTTTATTATTTATACGATGTACCTAGTGATTCCAATAGAGGAGGTCATGCCCATATTGAGTTACAACAATTTCTAATTGCCTTAAGTGGAAGTTTTGACGTGGTTTTAGATGATGGGATTTCCAAAAGGACCATTACTTTAAATCGACCTAATAAAGGACTGTTGATCCCTAATGGGATTTGGCGGGAATTGGATAATTTTTCTGCAGGTGCGGTATGTTTAGCATTGGTTAGTGATGTATATAAAGAGAAAGATTATATACGAGATTTAGAGGATTTTTATTCATTTAAAAGAACTTAGTCTAATTCCTAAATTTGCAAGACTTTTCTTAGTTTTAAATAATAGTGCGAGTGTATATTTGTTTTGTTTTAACAAAAACCGTTGTTTTTTATTAAGGAAATCTATATTGATTTTATTAAAATTTTCTTGAAAAGCTTTAGTATTGCCTTCCATTTTTGCTAATAAACAAAGAGAATATCTATTGAGATCTAAAAATATTTTAAGGTTTATATTTTCATTTTCAAATTTCTCATAAACTTTAAAATCAGCTTTATCTACAATTTTTTTTGTAGTATGAAACAGGCTATTACTAATAATAAGGTAACTTACACAAACTTTTGGGCTAAATATTATATTATAATTAAGACCAATACGTACATATAGGTCAGTATCCTGACCGCTTTTAATGTTAGGGTCATAAAAGCCTACATTTTCAAAGACTTCTTTTTTAAGTACTGTACTAGAACTGTGTAATATTGAGTCTAACAAGCTTGCTTTAAAATAGTTGAGTTTTAAGTCGTTTTTATTTTTCAAGTTAATGGAATAGCTTCTTTGAAAGGTTTTTTCTTTTCTTTTAATTTCACTCGAAGTTGCAAAAACATAAGCTTCCGGGTATTTTGTTATAAGACGAAGTTGTTCTTCTAAATAAAAGGGATACCAATAATCATCAGCATCTAAAAGTGCAATGTAATCTCCTTGTGCTTTTTTAATCACATAATTTCTGCCAGCACCGGCACCACGATTGTCTTCAGAAAAAAAACGAATACGATTATCTTTAAATGCTAAGATTTCCATTTCACTGTTATCGGTAGAGCCATCATTTAATATTACAATTTCAAAATCTTGAAAGGTTTGATTCAAAACACTTTCTAGGGTATTAGAGATATATTTTTCTTTATTGTAAACCGAAATAACAACAGAAAATTTAGGCATTTTTCTTTGATTTTAATTCTGAAAAAAAATAAAGGCGATACACATCAAACCAAAATAAAGAGGGGTTTTTGGTTTTCAGGTTTTTTTCGATATAAGGAATAAAATGTTTTACACAAAATCGAAATAAATCAGCAAACTTGTATTGAACTAGTTTATTATATGCTTTTTGTAATGAACTATAGCTAGGAGATATTAACCTTTCGTTTTCTAAGAAATATAGTGTATTAGCTGCTTTTTTAGATTTTTCTAAAAAAACTTTACCATTTTCTAATCCTAAATGGTATACAGGATTATTTATATGAAGAACCTTAACTTTATATTTCATCAATAGGTATGTAAAAAAAATGTCCAATCCATACAATTTCCAAACGATTTTAGAATTTGTAGTGATAAAAAGAGTTTTATCAATTAAAAAGCAACCAGAATTAATTGATAAGTATCTATTTTTATTTCTTTTATTTACAGACACTTCTTCTCTGGATTTTCCATATTTCCATCTTAATATCGCATTATCTTCTGGTTTATTATTTGAATAGGCAATTCCTCCAAAAATTAATTTAGAGCCTCCCTTAATACTATCTAAATAATCTTTAATAAATGTATTTTTCTTTGGGATTGTATCTGCATCAATAAAAAGAAGCCAATTAAATTGGGCGATTTTAGCCAATTTTTGACGAGTAATTTCTCTACCTTGGTTTTTAATCGAATTGATGTAAGAAACTTGAGACAATGAAGTTATTTCATTTTTATTTTCTTCTATTATTTGGAGGTTTGTTGAAGCATCATCTATTACTATTATTTCAAAAACAATATTGGCTTCTTTAGCTTGTTTGTATAATTGGGTAACTAAGCTTACAATGTTATAGTTATATGTAGGAATTAGTATAGAAAGCATAAAATAATAGTAGCAAATTTACAATTTATAGTTTAATGGTTTTTAAATAATGGGTTTTCTATTGATTTAAAATTAGTAACTTAGAAAAATCTTTTAATTTATAACTATAATAAAATTATAAATTTACCCTATTGAGACTTATTATTATATATGTGCTTTTTTTAGGAGCAATTTCATCTCTGTTCTCTCAGGAAAGAGCTTGGTTTTATTTAATAGCTAAGGATACTCTAATTCAACCTGAGTTTAAAAAGATTAATGACCAATTAATTTATATAGGAAAAGATGAACAATTAAAGAAAATATTTGGAGATTATATTGTTTTTGAATTTAAAAAAACATTTAGAAAAGCTAAGAAAAAGAATCTAAAAAGAACTTTTTTTGTAATTTCAAACGAGGGGGAATTGCTTCAAGACTTATTAAACAATACTTCTCATCTCTTTGAGTTTGGAAAGTTTATTACAGGAGAAGATAAAAAAATTTATGAGCCTAACGACTACGGATTAACAAGTACTATTGGAGAGAATCTAGGGTTACAAGCAAATCTGGATTATTTAGATTTTCTTGGAGCGCCTAAGGCTTGGTATTATACTACGGGCTCTCCAGATGTTATTATTGGCATTTCTGATGGAAGTGTAGATACCACAAACACAGATTTTAAAGGAAAGACAAAGCAATTTAGAAAATCTAATTTTGCCAAAGGTCATGGAAATAGTCAATCCGGAAGTGCAGCGGCACAAGGTGATAATGGATATGGTATTACTGGATTATGTTATGATTGTAGTATTTATGGAACAAGTTATGGAGATTTTAGAAAATTCGATCAGCTGTTAGAACTTTCTAAAGCTGGAGTGAAAGTAATTAATTGCAGTTGGATTGGTAGAGTTTATTATGAAAAAGCCCAAAGTGTAATTGACGAAATGTTTGAAAATGGAACGATCATAGTTGCCTCAGCCGGAAATAGATCCTGGAAAGAAACCAAAGGAAAGTTAAAATATTACCCTTCCTCATATAATCATGTGATTTCAGTTTCATCCGTAATGCATCGTTATGAAGATGTTTATGAAAATATAGGCTATGAGGAAAAAAACGGTAATCCTTTTGCATCAAATATTAGAGGTTATGTTGGGAGATCCGTTGGATTTAAAAATAATGATATTACAAAATCACACCATATTTGGCCTATCTCTACAGCAATATTAAATTCAGAAGTCGATATTTTGGCTCCTACCGTGGGCTTATTTATATATTCAAAATTTATTTTTAATGGTGAGATAATATATAATGCCTTTGAAACTACATCTGGAGCCTCTCCTTATGTTTCTGGAACCATTGGGCTTATGTTTTCTCTTTCTCCTTGCCTTCCAGTTGATGAAGTAGAATCTATATTAAAAATTACAGCAACAAATATTGATGATTTAGAAGCCAATAAACCTTATTATGGTAACTATGGTGCAGGTTCTTTAAATACGGGAAGAGCAGTGAAAATGGTCTATGATATGTTTTCGCCTAATGAAATCATGTATATAGAAAATCAAAAATTTTCAAGATGGGATTTTAAATTAACTTCATATTCAAAAGAGGTACATATTAGAAATCAAAAATTTACTGATAATGCAACATTATTAATTAAAGCCAAAAATAGAATTGTGATCGGAAGAAATACGGTGTTAAGACCAAATATAGACGGTAAAATTCATTTAATTATTGACCCCACCTTAGAAAAACAATGCGATTTAGAGTTAAGAGAAGGATTTTAGAAATATTCGAAACTATGAGCTAATTAGTTAGGAAGAGAGTAAACATTAAAATATTTATTTTTTTCGACCAGTTTCCAATTCTTTTCTATGTAAAATTTTATTTCATAACCTTCAAGTTCTTGTTTTGAAAAACCTGTATTTTCTATAAATACTATGGTATTCTTATTTGAAAGTTGCTCAATTAATTTTTGAGCTTCATTATTAATTTCTACATCGAGAGGCCAATCTATACCCATAGGATTTACTGTTTTTGTTAGGTAATGGGCAAGTGTTACAGAAGGTATTACTGTAAAATTAGAATATTTTGAAGACAAGACCTTTAGTTCTTTATATTTTTCAAAAGTAGCAATATCACTTTTAATAAATTTTAACTGTGGAAAAACCTCTTCCATGTTATAGGTAAGTTCTTTTCTTGAAGAATCATTATATATGGTTTGATAGCCAAAATAAAATGTAAAAAGAAAAAGAGCAATAACACTAAATGTAATATAATTCGAAAGTTTAATTAATTTTGATTTTTTTTCTTTTAAACTAGAATTAAAAAAGAATAAATATAGACTGAAAACTAAGGGTAAAGAAAAATGAATAGGTGTTTGATAACCGTTGCTTAATGAAGCACTCCAGCTGATGGTTAATAACAAAAGGATTAATAAATATCTTTTATCCTTCCGAAGCATATATAAAGAGAAGCCAACAGAACCCATGAATAATAATTGGAATAGATATTTTATTATTGTCCACTGAGTAAAATCATCTTGATAAAATACATAAATCAAATAGGAGGCTATACCAAGATTTACTATCAGATAAATGTATTTTTTCTTTATATATTTTAAACCAAGACAAATTGTTATTAAAACACCTAAAACATAAAGGAAATTAAATTTCAAGGCTAAATAATACGTTTTAATTCCGGCGTTTACTAAACCAGATCCTGAAGCACGTTGAAAAGTTTGCTCATAAAAGGGAATAAGAGAATCTGTTGCATATTTAAAACCCAAATAAGATAAAAAGAAAATAAACCCAAATAGACTGAATAATTTTAAACGGTAGAAGTCTTTGCTTATAACCAGGTAAATAAAAATAAATAATGGAATAAAATAAAATGACTGTTTTGAAAACATGCCTAAGACAATACAAAAAGAACCTATGAGTAGTTGAAAAGCAGCACTATTTTTTTTAAGTATTAAATACATTCCAATCATACAAAAAAATATACCATCTATGGTGTTCCATCCCATAGGAGGATAATTGTGAATAGAAAAAATAGCACCTAAAATCGCCATAAAATATAGTAATGTTTTCGATGTGATTGAAAAATGCTGGGTAATTAACTTAGCCCCTAAAAAAGAATACAAGAATACTTGAATATAAAAAAAACTTCTATCCATAAGATATCCGTAAGTTTCAGAAAAAAACAAAAATATAGTATGAAAGAAAGCGGGGATTGCTGGACGGGTATAGATAAAATCCCGATGGGGAAGTTGTCCATTGTAAATATTCCAGGAAGACCCAAAAATATAACCCGTGTCGGTGCCTTCAAAACCGTAGGGCATATAAAAAACAATGTAGAAAAGACATAGAAAATAAAATAAAATTTGTAAAATTTTATCTGTCAAATCATTTTTCAAGGTCATCTCCTTTATTTTTTAAGTTCGTACTTTCTATTATATAAAGGGGTCTTTTAAGGGTGTTCCTATTAATCCTACTTATATATTCTCCTATTATTCCTATAGAAAGTAATTGAATTCCACCTATAAACATAGAACTTATTATTAATGAAGTCCAGCCGGTAATTGTTTTGTTCAGTATATAGTGAGAATAGATAGCATAAAGTATAATGATAAATGAAATAAACGAAATAATAAAACCCAAACGACTCACTAACACTAAGGGTAAATCTGAAAACCCTGTAATTCCATCCATTGCAAACCTGTACATCTTTGAAACAGAATATCCTGTTTTTCCTGTTTTTCGAGAATCTCTGTTGTATAAAACCGAAGTTTGTTTAAACCCTAACCAGGCAATTTGGCCTCTAATAAATTTATTTTGTTCTGGCATTAATCTTAAATATTCAACTACTTTTTTATCTATTAATCTATAATCTCCAGTATCTAGAGGTATGTTTGTAGTTGTAATCATTTTAAGAAGTCGGTAAAATAATTTTGCAGTTAATATTTTAAAAAAAGTCTCTCCTTTTCTTTTCATACGTTTTGCATAGACAACTTCGTATCCTTCCTTATATTTTTTATAAAGTTCTTTTATTATCTCGGGAGGGTCTTGTAAGTCACCATCAATAATAACTACAGCTTTGCCCTTACAATAATCTAAACCAGCTGAAACTGCTATTTGATGACCAAAGTTCCTGCTAAAGTTTATAAAATAAACATTGGGATCTAATTTAGATAACTTTATTAATTCGAAAAGAGAAGAATCTTTACTACCATCATTTAAAAAAATAAATTCATAGTTTTTTGAAATTTCACTAACACTTCCTTTTAACCTTCGATAAAGTTCGGGAATGATTTTTTCTTCATTAAAAATAGGAATTATAACTGAAATGTCGATATTCTGTCTTTGTTTAGTGATATCCATATTTAATGTTTTTCAATAAATAATTAAATTGTTTTTTGTACTACTTCAAAAACTTGACTATCCTCGCACTTAAGTGTTTTGGAAGGATATTTTAACAACAAAGCATAATCATGAGTTGCCATTAGAATTGTATTTCCATTTTTGTTGATTTCTTGTAGCACTTCCATAACCTCTACACTGGTTTGAGGGTCAAGGTTTCCGGTGGGTTCGTCAGCAAGTATGAGTTCAGGGTCGTTTAATAAAGCACGAGCAATAACAACACGTTGTTGTTCTCCACCCGAAAGTTGATACGGGTATTTAAAAGCTTTTGTCTTCATCCCTACTTTGCCTAAAACATGATTGATCTTATCTTCCATTTTGTTTTTATCCTTCCAACCTGTAGCAGTAAGGACAAAAAGTAAATTGCCATTCACGGTACGATCATTTAGTAAATTAAAATCCTGAAATACTATGCCTAATTTCCTGCGTAAAAATGGAATGTCTTTTTCCTTAAGAGTACTTAGATCATACCCCACTATGGATCCTTCACCTTTTGTAAGAGGTAAGTCGCCATACAGGGTTTTCATAAAACTACTTTTTCCGGTTCCTGTTTTACCTATTAAATAAACAAATTCCCCTTTTTCTACTGTTAAAGAAACATCTGACAGGATTAAATTTTCCCTTTGAAATATAGAAGCATTCTTTAAAAATAAAATGGGTTGCGACATGGATTAGTTTTTGGTAAAAGTATTTAAAAAATAACTTACTCTTCGAGGGAAGTAAATTTTAATTTCAATGCTTCAATTTCCTTTTGTTGCTCGATAGCAAAAAGGGTTAACTCTTCTATTTTCTCAAGTAATAACAAATTCATTTTTTTTAGAAAAAGCCCTTCTTTCTCTATTTCTTTTGCTGATGGTAATCCTGGAAGATGATGGTTTTCTATGATAAAGTTTTCAATCTCTTTAAGAGATAAAAATTGATAATCTGGTTTGAGAATTGATTTTCCTTTATAATAGTTTTTAAAAACATAATCGGGAGCAACAGCTCCATTTAGGTCTACTATTACTTCTTGGGTGTGTATTTTTCCTTTTACAGTGAGTAATTCATCAGGAGTTTTGGTGCCAATTCCTATTTTGCCATCTTTTTCAGTGACATTCTTCAATCTGTTTCGCTGTGCAGTTACAGTTACTGAAAGTAGTATTACCGCTATTAAAAGTAAGTTTTTCATAATAAAATATATTTAAATTAGTCTTGTAGAATTAATAAAATAATTTCAAGTTTAAAAATAAGGTATTTTTTGAAATTAGATTATTTCATAATTTAAAACATACTTATTTATCATTTGTTGCGTTATTAGTCTTGTAGATTTATACCTTTTTTGACCCAAATAACCTAAGACTAATGCATAGACACCTCATTTCTGCATACTTTCTCTTTTTATTTTATCAAGTTACAATTTCACAACAAACAGCCATTTTTACTAATGATTTAGTAACTTTTAACAAAGCATTGGAGTTGTATAACAACAATCAGTTTTTGGCCGCTCAATCGCTTTTTACCAATGTAAAAAATCAGATAGAAGATGAATCAGTAAAGGGTGATTGTTCTTATTACATTGCTAATTGTGCAGTTCGATTAAACCAACAAAATGCAGATTATCTAATGGAGCAGTTTGTGGAAAAATATCCTGCGAGCATAAAACAAAATAGTGCCTTTATTAATGTTGCAAATTATTATTTTGAAAATGGAAAATATTCCTTTGCAAGAAAATGGTACGATAAAGTGGATGAAAACAGCTTATCCAGAATCGAAAAGGAAAAATTTTATTTTAATAACGGTTATACTTATTTTAACAATAAACGATATGAAGATGCCAAAAGATATTTTAATCGAGTAAGTACTTCTTCAACATATGGTTCACAATCAAAGTATTATTTAGGTTTTATAGCCTATGAAGAGGATGATTATGAAAAGGCAAATGAGCTTTTTGAAGAAGTGAAAGACGAAAAGCGTTACAGTAAAGAGTTATCGTATTATCAAGCTGATATGAATTTTAAACTCGGGAAATTTCAAAAAGCAATAGACCTTGGAAGAGAGCAATACGATCGTTCCAGTCCGAGAGAAAAAAGTGAACTTTCAAAAATAATAGGAGAGAGTTATTTTAATCTTAAAAAATATTCTGAAGCCATTCCATATTTAAAGGAATATAAAGGGAAACGTGGTAAATGGAACAATACAGATTACTACCAATTAGGATATGCTCATTATAAACAAGGTGAATACGAAATTGCTATAAGTGAATTCAATAAAATAATCGATGGAAAAAACAACGTGGCACAAAATGCTTTTTATCATTTAGCAGAATCTTATTTAAAACTAGAAAAGAAACAACAAGCCCTAAATGCCTTTAAAAATGCTTCAGAAATGAATTTCAGCCCTGAAATTCAAAAAGATTCCTGGCTCAACTATGCCAAACTGAGTTACGAAATTGGTAACAGTTACAAAAGTGTTCCCGAAGTATTGCTTTCATTCATTGAGAAGTATCCAAAGAATGAAAATAATGAGGAGCTTAAAGATTTGCTTATCGATTCGTATATCACCTCAAAAAATTATAGAGCAGCTATAGAATTGCTGGAGAGCAAAAGATCTTTACAAAATAAATTAGTCTACCAAAAAGTAACCTTTTATCGTGCCATCGAGTTGTATTCTGAGGGAAAATACCGAGATGCTATTTCTTATTTCAATAAATCTCTTAAAGAATCTCACGATGAGATTTTCACAGCACGAGCTAGTTACTGGAAGGCCGAAAGTGAGTACCAACTTTCAAATTATGAGGCCTCTCTTATTGGCTATAAACAGTATTTAAAAATGCCATCGGCTTCACAAACCCCAGAGTTTGCTAACAGTAAGTACAATTTAGCTTACAACGAGTTTAAACTAAAAAACTATTCCGGGGCCATTACTTACTTTAAAAGCTATGCTACTTCATCAAATGCTAAAAACGAACAAAAAAAAGATGCCTACCTGCGATTGGGGGATAGTTATTTTGTTACAAGACAATATTTATTGGCGATTGAAAACTACAACAAGGCAATCGATCTGGGTTCACCAGACAAGGATTATGCTCAGTTTCAAAAAGCCATTAGTTACGGATTTGTAGATCGCATCCAGCAAAAAGTGGAAGGTTTGAAGAATTTAGTGAGTACTTATTCCAAATCGGTGTATCGGGACGATGCTTTATACGAACTTGGAAATACCTACGTATCTCAAGAAAAAACTGATGAAGCCATCAGAATATACAATCGGTTGATTAGAGAAATACCTTCCAGTAGCTTCGTTGCAAAGGCTTTATTAAAAAAGGCTCTTATTCTGAATAATACAGGAAATAGCAATGAAGCACTTTCGGTCTTTAAACGGGTGGTGAATGATTTTCCTTCAGCTGCTGAAGCATTGCAGGCAGTAGCTTCCGTAAAGATCATTTATATAGATCAAGGGAAGGTAAATGAATATGCCAAATGGATAAATACATTGGATTTTGTAGATGTTAAAGATGCAGAGTTGGACGATGCTACCTATCTGGCAGCTGAACAACCTTATTTGGAAAATAAAACCAAGCTGGCCATCACTCGATTAGAGGAATATATAAAACGATTCCCAAACGGACAACACATATTACAGGCACATTTTTATTTAGCACAGATGTATTTTTCTGAAAGTGATCCTAATAAAGCAATTACTAATTATGAGTTTGTCGTTTCAAAACAAAGAAATGAATATACAGAGCAAGCATTGGCACGAGTGTCACAATTGTATCTTGAAAAAAGAGATTATCAAAATGCACTTCAGTATCTGGTAAGATTGGAAATTGAAGCCGACTTTCCACAGAATATCATTTTTGCACAAACCAACAGTATGAAAGCGAGTTATGAGCTTAAGAGATATAGTGAAGCCGTGGGATATGCAGAAAAAGTATTGAAAAATTCAAAGATCGATAATGCAATTAAAAGTGACGCTCAAGTAATCATTGCCCGATCAGCAATGCAAACCGGTGATGAAACAAAGGCAAAGGCGGCTTATTCCGAAGTATCAAAAATAGCTACGGGGAAACTGGCTGCTGAAGCATTGTATTACGAAGCTTATTTTAATAACAAAGAAGGACAATTTGAAGCATCTAATACGCTAGTCCAAAAATTAGCAAAAGACTATTCGAGTTATAAATATTATGGTGCAAAAGGATTGTTGTTAATGGCCAAAAACTTTTATGAATTAAAGGATGCTTACCAAGCAACTTATATTCTGGAAAGTATTATTAATAATTTCAACGATTATCCAGATCTAATTGAGGAAGCAAAAAAGGAGTTGGCATACATTAAAAAAGTAGAATCTAAAACAAATTCTTCAGTGGAAACTGAAGATGGAAATTAGACCTTGATTAATCAAAAAACAATCATCATGTTTAACACACGCTTAACTACTCCTTTAGTACTTGTATTGGTATTTATTTCGACGATCACCTTCTCTCAGGTAGATGAGATTGGTACCGAAGTAGTAAACATTGTAAAACCCTATTCACCAACCATTTCTGATGCTTTTAAGGTGAAGGAAACACCTATTCTTTACGACTCTATTAATACAACAAAAAAAGAGGTACAATACGGTATTTTTTCGGTACCGGTAGCATCCACTTTTACGCCAGCCAAGGGAAAGGCAGCTAATGTGGAAAAGACAAAAAAAATAAAGCTATATGACAATTACGCGACTCTCGGCTTTGGAAATTATACAAGTATATTAGGAGAATTCTTCAGTAACTTTCAAATTAGCAGAACAGATAATTTCGGACTGTTCTTTAAACATAATTCATCACAGGGAGGGATTGATGATATTAAATTAGAAAATAAATACTATGTGACAAAATTAGATGGGAATTATACCAGCCGACAAAAAGATGCCACTTATTTATTGAAAGTAGGAGTGAAGCATCAGTTATTTAATTGGTATGGTTTGAACGGTTTCTTTGATGAAGTTTCAGAGGAAGATCTACCTGACATCGATGCGCAGCAAACTTATACAAGCGGAAATCTTGGTGGGAGCATTAGTTTGGAAGATTCTTTCTTTGAAAAAGGCACCCTCAACTTACGCTATTTGAGTGATGCTTTCTCTTCTTCAGAAATAAATGTTACTGCAAACCCCAAAATTTCTATTCCGCTAACCGATATTACCCTGGTAGTAGATGGGGAATTAGATTATTTGAATGGAAATTTCGAAAGAAATTATATGAACACCTCAAGCATAAATTATAGTTTTCTAAATGCTGGTATAGGGCCTTCATTGGTATATGTAAATGAGGACCTTACAATTTCTTTGGGAGTTCAGGGTATGGTTTCGATTGATCTGGAAAATAGTGAAACGGAATTCTTTATCTATCCTCGTGTGAACATTTCATATCGTCTGTTGGATGAGCAGGTAATTGCCTATGGAGGTACAGAGGGAGGATTGGAACAAAACACATATTACAATTTCAAAGAAGAGAATCCTTTTGTGTCTCCCACCTTGAATGTTATGCCAACGAGCCAGTTGTATAATGGATTTGCTGGTTTAAAAGGAAAACTTTCTAACTCCTTTGGTTATAATATTCGAGCTTCCTATGGAAAATCTGAAAACCAGGCACTTTTTATTGTGAATACCTTTAAAGGTACTGGCGAACAATCTGAAGGATACGAGTATGGAAACTCCTTTAATGTAATATACGATGATATAAATACCCTTTCCGTATTTGGAGAATTGAAAATAGAACCCAGCGAGAACTTTTCATTAGGAATCAATGGAACTTTTTACAATTTTGATACTTCAAATGAAACCGAAGCTTGGAACTTACCCGAGTTGAAAGCAACAGTGTTTTCGAACTTTAATTTCTCGGAAAAAGTATATGGAGGGATCTCCATATTCTATGTGGGAGAGCGGAAGGATATGTTCACAGTTTTAGGAGGGATTTTTAATTTACCGTTCTCAGAAATAGTGACCTTAGACGACTACATCGATGCCAATGTTCATTTAGGATACATAGTAAATGACCAATTGTCGTTTTTTATAAAAGGGAGTAATCTTTTGAGTGATAGTTATGAGAAATGGTACAACTACCCGGTTCAAAGTATACAGGGTTTATTAGGAGCTAGCTATAAATTTGATTGGTAATTTTGGAAAGTATTAAACTTTTTCTCAGCGAATTTTTAAATTCTTTTTTAGATATTCACCCATTGACCTATGTGATATTTTTCGTTACTAGTTTATTTATTTATATAATACTTAGAGAGGTACTTAAAAAATTTTCTCCAAAGGGAAATACCTTAAGTTTGAAATCTGGAATACTCACCATATTTATTGGTTTACCTATCATTGGACTATTATCCTATTTAATAATATTTTTGATCCTTTATAAACAACCTTCTTAGTAAATTTTCTGAAATTAATTTTTAAAAGTATTCGGAATAATAAGATCATTATATTTATTTTTACGGACATTATAAAAAATCTAAAATGAAAAAACTTCTATTTCTTACTTTGGTCTTATTGATTTTAGCTTGTAAATCAGATAAACTACCTGCAGACCTGCTAATTAAAAAAGCCAATGTCTATACAGTCAACACCAATTTCGATATCATAGAAGCCTTTGTCATTAAGGACGGTATTATTCTGGAGATTGGTAATTCGTCTGAACTTGAGGCTAAATATGATCCTGTTGAAACTTTTGATGCTAAAGGGAGAACTATCCTTCCCGGACTTATAGATGCACATGCTCATTTGTTTAATTTAGGTTTGTATTATCAGAATGTAGATCTTGTTGGAACTACTAGTTTTGATGAGGTGATAGAACGTGTTATGGCTTTTCAAGAAGAAAAGAATTCAAATTTTATCGAAGGTAGAGGTTGGGATCAAAACGACTGGGAAATCAAAGAATATCCCACTAAGGAAAAATTAGATTCCCTATTCCCTAACACTCCGGTGGCATTAAAAAGAATAGATGGTCATGCCTATCTGGTAAATTCCAAAACGTTGGAAATGGCAGGTATCACTATTGAAACTAAAGTAACAGGAGGCAAAATTATAATACAAAATGGTGAATTAACCGGAATTCTCATCGACAGTCCCATGGAACTTGTTAATGAAATCATCCCGGAACTTTCTACAAGAAGAAAAATTCAAGCCCTAAAAGAAGCCGAAAAAATATGTATTGGACTTGGACTCACAACTGTAGATGACGCAGGATTGGATAGGGATATAATTGAGTTGATAGATAGCTTACAACTGGCAGGAGATTTCTCATTACGGATTTATGCTATGGTGTCTAATAAAAAAGAAAATCTGGATTATTTTTTTGAAAGGGGTATCATAAAAACCGAACGATTGAATGTACGTTCTGTAAAGGTATATGCAGATGGTGCATTGGGTTCCAGAGGAGCTGCTTTACGAGAAGAATATAGTGACCTAACCGGACATTTTGGTGTGATGATGACGCCTATGGATAGTTTGGAATCATTGGCGAAACGAATAGTTGATGCCGGATATCAAATGAATACCCACGCCATTGGTGACTCTGCAAATATATCGGTACTAAGAACCTATAAAAAAGTACTGGACGGAAAAAAAGATGCTCGCTGGAGAGTAGAACATGCTCAAGTATTATCACTTTCAGATGTAGCTTACTTTTCGAGAAATATTATTCCCTCTGTGCAACCTACCCACGCTACCAGTGATATGTATTGGGCCGAAGATAGACTTGGACCAGACCGTATTAAGGGAGCCTATGCTTATAAGACTATACTGGAAAAAGCTGGAATAATTGCTTTGGGAACCGACTTCCCTGTAGAACAAGTCAATCCTATGTATACCTTTTATGCCGCAGTAGCCAGGAAAGATCTGCAGAATTTTCCGGAGGGTGGGTTTAGAATAGAAGATGCATTATCCAGAGAAGAGACATTAAAAGGTATGACTATTTGGGCAGCTTATGCAAATTTCGAAGAAGGTGAAAAAGGCAGTATCGAGGTGGGAAAATTTGCCGATTTTATAGTATTGGAAAAAGATATAATGACCATCCCCGAAAATGAGATTCCTGATGTAAAAGTGTTGCTGACGTTTATACAGGGTAAAAAGGTGTTTATAAAAAAGATCTAATACTCAATTATATTCCTCCCTTTGCCTGTAGATCTGCTATACAAAGAGGATCAAGTTCTGGAATACTTCTACTTTTTAAAAGTGAACGGGTACTGGTACTTTCAAAGTACATAAGGCATTCTTCTACAACACAATGATGCTCATGAAGTGGATCCTCATGAACTTGGTGGATATCATCATTGAGTAGGTTAACAAGAGCTAGTATGTGTCCAAATTCGTGTTGTAGGGTTGAAGCTTCTAAAATAAAGAGGTCAATTCCCTGAGTGTCACTAATTTCCCTGAGTGTTTTTTCGAAAATAACAATCGAGGTATTCAAATATGCAGTCCCGAGTGTTACGGACGAGTTGGTGTCATTTTGAAAATTAGCATTTGCAAAAAATATAAATAAAGCAATATTATTTCCTGAGGTATATTTAGTTCTTTTCTCTGCTTCTAATTCTTTAATTTCAGAAATTGTATAATTACTTTCCAGGGGAGTAATTATTACGGTTTCAACAAAAGTGATGCCTCCGGGCTTGTTAAGTCTTGCATTTAAAAAGTCTCTAAAATTATCTATTGTTTCTTGCAGGGGCCTATACTCATTGGAATAAGCAAACTCCACAGTTAAACTTGTATAGGTGTCGTTTGATAGGATATCCTCTGCAGAAGTACCTAGGGGCTTTAGATTTTCGGCATGAGGGTCGGTTACAATTTCTTCTGTATCATCATTTTTACATGAAGTAAGTACAAGAAATGGAAATAATAGAATTAGGAGTTTATAATAGGGAAACTTCATGTTTTTATTTTTGTAAGTTTACAAACATAAACTTTAAATAGACATAATAAAAATGAGATTCTTTATTTTAACGATTTTTTTAACAATTTGTTTTTCGGTTTTCGGACAAGTTGATTCGTTCCAGAAAATTATTATTGACTGTCTTTACCTAAATGGTACACCGGCAAAATATAGTAAAGTTTATGATCAAACATTAGAGATATTGATTAACCGATTCGAAACTGCTAATGTTCCAGAGGATTTTTGGAAGGAATTAAAAACAGATAAAGAAGAGAAAATAAACGAATTAATTCCGTTTTTAGCCTTTGCGTATAGAAAGCATTTTAACGAAGAGGATATTGTGTTAATGACTGCATTTTATAAAACCGAAGCTGCACAGACTATGCTAGTGAATCCCAAAACCCTTACTGAAGCTCAAAATGAAGAAATAAAAGTCTTTCTTGAAAGTGATATCGGATTGAAAATTGAAACCAAGCAGGCAGAACTATCAACAGACATTACCGATATTATAGCCAATTGGAAACGTGATTTATTTTCAGAAAAAATGGGGACACTAGTTAAGAGTGGCTACTCTCCCCAATAGTAAGTCTTGCAAGATAGTCGAAGTTTTTACCCATTGTAATTACTTCAAAAGAAAGTCCGTTTGTTTCACAGGCATTTTCAAAGGTCTTTTTGTCCATATAGAGTAAATTGAAGGTTTCGCTGGTCCATTGTTTGTAGTGAACGGTATATAGTAATTCACCGTAGTATGGAAGTTCACCAGGTATCATAATACTTCCTTCATCATACATATACCGTAAGTCGCTGGAATCTATTAATATTTGTCCCTTGTGTGCTAGTAATGATTTCAAATACTGAAGATATTTATTTACAAATTCTAGTTTCTGAAAGATCCCTGTGCCATTCATAAGAAGTAGTATAGTATCATATTTTTCGTTTTCCAACTGAAGTATGTCACCATATCTTGCATCTTTTACACCTCGCAGCCTGCATACATCTATAGCTCCTTTTGAGGTATCGATTGCCGTAACTTCAAATCCTTTTTTCTGTAGATATAAAGAGTGATTTCCGGCACCACAACCAACGTCAAGTACTTTGCCTTTAGAAAGTTGCAGAGCCTTTTTTTCTATGGGGGGCATTTCAGAAAAACTCCTAAAAAGATAGGGTAGGGGTAATATATCTTCTTCACTGATATTGGTCTCTGTACGAATGTCCTCAGTATATTTTCCGTGTTGATAATCCAATAACGCTTTTCCGAAAATATCACTCATTGTTAGATTTTTAGATGGTTTGATAGTTAGAATTTAATAACATTAAACATTTCAACGGTTAATCAACTTTTAACTATTTTTGATCGCTATGCAAGACATTATAAAAAAGTTACCACAACGAGCCAAAGATAGGCATAAGGAGGATAAAAAATTCTTTACTAAGCTGAAGAAAAAACCACCTAAACATCTTGATACTCTAATGGTTGAGTTGCATGATAAAGAGTTTGAACGTACCGATTGTTTAACCTGTGCTAATTGTTGTAAGACCACAGCACCATTGATAATTGATAAAGATATAGCTCGTATAGCGAAACATTTTCGAATGAAAGAACAAAAATTTATAATTACCTATTTGGAGGTTGGTGATGATAATGAGTTTTCATTTAAAAGTGTACCCTGCGTGTTTTTAGGCGTAGATAATAAGTGTAATATTTATGATGTTCGTCCCAAAGCCTGTCGAGAATATCCCCATACCAATCGAAAGAAATTTTATCAAATATCAAATCTGACATTAGAAAATGTTGCAATCTGCCCCGCTGCTTTTAATATAGTGGAGGAAATGAAAAAGCGGTTGCCCATTCAGTATTCAGAAAGAAGAAGTAAGTCAAATGTAAGATTTGGATAATTTGTGTACATAAAAGCTAAATTCTGTCTATAAATTACCTTCCATATAAAAGATAACTACTTCGCATCTTATCGTAATCTTCCAATCCTTGTAACCAGGTTTTCCTTATTTCTCGATAGGTATACCCCTTTTCTATAAGTTCCTGCAATTTGGTTGTACCCGCTAATTTAGTAAAGTAAGGCGTGAAGAATTCTTTATTTTTACCTGTGGAAACATAAGCTTCTATAAGCCATTCCAGGTTTAACCTATTTAATCTTTTAGAATTCCGAAGGTCTTTTCCATAACATAGCTCATTTATAAACTTGGGATATTTTGCACCTTCATTGGTTTGTGGAGTGAAAGTAAAAGGATAATATTTTTGGGGTAGCGAAGGTGCTCCAAAGACCTGAAATTGCATCTCTGTGCCACGTCCGGCACTAAGTAGGGTACCCTCAAAAAAGCACAGACTTGGGTATAGGTTTATAGCAACGTCGTTGGGTAAGTTAGGCGATGGTTTTATAGGTAATGAATACTTGGTTTGATGGGTGTAATTTTCTATTTTGACAATGGTGATATCGCATTGAATTCCATTTGCCAACCATTCTTCGCCATTGATCATTTGAGCATATTCACCGATGGTCATTCCGTGAACCACAGGAACGGGATGCATACCGACAAAACTTTTGTATTGTTGTTCCAGTATTGGACCATCAATAAAATGTCCGTTGGGGTTGGGTCGGTCTAGAATGAGTAAGGGGATATTATTTTCAGCGCAGGCCTCCATTATGTAATGTAATGTAGAAATGTAGGTGTAGAAACGAGCACCCACATCTTGAATATCGAAGACCATGATATCGATGTCTTTCAATTGTTGTGGGGTGGGTTTTTTATTTTTGCCGTATAGCGAAAAAACAGGTAATCCTGTTATGTTATCCCTACCGTCCTTTACAACTTCTCCGGCATCTGCAGTACCTCTGAAACCATGTTCTGGTGCAAAGACGCTTGAGATATCAATATCGAAGGCTAGTAAAAAATCTACAAGGTGGTATTCTTCTACCTTCTCACCTTCTTTACTTACAATGGGATTTTCAAAAAAAGTCAAAAGTGAATCAACTACTACACTGGTCTGATTTGCAACAATACCAATTTTTTTCCCTCTAAGGGTTGTATAATAGTTGCTAAACTGATTGGCACCTACAATAATTGGATCTTTACCTGAGTTATCATGCTGGTTTTGATAGTTATTGGAATTTTGCGGAATTATTTCCGGATTAACGATCTTTTTTTCCATACCAGAGCCACAAGATATTTCGATAAAAAGAAATATTAATAATGTACTTTTGAAAAAAGATAAAGGCATAAGCAAACACGTGAATTTCGAATTTTTCATCGCCCGGCGAATCATTTCCGCTAAGGATTATAAAAGTAGTATTTCGGCACCAATTATAAAAATTGCCATTACAGCAATTGCTTTGGGAATTATTATGATGCTAATCTCTGTTGCTACGGGCGTTGGGCTACAAAATAAAATACGTGATAAGGTTTCGGCTTTTAATGGGGATATTATTATTTCTAACTTCGACACCAATTTTTCAAGTGATTCGCAGATACCTATTTCAAAAACTCAGGAATTTTATCCAGAATTTACAAGTGTTGAAGGAATAAAACACATTCAGATAACTGCTTCAAAAGGAGGGATCATTCGTACGGGAACCGATTTTGAAGGAGTGATTGTTAAAGGGATTAGTGATGATTATGATTGGCAGTATTTTTCAGAATTTTTGGTAGAGGGGAAACTTCCAAATTTTTCAGAAAAACTGAACGATGAAATTTTAATTTCTTCTTTTTTGACTAACCGTATGAACTTAAAACTAGGAGATAAAGTAATTACCTTTTTTTTAAATCAAGATAGTTCCAAACCCCCTCGAAGTCGGGGTTTTACTATTGTTGGAATTTACAACAGTGGTTTTCAACAATTCGATGAGCAATATCTCATTGCTGATATTCGTCACATTCAACACCTGAATAAATGGAATGAAGATCAAATAGGTGCCTTCGAGCTATTTGTTGATGATTTTGATAATATAAATGCTATAGGTAAGGAAGTTTACAATCAGACCGGAAGTCTACTCGACACACTAACCATCAGAGAAAAATACTATTCTATTTTTGAATGGCTAGATTTATTCGATTTTAATATTGCCCTCATTATTGGGATTATGATTTTGGTGGCAGGTATTAATATGATTACAGCACTCTTGGTTTTAATATTGGAGCGAACTCAAATGATAGGTATTTTAAAAGCTTTGGGAAGTAGTGATTGGAGTGTTCGTAAGATATTTATCTACAATGCAACGTATCTTATTGTTGTAGGATTATTTTGGGGAAATTTAATTGGAATAGGACTGTTGTTAGCTCAAAAATATTTTAAACTATTTCCACTCGACCCAAACACTTATTATGTAAACGAAGCACCGGTATATTTAGATTTTGGATATATATTTGTAATAAATGTTGGCACATTTATACTTTGTCTATCTATGTTGCTGATTCCGAGTTATATAATTTCAAAAATTTCTCCGGTGGAGGCAATACGGTTTGAGTAGATAATCGAACAAAAAATATTTTACTAGAATTCTACAAAGTCATTCCTGTTTTATATTTTTGTGCAGCTTAAAAAAGACTATGCATTACGCAAAAAACATACTAGAGACTATTGGAAATACTCCCTTAGTAAAAATAAATAAACTGGTTGCCGAAATTCCCGCTTTAGTACTTGCTAAATACGAGACTTTTAATCCGGGTAATTCGGTAAAAGATCGTATGGCATTAAAAATGATTGAAGATGCTGAAGCACAGGGAAAACTAAAACCTGGTGGGATTATTATTGAAGGCACTTCCGGTAATACAGGGATGGGTCTTGCACTCGTTGCTATTGTAAAAGGCTATACATGTATTTTTGTAATGGGAGATAAACAATCTAAAGAAAAAGTGGATGTTTTACGTGCCGTTGGAGCCAAGGTCGTGGTTTGTCCTTCAGACGTTGAACCCGATGATCCAAGATCGTATTATTCCGTATCAAAGAGGTTGGCGGAAGAAACTCCTAATAGCTGGTTTGTAAATCAGTATGATAATCCAAGTAATACTCTGGCACATTACGAATATACAGGTCCGGAAATCTGGAAACAAACTGAAGGTAAAATAACACACTTTGTTGTTGGAGTTGGTACCGGAGGAACTATTTCAGGTGTTGGAAAATATCTAAAGGAACAAAATCCTAAAATTAAAATCTGGGGAATCGATACCTACGGAAGTGTATTTAAAAAATATCATGAAACCGGAATCTTCGATAAAAAAGAAATCTATCCATACATTACTGAAGGAATTGGTGAAGACATCCTGCCACTGAATGTAGACTTCGATATCATTGATGGTTTTACAAAAGTAACCGATAAAGACGCTGCGGTATACACACAAAAATTAGCAAAAGTTGAAGGCATGTTCTTAGGGAATTCTGCAGGAGCAGCTGTAAAAGGGGTATTACAATTGAAAGAACATTTTACCAAAGATGATGTAGTTGTAGTACTTTTCCATGATCATGGAAGTCGGTATGTAGGTAAAATGTTTAATGACGACTGGATGCGCAAACAAGGGTTTATTGAGTAAATTGTTTAAAACCAAATTTTTCTCTTACCTTTGTTTCACTACGAATAACTTCCCGTAACTTTATAGCAAATGAAAGAAGATTTCCTGCACTACGTGTGGAAATTTCAGAAGTTTTCGACGCGGAATATTAAAACAGTTCAAGGTGATACTTTAAAAATTATTAAAACCGGAGAACAAAATTATAATTCAGGTCCAGACTTTCTTAATGCTCAAGTTTCTGTTGAAGCACAATTATGGGCAGGTAATGTCGAGATCCATGTTAATTCTTCAGATTGGTATGTACATAACCACGAGCAAGACCCTAGTTATGATAATGTAATTTTACATTTGGTTTGGGAACATGATACAGAAATTTTCAGAAAAGATAACAATCCAATTCCTACGCTTGAATTAAAATCGATAGTTGATGTTGATATCCTTTCCAAGTATCAGAAATTATTTTCAAAAAAACAAAAGTGGATAAATTGTGAAAATGATTTTCCGGAAATAGATTCTTTTATAATCGAGAATTGGTTGGATCGCCTATATCTGGAACGTTTAGAACAAAAATCGGTATTGACAGAAAAAGAATTAAAAGCTTCGAACAATCATTGGGAGTCAGTTTTGTTTCGATTGCTTTGTAAAAACTTTGGACTAAAAGTAAATGGTGAGGCTTTTTATAGCATAGCCAATTCTTTAGATTTTTCGGTAGTAAAAAAATGTAGTCAAGATGCTATAGATTTGGAATCCTTGTTATTTGGACAAGCCGGATTTTTTGAAGAAACTAAAGAATCAGTTTATTTTGTAAATCTCGAAAGAAAATATTTATTTTTTAAAGAAAAGTTCAATATAAAAAACGATTTTGTAATTTTTCCGAAATTCTTTAGATTACGACCTCCTAATTTTCCAACAATAAGACTATCTCAATTAGCGGTTTTATTTACTCAAAGACATTCTCTTTTTTCTGAAATTATTGCCACTAAAAATCTAGATGATTTTTATTTATTATTTGATATTTCGGCCAATGAATATTGGGATACGCATTATAATTTTGGTATTACTTCGGTTAAAAGACAAAAAAGGTTAACCCATAAGTTTATTGATTTACTGCTGATCAACACCCTTATACCTTTAAAGTTTTGTTATGCGAGATATTTAGGTAAGGATGTTTCTCGAGAAATTATAAAATTAGCATTAGCTATTCCCAAGGAGGAAAATACAATTATAAAAAAGTTTAACCAATTGTGGCCATTTACTAGAAATGGATTACAAACACAGGCTTTACTTCAGCTTAAAAATGAATATTGTGATAAGAATAAATGTTTACAATGCGTTATTGGAAATTCTATATTAAAGAGTATACCATAAATTATTTTTCACAGAAAAATTCAACTAAAAACAGTATTTTGCAGTATGTTAAGACTTGTTTATGCAATTCGTCATTTTTTAGAAAAGCGGGGATTTTATGTTAGCTCCCGTCTAGCAGATCGTCTTGGAATGCGAGCTAAAAATGTACGATTGTTTTTTATTTATTTGTCCTTTGCAACCCTTGGTATAGGGTTTGCAATTTACATAACAATGGCTTTTTTATTGAAATTAAAGGACCTGGTTTATACAAAACGATCTTCGGTTTTTGATTTATAAGAAAATTATTTCAAACTAAAAACATACAACTTGATAAAGTATGTCATAAAGAAAAAACTACACATAAAAGAATTAGATCTTCGTAAGAAAACAAGATGTTCTATAATTGGTTATAAATCTCCCGAAGGTGAATATATAGTAAATCCGGAACCTTCTTTACTATTAAAAAGAAATTCAAAACTTATTCTAATTGGAAGACCTCAGTAAATAGAAAAGTTAAAACGACTATATCATGTATGATGAATTTTAACTTTTTAACGTACAAAAATTTGATATAGATATTATTTTTAGCATCTTGCTTTCCTTTAATTTTAAAATTATTAATCAACTTATTAACTAAACTATTATGAAGAAATATCTTCTTTCCTTAATCGCCATAATTTTACCTTTTATATCTTTTGCTCAAGAAAAAACAGAACAAGGCCTTGATGAAAGGATAAATGATGCTTTTATGCCGATAGCTGAAGGTTGGGAAAGATTGGTTTTTTATCCCCTTACAATTGGCGAATATAATATTCCCATAGTGGTTATATTACTGGTAGTAGGAGCCACTTATTTTACTTTCTATTTTGGTTTTCCCGGTATTTTCAAATTTAAATTAGCAATTAATACCGTTAGGGGTAAATATGATGAAATTGAAGGTAATGAAGTAGAAAAGTCTGATGTAAACATAGTTGACGGGGATCTTCCAGACACAATAAAAGACGAAGGTAAAGAAGGAGAAGTAACACATTTTCAAGCATTAGCTACCGCAGTTTCAGGTACAGTAGGACTTGGTAATATTGCCGGGGTAGCTGTTGCAATTGCAGTAGGTGGTCCAGGAGCTACTTTTTGGATGATTGTTTGTGGATTTATAGGAATGTCTTCTAAGTTTGTAGAATGTACCTTAGGTGTTAAATATCGTGATATTGGTCCAGATGGAACTGTTTATGGAGGCCCAATGTACTATTTACAGAAAGGACTTAAACTTCAAAATAAAGCTGTACTTGGGAAAGTATTAGCTGTTATTTTTGCTGTATTATGTGTGGGGGCTTCCTTTGGTGGGGGCAACGCATTTCAATCTAACCAGGCTGCAGTTCAAATATCAAGTATGTTAGGTATCACAGGAGGAGCCTCAGGAACAATAATAGGCATTGTATTAGCAATTGTTGTTGGAATTGTTATTATTGGCGGAATAAAGCGTATTGCAAAAATAACAGAAAAGGTAGTTCCTTTTATGGCAATTATCTATATAATAGCATCTTTAGTGATTATTTTTTCAAATATAGAATTTGTAGGAGAAGCCTTTAGCTTGATTATATCTGGTGCATTTTCA
This sequence comes from Bacteroidota bacterium, assembly GCA_022562895.1. Taxonomy (GTDB): domain Bacteria; phylum Bacteroidota; class Bacteroidia; order Flavobacteriales; family Flavobacteriaceae; genus Marifrigoribacter. Next base: position 36,239 of record JADFOK010000010.1, on the reverse strand, counting down.
CCCCAGGCTGGTCTTGGGGGAATACTTGGGGTATTAATTGTAGGATTCCAAAGAGCAGCATTTTCTAATGAAGCAGGTGCCGGTAGTGCTGCCATTGCTCACTCTGCGGTTAAAACCAAGTATCCTGCAAGTGAGGGTATAGTTGCACTATTAGAACCTTTTATCGATACCATAGTGATTTGCACCATGACCGCTTTAGTAATTATCTTCTTTAATATGTCTTCAGGAGCTTTTGAGTATGGAAACTCTGTAAACAGTTCCGTTTTAATTAACGAAACTCAACAATACATTGGGGGAGTGGATTTAACAACAATGGCTTTTGATTCTGTCCTTCCTGGCTTTAGTTATATATTGACAGTAGCAATTATTTTATTTGCATTTTCCACCATGATCTCATGGTCTTACTATGGACTTCAATCTTGGAAATATCTTTTTGGAAGAGGAAAAAAAGCAGATATCATTTACAAAGTAATGTTCCTTTTATTTGTAGTTATTGGAGCATCCGCAACGTTGGATGCTGTGATAAAATTCTCAGATGCAATGATACTCGCCTTGGTATTTCCAAATATGATAGGATTACTTTTATTATTCCCTAAAGTACGTGAAGAATTGGTAAGGTATTTAAGTGCTATTAAGTCTGCAAAGAAAAATTAAGTACTTATTCTAATGAATAAAATGAAATCCTACTTTATGTTTAATAAACAAGAACGAAGTGGGATTTTATTTTTGGTTCTTCTTATAACGGGTTTACTTAGCGTGTATTACTTTGTAGATTTTTCTAAAGAAAACATTCTCGATATTTCTTCACCTGAAATATCTGCCATTCAGAAACAAATAGATTCTCTACGTACCCTTGAGATCGAAAGGCGAAAACCAAAAAGTTTTCCTTTTAATCCAAATTACATAACAGATTTTAAGGGATATACTTTGGGAATGAATACCGAAGAAATAGATCGTTTAAAAAAATATAGAGATGAGGGAAAATGGATTAATTCTAAAAGCGATTTTAAAAGAGTTACCAATGTTTCAGATTCACTTCTAAAAAAGATTAGTCCCTATTTTAAATTTCCTGAATGGATTACTAATCCTGAATCCAGTAAGAAAAGTAATTTCAAAAACTATTCTGAGAAAACTTTCGAGCAAAAAACAGACCTTAACAAAGCTACTGTAATTCAACTTCAAAAAGTAAATGGAATAGGAGATGTTCTAAGCAAGCGTATTATAACGTATCGTAAAAAGTTAGGCGGATATACATCAGATATACAATTATATAATGTTTATGGATTGAACCCACAGACTGTAAGTAGAACATTGAATGAATTTACCGTGAAGACTCCAAAGAAAATCAATACTATGAATCTTAACACTGTATCTGCCTCAGACCTGGCAACAATTCCAGGGATCTCCTTTGAACTTGCAAAGATAATTTGGGAATACAGAGTGTTGAGAGGGGGTATAAATTCCTTTTCAGAATTAGAAAATATTGAAAAACTTTCAATAAGAAAATTAGAAGGAATTCAGTTATATTTGCATATTGAATGATTGCCCTGATAATACAGCAACTCATAATCCCAAAATCAGTAACGTTTTATGAATACAATGTTTTTTAGTGAAGAGCACGATCTTTTTAGAAAGAGTTTAAAAGATTTTTTAATAAAGGAGGTAGTTCCTCATATAGAAAAATGGGAAGAAACAGGAACTATTGATCGATTTATTTGGGAAAAAATGGGCGAAATGGGCTATTTTGGTTTGACCTATCCCGAAAAATATGGAGGCCTTAATCTCGATTTGTTTTATACGGTAATTTTCCTTGAAGAACTTCAAAAAATTAATTCTGGTGGTTTTGCAGCAGCCATGTGGGCACATGCTTATTTAGCGATGACTCACTTAAATAAAGAAGGAAGCCATGAAATAAAGGAAAAATATCTGACACCCAGTATTACAGGTAAAAAAATAGGTTGTTTATGTATTACAGAACCCTTTTGTGGATCTGATGTTTCAGGTTTAAGAACAACCGCTGTAAAAAAAGGTGATAGCTATATTATTAATGGTTCTAAGACTTTTATTACTAATGGTATCTATTGTGATTATTTAATAGTTGCAGCTAAAACATCTCCTGACTTAGGAAATAAAGGAATAAGTATTTTTGTAATTGATAAAGATACTCCAGGGATTTCGACTACGAAACTTAATAAATTAGGTTGGAGAGCTAGCGATACTGCCGAAATAGCTTTCGATAATGTTACGATACCGGTCGAAAATTTAATGGGAGAAGAGAACAAAGGATTTCCTTATATAATGCAACATTTTTCATTTGAGCGTTTGATTATGGGAGTTAATGCTCATGCAAGGAGCGAGTACGCTTTGGAGTATACCATACAATATATGAAAGAAAGACAGGCTTTTGGTAAATCCATTTCTGAGTTTCAAGCATTACGGCATAGTGTAGCACAAATGGCAAGTGAAATTGAAGTTTGTAAAACCTTTAATTATACAACTGCAAAGCGATTAAATGATGGTGAGTATGTTGTCAAGGAAGCGACTATGAGTAAATTAATATCCACAAAAGTTGCAGACGATGTAATGTATCAATGTCTTCAATTATTAGGCGGGTATGGTTATATGGAAGAATATCCATTAGCACGTTTGTTCAGAGATAGTCGTTTGGGACCAATTGGAGGAGGTACTTCAGAAATACTTCGAGAGGTAATCGCAAAAATAATCATTGATAATAAAGAATATAAAACTGCTACATAATGGCTAGATGATCGTTATTTAACCAAATTTGTAAAAATGATACATAGCTATTTGAAACATTTTATTTGTTTATTACTATTCGTTTTTTCTATAAATGCCTTTGCTCAGACCGAGCTTAAAAGTAAAATAGTTAATTTTTTGACCTACGAACCTTTGGAGAATGCCAGCATCTATATTGATAACTCCACAATAGGTACTGTGAGTAATACGGATGGTAAATTTGTTTTATCCGTACCTCAGGAATTAGAAAATGATACCCTCGTAATATCATCTATAGGCTATAAAAGTTTTAGAACGCTGGTAAGTGATTTTGTAAATGATGAGGATATATTTCTTGAAGAGGATATAGCCTCTTTGGATGAAGTTGTCATTATTGCCGGGACAAGACCTAAAACAGGAAATGACATTGTTTTAAGAGCCATAAAAGAACTTCCACAGAATTTACCTGAGCAACCTTATTTACAAAAAGGATTTTTAAGACATAAAGAGCGTAATAAGAAAGAATATAAATGGCTAATTGAAAGCGCTATCACATTGTATGATTCTAGTTATGCTTCTGGTTCCAGGAACAATTTAAAAATTAATGTCGATGAAAATAGAAAGAGTTATGATTTGCGGGATATAGATAGTTTGTTTGTTTATTCTTCCTACTTAAGAAACACTTATAAAAACTTTAAGATGAAGTCTAAACAACTTCGCAGGGATACCATAAAAACAGTAAGGCTAGTAGAAGCTATTAAATGGAATGATATTCGAGTTAACGGTCTTGGAAATCTCTTTAAAGGTAGACTTAATTTAATAAGGAATTCAAATATGTCGCAAGCTTTGTTTGGGGAAAATATTCTTGAAAACCATCAATTTAGGCTTGATACTGTTTTAGTAGATAATGGCAGGAAACTATATAAACTGGAAATTAAAAAAGGAAAAGATTATGCGGGATTAAATACTATTGGAATCTACAATGAAGGATTTGAACCCAAAGGTTGGCTTTACATATATTGGGATACCTATGCTATAAAGAAAATTGAATACGAATTAATAGCAGCTTCAGATAAGCAAAAAAAAAGAAGCAAGAGCCTTTTAGGTACACTTAATAATCACAAGTTGATTATATCATATATGGAATATCAAGGTAAGATGTATCCAAACTACTACTATTATGAAACCCCAAAACTAGTTAATGTAGGAGATAGGTCTTCAGATAAATTCAATAAAACCGAAGAGGAGATTAAAAAGGAAAAAGAAGAACAATTTTATTACACAGTGCAGGAAATACTCTTTACTGAAATAATCCAAAACCCTGAAACAATAGCAGAAGCACTTCAAAAAACATGGTCTGAGGATATATTTTTACAACGACCTTATAATAAAGAGTTCTGGGAAAATTATAATATTTTACTAGAAAGCGAAGAAGAAGAAAAACTCGTTCGGGATTTGAGTAAGCGTGCAACACTCTTTAAAGAGTGAAACAATCATTCTATAAAAAATCTAATATCTTATATCTATAACCAAAAATCTTAATTACCTTTGCAATCCCAAAAGAGAGGAGGTTAAGATACTATGTTAATAATACCGGTAAAAGAAGGAGAAAATATAGACAGAGCGCTAAAACGTTTTAAACGAAAGTTTGACCGTACAGGAACTATGCGTCAATTGAGATCTAGAAAGCAATTTTCAAAGCCTTCTGTAATACGAAGAGCACAAATGCAAAAAGCTCAATATATACAACATCTAAGAGATCTGGAAGAAATTTAATAGTTCTTACCTGTAAATAATAAAAATCCGTTGGAAATTAGTAACTTTACTTTTCAACGGATTTTTTTCATATCTGAATAATTTTGATGACATGCCCTTTTCAAACTTTATATCCTTTTTGGAATTAGAGAAAAAATATTCAGTTCACACAGTTAAGGCCTATAAAAGTGATTTGGAAAGTTTTTTTGAATATGCTTCAGAAGTATATAAATATACCGATATTAAAAATGTTCACTATTCTATTGTTCGAAGCTGGATCGTATTTTTAGTAGAAACAGGTATATCAAACCGAAGCATCAATCGAAAAATTTCTTCTTTAAAAACATATTACAAATTTTTACTAAAGACCGAACAGATTAAAGTAAATCCATTATCCAAACATAAGGCCTTAAAAACCTCAAAAAAACTACAAGTTCCATTTTCAGAAAAAGAAATAACAAATGTATTGGAATTACTTCAGGAAGAAAAAGATTTTAAAAATGTTCGTAACAAACTAATTGTTGAACTTTTATACTCTACCGGAATACGGCGAGCTGAACTTGTAAATTTAAAATTGAGTGATGTATCCCTATCCAAAAAAACAATTAAGGTTTTGGGGAAAAGAAATAAAGAGCGAATTATCCCCTTGATTTCTGTAGTAACCGAGACCATTCATGAGTATTTATATTATAGAAAAGACCTTGAAATGATTAAGGATAATGATTTTCTTTTCTTGTCATCTAAAGGAGTTAAAATATACGAAACACTTGTTTACCGAGTTATAAATAAGTATTTTGGTAAAGCATCAGAAAAAGTAAAAAAGAGTCCACATATCTTGCGGCATTCTTTTGCAACTCATCTTTTAAACGAAGGTGCTGATTTAAAAGCAGTAAAGGAGTTGCTTGGGCATTCCAGTTTGGCATCTACTCAAGTGTATACTCACAATAGTATAGCAAAATTGAAACAGGTATATAAAAATTCACATCCTAGAAATTTAAAATAAGAACAAAAATTAACTCATTGATTATGAAAGTAAATGTGCAAACACCTAACTTTGTAGCAGATGAAAAGCTAATCATTTTCATTAATAAGAGACTCTCTAAATTGGAAATATTTTATAACCGAATTATCTTTGCAGACGTTTTTTTAAAAGTTCAGAAAACAAAAGACAGACAAAATAAAATTGTAGAGATATTATTAAGTATTCCTGGTGATGTTTTAATGGTAAAAAAAGGGGCTAAAACTTTTGAAAAAGGAACAGATAAATGCCTGAAAGCATTGGAGAGGCTACTTAAAAAAAGAAAACAAAAACAGAGAGCATATTCATAAGATTATTTTCTTAAAAATAGTTTTTTAAAAAAAATAATTTAATTACATTTGCAGTCCGTTAGAAATAGCGGACTTTTTTATGTTAAAAAGTAAGCCGAAAGCCGATGTAGCTCAGCTGGCTAGAGCAGCTGATTTGTAATCAGCAGGTCGTGGGTTCGAGTCCCTCCATCGGCTCTTTGAAAAGATTGATTTTCAGGATTAAAGAAGTATTTAATAATTACTTCTTTAGGAAAGGGAAGTTAGTCTTGAACGGAGTCGAAGAGAGTCTCTCTAACAACTCTAAAATGTTCTTTAAAATAGATGTTTTGAATTAAGGGGAGATACTCAAGCGGCCAACGAGGGCAGACTGTAAATCTGCTGACTATGTCTTCGCAGGTTCGAATCCTGCTCTCCCCACATAAAAATTTTTTATGTAAATGTTCGCCTGAATAGGATCACCGGGTATTGCGGGGGAGTACTTTTAAACAATCTAGTTGGTTCTGAATTATTTTCCTATAATTATTTAGGAAAGATTTTGCGGGAGTAGCTCAGTTGGTAGAGCGTCAGCCTTCCAAGCTGAATGTCGCCGGTTCGAACCCGGTCTCCCGCTCTAAAAATTCTGAGAAGGCAGGAAACTCTTCCTTTTAAAAGCAAAGGATGTAAATTAACACTTTACGCCGGTGTAGCTCAGGGGTAGAGCGTTTCCTTGGTAAGGAAGAGGTCATGGGTTCAAATCCCATCATTGGCTCAATAAAATTTAATATTAAATACTAAAATATAACAAAGACTAAATTAATACAAGATGGCAAAAGAAAAATTTGATCGGTCGAAACCCCACTTAAATGTAGGTACAATTGGACACGTAGATCACGGTAAAACAACATTAACTGCAGCTATTACAAAAGTGTTGGCAGATGCAGGTCATTCTGAGGAAGTAACTTTTGATCAAATCGATAATGCTCCTGAGGAAAAAGAAAGAGGGATTACAATTAACTCTTCACACATAGAGTATTCTACAGCTACTCGACACTACGCCCATGTTGACTGTCCAGGTCACGCGGATTATGTAAAGAACATGGTAACAGGTGCTGCACAAATGGATGGTGCTATTCTTGTAGTTGCTGCCACTGATGGACCAATGCCACAAACCCGTGAGCATATCCTTTTAGGTCGCCAAGTAGGTATTCCACGTATTGTTGTATACATGAATAAAGTAGATATGGTAGATGATGATGAATTGCTTGAGCTGGTAGAAATGGAAATCAGAGAACTTCTTAGTTTCTACGAATATGATGGTGATAAAGGACCTGTTATTGCTGGTTCAGCATTAGGTGCTCTTAATGGAGAACAAAAGTGGGTTGATACTGTTATAAAATTAATGGAAGCCGTAGACACCTGGATTGAGCTGCCAAAACGTGATATAGATAAACCTTTTTTAATGCCAATCGAAGATGTATTCTCTATTACAGGACGTGGTACAGTTGCAACCGGACGTATTGAAGTTGGAATAGCAAATACTGGAGATCCTGTTGATATTATTGGTATGGGAGCAGAAAAATTAACTTCTACTATTACTGGAGTTGAGATGTTCCGTAAAATTCTTGATAGAGGTGAAGCTGGCGATAATGTTGGTATCCTTTTAAGAGGTATTGAAAAAAATGACATTAGAAGAGGTATGGTTATCTGTAAACAGGGGTCTGTAACACCTCACGCCAAGTTTAAGGCAGAAGTATATATTCTTAAAAAAGAAGAAGGGGGTCGTCACACACCATTCCATAATAACTACCGTCCTCAGTTTTACGTACGTACCACTGATGTAACTGGAAATATTACACTTCCTGATGGAGTTGAAATGGTAATGCCTGGTGATAACCTAACTATTAATGTCGAACTACATCAAGCAATTGCAATGAACGTAGGTTTACGTTTTGCGATTCGTGAGGGAGGTAGAACTGTAGGGGCAGGTCAGGTAACAGAAATTATAGACAAATAAGTTTTAGTTAAAAAAGTCGCTTAAGGTATTTCGTAAATAGAGAAATACCTTGACTTATATAAACGGGTAAAGCTTAGCTTGCCTTGTAGGTAATGTGAAAGAGCTACCCAAAAAACGGGTTTAGCTCAGTTGGTAGAGCACTGGTCTCCAAAACCAGGTGTCGGGAGTTCGAGTCTCTCAACCCGTGCAAGTATTAAATAAATAGCTTTTAAAAATGATAAACTATATCAAAGAATCTTATAACGAACTTAGAAATCATGTGACTTGGACCACATGGTCAGAGGCACAACGTCTAACCGTTATTGTTGCGGTATTTTCGGTAATTTTGGCTCTAGTTGTATTTGGAGTTGATACTGTTTTTAGTAAAGCTATTGGTCAATATTTTCAATGGATTAAGTCCTAAGTATATAAAAAAATGTCTGAAACTAAAAGTACAAAGAAGTGGTATGTAATCCGATCGGTTAGTGGAAAGGAAAACAAGATTAAGGCGTATATAGAATCTGAGATTACGCGATTAAAACTTGAAGATTATATTGAACAGGTCTTGGTTCCAACCGAAAAAGTGATACAAATCCGTAATGGAAAAAAAATAAGTAAAGAACGTGTTTTTATTCCTGGGTATATCATGATTCAGGTGAATTTGACAGGTGAAATTCCGTACATTATAAAATCTATTAACGGGGTTATTGGTTTTTTAGGCGAAACAAAAGGTGGAGACCCGGTTCCACTAAGACAGGCAGAAGTAAATAGATTGTTAGGTAAAGTAGATGAATTATCTCTACAAGACGAAAATGTTAATATACCTTTTATAATAGGAGAAACAATTAAAGTAATCGATGGTCCCTTTAATGGTTTTAACGGTTCGATAGAAAAAATAAATGAAGAAAAACGCAAGCTTGAAGTAATGGTAAAAATTTTCGGAAGAAAAACACCTTTAGAATTAAGTTATATGCAAGTAGAAAAAGTTTAATTGTTACACCCTTTAATAGGTTTTACTTAGGCTTCCACTAAAGAAAAACCGAATTAAAAATTTAAACATGGCAAAAGAAGTAGAAAAAATAGTAAAGTTACAAGTTCGGGGTGGTGTGGCTAACCCATCACCACCAGTTGGACCAGCTTTAGGTGCTGCCGGTGTGAATATTATGGAGTTCTGTAAACAGTTTAATGCTAGAACTCAAGATAAAAAAGGAAAAGTATTACCTGTGGCTATTACAGTTTATAAAGACAAATCATTTGATTTTGTTATTAAAACTCCACCTGCTGCAGTGCAAATCCTTGAAGCCGCCAAAATTAAAAAAGGTTCAGGCGAACCACACATAAGAAAAGTAGCTTCTATTTCCTGGGATCAGGTAAAATTGATTGCAGAAGATAAAATGCCCGATCTGAATGCGTTTACAGTAGAATCTGCTATGAAAATGGTAGCTGGAACTGCACGTTCAATGGGGGTGAAAATAAAAGGTGCTGCACCTTTTAAATCTGAAAAGAATCTATAAAATGGCAAGATTAACTAAAAAACAAAAAGAAGCTCACGCTAAAATAGAGCCAAATAAGACTTATAGTGTGATGGAGGCTTCTTCTTTAATAAAAGAAATTACTAACGTGAATTTTGATGCAAGCGTAGACCTTGCTGTACGTCTTAATGTTGACCCTAAAAAGGCTAACCAGATGGTACGTGGAGTAGTAACTCTACCTTACGGTACTGGTAAAGATGTTAAAGTATTAGCTTTGGTAACTCCAGATAAGGAGGCAGAAGCCAAAGAAGCTGGTGCAGATTATGTTGGTTTAGATGAGTACCTTACTAAAATAAAAGGAGGTTGGACAGATGTCGATGTTATTGTAACAATGCCAAGTGTAATGGGGAAATTAGGGCCGCTGGGACGAATTTTAGGACCTCGTGGATTAATGCCTAATCCTAAAACTGGTACTGTTACAATGGATGTTGGTAAAGCCGTTTCTGATGTAAAAGCTGGTAAAATCGATTTTAAAGTTGATAAAACGGGTATTATACATGCTGCTATTGGAAAAACATCTTTTGATGTTGATAAAATTGAAGGAAACGCTAAAGAATTATTAACAACCCTTGTTAAATTGAGACCTCAGGCTACTAAAGGTGTTTATATAAAAAGCATCTATATGTCTAGTACAATGAGTCCTGGTGTTGAGATCGATACAAAAAGATTTACTGAGCAGTAATATTTAGAACTTATGACAAGAGAAGAGAAATCACAAGTAATTGAAAAATTAACTGCACAGTTAAACGAAAACACTACTATATACTTAGCAGATATTTCTGGTCTTGATGCAGGAACTACCAATAACTTACGCCGTGCCTGTTTTAAAGCAGGTGTAAAATTATCTGTAGTGAAAAACACTCTGCTTAAAAAAGCAATGGGTGAGACAGAAAAGGACTTTGGGGAATTACCAGACGTAATTAAAGGTAACACTTCGTTAATGTTTTCTGAAATTAGTAATGCACCTGCCAGAGTTATTAAGGCATTCAGAAAAAGATCTGAAAAGCCGTTACTTAAGGGAGCGTTTATAGAAGAAAATATATATATAGGTGATGACCAACTAGATACTTTAGTTAATATTAAATCTAAAGACGAACTTATTGGAGATATTATTGCATTACTTCAATCTCCTGCTAAGAACGTTATTTCGGCACTAAAATCAGGTGAAGGAAAACTTGCAGGTATAATAAAGACACTATCCAAAAAAGAAGGGTAAATTAAATTAGCACTAATAATAAATTAAATAAAACTAAAAAACTTAAAACGATAGAAAATGGCAGAATTAAAAGATTTCGCAAAAAAATTAGTTAACTTGACTGTAATAGAAGTTAATGAGTTAGCAGGAATATTAAAAGAAGAATATGGTATAGAGCCTGTTGCTGCTGCTGCAGTGGCTGTATCTGCTGGCGGTGGTGCAAATGGAGGAGATGCCGAAGAAGAGAAATCTGAATTCGACGTGATTCTTACAGCTTCGGGTGGTTCTAAATTAGCAGTTGTAAAACTTGTTAAAGAATTAACCGGTTTAGGTCTTAAGGACGCTAAGGGATTAGTAGATAATGTTCCTTCTCCAATAAAAGAAGGTGTTGCAAAAGATGAAGCTGAAGCACTAAAATCTCAGTTAGAAGAAGCTGGGGCAGAGGTTGAGCTTAAGTAAGATCCCAACCCACCAACCTTAAGGTTTAGGTTTATTTTCAATAAGAAAATAGACCCAAACCATTTTGTGTATATAATAGTTTATTCTATTTAATATACACCCACAATGTTTATTTTAATTAAAATTCATCCATAGATGTCAGATACGCAAACTGAAAGATTGAATTTTTCCTCTGTAAAGAATAAACCTGATTATCCAGATTTTTTGGATATTCAAATTAAATCCTTCAAAGATTTTTTCCAATTGGAAACAAAATCTGAGGAGAGAGGAAATGAAGGACTTTATAAGACCTTCATGGAAAATTTTCCCATTACCGATACCCGTAACCAATTTGTATTAGAGTTTTTAGATTACTTTGTGGATCCGTCACGATATTCCATTCAGGAATGTATTGAACGGGGATTAACCTACAGTGTACCATTAAAGGCTCGTTTAAAATTGTATTGTACCGATCCGGAGCACGAGGATTTTGAAACTATTGTTCAGGATGTTTATTTGGGTACAATTCCTTATATGACACCTAGTGGCACTTTTGTAATTAATGGTGCAGAGCGTGTTGTTGTATCTCAATTACACCGTTCTCCTGGTGTGTTCTTTGGGCAATCTTTTCATGCTAACGGAACAAAACTTTACTCGGCAAGGGTAATTCCCTTTAAAGGATCTTGGATAGAATTTGCTACCGATATTAATAACGTGATGTATGCTTATATCGATAGAAAGAAAAAATTGCCTGTTACAACACTATTCCGTGCTATAGGATATGAAAGAGATAAGGATATCCTTGAAATTTTCGATTTAGCCGAAGAAATTAAAGCTACAAAAACGGGACTTAAAAGATACTTAGGACGTAAATTGGCGGCTAGGGTACTTAAAACTTGGCATGAGGATTTCGTTGATGAAGATACTGGAGAAGTAGTTTCGATTGAACGTAACGAAATTATTATAGATCGTGATACTGTTCTTGAAAAAGAACATATAGTTGAAATCATTGAATCTGGATCAAAAACAATTTTACTTCATAAAGAAGAAATCCAACAAGCAGATTATGCGATCATTCATAATACACTTCAAAAAGATCCTACGAATTCTGAAAAAGAAGCGGTAGAGCATATTTACAGACAACTTCGTAATGCTGAACCACCAGATGAAGAAACAGCTCGTGGTATAATTAATAAATTATTTTTTAGTGAGCAGCGATACAATCTTGGAGAAGTAGGTCGTTTTAGAATGAATAAAAAATTAGGTCTTGATATCCCTATGGATAAGTTAGTCCTAACCAAGGAAGATATTATTACTATTATTAAATACTTGATCGAGTTAATCAACTCCAAAGCTGAGATTGATGATATCGATCACCTTTCAAATCGTCGTGTACGTACTGTAGGTGAACAATTATCATCACAATTTGGTGTAGGATTAGCACGTATGGCTCGTACAATACGTGAGAGAATGAATGTCCGTGATAACGAAGTGTTTACACCAATCGATTTAATAAACGCTAAGACCTTGTCTTCGGTTATCAATTCGTTTTTTGGTACTAATCAGCTTTCTCAGTTTATGGATCAAACCAATCCATTAGCAGAGATTACACATAAACGACGTCTTTCAGCATTAGGTCCCGGGGGACTATCGAGAGAAAGAGCTGGGTTCGAGGTGCGTGATGTTCACTTTACTCACTACGGAAGGTTATGTCCGATTGAAACCCCTGAAGGTCCAAACATTGGATTAATATCTTCTTTATCTGTATATGCTAAAGTTAATAATCTTGGGTTTTTGGAAACCCCTTACCGAAAAGTTGAAAATGGTAAAATAGACTTGAAGAGTGAGCCTATTTATCTTTCAGCAGAAGAGGAAGAGGGAAAATTAATTGCTCAAGCACATATTGATCTAAAAGATGATGGAACCATAATTGCCAAAAAAGTAATTGCTCGTATGGAAGGGGATTTTCCCTTGGTAGATTCTAAAGAAATTCATTTTACAGATGTAGCACCAAATCAAATATCGTCAATTTCTGCTTCATTAATTCCATTCCTAGAACATGATGATGCAAACCGTGCATTAATGGGGTCAAACATGATGCGTCAAGCAGTTCCATTGTTATTAGCGGAATCACCTATAGTAGGAACAGGGCTGGAACGTCAAGTTGCCTCAGATTCGCGTATTTTAATCAATGCTGAAGGCAATGGCGTTGTAGAATATGTAGATGCAAATGAAATTTCTATTAAATACGAACGTACCAAAGAAGAACAAATGATAAGCTTTGATGGAGATTCAAAAACATATAAACTTATAAAATTCAGAAAGACCAATCAAAGTACTTGCATTAATTTAAAGCCTATTGTTAAGAAAGGTGATAAAGTAAAAAAGGGACAGGTACTTTGTCAAGGATATGCAACTCAAAATGGAGAATTAGCACTGGGCAGAAATTTAAAAGTTGCTTTTATGCCATGGAAGGGATATAACTTTGAAGATGCAATCGTTATTTCAGAAGAAGTAGTGCGTCAAGATATATTTACATCTATTCATATTGATGAATATTCATTACAAGTTCGAGATACTAAATTAGGTAACGAAGAACTTACTAATGATATTCCAAATGTTTCTGAAGAAGCTACTAAAGATTTAGATGAAAATGGAATGATTCGTATTGGTGCCGATGTAAATCCCGGAGATATTCTAATAGGTAAAATTACTCCAAAAGGAGAAAGTGATCCTACTCCAGAAGAAAAATTACTTCGGGCTATTTTTGGAGATAAGGCAGGAGATGTCAAGGATGCTTCTTTAAAAGCTTCCCCTTCATTACATGGAGTGGTAATAGATAAAAAGCTATTTGAAAGATCTGTAAAAGATAAACGCATAAGACTTCAAGATAAAGAAGACATTATAAATCTAGAAGATTTATACTATACTAAGTCTAATGATTTAAAAGATATATTGGTAGATAAACTTTTTGCTATTATATCGGGAAAAACAGCTCAGGGTGTTTTAAATGAACTTGGTGAAGTGGTTTTTCCAAAAGGTAAAAAGTTCACCCTTAAAATGTTGAATGAAGTAGAAGATTATACACATTTAACTGGAGGAATATGGACTACTAGTACCAAAACAAATATTTTGGTAGCAGACTTAATGCACAACTATAAAATTAAAGAAAACGATTTACAAGGAAACCTTCGCCGCAAGAAGTTTACTATTTCTGTTGGAGATGAACTCCCATCTGGTATCTTACAACTTGCTAAAGTCTATGTTGCAAAAAAACGTAAACTTAAAGTTGGTGATAAAATGGCTGGACGCCATGGTAATAAAGGTATTGTGGCTCGTATTGTTCGCCAAGAAGACATGCCATTTCTTGAAGATGGAACACCTGTAGATATTGTGTTAAACCCACTTGGAGTACCTTCTCGTATGAACATAGGGCAGATTTACGAAACCGTATTAGGTTGGGCTGGCCAAAAATTAGGTCACAAGTTTACGACGCCTATTTTTGATGGTGCTACACTAGACCAAATAAATGAACTTACAGATAAAGCCGATATTCCAAGATTCGGGCATACCTATTTATATGATGGTGGAACAGGTGATCGTTTCGATCAACCAGCAACAGTAGGAATTATATATATGTTGAAATTAGGACATATGGTTGATGATAAAATGCACGCTCGTTCTATAGGTCCATACTCATTAATTACTCAACAACCCTTAGGTGGTAAGGCACAGTTTGGTGGTCAACGATTTGGTGAGATGGAAGTATGGGCATTAGAAGCTTATGGTGCATCAAGTACACTTAGAGAAATATTGACAGTAAAATCTGATGATGTTGTTGGTAGAGCTAAGACTTACGAAGCGATCGTAAAAGGAGAGCCCATGCCAGAACCAGGTCTGCCAGAATCTTTTAACGTGTTAATGCATGAATTAAAAGGTTTAGGTCTGGACATTAGGTTAGAAGAATAATTTATCCTCCCCTAAACAGGGAACTCTTCAATTTTTATTGAGGAGTCGAAGTGAAATAAAATCACTTTAAAAACAAATTATAACAACGCATAGTACATACCATTATGACAAGAAATAAAGATAACGTGATAAGGAAATTTAGTAAGATTTCTATTGGTTTCTCTTCACCAGAGAGAATTTTGGCTGAATCTCGTGGTGAGGTGTTAAAACCCGAAACAATTAATTACCGTACTCACAAACCTGAACGAGATGGTCTTTTCTGTGAACGAATTTTTGGTCCTATTAAAGATTATGAATGCGCCTGTGGAAAATATAAAAGAATTCGTTACAAAGGAATTATTTGTGACCGTTGTGGTGTAGAGGTAACCGAAAAGAAAGTACGTCGCGATCGTGTTGGACATATAAATTTAGTAGTACCTGTAGCACATATTTGGTACTTCCGTAGTTTACCAAATAAAATAGGTTACTTACTTGGATTACCTTCCAAAAAACTGAATATGATAATTTATTATGAGCGTTATGTTGTTGTACAGCCAGGTATTGCAAAAAATGAAGAAGGAGAGCCAGTAAATAAAATGGATTTCCTAACGGAAGAAGAATACTTAAACATCCTAGAAACAATTCCACAGGAAAATCAATATTTGGAAGATAGTGACCCGGAAAAGTTTATAGCTAAAATGGGTGCAGAATGTTTAATTGAATTATTGAAACGTATCGATCTTGATAAATTATCCTTCGAGCTAAGACACAAAGCAAATAACGAGACCTCAAAGCAACGTAAAACAGAAGCTTTAAAACGTCTTCAAGTAGTGGAAGCACTTCGTGAAGCAAATAAAAATAGAGAGAATAGACCTGAGTGGATGATCATGAAGGTAATTCCAATTATTCCACCAGAATTACGTCCATTGGTACCTTTAGATGGGGGCCGTTTTGCTACATCAGATTTAAATGATCTTTATCGAAGAGTAATTATTAGAAATAATCGTTTAAAACGTTTGATGGAGATCAAAGCACCTGAAGTAATATTGCGAAACGAAAAACGAATGCTTCAGGAATCTGTAGATTCATTATTCGATAACACACGAAAAGCATCGGCTGTAAAAACCGATTCTAACCGACCCTTAAAATCTCTTTCAGATTCATTAAAAGGAAAGCAAGGACGTTTCCGCCAAAATTTATTAGGTAAACGTGTAGATTATTCAGCTCGTTCGGTAATTGTAGTGGGACCCGAACTTAAATTATTCGAGTGTGGTATTCCGAAAGAAATGGCGGCAGAGCTTTATAAGCCTTTTGTTATTAGAAAATTAATTGAAAGAGGAATTGTAAAGACTGTAAAATCTGCTAAGAAGATTATAGATAAAAAAGAACCGGTTGTATGGGACATTTTAGAAAATGTTTTGAAAGGACACCCCGTATTATTAAACCGTGCTCCAACATTACACCGATTAGGAATTCAGGCTTTTCAACCAAAATTAATTGAAGGGAAAGCAATACAATTACACCCATTATCCTGTACAGCATTTAATGCCGATTTTGATGGTGACCAAATGGCAGTTCACTTGCCTTTAGGTCCTGAAGCTATTTTGGAATCGCAGCTATTAATGTTGGCTTCTCATAATATTCTTAACCCTGCAAATGGATCCCCAATAGTGGTACCTTCACAGGATATGGTATTGGGGCTGTATTATATGACCAAACATAGAAAGTCAACTAAAGAAAAGAAAGTAAAAGGAGAAGGATTAACTTTCTATTCTGATGAAGAAGTTATTATAGCTTATAATGAGAAAAAAGTTAATCTTAATGCCGAAATTAAAATCCGTACTAAAGATTATAATGAAGAAGGTGAGTTGGTAAATCAAATCATAACAACAACTGTTGGAAGGGTAATTTTTAATGAAAAGGTACCAGAAATAGCGGGTTACATAAATGAAGTATTAACCAAAAAATCACTTCGGGATATTATTGGAAATATACTTAAAGTAACTTCAGTTCCCGAAACAGCTGTTTTCTTAGATGAAATAAAAACATTGGGTTTTAAATTTGCTTTCGAAGGAGGATTGTCTTTTAGTTTAGGTGATATAATTATCCCTGAAGAAAAACAATCTATGATTGATGAAGCAAATAAACAAGTAAATGGAATTATTGCCAACTATAATATGGGTCTTATTACCAATAATGAAAGATATAATCAGGTAATAGATATTTGGACAGCAACTAATGCTGAATTAACAGAGCTTTCTATGAAGCGTATACGTGAAGACCAACAAGGATTTAACTCTGTATATATGATGCTTGATTCTGGTGCAAGAGGTAGTAAAGAACAAATCAGACAGTTAACGGGTATGCGTGGATTAATGGCTAAACCAAAAAAATCTAGTGCAGGAGGAGGTGAAATTATTGAGAATCCAATTCTTTCTAACTTTAAAGAAGGACTATCAATATTAGAATACTTTATCTCTACACATGGTGCTCGTAAGGGACTTGCAGATACAGCTTTAAAAACGGCTGATGCAGGTTATTTAACTCGTCGATTGGTAGATGTTTCACAAGATGTTATTGTTAATATTAAAGATTGTGAAACTTTACGTGGCATCAAAGTTTCACCATTAAAGAAAAATGAAGAAATCGTAGAAACTTTAGCAGAAAGAATTTTAGGTCGTACTTCATTACATGATGTTTACCATCCCTTAACTGAAGAATTACTTGTTGTTTCAGGGGGCCATATATCAGATGAGGTTGCTAAAATAATCGATAAATCTCCTATTGATTCTGTAGAAGTTCGTTCACCATTAACTTGTGAGGCAAGAAAGGGTATTTGTGGATATTGCTACGGTCGGAACCTAGCTACTAATAAAATGGTTCAAATAGGTGAAGCTGTAGGGGTTGTTGCTGCACAATCTATTGGAGAACCAGGGACACAATTAACCCTAAGAACATTCCATGTTGGGGGTGTTGCCAGTAACATATCAGAAGAAAATAAATTGACTATTAAGTTTGATGGTGTAGCAGAAATAGAAGATATTAAAACTGTAAAAGGTCGAGATAATGAAGGAAATATTGTCGATATTGTTATTTCTCGTACATCGGAAATTAAATTAATCGATAAGAAAACAGGAATTACTCTTAGTACAAATAATATTCCTTATGGATCTTACCTGTTTGTGAAAAATGGAAGTAATCTTAAAAAAGGAGATGTAATTTGTCAATGGGATCCATTTAATGGAGTTATTATTTCCGAATTTTCGGGTAAGATCAAATACGAAAATTTAGAACAGGGAATTACGTATCAAGTTGAAATTGACGAGCAAACTGGTTTCCAAGAAAAAGTAATTTCAGAATCAAGAGATAAAAAGAAAATACCAACTCTTTTAATAGTAGGTAAGAAAGACGTAATAATACGTTCATACAATTTACCTGTAGGAGCACACCTTATGGTTGATGATGAGGATAAAATTAAGATTGGGAATATCTTGGTAAAAATACCTCGTAGATCATCTAAAGCAGGTGATATTACAGGGGGTCTTCCTCGTGTAACAGAATTGTTCGAAGCACGTAACCCTTCTAACCCTGCTGTTGTTAGTGAAGTTGATGGGGTGGTTTCCTTTGGAAAAATTAAGCGGGGTAACCGAGAAATAATAGTGGAGACTAAATTAGGTGATATTAAAAAGTATTTGGTAAAATTATCGAATCAGATCCTCGTTCAAGAAAACGATTTTGTAAGAGCGGGTATGCCTCTTTCCGATGGTTCTATAACACCATTAGATATTCTAAATATTAAAGGACCTTCAGCTGTACAACAATATCTTGTAAACGAAGTACAAGAAGTGTATCGTTTGCAAGGAGTAAAAATTAATGACAAACATTTTGAAGTTGTTGTTCGTCAAATGATGCGTAAGGTTAAAATAGTAGACCCAGGAGATTCGTCATTCCTTGAAAATCAATTGGTTCATAAATTTGATTTTATTGAAGAGAATGATAAAACCTTTGGTATGAAAGTAATTGTAACTGTAGGAGATTCAGAAACCTTTAAAGAAGGACAAATTGTAACACCACGTGATTTACGTGATGAAAATTCAATTTTAAAGAGAAAAGATAAACAAATTTCAGAAGCAAGAGATGCTTTGCCAGCTACTGCAACGCCTATTTTACAAGGTATTACCCGAGCTTCATTGCAAACAAAATCATTTATTTCTGCAGCATCCTTTCAGGAAACTACAAAAGTATTGAACGAAGCTGCTTTAAATGGTAAAATTGATTTATTAGAAGGATTAAAGGAGAATGTAATTGTTGGTCACAGAATTCCTGCAGGTACCGGTATGCGTAATTACGAAACTATTATTGTAGGTTCTAAAGAAGAATTGGAAGAATTAACTCGCAAGAAACAAGAAGTTAACTTCAATTAGTTTTGAAGTTCAGTCGTAGTCGATAACTCATGTTAAATAAACCCGACTGCGTTCGATATGATAAATTAATAAAGTTGTACTAAAATATTATTATGGCAGATTCAAAGAAAAAAAAGCAGAGACAAATTAATATAGAATTAGACGAATCCATTGCACAGGGAATTTATAGCAACTTAGCGATTATAAATCATTCAGTATCTGAGTTTGTTGTAGATTTTATTACTATAATGCCAGGAATTCCTAAAAGTAAAGTAAAGTCAAGAATAATTTTAACACCTCAGCACGCCAAACGTTTTTTAAAGGCATTGAGTGATAATGTTAAACGTTTTGAAAATACTCACGGAGAAATTAAAGACTATGAGCAACCCCCCATTCCATTAAATTTTGGACCTACGGGTGAAGCGTAATACGATTTAAATTTGTTAGTATTTCGCTTGAGATTGTCTTAAAAGAATTATTTGTAATAAAGTTTTTAACTTACTTCCTGATTTATTCAAACTCACTTATAAAGTGCATTTTTATAGAAGGATATTTTTGTAGTGTCATTTGTAATGTGAATGCTGAGTCTGCAAAAAATACTAATTGCCCGAGTTTGTCTTTAGCTAAAAACCTAGATTTTACAAGTTTAAATTCTGTTAACTCATCCTTATTAGATTTTTCAGGTTCGATCCAACAAGCTTTATGAACGTTTAAATTTTCATAAATACATTTTGCTCCGTATTCATGTTCTAAGCGGTATTGAATTACTTCAAATTGTAATGCTCCTACGGTACCGATAACTTTTCTTCCATTGATTTCGAGAATAAAAAGTTGTGCTACACCTTCATCCATGAGTTGGTCTATTCCTTTTGCCAATTGTTTACTTTTCATGGGATCGGCATTGTTTATGTATTTAAAATGCTCCGGGGAAAAACTGGGGATCCCTTTGTACAACAATATTTCACCTTCGGTTAAGGTATCACCAATTTTAAAATTCCCTGTGTCGTGGATTCCTACAATGTCACCCGGATAAGAAATTTCGACGATTTGTTTGCGTTCAGCAAAGAAGGCATTGGGGCTAGAAAACTTCATTTTCTTATTGTTTCGAACATGTAAATAGGGTGTGTTTCTTTTAAAAATTCCCGAAACAATTTTTATAAAAGCCAAACGATCTCGATGTTTGGGATCCATATTGGCATGTATTTTAAATACAAACCCGGTAAAAGAATCTTCATCAGGAAAAACTAAACGGGTGTCACTCTCTTTAGGTTGGGGTTTTGGAGCGATTTCTATAAAGCAATCCAAAAGCTCACGAACCCCAAAGTTATTTAAAGCTGACCCAAAGAAAACAGGATGTAAGTGTCCATTAAGGTATTCTTCCTGTTCAAAATTTGGGTAGATTTCGGTTACTAATTCTACCTCTTCTCTAAGAATATTTGCAGCGGTTTCACCTATCAGTGAATCGAGTTCTGGTGCATTTATATCCTCAATCTCAATGGTTTCTTCTATGTTTTTTCGACTGTCGCCACTAAATAAGTTTATATTTTTTTCCCAAAAGTTATAAATTCCTTTGAAATCAAAGCCCATACCTATAGGGAAACTTAAAGGTGTAATGATAAGTTTGAGTTTTTGTTCGATTTCATCAAGTAGATCAAAAGCATCTTTTCCTTCACGATCGAGTTTATTAATAAAAATGATCAATGGTATGTTTCTCATTCGGCATACTTCTACAAGCTTTTGGGTTTGTTCTTCAACTCCCTTTGCTACATCAATGATTACAATAACACTATCAACAGCCGTAAGCGTTCTATAAGTGTCTTCAGCAAAATCTTTATGACCGGGTGTATCGAGAATATTAATTTTAATGCCTTTATATTCAAAAGCTAAAACTGAAGTGGCAACCGAGATTCCTCTTTGCCTTTCAATTTCCATAAAATCACTTGTAACTCCCTTTTTTATTTTATTTGATTTTACAGCTCCTGCTTCTTGAATAGCTCCCCCAAAAAGTAATAATTTTTCAGTTAATGTAGTTTTTCCAGCATCCGGGTGAGAGATAATTCCGAACGTTCTTCTACGTTCAATTTCACTTAATAATGACATAGATTGTTTGTAATAATAATTGCCAAATATACGGGTTGTTTTTATAGTTTAGAAAGGATTATTATTGTAATAATTTAGTTATGATTCTTACAAAAAAAAAATTCAGAAATACTTTATTGAATAGTAAAATACATGCTAAAATGTTTTCGGCATCTTACAATAAAACTTTAGAAATTTATTTTTTTGAGTAGTTCAACGAGTATTATTTACAGTTGAACTAATAGTTGATTATTTTGTAGGATTTTTCCTTTATTACAAAGTATATTTGTTCAATCGAAATAAAAAAATGCAGTTGGGGCGTTATTTTACTTCAAAAATGTTATTAAATTTTTGAACCTATGTTAGCAAGAAAATTAATTATCACCCGCAAATTAATTACTCTTTTATTCTTTTTCACAATTTCATTTATTGGTACTTCCGTATTTGCACATAATTGTATTGTAATTCAAGGGAATACACAAATATCCCTTAGTGCAGGACAATCTTACAGTTTTAAAATCCAGGTGAGTGTTCCAAGTGGAACACCATATTATAGATGGTCTTGTATCGAGGTGCAAGCTAAATCAGATGAATGTAATTCTATTTCAGCAAATACCTTACTAAAAGTATATGTCCCAAATCCTACTGAAGAATGAAGCAAATTATGTTATAACAATTAAGCAAAGTAATTATAGGTTAAAACCTGAAAATAATTTATGAAAAAACAATTAACCTCACGAAACATATTAATTGAAGGAATAATAAAATCTACGTTTATATTTTTCTTTCTATTTTCCGTTGGTTCTTTATTTGGGCAGGAAATTATAATAAATAAAACTGCTGTTGAGAATGATATAATATGTAACCAATTTGATATCACTTTAGAAATTACTGGAAATCCACCTCCAAAACCACAAGAAGTGGTTTTGGTTATTGACCGATCTGGTAGCATGGATAATGGTTCATCTCCTACTCCTATGGATTATGCCATAGATGCTGCAAAAGAATTTGTGAATAACCTATTTGTTCCAGCCAATAATCCTACAGGATTAAATAAAGTTGCTATTGTAAGTTATGCAGATGAAGCTACCTTAGAAATAGGTTTGACTGATAGCTCTGGTTTATCAAACATTATTGATATAATTAATGATATTGAAGCCGGTGGTTATACAAATATAGATGATGGTTTATATACTGCAGATCAGGAACTTATTAATAATGGAACCTATGATTGTGCCACGTCAAGAAATATAATTTTATTAACTGATGGTCTTGCCAATAGAGATCGTGCCGGTGATGATTGTGACACTAATCCTCAAACAAGTACACTTTGTATTGAAGCCGCTATAGCTTCTGGAGTTAATGCTCAAACTACAGTTGTAAACGGAGAATTATTTACACAAAAAGTCTTTTCAATAGGATTGACGGGTGCAATTGCACCACCATTTGAAACATTAGCTATTGATACACTAGACAAAATCCAAAATGCAGGATTATTTATTACAGAAGAGGCTGCCGACTTATCAGCAATTTATACTCAAATACTTGGACAATTGGTAGCAGCAGCAACAATTATTGCTGGTGAACCTATGGTTACAGATGTTATTACTACTGATTTTGAATTAGTACCTGGAACTTTAGTTACTAGTAAAGGAATAGCTTTGGTATCTGGACAATTAATATCCTGGTTTGTTGACGAAATATTTGATGAAACAATAACTTTAAATTATTCAATAATAGCAATATCTGCGAATGTATGTGGAAATCAAAATTCAGGTACAACAGTAATTTCCTATCAAGATTCTAATTGTAATATTGTATCATTGGTTTTTCAAAACCCAGGAATTTGTGTTCCTTGTCCGGAGATAGATCCATTTATTTCTCGACAAAATTGTACTAATTTTATAGATTATAGTGGTACTTTAAACGAAGGAGATTGTAGCCCCGTAACTAGTGATTTTTCTTGGGAATTCTTTTTAAACAATGTACTTGTTGGTACCTCTAATGTTCTCAATGGTACTTTTGAATATACTGGAATCGACCCTTTTGTGGGAGATTTTAAAGCTGAATTAACCTATATAGGAACCTACGGTAGTGGTTGTACATTGCCAGATGTTGTTTCAGAAACTACTATAGTATTATTTTGTCCAGATCCTGCCATCGCTATTGTTAAGACAAGTAGTTATGATGATGGTGGTGATTGTTCAGATCCCGGGGAACTGATCGACTATACCTTTACGGTAACCAACCAGGGGAATGTAAGTCTATCAAATATATTGGTAACGGATCCTTTATTGGAGGCACCAAATCCGGTGGTTGCGATCGTGTTTGTATCGGGAGATACCGATAGTGATAATGAATTGGATGTCACCGAGACCTGGATCTACACAGCCTCTTATGCCATTACACAAGATGATATCGACGCCGGTCAGGTAACCAACCAGGCTACAGTGGAAGGTACTGCTCCGGACCTGAGTGTTGTAACTGATGATTCAGGTACAGCTACTGATAATGACGATCCTACGGTCACTGATCTTTGTCAGGATCCTCCTGCCATCGCTATTGTTAAGACAAGTAGTTATGATGATGGTGGTGATTGTTCAGATCCTGGGGAACTGATCGACTATACCTTTACGGTAACCAATCAGGGGAATGTAAGTCTATCCAATATAGTGGTAACGGATCCACTTCTGGGCGGTGTTATAGCCGGACCGGATTCGGGAGATACCGATAGTGATAATGAATTGGATGTCACCGAGACCTGGATCTACACAGCCTCTTATGCCATTACACAAGATGATATTGATGCCGGTCAGGTAACCAACCAGGCTACGGCTGAAGGTACTGCTCCGGATCTAAGTGTGGTAACTGATGATTCAGGTACAGCTACTGATAATGATGATCCTACGATAACTATATTCTGTCAAGTAGCTTCAATGTCTGTTGAAAAAACAGGAGTTTTCAATGATGAAAATGGAGATGGTAGTGCTCAAGTTGGTGAAACCATAAGCTATAACTTTAAAGTAACCAATACAGGATCTGTAACATTATACAATATCACAATCGATGATCCTTTACCAGGAATAATGATTGAAGGAGGGCCAATTGAAGTATTATTACCAGGTGAATTTGATGATTCAACATTTACAGCTACCTATGTTATTACCCAAAATGATATTGATAATCTTGAAGTTGTAAATCAGGCTATTGGTTCTGGAGTTGATGGAGACGGAAATGAGATAACTGATTTATCTGATGATCCAAATGATCCTACCAATATTGATGACAATGACGATGGAGAACCTGATGATCCAACGGTGGTTATTTTGCCACAAGTTGACGAACCTTTTGAAATCTTCAATGGTATTACACCAGATGGAGACGGTTTAAATGATTTCTTCTTTATTCAAGGGATCGAGGAATACCCAAATAACAATGTGAAGATATATAACCGTTGGGGAATAAAGGTTTTTGAAATAGATGGGTACGGCGGATCTACAGGAACACAATTTGTGTTTAGTGGTATTTCTGATGGACGTACAACGATAAGAAAAAATGAAGAGTTACCAACAGGAACGTATTACTATGTATTAACAATCTTTGGAGAGAATCCTGGAAAGAGTAGTTATGCAGGTTACTTATATATAAACAGATAGAAAAAAGATCAAAAAATTCCAGGAGCTAAACCTCCCGGTGTTAAAATTACTTAACTATGAAACACAGTTATTTTACAATCATACTTTTGATTTTACTGGGCATATTTTCAGCAAGTGCACAGCAGGATCCGCAGTACACCCAGTATATGTATAATACACAGGTGGTGAATCCTGCATATGCCGGTTCTCGTGATGTCTTGAGTTTTGGACTCCTTTATCGTACCCAATGGGTAGGTTTTGATGGAGCACCAAAAACAGTAACATTTACAGGAGACACTCCTATAGGAACACTGGATAATATGGGATTGGGGCTTTCTATTGTTCGCGATGAAATTGGACCGGCCATTGAATCTAATATCAATATAGATTATTCCTATACGATAAATACTTCTGATAATGCTGAATTATCTTTTGGTATGAAAGCCGGGATAGGTTTATTAGATGTTGATTTTACAAAATTGAATATTTTTGATCCGGGAGATGTTTTTGAAGACAATATTGATAATAAACTTCAGCCTCAGATAGGTGCCGGTGTGTATTATAATACTGAAAAGTTTTATGCAGGGCTTTCTGTTCCAAACTTTTTGACCACCAAACATTTTGATGCGTCAAGTATTACAAATCCAAATGTAGAAACTCTTGCTGCCGAAAGGTTACACTACTTTTTAATTACGGGTTATGTTTTTGATTTAAATGAGAATTTAAAGTTCAAACCCGCAACCTTAGCAAAAGTGGTAAGTGGTTCTCCACTGCAGGTAGATGTTTCAGCAAATTTTTTATTATACGAAAAAGTTACATTGGGAGTATCCTATAGATGGAGTGCTTCACTAAGTGCATTGGTAGGATTTCAAGCAACGGATCAAATATTTATTGGATTTGCTTACGATTATCAATCCACGGATATTGAAGATTATAGCGATGGTTCATACGAGTTTATGATACGTTTTGATATTTTCCATAAACCCATTCGTGTGATATCACCAAGATTCTTTTAAAAAATAAATGGCATGAAAATATTTTCACAAAAGATAACTCTTATGATTTTAGTACTTATTTGTACTAATATTACTTTTTCCCAACGGATGAAAATAGAAAAGGCCAATAAAGATTATGACAAGTTTGCATACATTGATGCAAGAAAAATATATCTAAGAGTAGTAGAACAAGGGTATGATTCTGCTGAAATCTATAAAAAACTTGGAGACACCTATTATTTTAATGATGACTATATTAATGCCTCAATATGGTATGGAAAGTTGATAAATAAATACCCTGATGATGCTGAATTAGAATATTATTACAGGGCAGCGCAATCATATAAAAGTATCGACAAATATGAAGAATCTGATGAGTTGATGGAAACCTATATTGCTTTGGGAGGAAAAGATCACAATATCAATGTGTTTGAAAATGATCCAAATTATCTTAAAAGTATAGGTGTCCAAACCAAAAGATATGAAATTGAGAAAGTTCAAACAAACACTGAATTTTCAGATTTCGGACCCTCCTTTTATATGAATAAATTGGTTTTTGCTTCATCATCACATGATTTGAAAAATTTTAAAAATGATAAATGGAATGACTTACCCTATCTTAATTTGTATGTTGCAGATATAAATGAAGATGGCACATTATCAAATCTAAAACCCTTAGGTGGAGAAATCAATACAAAATATAATGAATCATCAGCAGTATTTACCAAAGACGGTAAAACAGTATATTTTTCAAGAATTAAGTTCATTAAAGATAAAAAAGAAATTGATCAAACGAGAACCTTACGTTTAAAATTATACAGAGCAGAAAAAGATGGAAATAATTCCTGGACCAATGTGGTTGAACTACCCTTTAATAATAAGGAGTATTCTGTTTCACATCCTGCATTGAGTAAAGATGAAAAACGTTTGTATTTTGTATCAAATATGCCCGGAACATTTGGACGATCGGATATTTGGCATGTAAATATTTTAGAAAATAATGAATATAGTGAACCTATTAATTTAGGATCAACCATAAATACAGGTGCTCGAGAAAATTTCCCTTTCATTAGTGAAAACAACAACTTATATTTTGCGAGTGATGGACATGGAGGTTTGGGAGGTCTCGATATATTTGTCACTCAATTGGATGAGAAAGGCAATATTGATAAGGTCAGTAATATAGGAACTCCTATAAATAGTAATCAGGATGACTTTGGATTTATTATAAAAGAAAGTGAAGGAACGGGATATTTTTCATCTAATAAAGACGGAGGGCGTGGAAGTATAGATGATGATATATATCGCTTTTCGGAAAAATGTGTAATTACAATTTCTGGGGTTGTAACCGATGAATTTACAGGAGAATTACTTCCTGGATCAGAAGTTTCTATTTTAGACTTTAATAACAAGTTGTTAGAAAAAGTTGCCGTGGGGAACAATGCTATATATAGTTATATAATAGAATGTGACTTATTTTATATTATTCATGGTACAAAAAAAGATTATTTTCCAATAGAAAAAATTGTTGAAACTCCCGATGAAAGTGGTGTTATAGTACTAGATTTACAATTAAAATCAACAGATCCCTGTCCTCCTAACGATTTGGGATGTCGTTTGAATTTACAACCTATTTATTTTGATTTCGATAAATTTAATATTCGCTCAGACGCTACTAATGAACTAGCGAAAATATTAGTTGCATTAAAGGAATATCCAGAATTGATAATTCACATAGAATCACATACCGATTCCAGAGGAAAAGATACATATAACGGATCACTATCCGAAAAACGAGCTCAGGCTACACTTAATTGGTTTGTAGATAAGGGGATAGACAAACAAAGGTTAAGTGCAAAAGGATATGGTGAATCTCAACTTATCAACCATTGTTCAAATGGTGAAGAATGCACTGAAGAAGAACACCAATTAAATAGACGCTCTATGTTTATAATACAGAATTAATCTATCTAGCCAATATTTAATTTTGAAAAAGCGTTCAATCTCTATATCGAATGCTTTTTTTTATTTTGCAAAAAATAATTTGAAATATAAAATTCAAAAGATATCTAAAATAATATTTACCATTTTGTACTTTTGATAAATAATAATATTCTATGACTGAGGAACAAGTAATACTTGTAAACGAAAAAGATGAGAAAATAGGCCTAATGCCGAAACAAGAAGCTCATGAAAAAGCGGTACTACATCGTGCTTTTTCAGTTTTTATTTTTAATGATGCAAATGAGCTTATGTTGCAACAAAGGGCCTTGCATAAATATCATTCTCCAGGATTGTGGTCGAATACATGCTGTAGTCACCAAAGAGATGGTGAAAATTCTATCGAAGCTGGAAAACGTAGGCTATACGAAGAAATGGGTTTTACTACCGAATTAAAAGAAACGACTAGCTTTATTTACAAAGCACCTTTTGATAATGGATTGACAGAACATGAATTTGACCATGTATTGGTAGGTACCTATAATAAAACACCATTATTCAATAAGGAAGAAGTGGCTTCTTGGAAATGGATGTCGCTGGAGGCGGTACAAAATGATATTAAATGTGTGCCCGAAAAATATAGCGCCTGGTTTAAGATAATTTTTGAAAAATTTTATAAACATATTACATTATGAGTTTAACGGTCTATAGAAAAGCTCATTTTAATGCAGCCCATCGATTGTATAGAAAAGATTGGAGCGATGAAAAGAATAATAAAGTTTTTGGTAAATGTAATAATCCTAATTTTCATGGACATAATTACGAATTAATCGTTGGGATTACCGGAGAAATAAATAAGGAAACCGGATATTTAATCGATTTAAAAATTATGAAGGATATCATTAAGGAAGAAGTAGAAGATTCCTTTGATCATAAAAATCTTAATATTGAAGTTTCTGAGTTTAAATCATTAAACCCTACCATGGAAAATATTGCCATAGTAATATGGAATAAACTAAGAAATCGATTTGATATTAAATATGAGATTTCTGTAAAGCTATATGAAACCCCACGTAATTTTGTAATTTATAACGGTTAAAAAAGGATTTGAATCTTTAATGAATTTAGACCCATCCCTATATCCAATAAAATTTAAACCTATACTAAAAGAAAAAGTATGGGGAGGATCGAAATTATCACAAATCTTCCATAAACAATCCGATGGAATCATAGGTGAAAGCTGGGAGATATCGGGAGTAGAAGGAAATGTTTCAGTAGTTCAAAACGGAAGCTTAATGGGGAAAACTCTTTTTCAGCTTATTGACAAATACAAAGAAAAATTAGTAGGGGAGATGGTATATAAAAATTTTGGTAATACCTTTCCATTGCTTTTTAAGTTTATTGATGCTCGTGAAGACCTTTCAGTGCAATTACATCCAGATGATAAATTAGCCAAAGAACGTCATAATTCCTTTGGAAAAACTGAAATGTGGTACATACTTGAGACCGAAGAAACGGCGCGTTTAATATTGGGTTTCAATCAGGATATGGATGAAGAGAAATATCTATATTATCTTTCAGAAAATAAACTTTCCGAAATACTTCATTCAGAAAAAGTGAATAAAGGAGATTCTTTTTTTATTACCCCCGGTACTGTTCACGCGATTGGTGCAGGAGTAATGTTGGCTGAAATTCAACAAACCTCAGATATTACTTATCGTATTTACGATTGGGATCGCCCTGGAATTGACGGTCATTTGAGAGAACTTCATACTGACTTAGCTTTACAAGCTATAAACTTCAAAAAAACGAAATCTAAATTAATATTTTCAGATAAAGAAAACAGCACCATCAAAATCTGTAGCACACCTTATTTTAACACCAATAAGATAATTCTAACAAAAGATATTGAAAGAGACCATTTGAATAATGATTCATTTGTGGTGTATATGTGTTTAGATGGAGAGGCGATCCTTAAAACTGAAGGATTTTCATTAGACCTTATAAAAGGTGATACTATATTAATACCTGCTTTAGAAAAGAAAGTAAAATTTATAACTAACTCTGCTACATTTTTGGAAGTATATATCCAATAAAATAAAGTAATTTTACACTAAAATAAAACACTATGGCAAGCATTCGCGAATTAAAAAAATATATCAATAATGTCTTAGGGGATATTATAGAAGCTGTTTATATTTGGGAACTTACCAATCCAGAGAAAGATACAAAAAAGTCTGAAGCAATCATAGATGAAGCTATCGATACCTTTGATGATTTAATAATCAAGGTAAATCTTAAAGATGTTAAAAGTAAGAAGAAACATTTTAAAGGGGTTAATCAAGAATTGGAAGACAGAGGTAGAAAATTAATCGATAAAATTAACGCCCTAAACTAATGTGTTATTTTATTAATCCCGACTCTGGTAATTGGGATCTGGATTGAATTAAAGACTCTAATGCTCTACCATATTTGGAGTCTTTTACTTTTGGCGTTAGTGTATTATAAACTGTATCCAAATATTTTTTACTAATATCATACACTTGACTTATCATTAAATAAGGTGCTAACTCGAAGTCGTTAATTCTTAATGAATAATTTACGGTAGCTAGATATCTGCTAATCAACAATTTTGTTTGTTTTTTTTCAATAGCCATAATTAATGAATCCTTTCTATCCTTTTTGGCATTAAACATTTGTTCTATTAGATCTAAATTTTTATTGTTATAACGCTCCATGAGTTTGTTATACTCAATGAGTTGTGCCTGATTTTTAGAACCCGAAATAATGGCATCGATTTCAAAATTTTTCAAAGTAGTATTAATGTTGATTTCTCCCGGTTCAGCAAAAAAAGCAATGTGGTCATCTTGTAAGGAACCATCTTTTAATCTAACATACAGATAATAAACTTCAGGGCTTTCTATGATCTCTGAAAAACTAAATGAGGAAACACCATTTACAATTACAGAATCAACTGAAACCAATAACGTATCTTTTATTTTTTGTAGTATTAGTGTTCCTTTTTTTAACCCTTTAACAGTACCGGTGAGTATCATTTGGTTTTCAATGTTTGAACAACTTTGCACTATAAATAAAATGGTTATAGTTAAAAGGAATCTCTTCATTATTATTTGTTTTAAGTACGGCAAAGATGCATATTATTTTCAATATTTATACCGTTGAAGCCAATTGCATTAGTACTGTACACAAGATCGCGCCAATGGTACCTATTGCATAACCAAATACCGCTAACAGTACACCTACAGTTGCCAACGAAGGGTGAAATGCCGAGGCGACAATAGGGGCCGAGGCAGCACCACCAATATTTGCTTGACTGCCTACAGCCAAAAAGAAGTAGGGGGCTTTTATTAGCTTAGCTACCAAAATAAGAAGTCCAGCATGAATTATTATCCATACAACTCCAATTAAAATGAGTCCGGCATTATCAAAAATGAGTGTCAGGTCCATCTTCATACCAATACTTGCAACAAGTATATAAATAAACACTGTTCCAAATTTACTGGCTCCTGCTCCTTCATAACGTTTAATTTTAGTAAAGGATAATATAATACCAATAATAGTAGTAATGGATATCATCCAAAAGAAACTGGAACTTAAGAATGTAAATATATTCCGTGTAATCCCTGTTGAAAGACCATTGACAAAATCTTCAAAAAAACTACTTAAATACCCTGCTCCAAAATGTGCAAAACTTACTGTACCAAATGCTATAGCAGCAAGAATCATTAAATCTGTTAAAGAAGGATTTCGTTCTACCTTTTTAGAATAAGTGGATACTTTTTCTTTAAGAGTTTCAATAGCAGATGTATCTGCATTCAACCATTTATCAATTTTTTCAGATTTCCCAATACCAATTAATAATATTGCCATCCAAATATTTGCAACTACTATATCTACAAATACCATCCCACCATATAGTTTTTGATTATAACCATAAACTTCTAACATAGCGGTTTGATTTGCACCACCACCTATCCAACTTCCGGCGAGGGTTGAAAGACCCCGCCAAACAGCATCGGCACCTTCACCGCCAACGGTTTCGGGTGATATGCTACCTATTAATAATACTGCGACTGGGCCTCCAATAATAACTCCAATGGTACCTGTTATAAACATAATTAATGCTTTGGGACCTAAGTTAAAGAGGGCCTTTAAATCTATACTTAATGTCATTAATACCAATGCTGCGGGTAATAAATATCTGCTCGACATATAATATAAATTTGAACTGTGCTTTACAGTTTCACCAGTTTTAGTTATAGATTCCCATTCTGGTGAAATTATTCCTAAAGTAGTAAGGATCGCTGGGACAAAATAAGCAACAAAAAGAGCAGGTATTATTTTGTAAAATTTTATCCAAAAACCAGTTTTTATAGAATCTGTAAAAAAGATCAAGCCTAAACAAATCATTAAAACACCAAAGACAATGGTGTCATTTGTAATTAAGGGAGTAGTGTCATTAATTATAATAATATTCTGCATCTTATATGTTTTACCAAAAATTCAATTTATTAAGAAAAACCTATTTAATGAATCTTTTATTGTTGAATAAATTTGCTTATAATTTCAATTAGCTCGGGCATAACAGGTCTGTTATACTCATTATATGATTTGCTGTTTACTAAATCGTCGCCTTTTATTTTTTTAAAAATA
This sequence comes from Bacteroidota bacterium, assembly GCA_022562895.1. GTDB lineage: Bacteria > Bacteroidota > Bacteroidia > Flavobacteriales > Flavobacteriaceae > Marifrigoribacter. The sequence goes on along the minus strand of JADFOK010000010.1, from coordinate 3,628 downwards.
TGATTCATAAATGGGATAATAACATATTGAGCATCTGGTTTTGCTGCTTTTAATTTTTCGGCTTCAGAAACCTCAACTTGTATATCTCTGTCTCCATTAATAATTAAAACAGGCATATCTAATTTAACGATCTCTACTTGTGGGTTATATTGCATCCATTCCAGTAAGAATTGTTGAATAGCAGGTCTAAAAATAGAAGCCAATCCGGGACTATAATTAATTGTAACTCCATTTACCCTTAGATCATCAAAGGCTTGTCGAGCATTATCTTTTAAACCGGGAATTTGAATTGCAAGCTGGTCTAGAATAACATAATCTATTTCCTGTCCGGCACCAGCTAACGATATAAATTCATCTGCACGTCCTTGTGCAGCAATCATACCAACTAAAGATCCCTGGCTATGACCTATAATTATTATTTTTGAAAACCTTTCATCTTCCTTAAAATAATCTATTATGCTTATTGCATCAGCTATATAATCACCGAATTTGATATCTTTTTCGATCAAGGTGCCTCTACTTAATAGTTTAACGATACGCTTATCATATCTAAAACTTGCAATACCATTAGTATATAATCCTTCAGCTAAAAATCTAAGAGAATTATTTTTTTGCATAAATTGATTCCCATTACGATCTATTGGTCCAGAACCTTGAATAATAATGACAAGAGGTAATTTATCAGATGTTTCAGGAATTATTAAGGTTCCGTCTATCAACGGGGTAATATTTTTTTCTTCTGAAATAATTAATACATCCTGTGCTGAGCATATTCCGAAGAGCAAAAGAAAAAATAAAATAAATTTTGAAGCCATAGGTAGTAAAATATATATTATTAGATTCTCTATTGATAAAACAAGTTATAACATTTTTTATTTTAAAACTTCAATTAATAATTTTATATAACTAATATCATTTGGAATACTATCTTTGTTTTTAGCGATTATTTTATGAAAATACACCATTTCTTTTTTATATTCCTTTTTCTAAGTTTTATTTGTATAAGTGCTGTCGCACCAAGAACACTGGATTGGGGGAGAACCGGTCATAGGACTATTGGTGAGATCGCCGAAAAGCATCTTAGCAAAAAAGCAAAACGGAGTATCAAAGAATTGTTAGAGGGTCGATCTCTAGCCTTTGTATCTACCTTTGGAGATGATATTAAAAGCGATGAAAAATACAAAGAATATGGGCCATGGCATTATGTTAATATTCCTTTTGAAAGTACTTATGAAGATCACCCAAAAAATGAGAAAGGAGATATTATTGTTGCCATTCATAAATGCATTGAGGTTTTGAAAAATCAAAACTCTACTCATGAAGAGAAAGTATTTCATTTAAAATTACTAATTCATTTCATTGGAGATTTGCACCAACCTTTACATACCGGATTAGCTGATGATAGGGGAGGAAACAAATTTCAAGTTCTATGGTTTAATGAAAAAACAAATCTTCATTCAGTTTGGGATACCAAAATGATTGAAAGCTATAATATGTCTTATACCGAGTTAGCTGCAAACACAAAAAGACTTTCCAAAAAACAGATCCAAGATCTTCAAAAAGGAAGTATTACGGATTGGATGTACGAAAGCCGTAAAATATTTAAGGATATTTATTCTAACACCAAAGTAGGTGAAAAGTTGGGCTATCGGTATATGTACGATTATTTGGAAACGGTCTGGTCTCAACTTCAAAAAGGGGGGATTCGTCTAGCAGCAATCCTAAATGATATTTTTGGATAAAATTAATTTATTCTTCTGAACGTTAAGTTAATTCTCAACTGATTTATTTTTTTTGATTTTGGAATTTGATGTTTCCAAAAGTGTTGTGTTGCACCTTTCATAAGTAATAGACTGCCGTTTTCAAGTTTTATTTTAAATGATATTTTTTCTTTGTTATGTTTTAAATGAAACATTCGTTCCGCTCCAAAACTTACTGATGCAATATTTGGATTTTTGCCTAATTCTTTTTCATCGTCACTATGCCATCCAATACTATCATTACCATGACGATATAAATTAAGGAGAACGACATTGTATTTTGTTTCTGAAACAACTTCGATCTTAGATTTTATTTCGAGTAAAGTTGAAGAAAATGGTTTTGGAAACATGGTAATCCCAGAATATGTATAATGTTTTTCATTATCTCCGTATAGTGCTGTTAACCTGGGTTGAGGATAGGTTTTGCCGTATAATGTAATTGTATCCTGTTGCCACTCGGTTTCAGATTTTAGTACTTTAAAATAATCTGAAGCTTTTTCCGAAGAAAAAAAATGAGGAAAATAACTGATATCCGAATCGGGAAGATCAAGTTTTATTTTTTCGGTACTATCTTCAGAAGAGAATAAATCCATATCAGGTATAAAGATAGGCCCAATACATCAATGCAAACTGAAGCGGAAAGCGTAGAATTAATACCCATTTTGGAAATTTTAAAGAAGCTTTTTCATTTTGAAGCATATAAATGTGAACAGGAATAAAAAAAATGAGTAGCATAATTATTCCCCAGGCAGCAATGGGTTGAGTGTCTTCATTAAGCAACATCAATCCCAAAACCATTCCTAATATTCCACTTACTAATACCATACTACTGTGAGCAGGAATGTAGGGTGGCATGATGCGTTCATATATTTTGGGAGTGCGAAAATGATTAAATCCGGCGAGTATAAATAGTAGGCCGAAAAGATATTGATGCCATGGAAACATATACAGTCTTTTTAAAAAATCAAAAATACTAATAAATAAAAAAACCTCGCGATATTTATATCGCGAGGTTTTTCCAATAACTAAAATTTTATGAAAATATTACTCTTTAATCAGTTGTTTGGTAATATGTCCATATTCACCACTTATAAGTACCATGTATGTAGCACTTGCTAAATGTGAAACATTTATGGATATTTCAGTACCCATATCTTTAAGGTCGATCGTTTGTACCAATCTTCCTGTAAGGTCATAGATCGCAGCTTTATCTAAAACAAGTCCTTGAGGGTTGCTTAAATTCACTACATCTCTTGCAGGGTTAGGATACATTATTAGACTACCTATATTGAGGTCGTTGTCATCTATACCTAAAATACTATCTACTGTTAACTCGAAAGTACAGGTAGATACATTGCCATACTCATCTTCTGCAGTAATGGTTATTGTATATACTCCATCAGATAACAAGGTTCCTGGTGCAGGATCTTGTGAGGTAATTACCACAGGATCTGTACAGTTATCTGTTGCAGTGGCTAAACCAAGAGCCCAGTAATCCTCAAGTACCCAGAAAAGGTTTCCAGGTCCCGGATCTACTGTTTGATCTGGTGGACAGTTAATTTCTGGTCCTAATAGATCCACAACAGTTACTGTTGATTGACAAGAAGCAATATTGCCACTGGCATCACTTGCAAATACAGTAATGATGAAGGGTGCTCCTATATCATCACAATCCACCTCATCAATATCGATTGCCAATACGGTAATACCACAAGCATCAAATGATAATGGTCCACCTGGTATCAATACAAAGAACGCATCTCCATCTGAATTGACTAGCGTTAAAGTCCAGTTAGCAGGATCGAACTGTCCTGTAAATCCTGGTACAAAGTTGCTTATTACCGTTGTAGCAAAACCAAGTATATTAT
>JADFOK010000030.1 GCA_022562895.1 Bacteroidota bacterium | reverse complement strand
GACCGGTTTGGAAAACTCTTAAAACAGATAAGTCCAATTGGTGAAGGATGGGATGGTACATATAATGGCAATCCATTACCTTCGAGTGATTATTGGTTTAGAGTGGAATATAAAGAAGACAACACTCTTAAAGAATTTAAAGGCCATTTTACCCTAAAACGATAGATTAAAGCTATGAACTTAAAAAAAATCTACTTTATCCTACTTATAATGCTAACCCATTTTGCGTTTTCACAAGATGGTATTCCTATATATTCAGATTATTTTGCCGATAACCTATATATTTTACATCCATCTATGGCTGGTGCTGCAGCACGTAATCAAGTACGATTAACTGCTCGCCAACAATGGTTTGACCAAAATGAGGCACCTAATCTTCAAACATTAAGTTTTAATGCCAGATTAGGCGAACAATCTGGTTTAGGGGCTATTGTGTTTAATGATGCAAATGGATATCATTCCCAAACAGGGTTATATTTTACCTATGCACATCATATTATGTTTTCACGTAGTGATGTGGATTTAAATCAATTATCATTTGGTTTAAGTGCAGGATTTATGGAATCTAGACTTGATGAAACACAATTTGATTTAAATGATTTTGACCCAATCATAGCAGGGATTATTCAAAGTAGTTCATATTTCAATGTAGATGCTGGAGTTTCGTATAACATTCTTAATTTTTCAGGACATTTTACAGTTAAAAACATAATATTTCAGAATAGAAATATCTACAGTGATAAACTTGAATCCAACAATCAAAGACGATTCCTTATATCAGCTGCCTATGCAATTGGCAAATCCCTTTCTTCCTGGACCTATGAACCTTCATTTTTATTTCAGTTTTCCGAAAGAACAGGAGAGCAGGCTATAGATGTTAATTTTAAAGCTTATCGGGAATTGGATTTTGGAACTTTATGGGGAGGGATGTCTTTACGTAGAAGTTTTGATGGTTCAGAGTATTTAGATGGCACAGAAATAAAGAATCAAAAGTTACAATATGTTACTCCTGTAGTTGGCGTAAATTATAATAGATTTATGTTTGCTTATACTTATTCTTACCAAATTGGTAATGTAAGGTTTGAAAGTGGTGGGTTTCATCAAATTACAATTGGATATGATTTCCTTGGTAATAGGATTGAACCCTATGATTGTGACTGTCCGGCTATTAACTTCTAATATAATAAAGCCCCGTACAGGGACTATTTTTAATTCCAGGTATAATTCTTTTTTTCAGCCTGTTTTTTCAATGCTTTTATCATAGCACTTTCAAAACCGTTAGAATTTTCGTCTCTATTATTTATGAGGTATTCTCTACGTTTTTTATTTAAATCGGAAATTTTATTTTGAATTTGTTCTCGTTCCCTTTTCTTTTCTTTGACAAATGCTTTAATTTCAGACATAGACTTATCTTTTAGATTTTCAGGGAGATCTTCTATTTTAAGATCATCATAATTAAAACCTACTTCTGCTTCGGCATCGACGAGATCCCAACTGCTGTTTTTATATAAATGAGATCCTTTAGCAATAGTTCTGCTTACTGCATTAGATTTGCTATAACTGGCTGCATTACTATCTTGTGTTTTCTGCATAGCAATTTTTCTTCTTCCTTGTTGACCATAAGGAATGTACGTATTATTTAATTTAATGTTAAGTTGTAAAATAAGATCATCAAATGGGGATGCAATATATACAGTTTTTTGGTTATGGTTAATTGACATATAATCACCGTATGTTAATTGAGCACCGTCTTTCCATTTAGAGGAAACCCCTTGTCTATAATCACCACAAAATATGGTATTTATAATCACATCTTTTTCTTTTGCATTAGAAGCGGCATCAATGTAATTTACCATTCCCTGGGTAAAGGGTTCGTTACCTGCTATAAATATCATTTTTAAATCATCTGGGTTATTACCCCAATCCAAGTTTTCTAGTGAAGCTTGAATTACTGTACCACAGTATTCACTACCTCCGTTTGTGGTTAGAGAGAATAGTTCTTTTGAAACATCATCTAAATCATCGGTAAAACTCAATATTTTTCTAATAAATCCCCCACTTTGGTTAAGATTATCATTTCCATATTCATAAAGGGCGATCTGTAAATTGGGGCTTTTGTTTCTACATTTTGCATATGATAATTCATTTATTATCTCCCATAGTTGTGCTTTTGCTTGATCTATCAACCCATCCATACTATTACTGGTATCTAATAATAAAGCTATTTTAATATAATGTTCTTTGATAGGATGTTCATTTCCTATTAATTCGTTCACTGCTATTTCTTTTGTATTATCAGCTTTAAAAGAAAGTGTCGATACAAAAACGATTAGCATCATATAAATTTGTAATATCTTCATAATATGATTATTTATTTTTTTGTAAACTTATAGGGAACTTTTTTTAAAAAAAAACAACAATGAGGTAACAGTACTTTTGGTTTAGGGAATAATATTACTAATTGAGAGAAGTGGTAATTTTAAATGATAAAACCTCGAAATTCTAAAAATGTAATTTTAGTAACTGCTTTAAAGTGTGTATGTTTACCTTTTTAAAGACAAAATGAAAACACTACTAATACTTTTTTTTTCTTTATCATTATTTGTTACTGCAAACGTACAATCCCAGGTGCAACGTACCACAAAACCTTCTTTTATATTGAAAGGCCAGGTAAAAGAGGCTGAAAATAATTTACCTATCTCCAAAGTAAATGTTGAGATTAGTGGCGGAGCATATACAACAACAAATCTTGCAGGTGAGTTTTCTATAAATGCAAAAATTGGAGATGAACTTATAATAAGAAGTGATGAATTTGAAACGGTATACTATACTATTAAGGATAAACAACGTATTACTGTAAAGGTTAAAAACCTATTAGAAGACTTTCTTCCAACAACTTCGGGAGTAAGATCAATAAATCAGCAGGATTTATTTAAAACCATTATAGATTCAGCTAAATATTTTCTGAAAAAGGATGCCAAAAAAAGTATAGAATTTATAACTAAGGCATTGGAGTCTATTTCCGGTAAAAAGAATACTAACTATCAAAACAGTTTTGCTTTTGAAACTTTAGGAGATATTAACTTTTATTGGAAACAAAATGATCTTGCAATAGATAATTACAAACACAGCCTTACGTCGAATTCAAAAACGAGTACACGAATAAAATTGGCTTTGGCTTTTATGAAAAATAAAAACTATCAGGAAAGCATTACTATTTATAAAGAAATATTGGAAGAAAAACTTTCAGACTATCAAAAAGTTGAAGTTTACGAAGGATTAGGTGACACTTATAAAGCCATAGATAATCATATAAAAAGTGTGTTTAATTATCAAATGGGGCTTGATATTGCTAATAACCGAAAAATTATTCCTAAGATTACCGATTTAAATTCAAAAATTGGTGAAGCCTATGCACAAGGAGGAGCCTTAGAAGAAGCTGAATCTTATTTTTATAATTCTTTAAATCTTGCTGAAAAAGAGAATAAAAAAAGAACTGTCGCTGAGAAAAATAAAGTTGCAGATTTTTACAATCAGAACAGAGAATATGACAAAGAAATTCAACTCAGAGAAGAAACTATAACCGAAATTCAATCTATGAGTAAAGATTCAATTGGAAATGACTTAAACAGTCCTCTTACTCTTCAACGTCAAAATTACAAAATAGCCAATGCTTTTGTAGCTCAAGAAAAGTACAATGAAGCTATTCCATACCTTAAAAAAAGTATAGAAGAGGCCAACAAAAAAGAAGATCTAATAGTACAAAAAGATGCAACTCGAAAACTTTCAGAAATTTACAAAGACCTGGGCGAATATGATAAAGCCCTTAACAGTTATCAACAATACGTTGAGCTTGTAGATGAATTATACATAAAAAAAGAACAAGAAATTTCTCAAGCTACACGTTTCAGCAGAGAAATTGCATTAAAGCAAAACCGTATTACCAGTTTAGAAAATGAACGACAACTTAATGAAAGTCGTTATCAACTTACAAATGAGAATAAGGAATTAACACTTAAAAATAATAGGGTACAACGATGGGTCATTGTTTCACTTATTGTCATTGCACTTTTATTGTTAATCACTGCTTATGTTCAGAATAAAAGTGTAAAACAACAAAAATATGCCAACAATTTATTAGCTTTAAAATCCCTGCGTACACAGATGAATCCGCATTTTATTTTTAATGCATTAAATTCTGTTAACAGTTTTATTGCCAATAACGATGAAAGGGCGGCTAATAAATATTTAAGTGATTTTTCACAATTAATGAGGTCTGTACTAGAAAATAGTGAGGAAGATTTTATACCCCTTATTAAAGAAATAGAACTACTGAAACTATATGTAAAACTCGAACATTTTAGGTTTAAAGATAAGTTTGAATACACCATTACAGTAGATGAAAAACTAAAAGTAGATGAGTTTGTGATACCTCCTATGTTACTTCAACCTTATGTAGAGAATGCTGTATGGCATGGACTTAGATATAAAAAGGATAAGGGATCATTAAAAATAGTATTTGAGCAGATGGATTCAGAAAAAGTGAAAATTACTATTATTGATGACGGTATTGGTAGAAAAAAATCAAAAGAACTAAAAACTGAAAATCAGAAAAAACAAAATTCTAAGGGGATGGGAAACATTCAAAAACGCATTAGTATATTAAACGATATATATAAAGATCTGGTAGAGGTTGAAGTAAAAAATATATTTGAAAATGAAGAAGGCACCCAAGTACAACTTATATTAAAAAAAGATGGATGAATACATTACAAGCTATTATAGTTGAGGATGAAGAAACAAGTAGGGAGATTTTAAAGAATTACCTTACAAAATATTGCCCAAATGTAAAATTGGTTGGAGAAGCAGGCAACGTTGAAGAGGCTTTGGTACTTATTCGTAATAATGAACTCGATTTGGTGTTTCTAGATGTTGAAATGCCTTACGGGAATGCTTTCGATTTATTAGAAAAGGTAGGAAACAGGCTGTTTGAAACAGTATTTATTACAGCTTACGATCAATATGCCATAGATGCTCTTAATGCTCATGCATCGTATTATTTACTTAAACCTATTTCTATTGATAAACTTATTGAAGCTGTAGATTATGTTTTTAAAATAAAAGAAAAAGAAAATAATCTTCAACATTCCGTATTACGCCTTGTAAATAAGAAAATAACGGGAAAGATTACCATTCCTCAACAAAGTGGTTTTGAAGTCTTGGAAATAGAAAATATTTTGTATTGCCAGGCAGATGATAATTATACCAAAATTTTCTTAAAAGACAGTAAAAAACTGGTTAGTAAAACCCTTAAATATTTTGAAGGAATGTTAAGTGATAAAGGCTTTGCAAGAGTCCATAAATCTTATTTGGTAAATGTAAATTCTATTAAAGAATATAGAAAAGGTAAAGGAGGTAGTGTAGTTCTTATTACAGGAAAAGAAATTATGGTAAGTCCTTCTCGTAAAAAAGAACTCTTAGCATTTTTCAGATAATTAAAAATTAATTTTTTTTATTGAAATATTATTTGAAAAATCTTTTAAAAACATCTTTAATGTGCCGATATTATCATTACTAAAAAACTGAAGTGTAGGCAAAGATTTTTCAATACGCATTAAATTATTTTGGTTTAATATATTTTGAGTTTGTTTTGCTACAGCTTCACCCGAATCTATTATTTTAATATTAGAGGGGAGTATTTTTTTTAAATGTGGAATAAGATAGGGAAAGTGGCTACATCCTAAAACAATATAATCTATGTCTGCCTCTAACATGGGTTGAAGGTATTTTTGAAGAAGTAATTTTAATTCTTTGCTATTAATTTTTCCTTTTTCAATAAGTGTCACTAATCCTTCACCAATAACTTCAGTAATGGTAATTCCATATGTTAATTTTTCTGAAGTACTATGAAATAGAATACTGCTCAAAGTACCTTTGGTGGCCAGGATTCCTATATTTTTAGTACGGGTTTTCAAAACCGCAGGTTTTATTGCCGGTTCAATGCCTATAATAGGCACATTATATTTCTCTCTCAATAAGGAAATGGCATTTGTAGAAGCTGTGTTACATGCTACAACAATAATTTTACAACCCAATTGTAAAAGTAAATCGGTATTCTTTATACTTAATGAAATAATTTCATCTACAGACTTATTACCATAGGGAGCATTCTTACTATCGGCTAAATAAACAGTATTCTCAAGTGGAAGGAGATCATGTATTTCTTTCCAAATGGAAGTTCCTCCCACTCCCGAATCGAATATGCCTATAGGACTATTGTTCATCTTATATGTAAAAATAAAAACTGCCCGCCAAAAAGGCGGACAGTTCTACATGTTTTTTATTTTAAAAGTGAATTATATGCCCAACTCTTTTTTAACATCTACCATAAGATCTTTTCCTTCAGCGAGTAATACTCCATTACCACTAGCCGAATCCAGTACATATTCAAATCCCTGAGAACGGCCTACTTTTTGGATTGCATTTCTAGCTTTCTCTAAAATTGGTTGAAAAAGATCAATCTCTTTATTTTGAAGGTCTTTTAATGCTTGTTCTCTATAGTCTGCTATATTACTTTGCATGCTCTGTATTTCTTGAACTCGTTTAACATTTTCTTCTTCAGTTTTACTTTCTTGTTCATTACCGTATTGTTGTGCTTTTGTTTCAACCTCCTTCATCAAAGTTTTGATTTCTGTATCGTAGGTTTTTTGTAGTTTTTCTAACTGGTTTTGTGCTGCTTTCATCTCTGGCATAGCTTCAATAAGTGCTTGAGTGTCTATATGTGCAACTAGAGATTGGGCATTAACGAAACCAGTAGCACCCACAAAAAGCAATATAGCTATGAATAAAGACTTAATTTTTTTCATTGTAATTGTATTTAATTTTAGTGTTATGGATTTTTATAATTTTTAATTAATCTTCTTCTTTGTTTCCATCACCATTGTCCCCTTCATTTTCTTCATTTGGTGGATTATCGTTGTTTTTGTTATCCCTTGCATTCGCTATTGAATCTTTTCTTTTTTGCCTTTCCTCTAATGTTTTTTGTCTACGGGCTTCAGACTCAGCTTTTTTTGCTGCTCTAACAGAATCACGAACACGTTTTCGTTCTTCCATTAGTTTTTCACGCTCAGTCTTTTTCTCTTCAATAGCTTTTTCACGTTCAACCCTTTTCTCTTCATTTGCTATTTCACGTTCGGTTAAAACTTGATTTTCCTCTAAGGAAAGATTATCTATTCTTTCTAATTCTTTCTTTTCTTTTTTAGAATTTATTTGTTTTCTTTTTGCTGCACGATTAATACTGCGTAATACAATATCACTAATGTCATTTCTTTTGGCAGCAAAAAGCATTACAATATCAGCAGATTTGTCAAAAATAAAATCATATTTTTTGTTTACAGCAATTTCTTGAACTATATTAAAAACTTGATCCTGAATGGGTTGTACCAAACGTCTTCTTTGAATGTCTAAATCTCCATTAGGTCCAAAGCGGTCTTGTTGGTATTTAAACATTTCATCTTCTTTAATTTTTATATCTTCTTCTCTCTCTTCTATAAGTTCATTGGTAAGCAAAACTCTCTCATTACTTAAATTAAGCTTCATTTGTTCTATTTCATTTGATTTTTTTTCAATATCCTGTCTCCAACGTTGTACTTTACCTTCTAATTGTATAGTGGCTTCTCTGTATTCAGGTACGTTTTCAAGAATATATTCCATATCGACATACCCAATGCGAACACCCCTTTGTGCTTTTGCAACAAACATAAAACACAATAGTGTAAGGGTGAAAAATATTAACTTTTTAGTTTTCATAATTGTTGGTTGTTGTTTAAGAAAATATCGTGCCAAAATTAAAATTGTTGTCCAATAATAAAGTGAGTTTCCCAACCGTTAGGTTCAGTTCCGCCTAGTATCGGGTCAAACCCATAAGCAAAATCGATACCTAACAATCCAAATGCGGGCATAAATATACGTAATCCTACCCCGGCAGACCTGCTTATATTAAAAGGATTATAGTTTCTATAACCATCATAGGATGCCCCTCCTTCTAAAAATGTAAGCACATAAATAGATGCCAACGCTGCTAATGTAACCGGGTATCTTACTTCTAACGAATATTTATTGAAAACAGTATTTCCATCTATACTAGATAAGGAACCGTTGGGGTATCCCCTTAATTGTATTACTTCTCGACCATCGAGGCTAAATGAACCAAGTCCATCCCCACCTAAATAAAATCTTTCAAATGGTGGTATTCCTCGATCATTATTATAGGCTCCTAAAAACCCAAATTCTACATTGGTACGAAACACTAATTTTTTTACAATTCTTGTATACCAGGTCCCTTTAAACTTTATTTTGTAGTATTCTAACCACTTAAATCTTTCTTGATCTATTTCTGCTATTCTTTCTGCATCATCTACATCGGAGGGGTCCAGGTCATCTCTTTCATTAGCTAGAGCTTTATAGTCAACATTGTTAAAAGAAGAATAGGGAATTGTTAATTTTGCTGATATACTAAAATCTGAACCTTGAGTAGGATAAATAGGATTAGTGGCAGTATTGTTTCGACTAAGTCCTATGGTATATGAAAGGTTATTTGATGACCCATCTCCAAAAGTAAATAAACCAGTATTGTAATTTTGAAGATTGTAATGTTGAAAACTAACTGCCTGTGATAAGGTAAAGAAATCATCAGGCCATTTCAGTCTTTTAGCCAGACCCACAGACCCCCCTGTAATAAGAAATCGACGACTTTTATCTGCTTCTCTTGTTTGAAAATCATAAAAATATTGAATTGTATGTGAAATTGAAGTACTTAATTGCACAGGTTTTTTACCTCCTAACCAAGGTTCTATTAACGATAAACTGTAAGTTTGATAAAAAGTACTTGCTTGAACTCTAAGGGATAATTTTTGACCATCACCCATAGGAAGAGGTCTATAGGATTCACCATTAAAGATATTTCGTAAGGAGAAGTTATTAAAAGACAACCCTAAAGTGCCTACAAATCCACCACCACCAAAACCACCTTGTAATTCTATTTGGCTGGAACCTTTTTCCACAACCGAATATTCCATATCTAAAGTGCCGTTATTGGGATCAACATTTTTAAAATTTGGAGATAATTGTTCAGCGTCAAAATACCCTAACTGCCCTAATTCACGTATAGTTCTTACAACATTCCGTTTACTGTATTTTTGACCCGGACGAGTACGCAATTCTCTATAGATTACATGGTCGTTAGTTTTATCGTTACCTACAACGGTTACATGATCGAAATAGGCAAGTTTACCTTCGTGTATTCTTATTTCGAAATCGATAGTGTCTTTTCTAACTGCAACTTCAACAGGATTGATTCTTGAAAAAAGATACCCATTATTTTGATATAGATTGGTTAGATCATTTGCTTCAGGGTCACTGTTGTCTTCAATACGTTCTTGTAATAAAACACCATTATAGGTTTCTCCATATTTAATTCCCAAAACTTGTCGTAATTGAGAATCGGTATAAATACTATTCCCTATAAAGCGAATATTTCCAAAGTAATATTTTTTACCTTCTTCTATATTAAATTTTAGCGAAATATTTTTTTCGTCTTTTACAATCAATGTGTCTTTTATAATACGAGCATCTCTATAACCATTTGCTTTGTATTTTTTTATTATGGAGGACTTATCCTCTACTAAACTTTCTTCCGAAAATTTTGATCTTTTATAAAAACGGAGAAAGTTTTTTCGTTTGATATTTTTCATTGCTTTACGCAATTTTTTGTTTGAAAGTGCTTCATTACCCTCAAACGTTATAGCTTTTATCTTAACACGCTCTCTCTTATCGATATTTATATTCAAATTTTTAGCAATTTCTACTCCAGTAGAATCAATATAGGGAGTAGTACTAATGATAACTTGTGTATTTAAGAATCCTTCTTTTTTATATTTATTTAAAATATAGTTCTTAGTAGTAGTTATTAGGTTTTTGGTAATCTTAACTCCTGCACGAAGATTATTGTCTTTAATAATTTCTTTAACCTTAGCCTTTCGAACACCTACTATGGTAATTTCCTTCATTTTTGGTAACTCGACTATATATAATTCCAAATCTACTAAGTCGCCATCGATGTTGGTAACATAAAATGCTATATCACTAAATAATTTTTGCTCCCAAAGCTTTTTTGTAACAGCACTCAATTTTTCACCGGGAATATAGATGCGATCTCCTTTTTTAAGTCCGGCAAAAGCAATAACAGTTTTCTCATTAAAGCTTTGAGTTCCGGTAACTTTTATAGAATTAATGGTATATTTTTTTCCGCTGTCTAATTCTTTTTGCTGTGCGGAAATTGTAAAAATAGATAGTATTGTAATTAATAAAATACTATAGACTTTTTTATATGTAGGCAATAGTATATTATTATTTAATTTGTTCACTGGTCTTTCCAAATCTGCGTTCTCTGTTTTGATAATTTAATATAGCTTCAAATAAATTATTTTTGGTAAAATCCGGCCACAGTATATCTGTAAAATATAATTCTGCATATGCTATTTGCCAAAGTAAAAAATTGCTAATTCGTTGTTCACCACCTGTGCGAATTAATAAATCAACATCTGGTAAATTTTGCGTGTAAAGATGATTATTTATTACCGATTCGTCAATATTTTCGGGCGAAATTATGTTATTTTTAACTTTAATACTAATCTCTTTAATAGTTTTTATGATTTCTTCCCTAGAACCATAACTTAAAGCAAGAGTTAAGGTTTTTTGTTTATTTGTTTCGGTCTTTTTAATTACATCGAACAGTTCATTATATACTTTTATGGGTAATGCATTGAGATTTCCAATAGCATTAAGTTTAATATTGTGTTTCTGAAGAGTCTTTAGTTCTTTTTTTAATGAAGCAATTAAAAGCTTCATCAATAATTCTATTTCTAATTTAGGACGATTCCAATTTTCAGTGGAAAAAGCGTACAGCGTTAAATATGGAATTTTAATTTCGGCACAAGCTTCTACTATTTCTTTAACGGCTTTGGCACCTTTTTCATGACCTTTAATGCGGAAGAAGCCTTTTTTTTTTGCCCACCTGCCGTTTCCATCCATAATCACTGCTAGGTGATTAGGAACGTTGTTTTTGTCTATCTGGTCTTGTAGTGACATTACATATTAAAAATTACAATAACAGGGTCTTCTTCCAAATGTAAATGTTAATGTGACTCCCGTAAATACATACCAGTCATTACTGTTTATATTTCCAAATTGGAGAGTACTTTCATTTGCTAGACCATTTACAGGATTACTGCCGTCAAGGTCATCAGTAAAAGTATAACGCGCTCCTATCTCAGCAGCTAAAATAAGATTTGTTCCTATAGTAGCTTTATATCCAACAACCATAGGAATTGCAACAGCACCTGCTTGGTCATAATCAACAATAATATCATTTGGTCTTTTATACAAAGCATTATAACTAAAATAAGTTAATCCTGTATATAAATACGGGCTTGAAGCTTTTTGTCCATCATACATACTAAACTCCCAAAAAGTATATTCAATTCCAACAGAGAGTTCTAAAATTGTATTTTCAAATTTATATCCTCGCTGTTCTCTTCTTGTTTCGTTAGATTTATTATCATCTCCTTTGATATTAACTAGTAATATAGAACCCCGGAATGAATGTCTGCCACTACGGTTCCATTTAAAAATTGCACCAAAAGCCAAATCATTTGGAGAGATGTAATTAGTTTTACCAATATCTCCAATATAATTTGCCCCACCAAGAATCCCACCAATCTCATATGTTTGAGAATGTGTAATTATTGTAGTTAGAACAAATATAATTATTGCTGCGAAATACTTCATTCACCTAAAAGCTTGCAAATATAATAATAAACTTCGCTTCACAATATTCTAAGCGAAATAGTCTTTGTTGATTAACAAATTTTAAAGTGATTTATTGTTTAATTACGCTTGTCTTCTCCCCACAATAATTTATTCCGAAGGGTTTTTATAAAACTATCATTTGGTAATTGCACAAATTTAATATAAAAAGGGGCTTTTTTAATAATTATTGTAGTGTTGATTTTTAGAGTTGCTATACGCGAATCTAATGAAACTAAAAATAATTTTTCTCTTCCTGAAACTTTAAGTGATATGGTGCTATTATCTGGAATGACCAAAGGACGAGCATTTAAATTATGTGGTGCGATGGGAGTTAAAATGATGCTATTTGTACTGGGATCAATTATGGGGCCTCCACAACTTAACGAATATCCCGTCGATCCTGTAGGTGTAGAAACAATAAGACCGTCTGATAAATAAGAGATAAGGTATTTATCATTGACCTTGGTTTCTACTTTTATCATCGAGCTTGTATTCTTTCTGTTTATTGCCACCTCATTTAAAGCGAAATTAAGAGGAATAAATTCTTGATTTTCAGGGATTGTTGAAATTGTAAGTAAACTTCTTTCAGAAATAATATAATCTCCTTTAAGTATTTGATTGAGGCTTTCAGTAATTTTTTCTTTCTTAATAGTGGCTAAAAAACCCAATCTTCCTGTATTAATTCCTATAATAGGAATACCAAGATCTCCAACAAATGTGACCGATTTTAGTAAGGTACCGTCTCCTCCAATACTTATAAAAAAATCGTAATCACCCACTAATTCTTTAAATGAGTCTAAACCCGAAAAACTTTCAGAAATATCTTTAATTTGATTAATACTATAAAGAAAATTTTCTTCAATCACAATCTCTACATTCTTCTTCTGAAGAACGTCGAGTATGTATTTTATATATTTTTCAGAACCTTCGTGATAAAATTGTCCGTAGAGGGCTATTTTCATCGTATTAAATATTAAGATATCTGTCTAAATATTTTGAGCGATCTTTTAGGTCTTCCAAAAATTTATCCTCTTCGTGATTAGAAATTATGTTGTAGTTATACCTTCTAAACGTTTGTACAATGGCATTCATACCGGTATTACCAATTTTTATTGTTGCCTGGATATTGTCATTTTCAATTTTAGAAATAATTACTCCTAAGATTTTTACATCATTAGATTCTATTATTTGGCAAATTTCACTAAAAGAATACTCACGGATTCCTTTTTCTACAACAATAATCCCACCTACTTCATTTAGAAAGGGAGTATTATTGAAAAGGGACATAATATCGCTTAATTCATAATACCCTAAGTATTTGTTATCCTTCCCTAAAACCGGCATAATATTACTGTTATGCAAAGCAAATGCTTCAAGAATATCCAACCAGTTAGTGTTATCGCGGACAAAAAAATATTCCAAAGCAATTAAATAATCACTCAAAAGTTTATTTCCATCAAAACTATGAACATCGTTTTCTGATATACAACCAATATACTCTGCTTTCTTTTTTACAAGGATATGTGAAGAAGTAAGCTGATTAAACATGTTTTGAACATCTTTAATTTTAGTAGTAACTTCAAAAGGCTTTATATCGTTTATTATATATTGTTGGGTATTCACAATGTTTATTTTATTGCAAAATACTTAAAAAATCATTCGAGTTAACTTTAAACGTGAATTATAATTTTTGTTACTAGGGTGATTTAGGGATTTAATGGGTTAGTGAAGAGGTATTTTCAGTAATATTTAAATTTCAAATGCTCAAACCTTTACAAAGTTATTTGCTAAAAAATAAACTTAACTATTGTACATCTTTGTATTTTTGTAGGTTCTAAATGTGTACTATGACAAAATTAAGTGTAAACATTAATAAAATTGCGACATTGCGTAATGCAAGAGGGGGTGATACTCCAAGTGTACTAAAGGCCGCAAAAGATGTTCAAAAATTTGGAGCACAGGGAGTAACCATACACCCAAGACCCGATGAAAGGCATATAAAATTTCAAGATGCTTACGATATAAAACCCATTATTACTACCGAATACAATATAGAAGGGAACCCAATAGATTCTTTTCTTAATATGGTATTTGAAATAAAACCAACACAAGTTACTCTGGTTCCAGATGCTGTAGATGCCATTACCTCTAACGCTGGCTGGGATACCATTACTCATAAGGATTTTTTAACTGAAATAATTTCCGAATGTAAACGAAACGGAATACGAACTTCAATTTTTATTGACCCTAATCTTGTAAAGATTGAAGGTGCTGCAAAAACAGGAACCGACAGAATTGAATTATATACAGAAGAGTTTGCTAAGCAATATTCTCTTGGGAATAAGAAAGCTATTGAGCCCTACATTTTATGTGCAATTAAAGCCCAGGAATTGGGGATGGGGGTTAACGCAGGACACGATTTGTCGCTGGATAATATCAAATTTTTTAAAGAGAATATCCCTAATTTACTTGAAGTATCAATTGGCCATGCACTTATTTGTGAAGCTCTTTATTCGGGTCTGGAAAAGATTATTAAAGTCTATTTACAAAAGCTCCTTTAAATATGTTATTGCACTCCAATATAATAGGGGATGGAACACCATTTATAATCCTTCATGGATTTTTTGGCATGGGAGATAATTGGAAAACCTTAGGGAAACGATTTTCTGATCCCGGGAATACAGGGCGGGATGGCTTTCAAGTACATTTAATAGATCTACGAAATCATGGAAGAAGTTTCCATAGTGATGATTTTAATTATAATCTTATGGTTGAAGATTTAAACGAATATTGTAATTATTATAAGATTGAAAAATTTGTATTGCTTGGGCATTCCATGGGTGGAAAAACAGCTATGTTTTTTGCTGGAACCTATCAGGAAAAAGTATCAAAGTTAATTGTTGCAGATATTGCACCTAAAGAATATCCACAACATCATCAAGATATTTTAAAAGCGTTGTCTGTACTTGATTTTTCTGAAATTAAAACTAGAAAGGAAGCAGATGAAGCTCTTTCAGTGGACATTATTAATTTAGGTGTTCGCCAATTTTTATTGAAAAACATTTATTGGAAGGAAAAGGGAGAGCTTGCTTTAAGGATGAACCTTCCTGTGTTAATAAAGCATAATGAAGAAATTGGAAAGTCCCTATCGGAAGAATTAATATATAATGGTGACACGTTATTTTTGAGGGGTTCCGAATCGGGGTATATTGTAGCCGGAGATGAAATTTTAATAAGAAAACATTTTCCAAAAGCGATTATTGAAACCATATCCAATGCAGGACATTGGCTTCATTCGGAAAACCCAACCGAATTTTATCAATATGTTATGAATTTTCTATCTTTATAAAAATGATTTTGTGATGAAATGGATTATTAAATTATTACTAACGGCTATAGCTGTGGTAGTATTAGCAAAAATACTACCGGGAGTTGAAGTAGTAGGTTATGGATACGCCATATTAGTAGCTTTGGTAATAGGATTATTAAAAAGCATTGTACGACCTATTTTAGTGATATTAACACTCCCGATAACCTTAGTTACATTGGGCTTGTTTTTATTAATTATCAATGCCATTATCATATTAATGGCCGATTATTTTTTAAGCGGTTTTTCTGTGTTGTCATTATGGTGGGCAGTTCTTTTTAGTTTATTACTCTCGATTCTACAATCCGTACTACATAAACTTATTAAGGAGGAAAAATAAGCCGTTCGTTTCTAAAAGTTTATATTGAACGAAACCAAAGAATACAGCTACTATCAATTCATAAAGCTTGTTGATTTATTTAAAAAAATTGTACTTTTGCACCCGCTTTCCAAAAGAGGGAAGTCCCGAAATTAAAAGATGGATTATTTCAAAAAATGAACATTACAAAAAAAGATTTAGATAGTTTAAATGCTGTTGTTACCGTAGAAATCACTAAAGATGATTATTCAGATAAAGTAAAAACTATATTGAATAATTATCGTAAAACCGCGAATATTCCAGGTTTCAGAAAAGGTCATGTACCTATGGGAATGGTAAAAAAACAATATGGAAAAGCTGTATTGATCGATGAGGTAAACAAAATACTTCAGGATTCATTGCATACCTATTTAACAGAAGAAAAATTAGATGTTTTAGGTAACCCCTTACCAAAAAATGAAACCAAAATTAATTGGGATTCTTCAAATTTCTCATTTGATTTTGAATTAGGTATGGCTCCTAAGTTTGATGTTGACTTGAAAGGGAATAAGGCAATCACTCACTATAAGATTGTTGCCGATGATAAAATGATAGACAATCAGGTAAAAACGATACGTAAACAATACGGAAAATTAATTTCGAAAAATACCGTTGAAAAAGGATTTGAAATTACAGGAACCTTTACATCTGTGAAAAAAGAGATCGATAATAAAACCACTTTTTCTACAGATATTATAAAAGGTAAAAAACAATTATCTTCTTTAACAGGAGCAAAGATTGGTAATACTATTACTTTAAAAACTAAAGGATTGTTTAACGAGGAACGTAACTACCAGGCACACTTAGGTGTTCCTCACAATGATGTTCAAGGGCTGGTCTCTGAAGTAACTTTGGAAATTAAAGAAATAAATACACGAGAATTAGCAGAATTGAATCAGGATTTATTCGATAAGATTTATGGTAAGGGTGTGGTTACATCTGAAAAAGAACTGAGAGAAAAAATAAAGGAAGATGCCGAAAAACAATTCGAACAACAAAGCGACCAAAAATTAATGGATGATACAGTGGAATCTTTGATCGCAAACACGAAATTCGATTTACCAAATGACTTTTTACAGCGTTGGATTCAGATATCGGCAGAAAGTCCAATGACGGAAGAAGAAGCTAAAGCTGAATATGAAAGAAGTGAAAAAGGATTACGTTATCAACTTATAGAAGGAAAAATACGAAATGAGAATAATCTTAAGGTCTCATTTGACGAATTGAAAGAGTATTCAAAAAATATGATAAAAACACAAATGGCTCAATATGGACAAACTAATCCTTCAGATGAAGAGTTAGACTCAATTGTAGCGCGAATTTTGTCTAATAAGGATGAGGTGAAACGTATAAATGAGCAGCTGAATACACAAAAATTACTTCAATTCTTTAAGGAAAACGCAAAGTTAAAGACTAAAGAAATTACTTATGAGAATTTCATTAAAGAGGCCTATAGTTAATTTAAGTGATAAAATAGTTATATTTATACCGTTGAATTGCTAAGATTTAACGCCTTTTTTAATTTTAATATAAAAAACGAAATATTATTCATGGATTACGGAAAAGAGTTTAAAAAATATGCAATTAAGGAACATGGTATCAATAGTTTGTATTATGAGACTTTGATAGGCACTATGAATCCTGTTGCATTTACACCTAATATTATTGAAGAACGACAAATGAATGTTGTTGCGATGGATGTTTTTTCACGTTTAATGATGGATCGCATCATTTTTCTAGGTATGGAGATTACCGACCAAATAGCCAATGTTATACAGGCTCAATTATTATTTTTGGAAAGTACAGATGCTTCGAAAGATATTCAGATTTATATAAATTCTCCTGGAGGCAGTGTTTATGCAGGATTAGGCATATACGATACGATGCAATTTATTAAACCCGATGTAGCAACTATTTGTACCGGAATGGCCGCTTCTATGGCAGCTGTATTGCTTTGTGCTGGAGCAAAAGGAAAGAGAAGTGGGCTTACACACTCTCGCATTATGATTCATCAGCCCTTAGGTGGAGTAAGCGGACAAGCTAGTGACATAGAAATTACCGCAAGAGAAATAATTATATTGAAAAAAGAATTATATGAAATTATCTCTAAACATTCAGGTCAACCCTATGAGAAGGTTTTTGAAGATGGAGATCGTGATTACTGGATGAAATCTGATAAAGCATTGAAATATGGCATGATAGATGAAATATTAGTCAGATAAATTCGTTTAAAAAGATAAATTTTAGAAATAAAATAATTATATGTCAAAAGAAGAATTAGAATGTTCGTTTTGTGGTCGTAAGAAACCAGATACCGATTTGCTTATTGCAGGCTTAGACGCACATATTTGTGATCGATGTATTGAGCAGGCTCATGGTATTGTGACTGAAGAAGCATTACATTCTAATAAGAGTGAATTGTCTAAGGAGTTAATGCTCAAGAAACCAAAAGCTATAAAGGCTTTTTTAGATCAATATATAATAGGGCAGGAGCATTCTAAGAGAATAATGTCTGTAGCTGTTTATAATCACTATAAGCGATTGTTACAAATTAAAGGTGATGACGACGTTGAAATAGAAAAAAGTAATATTATTATTGTAGGAGAAACAGGGACAGGTAAAACATTGATAGCTAAAACAATTTCCAGAATGCTTAATGTGCCTCTTGCTATTGTGGATGCTACCGTATTAACCGAAGCTGGTTACGTAGGTGAAGATGTAGAGAGTATTCTTACTCGTTTACTACAAGCAGCAGATTATAATGTAGAAAAAGCCCAGCGCGGTATTGTTTTTATTGATGAGATAGATAAAATTGCCCGTAAAAGCGATAACCCGTCTATTACCCGTGACGTAAGTGGAGAAGGAGTACAACAGGCTTTATTAAAGCTTTTGGAAGGTACTATAGTAAATGTACCCCCAAAAGGAGGACGAAAGCATCCGGATCAAAAATTTATAGAAGTAGATACCGAAAACATTCTCTTTATAGCCGGCGGAGCATTTGATGGGATTGATCGAAAAATATCGAAACGGCTAAACCTTCAGGCTGTTGGATTTAGCGCCTCCAAGAAAGAAAATACACTGGAGCGTGACAATTTGATAAAATATATTATCCCTAAAGATTTAAAAGATTTTGGATTAATACCTGAAATTATTGGTCGTTTGCCGGTTTTAACGTATATGAATCCTTTAGATAAAAGTACACTTAGAGCTATTTTAACTGAGCCTAAAAATGCGATCATAAAGCAATATAAAAAATTGTTTGAAATGGATGGTGTAGCGTTTGATATTACTGAAGAAGCAATGGGTTTTATTGTTAAGCAGGCGGTGTCGTATAAATTAGGTGCGCGAGGACTTCGCTCACTATGTGAAGAGGTATTAACAGATGCTATGTTTGAATTACCTGGGACAGATGAAAAGACCTTGCATGTAACTAAAGAATACGCAGAAAAGAAATTAAATAGATCTATTATTAATAAGTTAAAAGCAGTTTCTTAATAAGGTAAAATACACCTATAATTAAAAAGCCTCTGGAATTAATTCCAGAGGCTTTTTCAATAATATTAGAATTTATATTGGTTATTTTTGTTTTGTGATTTAACTAATATACAACACAGATTGACTACATAAGGTCTTATTCTATATAAATAATAAAATCGTCGAATTTCATTCAAATGATATTATTTATTGAGTTCTTTTAATTCTTCTAAATATTCTCGAGTGTTTGAAAGTCTGGGTACTTTGTGTTGTCCTCCTAATTTATTCTTTTGCTTTAGCCAATCATGAAATAGATTTTCCCTCGCATAATGAATAGTGGGAAAATTTAATGTTGTATTATTATTTCGCTTAGCTTCATAATCACTATTTACTTCTTGTAAAAATTTATCCAATAGTTGTGAAAAGTTATCAAAATCTTCAGGAGGGGTTTTAAATTCAATGATCCATTCGTGAGATCCTTTTTCTTTTCCTTCCATAAAAATTGGAGCAGCCGTATAATCCACAATTTCGGAATTGGTTATTTTTGAGACTTTACCTAATGCTCTTTCAGCATTTTCAATAATTAATTCTTCGCCAAATACATTAATATGGTGTTTGGTCCTGCCACTTATTTTAATTCGAAAAGGATTAACAGATGTAAACCTTACCGTATCTCCAATTTTATACCGCCACAATCCAGCATTTGTAGTAATGATTATCGCATAATTTATTCCTATTTCTACCTCACTTAATGATATTACTATCTCTTCATTTGTGTCGTATGTTTTCATAGGAATGAATTCATAAAAAATACCGTAATCAAGCATTAAAAGAAGTTCATTACTTTCATTGCGATCTTGAATAGCGAAAAATCCTTCAGAGGCATTATAAATCTCATAATATTTAAAGTCATCCTTAGGTAATAATTTCTTGTATTGTTCTATGTAAGGATCAAAATTCACCCCTCCATGAAAATAGACCTCCAGATTTGGCCATACTTCAAAAAGATTTTGTTTTTGGGTAGTATCAATTACATTATTCAACAAAACAAGCACCCAGGAGGGAACACCGGCAAGGCTGGTTACATTTTCGGTTATAGTTTCATTTACCACTGCTTGCATTTTGGTTTCCCAATCAGCCATTAAAGATATTTCATTACTGGGAGTACTACTATATTCGGCCCAAAAAGGCATATTATCTATAAGGATAGCAGAAAGATCACCGTGAATAGTTCCATTATCCTCATATAGTTCTTTACTTCCTCCCAGTCTCAGACTTTTGCCTAAAAATAAAAGAGAATTAGGATTGTTATTAAGGTATAAACACAACACATCTTTAGCCGCTGCATAATGGCAATATTCTAATGATTCATTACTTACTGGAATAAACTTACTTCTTGAATTTGTTGTGCCACTAGATTTAGCAAACCATTTTATTGGTGTTGGCCAAAAAATATTACCTTCTCCTTTTCGAGCCCTTTGATATAATGCTTCATTGTCCTCATAGGTTGTAATAGGCACTCTTTCTCTGAACTCTTTATGAGTTTTAATACTTTCAAAACCGTATTGTTTGCCTATCTCTGTATTTTTAGCATTTTGAATAAGATTTTTTAATAACTCTTCTTGTACATCAATAGGATATTTGAGGAACAACTCAATTTGATGAATCCTCTTTTTTAAAAACCAGGATGCTATGGAATTTACAATGGGTATTGGCATGTTTTTATTCTATCTTTATGCATTAAAAATAGTGATTTTCTTTTTATGAATTACGAAGGGGTTTTAATAAAAATGCAAACTGAAATGAACTCTCCAATTCAATACTATCTTGTTTTTGAGAACGATTTCCTAAATGTCAACCAGTTGTTGAATAAAACCCTTAACATTTCATTTTTGAGATACCAATGTTTAAACTGTGGTTTGGAGAAGAAAATATTCCGTCAGGGTTTTTGTTACGACTGTTTTTACGAAATCCCACAAGCCGCAGATTGGATAATTCGCCCGGAACTTAGCACTGCCCACCTCGACAAAGAAGATCGTGATTTGGAGTTCGAAAAAAAAGTACAACTACAACCCCATATTGTTTATCTGGCAAACAGCAGTAATGTTAAAGTAGGAGTTACCCGAAAGACTCAAGTTCCCACACGTTGGATCGATCAGGGAGCACACGAGGCGATAGAAATTGTAGAGGTGCCCAACAGGTATCTGGCCGGAATTACAGAAGTTGCTTTAAAAGAGCATGTAAGCGATAAAACCAATTGGAGAAAGATGCTTAAAAATGAAATTGAAGATGTAGATTTAATTGAATGGCGTAATAAACTTAAAACTTACATTCCGAAGGAAGCTCTAACATATTTTTTAGAAAACAATACCGAAACTCAGATAAAATTTCCTGTGCTACAATATCCGGCAAAACCCAAAAGTCTTAATTTGGAAAAAACACCTTCATATAAAGGTGTTCTTAAAGGAATAAAAGGGCAGTATCTTTTATTTGAAGACGACACCGTATTCAATATACGTAGTAATGAAGGTCGTGTTGTGAATATTTCTATTTTAGGATAAAATTATATTTCAATTTCTTCTCCCATTTTTAACCCGAATCGCTTTCGTAATGCATAAACAGCTGCGTATAAAAAAGGTGTGTCAAGTGCTGCTACCATTACTTTAAATAAAAATCCACTCGCTAATAGCACACTGAACAATGACCAGGAAATCTTTCCAAAACTACACAATAAAAAAAGCACAGTAAAAGTGTCGACGAACTGAGAAAGAAAAGTTGAGAAATTATTACGAAGCCATAGATGTTTCCCCTTGGTTAAACGTTTCCAGAAATGAAAAATCTGTATGTCGATATATTGTGCAAGTAAATAGGCCATCATGGATGCTAAGACGGCAATTGCAGTAGCTCCAAAAACTGTGTTGAATAAAGCATTGTTTATCGGGCTCCATTCGGTTGCTGGAACATTACCGGCTACATACACAATTAGCATAGAGAAAAAGGAAGCAAAAATACCTGCTGTTACAACTTGATTGGCTTTTCTTTTGCCATATACCTCACTAATGATATCGGTGATAAGAAAAGTGATGGGATAGGGAAGAATCCCTACCGAAATTTCAAAGGTATAAATTCCAAAAAAGTCCCAATAAAAAAACTTTTGAAAGATTAAATTGGAAACCACCAACGATGAAATAAACAACGCCCCTAAAATGAGATAGATGCGTTGTGCTAAAAATCGATCTTTTGAAGTTAGGATTGCCACAATTTTTTTAAAGTTATAAAGGTAATGCTAAATACTTTTACTTATTTTCGTTATGGAATCTTAATTGTAAATTTCATCAAACAACTTCACGATATATACCTATCACTTGGGAGTAACCTGGGCAATAAATTCGAACAGCTTCAAACGGCTGTTACCGCTATTTTTGAAGAATTGGGAGATATCGATAAAATCTCACCTGTGTACCAAACCCCGGCAATGGGTTTTGAAGGAGACTATTTTTTAAATTGTGTTATCCATGTAAAAAGTACACTTACCCCAAATAAAACACTAAGAACTATTCTTTCTATTGAAAAGAAAATGGGACGTAAACGATTAAAAACTAAAAGCTATACTTCTCGTTCCATAGATATTGATATTTTGTTTTTTAATACTATTTGCAAAAAGACTAATAAACTCACCATCCCTCATCCCGAAATTCAAAACCGAAAGTTTGTGCTACAACCCCTGGCTGATGTAAATTCAGAATTAGTGCATCCAGAACTAAAAAAAAATATTATAAGTCTTCTGGCTGAAACCAAAGATAAGAGTACCATAATAAGAGAATCCAAATGGTTGCGAAATCCCAAGAATGATTATGACATTTCAAAATACAGGTATATTGCTATTGAAGGTAATATAGGTGCTGGGAAAACGAGTTTGGCCACAAAAATTGCGACCGATTTTAACGCAAAGCTTATATTAGAACGATTTAAGGAAAATCCTTTTCTTCCAAAATTTTATGAGAATCCATCTCGTTTTGCTTTTCCTTTAGAGATGTCTTTTTTGGCAGATCGATACCAACAGCACCTGGAAGATATTACTCAACATGATTTATTTAAGGACTATGTGGTAACAGATTATGATGCTTATAAGTCGATTATTTTTGCAAAGATCACTTTGCAGGAAGAAGAATTTGCTTTATATAAAAAACTTTTTCATTTAATGCATAAGGAACTCCCTAAACCCGATATGTATATTTATTTATATCAAAGCACAGATCGATTACTCGAAAATATAAAAAAACGCGGGCGTAAGTTCGAACAAGAAATTGAGCCTTCGTATCTAAAAAAGATCAACAAGGGATATTTAGAGTTTATTAATACTCAGCCTAATGACAACATTAAAATTATTGATATTTCTGATAGGGATTTTATAAAAAGCCGAAAGGACTATTTATCTATTTTAAGAGAAATAATCAAATAAACAAGAGCTTTCTGTAACTAACCGTTAATATCTACTTTTAGTTTCATAAAAAAATCCCAAACAACCACACCAACACTTACCGAGATATTTAAGGAATGCTTAGTACCGTATTGAGGAATTTCGACTACTGCGTCACTTGCCGAAACCACTTCCTGTGATACCCCTTTCACTTCATTTCCAAATACAAGGGCATAGGTTGTTTCTTTTTCAGTCTTAAAATCGTCCAGGGAAACGGAATTTTCAGCTTGTTCAACAGATATAATGTTCACCCCTTCCACCTGAAGTTTTTTAACAAGACCCAAGGTATGGGTTACATATTCCCAATCCACACTTTCTGTAGCGCCTAAAGCTGTTTTATGAATATCTTTATGAGGTGGAATAGCGGTGATCCCACAGAGATAGATTTTTTGTATTAGAAAAGCATCTGCCGTACGAAAAACAGCGCCAATATTGTTCAAACTCCTTATGTTGTCCAGAATAATAATAAGGGGTATTTTCTCTGAAGATTTGAAATCCTCCCTAGATTTACGTTTGAGTTCGCTATTTTTTAATTTTCGATATTGCACTTTTTCGGAAATCCCAAAGGTACAATCTTCAAATACCAACAACCAGGTTATTTTCGACTAGTATCTAAAAACAATTCACTAACGACTAATCAAAAATTGTTGATAAAAGAAAATAAATCAGGTATAAACCATTTCAAAAACAATAACTTATTTTTTATTTTAGCTTACTGGTATTTTTTAAAAATGAAAAAAAAAATAACCCCACTAATGAAGCAATACAATGCCATCAAGGCAAAGTATCCTGATGCCTTGTTGTTGTTTCGTGTAGGAGATTTTTATGAAACCTTTGGTGAAGATGCTATACGTGCTTCGGGGATATTGAATATTACACTTACTGCTCGTAATAATGGGGGAGAAAAAATTGAGTTGGCCGGTTTCCCGCATCATTCCTTAAACACTTATTTGCCTAAACTCGTAATGGCAGGTTGCAGAGTAGCGATATGTGACCAATTAGAAGATCCTAAGCTAACCAAAAAAATAGTAAAAAGAGGGGTCACCGAGTTAATTACGCCGGGGATAGCTTTAAATGATGATATCCTTCAGGCAAAATCAAATAATTTTTTGGCTGCTATTCACTTTGGAGAAAATAATATTGGAGTATCCTTCCTCGATGTTTCTACCGGGGAGTTTTTAACCTCACAAGGATCTTCAGAATACATAGATAAATTGCTTCAAAATTTTACCCCCTCTGAAGTTTTATATTCAAAGCAAAAGAGGTCCTTGTTTTCTGATACTTTTGGAGATAATTTTCATGTGTTCCATTTAGAAGATTGGGTTTTTCAAACCGATTATACCACCGAGTTACTTAACAATCACTTTAAAACCAAATCGTTAAAAGGATTTGGAATAGAAGATCTGTCGGCAGGAATTATTGCCGCAGGTGCAATCATGCATTATTTAGGTGAGACCAGACACAACAAACTTCAGCACATTGCCAGGATTTCACGTATTGCTGAAAATGAATATGTATGGATGGATCGTTTTACTATGGGCAATCTGGAATTGTTTCAAGGAACATCACAAAATGCAATAACATTATTAGAGGTGATAGACAAAACAATTTCTCCCATGGGAGGTCGTTTGTTGAAACGATGGATAGCTCTTCCCTTAATAAATAAAGAAAAGATCACCGGTCGACATGAAGTGGTTAGTTATCTGTTGGATCATTCGGTTCTGCTTGATAAAATCAGGCAGCACATTAAACGTATTGGGGATCTGGAACGTCTAATTTCCAAAGTAGCAACAAATAAAGTGAGTCCTAGAGAAGTTATTCATCTTAAAAATTCTTTAGAAGCCATTTTGCCTATTAAAGCACAAGTATTAAAAACAAAAAATGAGGCCTTAAAGATTATTGGAGAACAGCTTCAGGATTGTAAATTGCTTCGAGAGAAAATAAAAGAAACCCTTAACGAAGAAGCACCTGTAAATATTTTAAAGGGGAATGCCATAGCTGAAGGAGTTAATGAAGAGCTAGATGAGTTACGCAGTATCGCTACGGGAGGGAAGGAATATTTAAACGAAATGTTGGAACGGGAAACCAAACGTACAGGAATTACCTCTTTAAAAATAGCTTCCAATAATGTGTTTGGTTATTATATTGAAGTAAGAAATACGCATAAAGACAAGGTCCCCGATGAGTGGGTTCGCAAGCAAACCCTGGTGAATGCAGAGCGTTACATCACCGATGAATTAAAAGAGTACGAAACCAAAATTCTGGGTGCTGAAGAACAAATAGCCATTTTAGAACAAGAGATTTTTGAAAAGCTGGTGGTGTGGATGCTTCAGTTTATTTCTTCTGTACAACAAAATGCAAAATTAATTGGAGAATTAGACTGTTTATGTTCCTTTGCTACGAAAGCGGTAACTTCAAATTATAGTCGTCCTTTTTTAGATGATACATTCGAGATAGACATTAAAGAAGGAAGACATCCGGTAATTGAAAAACAACTACCGCCCGATTCTCCTTATATACCTAATGATGTGTATCTCGATAGGGAAATGCAACAAATTATTATGATTACCGGGCCCAATATGAGTGGTAAATCGGCTATTCTCAGACAAACTGCTTTGATTGTTATTTTAGCTCAAATAGGAAGTTTTGTTCCTGCAAAGGCAGCTCGGCTGGGAGTGGTAGATAAAATATTTTGCAGGGTAGGTGCCAGCGATAATATTTCTATGGGCGATTCTACTTTTATGGTAGAGATGAATGAAGCAGCGAGTATTTTAAATAATATTTCTGAAAGAAGTTTGGTGCTGTTGGATGAAATAGGTCGTGGAACCAGCACCTACGATGGAATTTCCATAGCCTGGTCTATAAGTGAGTATTTGCATGAACATCCAACTCGGGCAAAAACCCTATTTGCTACCCATTATCATGAGCTCAATGAAATGACGGAAACTTTTGATCGTATTAAAAATTACAATGTTTCGGTAAAAGAATTAAAGGACCGGGTACTTTTTCTTCGGAAGTTAGTACCGGGGGGGTCTCATCATAGCTTCGGAATTCATGTTGCCAAGATGGCCGGGATGCCAAAACAGGTATTAAAACGAGCATACAAAATATTGAAGCGTCTGGAAAAATCACATTCCTCAGAAAGGTTAACCGATGAAATGAAGGCAATATCTAAAGATGAAATGCAATTGAGTTTCTTTAAACTCGACGATCCTTTATTAGAAGATATCCGTGAGGAGATCCTAAATCTGGATATCGATACATTAACTCCAATTGAAGCCTTAATGAAGCTTAATGAAATAAAAAGGATGCTTCAGCCTAAGGCAAATATTAAGTTTAAAAAATAATTTTATCCCGTTAAAAAAACAGAAAGTGGTGTTACTTTTTACTAAAAAATACTTTGCTATTGATGTAAAAGTTTTAAATTTGCCACCGCTTTGATAATAGAGTGATGTTCTTTTAAAAAACGCGAAAATAGCTCAGTTGGTAGAGCATCACCTTGCCAAGGTGGGGGTCGCGGGTTCGAATCCCGTTTTTCGCTCATAGTTAGTTAATAATCTCAAGTTGATTATTCGGCTATTTTAAGATAAGCGACTGAGTCGCGCCTGCCTGCCGGTAGGCAGGGGTTCGAATCCCGTTTTTCGCTCATTCGTAAAATTCTTGCTGCTGAAGTGGTGGAATTGGTAGACACGTTGGACTTAAAATCCAATGAACAGCAATGTTCGTGCGGGTTCAAGTCCCGCCTTCAGTACAGATGAGAAAAAGCCAGGTTAAAAGACCTGGCTTTTTTGTTTTCCGTTTTGGTGAAGGCTTGCTTTATCCAAAAAGAGGAAAACAAAAATAAGGCCACTTTGTGGCCGGGCTTTTTCTTTGACAATGACGTGGAGGGACTCGCCGTAGGCAATTCCCGCCTTCAGTACATAGAAAAACCGTAATTACTTTATTATTAAAGTGTTACGGTTTTATTTTTTAACTATATGACAACCATTTGACAACAACATTAAAATAACTATGTTTTTTGTTCTTTTATGGTAATTATATTTTTATACCAGTGTACTTCTTACTCGAACTGACTTAATAATGTATATTTTATCATTATAGAGTTTTAATTTTATTAAAGATAATCAATAATTGAAAAAGATTGATTAATCAAATTTACCTACGGCAAATGTACTAACTCAATAAATATAAAGGTTTATGGTAGTTGAGGTACAAATAGGGTACAACGTTTTTGTATAAGATTAGTTGCGTGTTTTAAGCAACTTATTTAGCATTATTTTTATTCATTGTTGTGCACAGTATTTTTTTAATTTTTACGACTTAATTCATCTCCGAAAACTTCAAGGGTTGGAGAATATTCCTTAGTTAAATCTATTTTCGATAATTCATGCATTTCTTCCATTGTCAAATCTTTTCGATATTCCTTTTCATATTCATATTGTTTTCTTCCTTCAAATGAATTTATGTCTAAACTATGATTAAATCTTTTGTACTGCCTTTTAAGGGTTTCAGACCAACTAATTTTCGGAAAATCACTTGGTTTATTATCTTTAATAACCTCTTGGCAAAAATGCTCCTATACCTATTATAACAACAACTGGAATTGCTACAGTAAGTATTGTTGACAAGGTTTTATTCTGAAGGTAATATTCTTTGATTGTGTTTTCGGTCAAAAATATTTTTAC
This sequence comes from Bacteroidota bacterium, assembly GCA_022562895.1. Classification (GTDB taxonomy): domain Bacteria; phylum Bacteroidota; class Bacteroidia; order Flavobacteriales; family Flavobacteriaceae; genus Marifrigoribacter. Next base: position 2,783 of record JADFOK010000030.1, on the reverse strand, counting down.
ATTTTTTTCCGCTGAATTTTCTTCAACAATCTGTAAAGATAATTTTTTAGCCGTACATGAATAACTATTGGCGATACCATAGAGTTGGCCATCTTCTCTAAGCAAATCATCAAATTTATAGGTTACATCTACAAATGTCTTTGCTTTTATTCTGTTTGAAGAGGCTATAGCTTCATCTACTGTTACGTTAGTCTTGTGATATACCCTACAACTTTGTAATAGCATTAAAGCCGATAAGGCGATCGTGATCCCTTTTAAATTGATAGTTTTCATAATAATGAGTTTTTAGAATTTGTTTAAAACTAATATGAAGTAATATTTAATTAGTCCGAAATCATAGGAATCGGATAAATTCGGACACATTTTCAATTAAAATTCAGTTAACTGAATTAATAAAGATTAATTAATTAAAGTTTTAACTTGAAAAAAGTTGATTAATCAAGATTGGAAAGATCGAAAAAAGTAACAGTTGTTTTCATGCTATTAATGAGTTTTTGTTGTTTTACTTAAATATTCCTGACTTTTCTAGATTTTGAAAGTAATTTTCTTTGGAAATCTTCCAATATTGCTGCATATCCATGTTTACTTTGTAAACCTCAACTTTTGCATTGGGATTCGTTAAAGCTTGGTTTTCCCATGGTATGACGTGCGTTTTATTTAACCGACCAGTCCATTTTGTCCAAAAGATAAAAATGTAATAATTAGTTTCTGGATTCTTTTGAGGTGCATTCAAATGACCGTTAAGATTTCTCATTTTATCCGCTAAATCCGAATAACTAATCGAGGTATCCTCTCTGAAATCCTTTTTAGAATTCAGACTATCGATAAATGAAAAGGCCGCAGCATTGCAATAATTCTTGTCGGCATATGGAATAAGTTGTCCATGAGAGTTGAAAATCATTATATCAGGTATTGAACCTCCTATAAGATTGAGGATTTTAATGTTGTCTTCTGCACTAAGCGTATAGAGATTATTTGTATTGATTCCCTTTTTTTCACAATACTTTACCAAAGATACTGAGTCTTCGATATTAGGATTTTTGATTCCCCAAAGCCCCATCATGATTCTACTACAACTTTGAAATACGAATAACAATGCGATTACAAAAATTAAATTTTTCATGATATTAACTTTTAAGGATTTTGATTAAAACTAATATGTAGTAATATTTAATTAGTCCGAAATCATAGGAATCGGATAAATTCGGACATATTATTAATGCTGTTTTAGGAAATAGCATATAACTTGATTGGTTTTTCTTTTCCTCTTAAGAGGTGCTCTCCTATATTTTTAATGCTGAGTTTTGGGATTCCCTTTAAACGACTAAGTAGAGACTTGGAAATGAGACAATCCACATTATGAACATTACAAAGCTTTTCCATTCTAGAAGTTGTATTCAAAGTATCTCCGGTAAAAATTATTTCTTTCTTTAATATCCCTATTTCACCGGTTGTTATACTACCATAATGCAATGCCGCTTTAAATTCCGGAGTTAGTCCAAATTCTTTTTCATAGGTTTTGGCTAATTTATCAAATGTCTTTTTTAAACTGAAAAAGCATTCCAGACAATTATTGTTTTTAATACCTGTATCCAGATCCCAGCTAACTACAATTTCATCGCCTACATATTGATACACTTTACCTGAATAGCTTTCTATGGGATTCGCCATGTCTGCATAGTAATTTTGCAATAACTTAAAATATTTAATATGTCCTAGTTTTTCAGCAATTGAAGTAGACGATTTCATGTCTAAGAACATAAAGATTCTTTCTTCTTCCTTTGGAGCATGGTATTTTCCTGTCATATAATTGATAATAATTCCCTGCCCTAAATAATCGATCACTTCGAATAAAAAAAGAAGGATCGTAATAATTCCGACGGCATAAATCAATAGTGCTAAATGAAGTGAATTTCCAAGAAACTTTTTACCTGTTTCCAATACTTCCGGGTCCCAAGGTGCTAAGCCTAAGGTGAAGCTAGAATTCACAATTGTAATTATATAAAAGAACAAGCTGATTATTAATATATAAAAACAGGATTTTGCTAATAACTTAACCAAAAAGGATATTTTTAAAAATAGTCTTTCAAGGAAAAACATTTCAATCACTCCGATACATAAGCCCAATATAAATGAACCCAACGGATCTACAAAAACAGCATCTTTAAAATCATACGGATTTCCAGTGACAGGATATTCTTTCAGATCTCCAAGTATTCCTTTTTCTATTAAGGTGAATAAAAAAGCAAAAAAAGCACATACTAACCCAAATGATAATATTCTGAGAATAATTCGCTTGCTTTTTAATGAAATCATATTAAAACTAATGAGTGTGGTTTTCATAACGATTTAATTTAGGTTGTTGAATAGATATCTTTAACATGTTCTTTATACCTTGCTACCATAATTGAGACGTATTTTAAGAGCACCTGAGTCGCCGTTTTAAATAGCAACGGTTTTTCTAAATTGTTATAAAGAATAAAATAATCCCTGTCATTTTTCAGAAATACTTTTTCAACAAACGTCTTATTGTCCTTGCTGTGATAGCCTTCAGCACTGAAAGTTCCTCTGTCTCTTATGGTTCTGTCCCGGATAAAATGTAATTCTGAGAGTGTCAAAATATTTTCTGATTAAACTGTTATGATCTGTTTTCTCTTTAGCATTGATCAAAACTAATAGGATTGAATATTTAGTTTCTCCGAAATCATAGGAATCGGATAAATTCGGACATATTTTAAGAGATTGCCAGATCTTTAAAGGGTGTGAATTCAGCGAAGAATAAG